>NZ_MRCA01000009.1:0-212326 GCF_001904645.1 Fischerella major NIES-592 | reverse complement strand
TTTTTTACCAGGCGCAAGGAATATTGCGTCTCCATATTCAATTCACATCAGGCGTCATTGATAATTTTTATTTACACCCATAGCCAAGATTACCTTGATTATGTATTTTCAAAACAATAATGCTAGTCAAAAACTACTATTAATTAGACATCTAATTTGAAAATTTGCAGTAGATTTTTTGCTCTCTGTACAGTAGTATTTTCCCTTACCCAAGCTAAAGCAGCTAATCTAAGTCTAGAATATTCTTCTTCACTTATATTATCTATTTGACGCATGAGGTCATCGTAGTTTTGATAAATAATAGAATTATTTCTATTTAATCCATGAGGAGCGCAAGTTTTAGGCTTGTCATCTAAATTGCGGAAACAAGGTACACAGCCATTAGCTGCTATTTCATAGTGACGTAAACAGTCCCATCCTGACCTTTTAGTTGTAATCCCAAATTTGGAAGTTTGCAAGTCGGAATAGTATTCTGCTTCTGATTCAAAAGCATAACTAGTAGTGCTTCCTGGGATTCTCTTAGCTATTTCTACATCAACAATATGCTTAGGAAATAGCTTTGTTTTTTGAGGCAAATTTTTAACTATTTTTTCTTCTGGAATTGAAAAAGAAATTGTTCGGAAATTACGGGGAGTTGGTAAATATTTACAGATAAAAACAGGAGGCAATTTAAACCAAAAATGACGAATTGTCTCTAAAGTCCATTCTCGTTTAAAATAAAGAAATTGTTGATGTGCCTTGGGTAAAAACCACCACTTAGGTTCTCGCCACCACTTTCCAGCATAACCATAGGGCTGAGGTGTATCATCCCCATCTATAATTGCAGTATTTCTAAAATTTAAGTAAGGTAGAAATTCTATAAATAAACCAAAATTTTTAAAGATTGCCGGAAAAATAATCAGATCAAAAAATCCGTTACGGATCTTAAAATCAATTTCAGTTCTATCCACAGGAATATCTTCTAGCAATCCATAGAGAGTAAATCCATTGCCGTATAATTTAACTTTAGATTCCTGAACATAATTTTTATATAGATGAGCGCATTTGGGAAAATCAACTACGTTTTCCTTTAAGAGACTTCTTAGTCCATGTAGAAGTCCATCTGCTAAATAATCCTCTCCATAAGGAGAAATGAAAAGTACCTTAGTCATAGCTAAAAGTCTATCCCTTGCGATAAGCTACCATTAAAATTTCACTACCACATAGATTAGGTAGCCATTGGCAACCAAGCTCATCTAACTTAGTGCGAAGATTGGGATGAAGTAAATGATGACGCAAAAAACCAAGAGGGATACTACCATTAACTGAATGGTGTGTTAATTCTATTTCGGATATTGGTTGTATTAAATATTTAGGAGCTGTATAGAAAGTATAAAAATGCAGGTGGGTTTTATCCATTATCCCACCTTCTGTATACTCAAACCTACCTAAGGCTAACTTCCAACGAACCCGCCAGTTAGATATATTTGGTAAGGCAATAATGACTTTTCCCCCTATCTTTAAATAAGGTAGTAATTTCTGAATTGCTGCTACTGGTTCTACTAAATGCTCCAAGACATGGGAGAAAATTAAAACATCAAACTCCTGTTTTAAAAACGCAGGTATTTCATCTCGTTCTATGTCTAAGCAAGCACAAAAATCTAATTTTTGTTTTGCTAGGTTAGATTCCATAATCGAACTAGTAATTCCGGTTATGTGAACTGAAGGATAGACAGAACGAATAAGTTGTCCTGTATCTCCCGCCCCACAACCTATATCTAAAATTTTTAGATCATGTTCATCTAATAGTTTTACAATAGATGGATTACCTTGATTTGAGTAAACAATATCTTTAGTAAGTACCATAATAATTCATTCCAAAAATAATTTTACAAAAGCCTTGATGTCATTTATCAAATATTAAACAAACTTTGGCTGAGGCTTATATAGATGATTATTCAAGGTGATTAACCAGAAAAATAAACCAAAAGAAAAATCTCCAAGTCCCATTATTTTTAAGATACGCAAGAAGTTATTGATCTTTTTATATTTCAGACAATAGAGACTATGATGTACATCAAGCACATTTTGTCGCATTTGACAATAAAACTTTGCCTGAAAATGAACATTTTTAGGGAGTATAGTTAGAATTTTAGAACGTATTTCTCGGTTCTCTGAAATAACTCGCACTCCGGATTCTGAGGTACGACTTAATTGTTTATCATGAGAGCGAACTTTCAATAAATGTTTGTGAATAACTCCTAGTTTTTTTGTTTGACAAATCCTTACCCACATTTCATAATCACCTGAAACATAAAGTGATTCGTTAAATAAACCAATTTCATCAATACATTCTCTTCTAATACAAACTGTAGAAAGATTACCAGGAATACAGCCATAATAATAGAATAACTGCATACTTAGATGGGAATCAATTACATCTGGTAAATCTTTTAAAGCACCCTGACTAAGAGTCATTCCGTTTCGATCAATTATGTGGCTTTTGCAAAATGAAATATCAATCTCTGGATGGTTCTCAAAAAAAAGTATCTCGTTTTCTAAACAGTCACTAAAGAGAATGTCATCTTGACAAATAAAACGTATTATTGGGGCATTAGCTAATTTTAAAATTAAATTCAAATTTTTAAATAGCCCTTGATTTTTTTGATTCGATAAATATATGATTCTTGGATCTGAAAACTCTTGAATTATGTTGTGTGAATCGTCAGTTGAACAATCATTACTAATGAGCAATTCAAAGTTAGTAAAACTTTGATTTAAAATAGAATTTATACATTCACGTATATATCGTTGACCATTGAATACAGGTAATAATATTGATATTTTTGGATGAAATTGAGTATCGATATGCATATTTTCAAAATAAACCTTTATTAACTTAAAAATTTTTACTTAGTCTAGGTTTTCACTACTCATTTTTCACTTCACTACTACAAACTAATTCTTGAATTTTTTTGAACAAAGGATAAAAGGCAGACTCGTAATTATATTTTTCTTCAAAAGCTTGCCTAGCTGCTAAGCACATAGCTTGGTATTTATTAAAGTCACTCATGATATCCTCAACAGCAGAGGCGATAGATTTAGGGTTATCAGGATCGGCAAAACGTACCCAACTCTCATTAGCAAGGTGTTCTCGGTAGTTTGGTTGATCACTTACAATCACAGGTAGACCACAGGCAGCATACTCATATATTTTATTTGATGCTGTTCCCATAGTTCGGTGGTTTATACCAGTCTTTTTATATAAACAAACACCTAAAGATGCCTTCCAAGTATGTGGAGGCAAATCATTATAAGGTACTGGTGGAAAATATTTAACACGCTCAGCAACATTCTTGGTAATAGTAAAATTTCTGATGACTAGCTTGTCTGCTTCTTGAATATACCCAATCAATTTGATCTCTATTGACTGATTTAAAAAATCTAAGGATTCGATGAGTTCCAAAAGGGAATTTTTAACCGAAATAGTTCCTTGTAGTAAAATTTGAGGATTGTGAAAACGCTCTAATAGGAGATTTGGAAAATTTGGGTGTTCTTGAAAATATGATTTTCTGGGGAAATTAGGTACTACCATTGTTTTTCCCAAAAAATTTGTCAACTTTTTAAAAAATAAAGCTCTTTCTTGAGACGGAAAAATTACAAAATTAGCCTTATGTACCCACTTGCGTTCACCTCTTTGAACCCATCCTGATAGAGAAGATAGGGGAAATAATTTTTCATTGAGATCATGATTATGGTAGATTAGTGGAATACTTTTAGTTTGCAATAGCAAGCAGAAATAAGCAACTGTATAGGCGAAATAATCGTAGGCATAAATCAAAGATACATCTTTTAACAGCTTCTGAGCTTGTGCTACAAAGTTAATATATTCCCACAGCTTAGCTTCAAGCGATTGTTTTTCTCGTTCTCTGACTGATGTATATTTTCCTAAACGATGCACTTTCACATTGGCAGGGTATTTCCAAATAGCAGGATCTTGATTACGACCAATCAAAACTACATCAAAATGTTCTGATAATAAGTGAACGGCGTTTATTGTTGGAGGATAATGGTCAGGATTTGCATATATAAGCATCCCGATGGTTTTATGTGCCATTGCTCTATTTTTTAATATATTGGAATTAAAATTATGCAGTAGTAAAAATATACTGACTAACAAATTTGTAAATAAGCATTAGTTATTTTTTCACCGTAGTCATCCCAAGTTAGAGACTTGCGTGCCTGTTCTAGAGCATTTTTCCCCATTTCGTCTCGTTTATCTGGATTTTCATAAAAGAAAAGAATTTTTGTTTTCAAAGCTTCTATATCTCGAATAGGAATAGAAAAACCATCAATTTCATTGCGCACAATATCTTCACCACCTGTATTAGTCGTATGAATTACAGGTAGTCCACAGGCCATTGCTTGAGGAATTACCATTCCAAAACCATCTTCAATGGAAGCTAAAGAAAATACTGAGCATTGAGAGTAAAACCAACGCAATTTTTGTTGAGGATGTGTCCCTTTAATCAGAATGCGATCGCTCTGATATTTTGCTATAAAAGGCTTGATTTCGGGAGTGATTGCACCTACAAGCCATAATTCGGCGTTAGGTAAGTTTAATTCCCAAAAAGCTTGCAATAAATATTGGACACCTTTACGCAATGATAAAGAGCCGCAATGAATCACTCGAAATATATTATCTTGTTTTGCAACTGGATAAAATTCTGCTAAAGAAGTTCCATAAGGGACAAGAATAAGCTTACTTTCTGGTATTCCCTGTGCTAAGAAAGTACGCTTTACAAATAGACTCGCAATAGCTATTCTGTCAGCATCATCATAAGCTTGTATTTCTCTTTCGTAGATTCCAGGATGTGTTTCAGTGAAACTTAATCCCCATTTTTCATATTCTTCTGTGAGAATTTCTGTTTGGTAATGCATATGGCTGCTACCGCGCTCAATTATTGTTTTAGCGCCGAGTTCTTTCGCCCGATGCACAGACCAGTAATTAGATCCTGACCAACCAACAAACAAATCAAATCCTGGTGATAAATAATTTGTGACTGAGCGGTCAAATTGTTCTAAAAACCATAGCTGCAAATTGCGATCGCCCCTCATCCATCTTGGTAATTTATACCAACCACGAGATAGAGCTTCCAATTGCCATAGAGAGTGAATTAATTTCTGATCAATCCCATACTTAGTAATTGCAAAAGCCGGATAAGTAGAAATTAACTTTTGTAAATAACCTCTTTTTTGCAATTGTTGGGCTAAGTTAAATGCATGAAAACGTCCCCAAACAGACACACAGACTTTCATTAGTATCTTATGCCTCCTTTGGGTGTAGTAACTTCATATCACTACCCTGAGACGATCTCAATGTTTGATAAAGATTAGCAATTTCTGTCACTCTATCATTAATTGTGTTGACTAGTGCTTTCTGATAACCAGCCTCTGCAACAGCTTTAATTAAATCAGAATTTTGTAAAAGATACTCTACTTTTTGTCTTAACTCATCCGGACTCGAAAAATATACAGCTTCTTGATCTTCTATAAATAAACTCAATAACTCTTGACTCCGTTCACTCAGCATCAGTGTTCCTGTAGCAGGAATTTCATAGGTTCTAATATTGTGTCCTTCTTCATTCTGGGGACGTAAAATATTAAGACCCATTTTGGCAGAGCCTAAAATATCAGGGATTTGTTCATAGCTACACATTCCCTGGCACAAACCCTTTAATACAGGTTCTTGACAGTGAGTATTCCAGTAGTTTGATCCCCAAAGTCCTAAGCGATAGTCTGCGATCGCTTTTAAATACTGCTCTCGCTTGCGGCTACTATCCCAGTTACCGATAAACGCTACATCATATATTGGGTGAGCCTGGTGTTTGGGATAGTGATATTCAACATCACTACAAAAAGGGTGAAACAAAGCTCTTTTGACACCATTTTCTTTGAGCCGTTCAACTAATTTTTGACTCCAAATAAAAGCAGCATCCCACAAGGGAAATCCTCGTTGTACCCAAGAATTAGTGTGGGTATGATGAGTATCTACAGGATTATCGGTATAAAATACGACAGCCAGACCAGATTGCTGGAATGCCAAAATAGTATCAGGATGAACTAAGCGAGGAGAAGCAACAAAAGTCAAATCAGGCTGAAAATGATTTACTGTTGCCAATAATTTGGCATTTGCTGACTTTGCTAGTGTTTGCCATGCCACTCGCCATGCTATTTTGTCCCACAACGAACCAGAAGCTAAACTGGGTGCAGCTTTGCTCCAGGCAAAATATTCTACATCACAGCCAAACTGAGAAAATCCTCGTCCGTAAACTTCCTCGGTACGACCTATTTCTGCGGTTTCTCCTACAATCAAAACTTTTTTCATTTAACCTACTCTCACCTGTAAGTAATTTAAGGCTTGTTTGAGTCCCTGCAAATCTTCCTGATAGCTCCAGTTTTGAATTTGTTTGAGGCTGATCTCTCCTGCGGAAATACTGTTAGCGATCGCCCAACGAATTGCCTCAGCTAAAGCCGTGATATCACCTACAGGATAAATTTGTCCATTTTGTCCGTCTTTCACCAAGTCAGATGCACAGCCTACTTGATCACTGACAACCACAGCTTTACCTGCATTCATAACTTCATTAATTGCCAATCCCCAAGGCTCAAAACCAGAGGGTAAGACAAACACATCACACAAATCATACATAGCAGGCATTTGGGACTGATTCTGAAAACCTAAAAAGCGAATCGATTGCCAACCTGTTGCCTTCGCCTCAGCTTCCAGAGTTGGACGCAGAATCCCATCTCCCACAAACAATAGGTAAGGTTCTGGTTCTTGCACACCATCAACCGAGAGTAATCGATAAGCTGCTAACAAATCCTGGGGACGCTTGACATCAATCAGTTTGGCAGCATAGAGAATAATTGGTCTGGCTGGATCTAAATTCAGCGATTTTCGTAGTTCCTGACGATGAGGAAGTCCTAGCATAACTTGCTTTTGGAAATATTCATTATCAACCGCATAAGGAACTCGAAATAGACGCTTTTCTTCAACTCCATAGTTTCTGTAAAACTGATAGTTGAGAGTCCCGATGTAAAGAAATCCAGCTATTTTCTCAAAAAGCCAGTTCAGAAAAACTCTTTTTGCTATTTTTTTCAGAGAATTAGTCGGTTCACTGATACCATTAGATTCTCCCCGCAGCAAAACAGGAATACCCAATTTATTTGCTGCCAGCACCGCTTGTATACTACATAGCCAAGACCAACCATGCACCCAAACAACATCAAATTTTCCTTGTTCTAACTGTTTGAGAATGTCTGTTGCGATCGGTTGTTGTAACCAACTTTGCCACTGCTTGCTACCCCAGCAATTTAAAAAATAGTAATCATAACCCTGCGTTAATGGCACATCCCATGCAATTAATCGCCCAAATCCTTCATCTTGATAAGCCTTTAAAGAAAAATCACTGTAGAAAAAAACTTTCAAATCGATTTCTGGATCGGCAGCAACAAGCCGCAATAAAGGAGCCTGATACTGAATTGGATGAGAGACAAAGTAAGCTACACTTAGCATCAGTTAAGGTTAAAATCTCAAAAATTTATAGTTGATAGCTTTATTCATGCCAATCGCAATTAATTTGCAGCCTACCTAATGATTGCAGTTCTTGTTCTAGACCTGGAAGGTGATAGATGCATTGACCATGACATTTTGTCAGAATGTAACCGTAAGTCTGCAACAATTTGTGAATTTCAGCACATTTTTCCCAACCGCAAATGCTTTCATGGTACTCCATAGCAATAAAATCTATTTGGTGTTTCTTCAAGATATTATTTCCACCAGCAATTACTAAATACTCTGCACCCTCACAGTCAATTTTGAGCAGACGCACTCTCTCTAATGAATTTCTTTGAAAAAACGCATCCAATGTAGTGGTGGGAACTTTCTCGTAAGTAGAACCAAGTTTCCAATGCCGAAAGAAACTACTAGCTCCTGTATTTGTAGAAGGGCGTAAGAAGAGATTAACTTCGCCTTGTTGATTAGAAATAGCAATAGGATGAACAACTATTGAATTGACACAATTAAGGCTAATATTCTCCTGAATAATACGTTGTAAACGGCTTTGAGGCTCAATGCAATGAACAGTACCATTTTGAATTAAAGATGAAGCTAGCACAGAGAAGTATCCTTCATTTCCACCAACATCTACAAACACGTCATTAGCCCGTAAAACTAACTCTAGAAATCGTGACATTTGAGGTTCATAGACTCCTTGACACAAAAGTTCTAATCCAAATACAGAGACAGGATCTACCAAGAACTTTTGACCTCTTTTTGTGCAAACATATTGTCGCTTTACTCTCAGTAGCTGCTTTGCGAATACACCTAGTTGGGTAGGTCTAATTTTTAGCAGCATAGTGTACATCTTTATATTCTGAGTATTTGTAGATAACATATTGCTTTTGTTTTCAGAAAGGTGCATCATAAAATATTCTTGTTAGCAATTAAATGGGTTTGGAAAATAAGTCGCCGTTTGCATAGAGCTGATAAATTGATAACATCTGAGTTGCCACTGCCTCCATTGTTTGGGGAGACTTAATACCAGCACCAAGCCGCATCAGTAGTTGCCTATCTTGGCATAATCTTTGTAGTTGTTGACTCCAGGCAACTACAGACGCAGGTTCTACTAAAATGCCGTTGACTTCGTGCTGAACTAGTTCAGCAATGCCGCCTAAATTAGAACCAATCACAGGAACTCCAGCGGCAAAGGCTTCTAGCACTACCATTGGCCCAGTCTCTAACCATTGAGAAGGAACAGCTAACAAGTCATAATCTGTCAGGGTTGATATCACATTTTCAGGTGCAACTGGGGGTTTGAAACTGATGCGTTGGTCATTTGCTGTTATAGTTTGCAGTTGTTGTTGATAAGCACTACCGCTTGCACCTTGGGAAACACCATAGATATCTAAATTAATTGGCAAGTTAGGGACTACTTGTAAAGCTTTGATCAGAATATGAATTCCTTTAGTGGGATCGAGCCTACCCAAAAAAGCAATTTTTAAAGTTGATTTAGCATATCTTGGCTGAGAGTTAATCGTTTCTGGTAAGTTGTGACAAAGACCTTGGCGAATAACAGTAATTTTGTCCTGAGGAACGTGGTTGAGTAACAAAACATCTCTGACCCAGTTGCAGACTGCGACAATGTGATTAACTTCCGCTAATAGGGTGCGTAAAGTAGTATGGCGCAGACTAACTAATTCTGTCATTCTTAAGGCCGTCCAAGTACGCCCTTGTAAATTCAAATCGCCTAGCCACTTTCCTACCTGGGTTGGCAAATTAGCGATCGCTTTCGCAATGTTTTTATCTAGTCCCAAACCTTGCAGTGTACACTGAGTGCAAGCATGTAAATCTATCTGACCATCACAGATTTGTGTTCCCCAGCGCATTAAAGTTCCTCTTTGACAAGTAACGGTTGGGGTATGGTATGTAAACACAACAGGAATTTTTCGTTGTTTCGCAGCTTGTACTATTCGCAGAGAAACACCTGATGTCAAAGCATGGAGATGTACTATATCTGGTTGTTCAGCATCCAGAAGACGGCTGAACTCTATGGCTGCATGTATATCCCCTTCTCCATAATTTTCTCGTAGATTTTTGAGTTGCTTCGACATTCCATATCGCCGTACTGGTAGCTGATGATGTAGGTAGGACTGACTAGTTTCTCCCGGCGCTGCAACTATAACTTCAACACTTTGTTGCTGCAAGTAGCGTGACAAAGCCTCAACGTAAACTTCTGTTCCGCCAACGGGATCGGGATAGAAGCAGAAAGGGACTTGAATTATTTTCACGTTAGGTAGAAGTGATAGGAAATTTGGGAGTCAAGCTGTGAATCATCTTTTTGATCCGACGATAGTTGAGAGCGATCGCCTCCGCTTGCTCATATCCGAACCATTGAGATATTTGTCTCAATGTTCTCGGACTAGAAGGAAGATAGTTAGGATTCAGATGATGAATTTTGGCAAGCACTTCTTTGAACTTTAAGCGATCGTATTCAAAGTAAAATCTGGCTACCTGTCCGTAAGTCTTCTCTAACGCGCTCCGGCGTTCTGGAGTTATACTGCCATTAACTTTCCAGAAATCCTCTACTTGGCAAGCATTATTGAAACAATCTAAAACGAATTTGGCAGGGTTGCGGCGAGACAAACTATCTTTTTTATGGACTCGGTAATCTGCTTGTACGCCAGGCACATAAATAAAATTTCCCCCCACCAAAGCTGCATCTAAGAGAAAGCGAGCATCTTGAATGATAGGTAAAGATTCATTCCAACAGCCAATTTTCTCTACAAGACGACGATGGTAAAGTAAGGCAGCAGGTGGTGCCCAGAAATCTGTAAATAATGCTATCTGGGGATCAGCATGAATATCTTCAATTCGCCTAGCTACCACTTCCCCTGGATGATATTTGCCATCTTCCCCTTCTTCTAGTCGTTGCCAGTCTGAGTATGCAACATCTGCATCGTTATTAATAAGAGCATTTACCCGTTTTTCTAATGCATCTACCCGCAATAAATCATCTGCATCTAAATATTGAATAAATCTACCTTGTGCTAATTCTGTTCCTCGATTACGTGCAGCACTTGCTCCTTGATTAGAGGTAAATTCAGCTTTCACTCTTGAGCCAAAAGAGCGAATTAAAGTCGCTGTATTGTCTGTTGAACCATCATCAATAAGAATAATTTCAAGATCCTTTAATGTTTGCTCAAATACACTCTCTAAGGTTTCTGTTAAAAAAGATGCTGCATTATAGCATGGAATAATTACTGAAACTAAGGGTCTGATAATCATTTAAAAAATATTTCTATTGTTTTTTGTAAGTATTAGATATTTCCAGAAATTAATTATGCGTTACCCAAAATCTTTGTAGAGACGCTTCAAGCAGCGCGTCTCTAGATTCTTTTTCACCAGATGTCTATGAAAGTCGATACTATTTATTGCAATGCTGAAAGCATAATTAAGCATATTTAGTTTCTTGATAACTGATGGTAAATTTCAATGTATCGTTTTGCCTGAAGTTCTAACCTGTATTCACTCAGAGCTATTTGTCGACAGTTTTGCCCCATCTGCTGGCGCTGTTGGTTATCTTCTAAAAGCTGCACAATGCCATTACACAAATCTTGAGCATCCTCTGGTGAGGCTAAATAGCCAGTGATACCTGGACGTACTAAATCTGGGACACCACCAATTTTGAAAGAAACCATCGCAGTCCCACAAGCCATGCTCTCTTGCAGTACTAACGGTAGATTATCAGCACGAGTCGGAAAAATAAACAGATCAGCGGCACAATAGGCAATGGACTTGAGACGATCGCTGCTTACGTACCCAAGATTCAGGTTAGGCATTCCCACTACTTCCGCAAGAGATTCACTACCATAACCGATAGTCAGAAGTATAGTCTCCGCTTTTAGTGAATCTGGTAAGGCTTGCAGAGCTTTGACTAGTAAGTCGCCACCCTTGCGGGTATATTTTATATCTAAAGCTGCAAACATTAAAACTTTTTTATCTGTTGGAATGCCAAGGATGGAACGGCATTTTTCAGTGTCAAGAGGCTGATAAGCTTCCGTATCAATACCATAAGGAATGTGATGAATTGACTTGTCTTGCAGCATACTCTGCTTCACTTGCTCAGCCAGCCAAGTACTGGGAGTCACTATGGTGAGGTGAGAGCGGCTGTAAACCCAGTTTTTTAGTTTCCACTCTAGGTAAGTATTATCTCTGGCAATGGCTGGATAGGTATCTGGATAAGGACATTTGCCACAACCAAACTTCCAGCGATCGCAATCATAACTATAAGAGCAATGCCCAGTAAAGCTCCACATATCATGGAGCGTAAAAACAGCAGGCTTATTTTCCGTTAAATAGGGAATTGCTAAGTAGTTAAAATAACCAGTATGCAAGTTGTGAAAGTTAAGAATATCTGCTTGTTTATAGAAGTTATGCTTGGGAATATCAAAACTGCCGAGCCAGTTAATATCATTAAGTCCAAAATGGCAAGCGAAGCGATAACACAAATTTTCCACACGGTACTTACTGCGAGGAGCAGTTGCTACGCAGTCACTGCTGCTTGTGAGCGTTCCCACCAATATGCGCGAGTCTACACCTTGAGCTAGCAAACCTTGATGTAGTCGGTAACCTGCGATTCCTGCTCCATTACCGAGACCATCAGATTGATTGATATGTAAAATATTCATCTTGGAAAAATATTTTTATCTGTTGCCTATTGCCCATTGCCCATTTTCAATACAGAACGTAAAGGTAAGTAGTAGCGCAAGCGAAACCACTCAGGTAGTAAAAGACTTATTTGGTTTTGCCAACCATGCTTTTTAGCCAACCGCATCCAATGGTAAAGTCTCTGTTCAAAAGGCATAATTGGTAATCGAGGCTGGATCATATCGTCAAGTTCACAATTCCAACTATGGTCGCGAATCCAGAAGACATCTGGCTCGGTTATAAACATTTGATCCATAGGAGATGAAGTAACTTTTACCCGAGGTAGAGTAGCAGCACGGGTGTACACCTCTTCCAAGTTATGCTGCCAATTACTTCCCATGTGTACCTCAACAATACGCCTCCTCGTTGCTTCTCCTAATGAGAGTCGTAATTCTTCATCTGCGACTAAGCGCGATAGAACAGTTGTGTACTCCTCGAGGTCGTGTACGCGAATCAAATTCCCAGTCAAACCAGGCATATCGGCACCAAGGATTTCACACGCATCGGAGGAGTATGGGTAGCGACTCACCAACGGTACACCATAGCTTCCTGCTTCCAGTAGTGATGTAATCGAAACAAAAGGATAGGAATCAACATAAATATCAGCTGCCTGGTAGTATACAGCAGTATCCTCAGTGTGTCCAAGAGCTATGATTCTTCCTTGAGTTTGCTGTATGGCAGTTGACCAATCTTCACTACCACCTGGGCCAATAACAACTAGGATAGCGCGGTCATGTTTTTTTAATAGTGGAACGTGTGCATCAGCAAAACTTATGCCGTCAGTCTTTCTGTATTTAGGCGCCCTAGCAATAGAGAGTAGTAGAGTGCTGTTTTCAGCAATGCCAAGCTGTTGCTTTGCCTGTGTGCGAGAAAGCTGTCTGTGAGAGGGTTCCAAAATAGTAGGCAGGAGCATGTTACGCTCTGCTTCAATACCCCGGCGCTTTTGTGAAAGACGCATACCAGACTCACGGAGATTTGCAACAACATCACTAACGGCTGCTCCCAACCAAAAGCAGTGATCGCCGTGATTTACATAAATAATCGGTGGAGATAGTTCTTTATTGGCAAAGGCAATTATTGGAATGACATCGTGTTCCCATACATGTAGTACCACGATATCCGCTGTCGCGGCAATTTTCCGTAATCGTTTGGCTCGAGAGACAAAACCACCGATGGTTTCGTTCAGTAAGAATATTTTGCCGTGACTATTGCTTACCAACTCTGTTAAGATTTGAGGCACTTCATGCGGTGCTTGCTTTGTCAAGGCCAGGGAATGCGATCGCTGTGTATCTTGCTGTATCCAGCGTCGAATAAATCTAGGAATACCACCGAAAGGTGAAGAAATATTGGTAGAAACATGCAGGATATTTTTTGGCCTTTTGGATAAAGAAGGTTCTGGAGTGGGAGCGAGGGTTGTTTGTGTGATCTGGTGTCCTATTTTTAGGAGGATATTTTCCAGTTCCGGGCTGTTAAAAAGACCACAATGTTTAAACTGTGCATGAAAAGCTGCAATTTCTGCATATACAGCCGCCGCGTTATAATTACCACGATCTGCGAAGTCTCTTGCCTCAGCAACCAGGTTGCGAAAAACCTCAAAATTTTGTGGAATGAGTAGGCTGTTTTCCTCTCGCCAAAGGCTGAGTGTATTGTTAGCTAATTTCTCCATACAGTTTTTTTATTTCTTCAGTATCAAAAGGCAATCGCCCTGCCAAAAAGAGCGATCGCCTTCAATAAATCTCAAAATTGTGGAATTTAGGCTTTGGGAGAGAAAGCAAACTTCTCGACTGCCAACTCACTTACTAGCCCCATCTTGCCAGTTTTCACGTCTACCGTAAACAGGGCATTGTTTTTGACACGATTGTCAGCAGCAAGCGCATACAATTGACCGGAGGAAGAGAAGGCTAAGTCTTTCACATCGTTAACAAGGGGACGTCCCTCAAAGTTCAGTGGAGTCAGTCTCTGAATTTTAACCTTGCCAGTAGCTATGGCTTTATCCTGCAAGTTCATTGAAACTAAAACAGGGACACCTTCTGAACTAATCTCGGTTGCGAAAATATTTCCCTTCGGATCTTGGCATAGGTTAGCGAATCGATGGGTAGGCGGCAGTTGGGGTAAGCCCAGATCATCGCCAGAAAGAATTTTACCTGTGTTGAGATCAAGTGTTCTAAAAGCAAAAGGCGTAATGCCCTCAGTTCCTACCAGGGATATAACTTGATTCTTGGGAAGGCTGAGTAAACTGTCGACTGTCTGATTGGATTTCTCGAAGTCTAGAACTGTTTGGGCTGTGAATTTAGCGCTAGTAATGCTTTCAACAGTAGAAGCTATGCCGCCAATAGAAATAAGATAGTTGAAATAACCATTTCTCGTGCTAGAAACCGTAGAAATTACGATAGTTCCATCTGCGAGTACTATCAATTTCGTAATCCGGTCATAATCAGGAAGAAAGAAGGCCCGAGGCGTTTTCGGTCTCGATGATAGATTTTCAACAGACAGAACTGGCACACTAGCTTTAGAGAGAACCTTTCCCGTCGCCAGATCAGCAACGCTCAGTTCCACTGATGGAGTTTGGTTTTCCCGATTTTGCTCTTTGGATGCACTCAGGAGGTTGACTCCATAAATAACCTCCTGACTCGGCTCACTGTTTTGAGCAAGCACCTTACTAGAGAGATCGGCCACAATAGTGGAAGTCAAACTGGCAGCTGCCAGTTGGGTAAATTGTCGACGTTTCAAAGGTGACATTGATGATTTCTGTGGGATAGTTTAAGGAACAATCAGGTTGGCATTTGGCGTTAGGGGTCTAGCTCCCATATCTGCTAAAATATTGACAGTTATTTGCTTGACGCGATTATCTTCCCGAGCTGGATTAACACCATCACTGTCTAGACCCCACGCCCACTGAATTGTGCCAGAGGCAAAAACTTTAGCGCCACTACTGGCTGTGTAGCGGGTGGAGTGGGATTTGGTAAAATCCTGGTTGGCAGGGAGGGATTGTTCTCCAGGTGGTTCGTCGAAGGTTGGCAATGTGCCAGAGGGCTGGACTGGTGACTCAGCCAAAACGACAAGATTGGCAGGACTAGACCCATTATTAACGATAAAATCCCATTCGTAGCCTACTAACAGAGTCAACTGATCTCCATCCTGGAGTCCCGTGTTTGCATAGTAAGGATCGCTGCTGTTGGTGACGACAAAATTATAACCACTGTAGAGATCGAGGTCGCTACCGTACATAACTCCTAACAAAGAGTTTTCTGGGCGTTGGTTCTGGACGCTGCGGAATTTATTAGTAGCAGCTGATGGCCCCTGCTGCTGAGCAACTGGATCTAATGCCCAATCTTGTTTGTAGCAGGCCATCACCCGGTTGGACTGTACTTGCCCAGCAGCAGGAGTGGAATCTTCAAACCTGACTCGCCAATAGCAAGTATTAGCAGAGAAAAATCCTATATTAATTCCGGCATTGCGCGCAGCTTCGACATAATCGCGGATTTCTTTAGACCAATACTCATCATGGCCCACAGACAGGAATACTTTGTGATTGAGCAATCTTTGTCCGTCGGTATGAACCTGCATGTTGTCGGTATAGGTGACATCGTAACCTTGAGATTCCAGCCAGCGCACCATATTGTATTCCCATCGTAGGAGTGTGTCAGGCTCAAATGACTGTTCATAAGTTGCTTGGTAGACAGGTCGGTCGTAGGAAACCTTGAAAGCCCGCTGACCACCAATGCTGTTAAAGCCGTACAAGCTGTAACCACCCGTCGCACTATAGGCCAAAACAGTGGAAACGCTGCTCTGAAATAGAATATCGGCGGTGCTGCTATCATCACGAACGACAAACCACACATGTGCCACTTTGCTAGTTGCTTGGTCAGTCAGCTTGGCGAGATAAAGACCACTAGTCCAGTTATTGCCTACCTGCACGACGTAAGAAGTTGTCCAGTTACATTCGATCAGGCGAGTATTGGGGTCTAGGGTGCAAGCGGGTTGCGTCGTACCATTGAGCGAGCCACTGCTGGCCATTAATCTTCCTCCTGTGCCACCATAGTAGCCCAAGCGGTATACGTCGATGGTAAACTGTCCAGGTTGTGCAAGAGAAACCTTAATGTCCAGCGATCCCCCCTTATTGACACTGGTTGCTGAGGCATAGCCAGCAATCTCACCATTGGCCCGGTTGACAAGTTTCCAATTAGTTGTGCCAGAATTTAGGTTTTCCAAATAGATGGGATTGGTGTTTGCTGGAGTTGCTGTAGCCGAGAAGGTGATACTACCGATGCCGGCTGCCGTGGCGGTTACTATCACCCCTCCAGGTCCACTCGGCACTGGCCCCAGCGTCAAGTTCGTACTTGCTTCACCGCTAGCATTAGTCTGTACACTGGCAGGCGAGACTGAACCTCCACCATTAGTAATGGCAAAGTTGACCGTCACTCCCGATTGAGGATTATTTTGAGCGTTTACAACTCGCACGACTAAGGGGTTGGGCAGAGTCGATCCCGTAGTGCCAATCTGATTGTCTCCACTGACTTTAATCAAGGTACTGCCAACGACAAAGCCGATATCCCGATAATAGTTACTATTGCGATAAGAGCTAGTTGGGAAAGAATTTGGAGTAATATTGTATACTCCATTGTTACCGTCAGCTACTGAGCTGAGGTCGCCATTGACTATGGAGTTGCCCAGCTCATCATTGGTGGCGACATAATAGGCGTTGACGTTAACAGAGACTACATAAGTCGTATTAGCTTGAATGTTAACTGGTGTTTCTAGTAACTGTTGCTGCCAACCAGAAGCTGTCTCGTTAGTAAAAGTGACGCTTTCTAGGAGCGTTCCCGTGGCTGTCCAAATCTTGCCAATATGAGTTCCTGTCTCACTAGAGGCTTTCCAAAAGCGAATGGCAGTAATCTGTCCCCCTTTGGTGCTGCGGAATTTCATACCTAACTCATAGGGAACGCCATCAGTGACATTGGAAATGCTCGGCACTTGAGTCGTTAAAACTGTTTGTGTGCCTCCTGGAGGATTCGCAGTCGCTGAGAAGGTAACACTACCTATTCCGTCTGCTGTGGCACTTACAGTATTAGTTACTGGACTGATCGCACCAGGGCTAGCTCCCAGCGTTAAGGTGGTGCTAGCCTGACCGCTAGCATTAGTTACTGCACTAGCAGGTGAGACTGACCCCCCGCCACTGGTAACGGCAAAGTTCACCGTCACCCCGGATTGAGGATTACCAGCACTGTCTTTGACCTGAACAACTAAGGGGTTAGGCAAGGTAGCTCCGGTTGCACCAGTTTGATTGTCGCCGCTTACCTTTGTGATTGTCGGTAGGGCAACAGGCACAAAGTTAATGTCACGAAAATAATTAGTATTCCGGTAGGAATTATTTGGGAAAGCCCCTAGAGTCCCATTAAATACCCCATTATTGCCGTCTGCTACTGAGCTAAGATCGCCATTAGTTATGGAACTGCCCAATTGATCATAAGTGGCGACATAATACTCATTGATGTTGACAGAGACTACATAGGTCGTATTTGCTTGAATGTTAATTGGTGTGCTGAGAGCCTGTTCCTGCCAACCAGAAGCAGTCTCATTAGTAAAAGTGACACTTGCAAGGAGTGTTCCCGTTGCCGACCAGATCCTGCCAGTGTGAGTTCCCGTCTCGCTAGGGGCTTTCCAGAAGCGAACAGCAGTTATCTGTCCCTCTGTAGCACTACGGAACTTCATGCCTAATTCGTAGGAAGTATTATCAGTGAAATCTGAAATGCTTGGGACTTGATTGGTAAAGAGCGTAGCCATAGGTATGTTGTAAGAAATTTAATTACTACTGGTTATAAAAGCAACTTTTATCATTAGTAATACTGTAATAATTGTCTTTAATTAAGCTAGTTGATGGATGCTAGATTAAATTTACTAGAAACAATTTACACACAAAGATTTTTTAAACTTGACAAGCCATCTTCAAAACTTTCACCACATAGTCCTGTTGCTGTTGAGTCATCTGATGAAATAGGGGTAACAGGACAGTATGATCTTGTGCTTGCTCACTCTCACAAAGGCGATCGCAAGTTCCTTTTCTACAGTGACAAGTTTCTTTTTCGCTGCCACACGACCAAGTTTCCTGTTCATATGCCACTTCGCGGTGGGCGCACATAATTCCCCGACGTGTAGATATCCCTGCATCCAGCATTGTCTGCATTACTTGCCGTTGATCAGATTTCTGAGGCAACCTGACGCAGTAACTCTGCCAGTTACTTTTTGCCCAAGCTGGTTCTGTCGGTAATTTCAATCCAGGCACATCTGCAAGCATTTCTTGATACCTTTGTGCCAAATAACGCCGACGCTCAACTATTTCTGGCAGGCGTTTAAGTTGTTCCCGTCCTACTGCTGCTTGGATATCGGTCATGCGGTAGTTGTAACCCAGCATCGGGTAAGACTCAAATATTACCTGTTTTGCACCGTGACGTACGGTGTCAGGAACACTCATTCCATGCTGTCGCCAGAGACGAAATTGCTTATCCCACTCAGGGTTGTTGGTGGTAAGCATTCCACCGTCACCCGTGGTAATGACTTTGCGCGGATGGAAAGAAAAACAGGCAATATCCCCGTGTGGTTTGCCGATTTTCTCCCATTGTCCGTCCCAGAGAATTTCACTACCAATGGCACAGGCAGCATCTTCAATGACTGGTAAATTGTGACTGCGGCCAATGTCCAAAATGGCTTTCAGGTCACAAGGCATCCCCATTTGGTGAACGATGAGAATAGCACGAGTGTGATCGCTAACTGAATCCTCAATTAACATTGGGTTGATGTTATATGTCTGCGGTTCAATATCCACAAACACGGGGATTGCCCCACAGTAACGAATGCTGTTGGCGGTGGCAATATAGGAGTGGCTGACGGTAATCACTTCATCTCCTGGCTGCACTCCCACAGCTAACAGTGCCAGGTGTAAGGCTGTTGTACAATTAGAAACAGCACAGGCATACTTAGCCCCTACGTAAGCTGCAAAATCTTGCTCAAAGGCGGAGACTTCCGGTCCTTGGGTCACCCAACCAGACATAATTGCGCGCCTAGCTGCCTCTGCCTCTGATTCACCCATCCAGGGTTTAGCAATTGGAATAGATTGTAGCTTTTCAGACATTGCTTGTTTCCTTCATTTGCTTTTCAGAGCGCCACCAATTCACCAATCGACGCAATCCCTCTTCTAGAGACACCTGTGTTTCAAAGCCTAGTAATTGCTTAGCTTTGCTCACATCCGCAAGTCGGCGCTGTACGGGGTTAACTTTGCGTTCTGGGCCATATTCTGGCTGCAAATCGGATTCCATCACCTTAGCCAAGCTATAGGCGAGGTCATTCAAACTACTTTCTACACCACTAGCAACATTAAACACTTCGTCTGTAACATCAGCTTTAGCAGCTAAAATATTGGCTCTGGCGATATCTTCGATATACACAAAGTCCATAGTCTGCTTACCATCGCCAAAAATTAGTGGCGGCTGACCTGCGGCAATCCGATCCATCCACCGGATCAGCACTTCGGTGTAGACACCGTAAATATCCATGCGCGGTCCGTAGACATTGAAGTAGCGCAATGCTACATAGTCTAGACCGTACATATCATAGAAACTACGTAGTAATCCTTCGTTAAAGACTTTGGCTGCGCCGTAGAGGGTGCGGTTATTGTAGGGGTGATGAGATTCTGGAGTGGGGAAATCTTCTGCCATCCCATAAATAGAAGCTGAAGAGGCTGCAACCACCTTTTGAACTTTAGCGTTGACTGCGGCTTCCAAAACATTAAACGTACCATCCGCTAGTACTTCCAATGCCAAACGCGGTTCTTCTGCACATTGAGTAATCCGGATTGCTGCTTGGTGAAAGACATAATCTACACCTTGCATCACTTCCCCTAAAAGTTTTTGATCCCGAATATCGCCTTCAACAATAACTAGAGGCCCATGTTCTTTTGCCCAAGCCAGATTTTCCAGTCGTCCGCGCGTGAAATTATCCAAAACAATAATTTCCGCCACTCCTTCTTTGACTAGCAAATCGGCAATATGGGAGCCAACTAAACCTGCGCCACCCGTAATTAAAACTCGACTATTTTGCATTTTCTGTATTCTCCGATGGTTTGTATCCTTCTCGCCAGCGTAAAAACCGAGCCGGAACACCAGCTACAATGGCATAAGCTGGTACATCTTTAGTGACAACTGCACCAGCACCCACAATACTGTGTTTACCGATTGTCACCCCAGGAAGGATGACCGCATTCATCCCAATATCGGCTCCTGTTTCAACTTTTACCGATTTAATTTCGAGGTCTGTTTTGATAATTGGCACATCAATGGGCAATCCAGTGTGGCTAGAACCCAATACTTTTGCACCTGGCCCCCAACCCACGTAATCTTCAATAATCAAGTCACGGGCATCAAAGTAACTCTGTGGTCCAATCCAAACCTGATTTCCAATTACACACTTACCATCGAATCTTCCCTGAATATAGCTGTGGGAACCAATGAACACCCTATTTCCAATTTCAAAGGTTTCTAAATGCTTGAAACCTACACTACTACCAATATGAATGCCGTGTCCGAATTTACTTGCTACTGCACGCCAAATAACTCGCCGCATTAACCCATCAAAATCTCCATCACCGATCGCAAAGCGGGCGTACAATTCGATTAATCCGTTATTACCATATTGATGGCGTAAATATTCTGCCAGCCCCACCTCATAATCTGGGTCTAGCTTCAATTCTTGTGAGCCATGTACAGCTTTGACTATCCTACTTTTAACTGGCTCAGACATTTAAACACTCTCACACACGGCAGCGCTAACAATTTTTATCTGCTCTGAAGAAAGTTCTGCACACATTGGCAACGAAAGTACTTCATTGGCTACCAATTCAGCACAAGGAAAATCACCAGCTTTGTATCCTAAATCTGCATAGGCCTGCTGCAAGTGTACGGGAATGGGATAATGAATGCCTGTTTGGATTCCTTGCTCCTGTAGTTTTTTTTGTAGTGCATCTCGCTCCTGACTACGCACTACATAAACGTGATAAACGTGATAACTATAGGGCATTACTGCTGGTGTTTTTACATCAGAGTTTGCCAAGAGTTGATCATACAGTGCTGCATGGGCTCTGCGTGCCTCTGTCCAAGCATCTAAATAGCGCAATTTTACTCGCAAAATAGCGCCCTGGATACCATCCATACGATAGTTATAACCCTTGAGAACATGGTGATACCTTTGTTCTTGCCCCCAATCCCGTAACATTTTGATGGTACGGGCATATTCAGGGTTATTAGTGACGACTGCGCCACCTTCACCGTATGCCCCTAAATTCTTACCTGGGTAAAAACTAAAACAGCCAATATCCCCAATACTGCCTACCCGTTGGCCTTTGTATTCAGCACGGTGGGCTTGGGCAGCATCTTCAATTACAGTCAAACCATGACGCTGAGCAATTTCCATGATCGGGTTCATGTCTGCGGGTTGACCGTACAAATGCACTGGCAAAATGGCTTTAGTTTTTGCAGTTATGGCTTGTTCAATTTTGGTGACATCAATGGTGTAGGAAACCGGATCAATATCTACAAATACGGGCGTTGCGCCAGTGTAAACAATAGCTGCAACAGTAGCAACAAAAGTAAAAGGTGTGGTAATAACTTCGTCACCGGCACCAATACCAGCTGCCAAGAGGGCTAAGTGCAAGGCGCTAGTGCCTGTATTTAAGGCTATACTGTAATCGGCATTGCAATATTGGGCGAACTCTTGCTCAAAAGCTGCTACCTCACTCCCCAAGATAAATTGGGTACTTTGCAAAACTTTGAGGACGGCAGCATCAATTTCTTCTTTAATGCTCAAATATTGAGCCTTGAGGTCTACGAATGGAATCATACCGCTACCCCTGCTATGTTAAGTTCAACTAATTGTCCCTGCTTTTTCATAGACTCAGTAGCAGCTTCCAGAATTCTGACTACCCGCAGTCCAGCTTGCCCATCGGTAATGGGGCGATCGCCTGTTTGAATACAATTAATAAAGTGCAATCCTTCTGTCCGCAGTGCTTCTGTTACTTCCAAATGCGGCGCCCACATATCTCCTGCACGGTAACCAATCAGCATTTGGTATAAGCTTTCAGCATTGCCATTGACGGTAATCCCCTTGTCGTAAATCTTGACCTTCTCGCTAGGTTCTAAGTCATCGTAAACAATCATGCGTTGGCTACCACCAATCAGTGTACGACGGACTTTCACGGGTGCTAACCAGTTAACATGGATGTGAGCAATTAAATTACCTTCAAAGAACAGAGTTAAATAGGCGATATTTTCCGGTTCCCCAGGTACATGACTCATCCCTGTTGCCGAGACAGCGTAAGGTTGGGATGGTAGTATGTAGTCCATAATGGAAAGGTCGTGGACTGCCAAATCCCAAATCACATTGACATCGTGCTGGAAGAGTCCCAGGTTGACGCGCACGGAATCATAGTAGTAAATATCACCAATTACATTGGTGACTACTAGATCGCGCATTTTGCGTACAGCACCCGTATAGACAAAGGTGTGATCCACCATCAATACTAAGTTGCGTTTTTCTGCCTCTTCAATTAGCCGCATGGCTTGTTGTGAGGAGACTGTCATCGGCTTCTCTACGAGTACGTGCTTGTCAGCCTGCAATGCAGCTAAAGCCAAGTCGAAATGGGTAGACACTGGTGTTGCGATCGCCACAGCATCTATTTTGGGGTCGTTAAATATATCTTGGCAATCTGTTGTGACTTGTATATTTGGATATCGAGCCTGCACCTTTGCCAACAGTTCTGGTTTAAAATCACTAACCGTTTTTACCTGCGCCCCTGGAGTTTCAACAAAATTTCTGACCAAATTTGGTCCCCAGTAGCCATAACCAATCACACCGATATTAATGTTTTTTCCCATAGTTTATAACTAATCAAAATTTATATTAGGTGAATAGAAAGCAGGAACAATAACAAACAAATAAGAATATTTTTTGATGAAAAAATCTAGAGATATAGTGTTTTTATTTTCATATATTGTTTTAACCAAATTCTCGGCATCTTTTTTGATATCAAAGTAGGATTAACTACAAATACTGGCTGTCATTTCTTGATTCTGGCAGCGATCGCGGACATCGCCAATAATCCGAGCAGGTACTCCTACCACAATTGCATAATCGGGGACATCACGAGTCACGACTGCCCCAGCCCCAACTATGGCTTTTTCCCCTACTGTCACTCCTGCTAAGATAGTGGCATTGCTACCAATCGAAGCACGGTATTTGACTCGCGTCTCTACAACATCCCAATCAGCATCAGTTTTCAAACTACCATCTTCGTTAGTAGCACGGGGATAAATATCATTAGTAAACATCACACCATGACCAATGAACACTTCATCTTCAAGAATGACTCCTTCACAAAGGAAACTGTGTGATGATACTTTACATCGACTGCCGACAATCACATTTTTTTGCATCTCTACAAAAGTACCAATCTTGGTTTCATCACCAATAGTGCAACCATAAAGGTTGACAAGTTGGGGATGAAATATTTTCACATTATTGCCTAACTGAACATCATTATTTATTGGCATTATCTCTCCCCATTTAATTGATTAATATTTTTCTCCAGTTTTCCAAACCGCATCTTCTAAATAAGTACATTCATTTGCCTCCCACGGATAATCTGGTCGTTCAAATTCATGCATACTAACTTCAAACTGGCAAATTTCCTGGAGATTTTCTAGCAGGGTTTCACTACGTCGTTCAGAGAACCATGTTGTTAAGGTATAGGAACCCATGTAAAGCCGCAATTTAGGTATTTCACATCGGAAAATATGAGTTCCCGGTTCATGGCGAAAAGGTGCATCAGAAAAAAACCAAAAAATAGCAATAGGCTGTTGCAGGGAACTAACTATTTGAAATGAAAAGGACAGACTTTCATGGGGTTTCTCTATATTTAAGGCAAACTCAAATGTAATAGGTTTTCCCCAACAGTGAATCCCTTCTCCTTCGGAAGTATGCACTTTTGCCCAAGCGACGTAGTTACCAGTTTTGTTTTGTGGTGCTTGATAAGCAGCTCGTGCTTCGATATCTTCTTTTTGTCCACAAAGATATAACTGCACTGCTTTGCTAGTAGCACCATCAAACTGAACTTTACCTTTGGAAAGCAGGATACAACGTTTGGTTAGCTGGGCGATCGCTTGCATACTATGGCTAACAAACAAAACTGTCCGCCCTTCTTTGCTTGACACATCTCCCATTTTCCCCAAGCACTTCTTTTGAAATGCGGAATCGCCTACTGCTAGCACTTCATCTACAATTAAAATTTCTGGATCTAGGTGGGCAGCAACGGAAAAAGCGAGGCGCACATACATTCCCGAAGAATAACGCTTGACTGGTGTATCTAAAAACTTTTCTACTTCCGCAAAAGCAACTATTTCATCAAATTTCTTTTTGATCTCGACTCTACTCATCCCTAAAACGGAACCGTTGAGGAAGATGTTCTCTCGCCCTGTGAGTTCAGGGTGAAATCCTGTTCCTACTTCTAGTAGGCTTGCTACCCGCCCTTTAATAGAGATACGTCCCTTGGTTGGTTCGGTAATGCGGCTCAAAACTTTGAGGAGTGTTGATTTTCCGGCTCCATTGCGTCCAATCACACCAATAGCTTCACCTTGCTTAATCTCAAAAGCAACATCTTTCAAGGCCCAAAATTCTTCACGAGCAGGGTTAGACATTTTTTGATGATTGGGCTTAATTAAGCTCTTTGTCAGAGACTTGGCTCCATCAGTAATTACATCTCGTAGAGCCTTGTAACTGTGATGGCTAGAATTGTTTAGTTGGTGAGCAATAATAAATTTTTTTCCGAGATTTTCTACGCGAATTACAGTATCAGACATCTGCTTTACTCCTTCCCTAGATTACATCAGCAAATGTCCGTTCCATTTTGCGGAAGTACCAAACGCCAGTTACCAGTAATAAGGCAACTAATCCCACAGATAGGGTAAAGCCAGGCAAGTAAATTTGTGAGTCTCCACCTAAAATTGCCCAGCGAAAGCCATCTATTACACCCACCATCGGATTTAATGAGTAAAGTAATCGCCACTGTGGTGGTACTATGCTGCTAGTGAATCCTACAGGGGAAATGTACAAGCCAAATTGCACAATAAAAGGCACTATGTAGCGAAAATCACGATATTCAACATTTAATGCTGCCAACCATAGTCCAGCACCAACAGCTGCTGCAAAGGCAATCAATATAAATACTGGTAGGGTGAGAATCCGCAAGTTTGGTACAAAGTTATACCACGCCATCAAACCCAACAGAATCATACCAGATACCATGAAGTCGACAAAGCTAACTATCACGGCACTTATGGGTACAATCAGACGTGGAAAGTAGACTTTAGAAACCAAATTGGCATTAGTAATCAGGCTGTTACTGCACTCACTCAGGGCGTTAGCAAAAAATTGCCAGGGCAACATAGCAGCGAACACAAGTATCGGATATGGCACTCCGCCGGAAGGGAATTTCGCTAAACCTCCAAATACTACGCTAAAAACAACCATTGTCAAAAATGGTCGGATCAATGCCCAAGCTATGCCGATCGCTGTTTGCTTGTAACGTACTAAAATATCTCGCCAAGCAAGAAAATACATTAACTCCCGGTAGCGCCAAATATCTTTCCAATACTGATGTTCAGTACGTCCTGCTTCAATTACTAGTTCGTGCTGAGAGGCAATCTCTTGACTACTCATAAATTATTTGTTGGTTGTTGATAGTTGGTTATTAATAGTTGATGTTGATGACAACAAGCAACAAACAACTCTTAACTACAACTAAGTTTGATTTATCCTACAAACTGAAAATCTTTGATGCTGTTGTGGTTAATTAGTCGTGATTGTCGGCGAGTAAACTCACCTACAGAAGGGTTTCCCTTGGGATCTATCACTCCTGTTGCATGTTGCCAAAGTTCTCGTGGCACATTCTTAATTTCGTATGTATTATTTTCGTGTTTACGTACGTGATACCACTTAGTTGACTGGCACTGATCACACCAAAAAGCTTCTACCCATTCTCCCTCTAGGGGGACTGCTGTCTGGTGTGCGACCAAAATTAATGCATTCCGTCGAGGTATACCTCTTTGTTGTAATTGTCCTACCCGGTCTGCATACAACTGATATTTTTGGCTAACACTATTGAGATAACATCCATGAATCGGACAATATATGGCTCTGCGTTTCGAGCGTTTCCGATTACGGTCACACCTTCTGTGCAATTCGGCCTCCCATTATTAATTAGAAGGTTACGTTGGAGGGACTGAGATCATAGGACCATCGAAGCCCAGCTCCTAAATAAATAAGATACGATTTTACTTGATTGGTGATGTTATTTATACAAGCCAATACTCTGCTGCAAGACTTGTAAATATTGTCGAGATATGATTTGAGGTGTAAAGTGCGATCGCATATACTGACGACCAGCCCTACCCATACGCTTTGCTAATTCTTGATCTTGGCTCAGCAGGCGAATAAACTCAGCCAAACCATGACTGTCTCCATTTTCAAAGGTGTCACCACAATTGGCTTCTGTAATCATTTGTCGCAAATATGAATACTGTGAACAAATGACTGCTATTGGTCGCCCAGATGCCAAAGCTGGATAAAGTTTGCTGGGAGCAACTAAACTTTCCATTCCAGCATCCACACTCACTAGAGATAAATCACCAGCTGTTAGAGAGAAAGGTAATACTTCCTTGTCTTGATAAGGTAAAAAGACAAAATTTTTTAGTTTTAAGCGATTTACATCTTTGATTAATTCTTCCTTTTTTGCTCCACTACCAATAAACACAAACTGAATTGGTTCATCTTGTAGTAGTTTTGCTGCTTCCAAGATGGTGTCCATGTCATGACAACGACCCATGTTGCCAGAGTAAATTACTGTAAACTTATTTACTAAGTTGTGCTTCCATGCGAACCAGTTTTCTTTTTTGGCTATGGGTATAATCAAATCGGGATCTCCCCAGCTGTGAATTACAGAAACCTTATCAGCTACCTGTGGGCAAATAGCAGTCACTCGCATTTTCATTGCGGGACTGAGAACTATAAGTGCTTTAGATTTTTGCCAAACTAACTTATTTAGTTTCTGCCAAAGCTTTGCTAGCCAATGGTCTTTTGAGATCACTTTCAAAGCGATCGCAATATCTGGATATAGATCATAGATTATGCAGACATAGGGAATTCTCAACCAAATATGAGCTAAATATCCTATAAATGGCAAAAATGGTGGTGCTGTGGTTAATAGCAATAAGTTGAAACGATTACCGTTTTTCAGTAAATGAAGTACGGCGCGCAGAGTAAACAAAACTCCGTTGACTGCTTTACCTCGAATGCGTCCCGGCCAAAGTTGAGCAGTGCGCGATCGTTGTACTTGTACTTTATCTAAATTTTCCACAGATGGGGCATGAGAAGATCGAAAAGCATATCCTGGCTGACTTGTAAAAACTTCAATATCTACCCCTAGATTTCCCAATTCCCTAGTAAGTTCTTCTAGCAATTGTCCTGTAGCTGCGTAATCTGGAGGAAAAAATTGAGTAACGACTGACAATTTGAATTTTTTTTCCGTTTTGATCAAATCTTCAGTCTTATCCTCCGAATAAGCAGAGCTATATAGAAACAGTTTTTGATTAATCCATTTACTGAGTGTCATCGGCTCTATCCTGTACTAAAACTTTAGTCTAGATGACCTTCTTAACTATTCAATTCGTAAAAATCTACATCCTTGCATCAGCAAGCTTAAGTTTCTAAATATCAAATAAACATGATTGATTAAAAACTATTTGTTTGCTATCGGAAAATCTTTTTCTACATTTAGTTAAAGATAATTTTTGTCAATAGTATACATAAGTCAGTATTTGCTCATAGATTCCTATTATAGGCTTTGTTAGCAGGTAAGGTAAGGTTGTTTGCATAAAAATTAGTATTTTTATCTAAGTTTTAACTAATCTTTAAAAAGTAAATTTTTGCATATTCTTTAATATATAGGCAATCAAAATCGCGACGAACATGAATTGTGAAAAAGTATGCCGTCAGAAAAATATTCAAACTACATTATTTGCTTTAATGAATCAATTTCCTCAACGAAAATTTAAATCATAAATCAGAACAGCACTCTCCAGCTTTTAAACAATAGAAATCAATCTGTGGTTGAGAAATATTTTTCCGAAGTCAGTGTGTTTTAAAAAAGAATAAATTAACAGCATAGATTTTATCCTATACAAAGTAATATGTTGGATGGGGTGGACTGAAAATTAAGTAGTTAATAGCGATGAAAATAGTTTTGATAGCTAAATGTGCTGTTTACTTCCAATAAAACATAGATTAAGTACTACTTACAAGGTTTTTCAAACAAACACAAAGATGATTTTGTTTTGCTAATTTTTATACTATAGCTCAAGACATGAGTTAGCTTAATGCCATGAAAGCCAGTATATGCAGTATCAATAGCACAAGAAACAGACAAAAAATTTGTCGGATAGGAACTGTTTTTATATGATGCTGTATACTAGCCCATTTGACTGATCTCTAAAACATTCTCTTAATGATGTTTAGCTTTCTTGTTTCAAGCAAATATATCCTTGACTCAATCTTCTCCTTAAAGTTTTAAAGAACAAATGTATTACTTCATATTTTACATTACAGAAAATCATTATTTTGGTGTTTGTTTGGCAAAACATTTATCTGCATGAGTATGTTATCACGTTTCAAATGAGTTCTTATGTTGAAAATTTTTAAGCTAATATGTCAATCTTATTATACTTATATTATTGTACTAAATAATACTCAATAGACAAGATAAATAATTTATTTGCAAGCATAACTCTAAAAAAATCCTTATTTTATGCGTTTTTGGCTATATATAAGAAAATAGTAATTTTTTGCTTATGTATATAGAATCACTTTAATTATTTAAATAACTAGAAACAATGTCATTAAAATTACTTGCTTCTAAGAGAAATTGTTAATCCCTTTTTAGTAATACCATCAAAAATATTTAAACAATACGCGTAATAGCTGGATCTCAAAATTAATACAATTTGTTCCTCTTTTATCACTCTTGTGCTGTAAAACATACTGAATAATGCTTTACCAGTTTGCATCTCATCTTGGTAGTTAATCTTCCGTACCTGTGGATTAGACAAAAAGAGCCATTCAAAATCTTGGTAAGTTTGAATGCAGATTTAAAATTTTCCCAAACTCATAAAAGAGGATTGTATATATGACAATTAATATGAATAGTTTGATATTGACAGCGACACAAATATTAGTAAATTAAATACCTGTTTGTTCTGGCTACACCTGACTGAATACATTACCAAGTAGAGTATTAAGCTTAAGTAAGGCAGTACATCAATAAGATAAAGGGATGATATACTTGATTGACGATAGAAGAAATGATTGCAATTGTGTGTTACGTGGGCCATTGCCTGCTGAGTGACTAAATACCATAGAAAAACGACAACTTTAGCTACTCTATCTGTAATTTCAAGCTATATCCATACCTTGATTACTCTAAACTTATATAGCAAAGTTATACCTGGATATTTACCAAATCTTTATAAATCATGGATAATCAATTCTATCAATCTTCAAGTTCTGATCGAAATCAGAACTTCATGCCGCAGGCATTTAGTAATAATTTTCCGCCTTTTCCTCTATCTGAAACTCAAGGGGATGATTGGAACTTACGAGATTTTTTAGGTATTGTCAGGCGACGGGCATTAGTCATAGCTACAGTAGCAGCTGTTGTGATGGTAGCTACAGTATACTCATCCCTAAAGCAAAAACCTGTGTATGAAAGCAGTTTTCGGCTATTAGTCGAGCCTCTCAATAATGAAAACAAGCTGCCAGAACTTGCTTCTAGCCAAGGTTCTAGTCCATCCAACCCTAGTTTGGATTATGAGAGCCAAATACAGGTTCTCAAGAGTCCGGAACTGATGACAAATATTGTGAGAAGATTACAAATAGATTATCCAGACATTAATTATAATTATTTAGTAAATTCTCTGACTATTACTCGTCTCGGTGAAACAAAAATTATAGAAGTTCGCTATCAGAGTGACGACCCAAGTAGGGTAAAAAATATACTAGACCAAATTGCTAAGGCGTACTTAAAATATAGCTTGGAACAGCGGCAAACTAGTTTGCGCCAGGGTCTAAAGTTTGTCCGAGAACAACTGCAAATAATGCAGAGGCGGGTTGATCAGCTACAAAAAGAACAGCAGACATTTCGGCAAAAATACGATTTTGTTGATCCAGAAACACAGGCACAGCAAATAACTGATCAGGCTAATAATTTATCTCAACAAAGACAAGTCATTGACCAGCAATTGGCAGTAGCTCGCAATAATTTAGCCAGCTTGCAGGGAAAAGAAGGAGAACTAGCAGCATTAAAAGATGCTGATTTGTATCAAGAATTACTTAGTAAGTTGCGTGAATTAGACGTCCAAATAGCTGCTGAGACAACTCGTTTACAGGACGAAAACCCTACTGTCCAAAATTTAAAAGAAAAACGGGAAAGCCTATTGCCATTGCTAACTCAAGAAGCACAGCGTTTTATGGATACAAAACTGGCTGAGGCGACAACACAAGTTCAAGCCTTAGAGGTGCAGAGTCAAGAACTTGCCAAGGTTGAGCAACAACTCGAACAAAAGCGCAAGCAATTGCCTGTTTTAACGAGACAATATACTGAATTACAACGGAACTTACAGGTTGCAACTGAAAGTTTGAATCGTTTTCTCAACACTCGCGAAACTTTAGAAATTCAGGTAGCACAAGCTGAATTACCTTGGGAATTAATTCAAGCGCCTACTCAGCCAGAAAATCCTGCGTCAGTAGATATCAAACGTAGTTTAATATCGGGATTGTTGGGTGGTTTGGTATTAGGAATTGGTCTAGCTTTGCTACTAGAGAAACTCGATAGTACTTATCATAGTGCTTATGTTCTCAAGCAAAAGATTAAAGAGCCTTTGCTAGGATCTATACCTTTTGAGAAGCATCTACAAATAAATCAACAGCATACTTCTATACCAAGAATTTTGGCAAAGGCAATACCAGATTCCTTACCAGGGGATATCTCTGAACCCAGGGCGATCGCTCATCAAGATAGTAGTAGCTACAGCACAGAGTTTTTGGAAGCTTTGCGGGTACTACATACAAATATTCAACTACTCAGTAGCGATCGCCCAATTAGATCTATAGTTATTACTTCAGCTGTTGCAGGAGATGGTAAATCTACAGTTGCATTCCACTTGGCTGAGATCGCCTGTGCAATGGAGCAACGAGTTTTACTTGTAGATGCTAATCTACGCCAACCTGTCATTCACGAGCTAGCAAATTTAAGTAACTTCTGGGGTTTAAGTAATTTAATTACCACAAACTTGCCGGTTACAGAAGCAATTCGGCAAGCACCATTTATGAAGCAACTTTCTATACTGACTTCTGGACCAATACCGCCTGATCCAACAAAGCTGCTCTCGTCAGAAAAGATGAAGCGATTGATGGAAGACTTCCAAAATAGCTATGACTTAGTGATTTATGATGCTCCACCTTTACTTGGATTAGCTGATGCTAGTTTATTGGCACCCCATACAGATGGTATTTTGTTAGTAGTGAGGATGGAAAAAACAGACTCTTCAGTACTGAAGCGAGCATTGGATAGTCTGAAAACGTCCCGCATGAACGTTTTGGGTGTCGTTAGCAACGATCATAAGCAAAACTCAGCTTATTAAACTATCAGCTACCTGCGGTATTCATCACCGCAGTCCCCAATTAGGTGATACAAATCTTGTGACTTGTTAGATATGACATCTATATTATGTATATCTTCAGCATCAAGGCAGAACGTAAACACCTTGGCGTTATCTGCTATGTGTTCTGATACCCCAAGCTTAGCACCAACAATTACACCACCCACAGCAGGCTTGTCTAATATATAGCGTACTGCGACATTAGCAATACTGACTTGATGCTTGTCAGCAATTTGCTTGATGGTTGAAAGTAATTCTTGGAACAAATTCCAACCACCCCAGGCATCGATCATGTTTTTGTATTTTCTCAGACTAGCAGTAGAAAGTTGAAAAACCCCAGGTTCTGGTTGTCCCAGATATTTTTCTGATAACAAGCCGCCGCAGACTGTACCGTAAGTAAAAAGTTTTATGTCATGCTCTTGACAAAAGCGCATCATATTAATTTCTGGTCTACGGTCAACTACAGAAAATTGCACTTGGTTAGAAACGATTTTGATCCCTGCATCGACAATAATTTGCAGGTGTTCCGTATCAAAGTTAGTTAAAGCCAGATGTTTGATTTTGCCCTCAGTTTGTAATTCTGCCATGTACTTAAGGGCTTCAAGGTAATTTGGGTCTCGATATTCCCACCAGTGAAATTGCATCAAGTCTAGCGAAGTAACATCCATTCTTCTGAGGGAAATATTAATGTTTTCCTCGACAATTTTTCTGGTCATTTTTCCAGGACGAGGAACCCATTTAGTAAAAGCTTGGATGTGAGATAAAGCCTCTTGACCACGAGTTGTAATTAACTGACGTCGAAACTCGCCGATAAAATCTTCTGCTGGGCCGTAGTGATCAGCTAGATCCCAAGTAGTAAAGCCTGCATCCATATACTTAAACATACTTTGGATAGCAGCCGTTGGGTTAATACGTCCATGGGCGCCAGATACTTGCCACATCCCGTTGAGGATGCGACAGATATTTAAGTCAGGAGTAAATTGCAGACGACTTGATGCGGGTAGAGTCATGGGATTTTGGATTGGTTCTAAAGATCAATGATATTGTTGGTGAATTCGTGAGGGGTTTTATTCACCCAGGAGGTTTAATTTTGAGGCTTCCTGCGAGGAATTATTGGTCATTTCTAACTCTTTTTAACGCCAGCCTTTTTCAGCCTGCTGTAAAACATAGGCGGCTACATCTTGTATTTCTTGCTCACTTAAACGGTCTTTGTAGGCTGACATATTATTTTTGCCATTGGCAACTATAGAAGCGATCGCTTCTGTTGAATCCATACTATATTTTTTTAGTGCTTTGAGCTTTAGGTTTTTACCTCGCCGGACAATATTACTACCATTGAGATGGCAACCAGCGCAATGAACATCAAAGATTTTTGCGCCATTAGTTGTATCTGCGGCTAAGGCTGGTTGATAAAAGCTAATTATCAATAGTGTAAATATCAACAGTGTCAATTTTAGAGCTGTTTTCTCACACATATAATACTACTTTGGTTGGTGATTTTCTATCCTTAGGAAGTACTGCTTTAAAATATCTTACGCCACAATCATAGTGTGACATAGTGAGCCTACAAAATTCTATCCAAATTAGTTAAATCTCAAATTATCTAGAAAATGCCTAACAATATCAAAGAACAAATTAGAACAGACCTCCAACAAGCCAAAGAAACCGGGCAGTTGAGAGCAGAGCGAATTCGTGAAATTGTCAAAGCGGCTGTCTCTCAAGTAGTTTCTGAATTCCAAGAAGGATCTACTGAGCTTCGTTCTATAGTCAGAGATGCGGTTTCAGTTGTAGTTGAAAACTTACAAACAAAAGGCAGCGAGTTCAAAGAAAATGTGACAGCTTCAATTGAAGGAGCGCTAGAGGCTGTAAATACTAAAAGACATGAGTCGATTGCTAAAACTCAAGCCCAAGTGAAACAACTACAATCTCAATTAGATGAGGAAGAAAATAAAATACAGCAAGAAGTTGATGGCATTTTAGCAGAGATACAAGATAGTAATAATGTCAATTCCCCAGAGACTAAAACTGCTATTGACTCTGCTATAGATGCGATCAAAAACAGTGATGAATTAGCTTTGTTGAGAAGAAGATATGCTCAACTGCAAGCACAGTTAGCTATTGTCAAAGCTAATTTAGCCGCACGCTATGGTGGACGTTCTGAAGAAGTAAAAAGCTACCTAGATGATGCAAAAAACTGGTTCCAGCAAGCTCGTCCCCAAGCAGAAGAAGCAGTTGCTCAAGTGCAACAAAAACATGCTCAGTTAGAAGCAAAGATTGGCGAAGCAGGTACTTCACTAGCTAAAAAAGAGCGTCAAATCAGACTAATACTCAGAGATTTATTGTTATCTGCTGCTGATTGGTTAAAAGAAAAGGAACCAGCTGATAAAGTCGGTAAATAACAATTATAATTCGCCAGACCAGACGTAGTATTGCTACGTCTGGTCAATGATTTGGCATCGAACTACAAAAATGTATGCACATATAATTCATGACCAAATTCAGCAACGCCCATCCTATTTTTTTGTGTGACAAGATATAGCAATTTTATATGATTTATGAGAACTGCAAATTCCAGCTCTCCGACTTCTTAAAGAAATCGCGGATCTTGTCTCTCACAAAAAAAGCAGCGACTTTTTAGAAAACTCAGGAATATTGTTTTTTAGTAATACTAAAAATGAAGTTTTCGAGAATATAAAATAAAGCCCACCTCGGCGGGCTTTATTTATGTAGCATGGCTTGGTCAGTAAATTAGAAAGTTGGTGTCAAAACTAGGATACGGTGTTTAATCTTTCTTCGTATTTAGCGATCGCCCATACACCGTGAATAGCACCCGGAAGCCAACCGAGAAGAGTAAGGAGAATATTGATAACTAAAGTTGTACTTACTCCATATGTCAAGAAAATGCCAAGGGGAGGTAAAAAGAATCCAAGGAGATAACGAAGTAATTTCATGGTGATTAGACTGCTGTTATTTGTTTATTTTTGTTGACAATCTTCCGAAATTAACCGAATTTATGAACTCCTTCTCAGGAATTAATTTAATTCGATTTTTTGTTTTTTGACAGACGCGATCGCCTTCACATCTGTCCTAGTTGATGTTAAGAATTAGCTGGAAGGCAACTCAGCTTTGGACTTTGCTTCTTGGCTGCTTGTGATAGCCAAATTTCTCTCAGCAAAGTATCTGTTAATGAAGGTGCTACCTAAAGACAAAACAACAGGACCGAGAATAAAAGCTATCGGCCCATGTACAGAGAAACCAGGGACTAAAAATGCTGCAATAGAGAAACAGATACCGTTTACGATGAGTGAAAATGCTCCTAAAGATAAGAAGTTTAGTGGTAAAGATAAGAAAGATAGAACTGGTTTAACAGATCCATTAACTAAACCAATAGCAACCGCAGCAATTAAGGCTGCTGGAAAGTTAGCAATATTCACACCAGGAACAACTAAATCAACGATTAGTAAGCTTAAAGCTGTAACTAGGGCTGCTAACAAGTTTCCTGTCATTGTTTTCACCTAAAAATCAGAAATAGAGGTTTTTATGTTCTTTTACCATTTTCAGCTATGTATTAGTTATTAACCTCTCTAACAGGGTAGATTTTGCTTATGCCATTAGGCTGGTATCACACGACAGAATTTATGAAGTTAAAGGTTCAGAGTGGGTAATTAATTAACTTTTTCCAATAGAATAACCAGCTATTTCTTAAGATTATCTTAATATTTTTTCTGAATTGAAATGAACCTCACCCCCTACCCCTCTCCGATCTCGCGGAGAGGGGTGTCCTCTCTTGACGGGGTGAGGTTGTTTGGCTGTGAAATTTTTTCATCGCAACTACCTGATGTCTTTTTTCTTAAAAGAATAATTATGGACTTCCTAACGATTAGGCGAGACTGGAAAGTCAAGTCTGGAACTATACCACACACTGATACAAAGCGCGATCGCTATTCTTACACCTCAACAATCATGAGTTTATCGATTAGTACTAATACCGTCACAGAGGTAAGACCAAAACCTTGAAGGAGCAAGCCAGTATCGAGCAATCGTTGAGCAATTGATTCAATTGGTCAAAGGGTAGTTCTTTTTTTGTTCATTGTATCTGTCAACTAGTGGGTAAAAAGTGTTGTTGATAACAACGATTGGAATTTTAGAAACTGACAGAATGGGAGTTTATCTGGCATTGTTATTTGCAGATAGATGATTTATGGTTCTTTGCTTCGTCTTATGGTTAGGCGATTAGCTGCTTAATATTTACTTTACGAATCACCTCTTAGATACAACGGTTGCCAAATTTATGCTTTTCGTTACAAAATTTGGAGCAGCGATATTATTTTACTTACTTTGTTTCTAGGAAAAATTTATAAAAAAATTCGCTAATTCTCTGCTATAATCCACACAAAAAAATAAAGAATTAACTACAGTTTTTTAGTATTTAACTATGCCAAAAAACAGACACTTTGGCTACCAATTGACTTTTTGAAAAAAGGGAATTTTGAACAACTTTACAAAAATAATTATGAGCAAAATAAAGTCAGAAAAGCAGACTGATGATTTGTGCTCGGAGACGACTAATGGTAGCTCTCACAGAGAACGCTCAACATAAACGACTTACTATACAAACCGTCGAAATCGCTCCTAACACAACGGCGATTCGTTCGCTTGATTGGGATCGCGATCGCTTTGATATCGAATTTGGTCTCCAAAACGGTACAACTTACAATTCATATCTAATTAAGGGCGATCGCATCGCCTTGGTGGATACTTCTCACACCAAGTTTCGCCACCTGTATTTAGAGACTCTTAAGAAACTGGTTAACCCGAAAGCAATTGATTACATCATTGTCAGCCATACAGAGCCAGACCATAGTGGCTTGGTTGAAGACGTTCTCCAATTAGCACCCAGAGCCACGGTCTTAGCGTCGAAAGTTGCACTCCAGTTTCTAGAAAATTTAGTTCACGATCCCTTTTCCAAGCGGATTGTCAAGAGTGGCGATCGCGTAGACTTAGGTCAGGGACACGAAATAGAATTCGTGAGTGCGCCTAACCTGCATTGGCCGGACACGATCTTCAGCTACGATCGCAAAACTCAAATTCTGTTCACTTGTGACGCCTTTGGGATGCACTATTGCAGCGATGACACCTTTGATGTCAACCTAGAGGCAATTGAACCGGACTTTAGATTTTATTATGATTGCTTGATGGGGCCAAATGCTCGTTCGTTGCTGAATGCAATGAAAAAAATGAACGAACTAGGCAACATCAAAATTATTGCCAACGGTCATGGTCCCCTACTCTACCACCATCTAGGTATACTTAGGGAGTGCTACCAAGGTTGGAGCCAAAGACAAGCCAAGACAGAGACGATTGTTGGGATGTTTTATGTCTCTGATTATGGTTACAGCGATCGCATTGCTCAAGCGATTTCTCAAGGCGTCCAAAAAACTGGCGTTGGCGTCGAAATCATCGATTTGACAACCGCAGAGATCCAAGAAATCCAAGAATTAGCAGGTCGCTCCTCTGGGATTATAGTTGGAATGCCACCAACTGCCAACGCTGCGGCACAAGCTGCAATTAGTGCGCTTTTGGGCGTAGTCAAAGATAAACAAGTCATTGGATTTTTTGAATGTTATGGCGGTGATGATGAACCCATCGATCCCTTACGTAGAAGATTCGTTGACCTTGGCGTTAAAGAAGCCTTCCCAGCAATTCGTATTAAAGAAACTCCTTCCCCAGTCACATACCAACTGTGTGAAGAAGCAGGTACTGACTTGGGACAAATGCTAGTCCGCGAACGCAACATCAAGCAAATTAAATCCATCGACATTAATTTAGAAAAAGCACTAGGTCGGATTAGCAGCGGACTCTACATTATTACCGCCAACAAGAACGGTGTTCAAGGTGCGATGCTTGCTTCTTGGGTAGCGCAAGCTAGTTTACAACCTTTAGGATTTACAGTTTCTGTCGCCAAAGACCGAGCAATTGACTCCCTATTGCAAGTTGGCGATAAGTTTGTCCTCAACGTCCTGGAAGAAGGAAACTATCAGGAACTGAAAAAGCACTTCCTCAAACGCCTGCTTCCTGGTGCAGACAGATTTGCTGGAGTGAGAACCCAAGCAGCTAAAAACGGTTCTCCAATTCTCACAGACGCTCTGGCTTACATGGAATGCGAAGTCAAGAGCAGCATGGAATGCAGCGACCACTGGCTATTGTACTGCACCGTTACTGACGGTCGAGTTTCCAAACCCGACGGACTAACAGCAGTTCGCCATCGTAAGGTAGGCAACTATTACTAAGGGTGTGAGAAGTATGAGGGGTGTGAGGGGTATGAGAAGAAAAGGCATTATATATCTTCTTTACTCCCCCCACTCCTCACACTCCTTACACTCCTATCTCCAAAAAATCCCCTCCCCTCACGTAAATACCTATGACTAATTGCAATCCTCGTGACGTGCAGGTTTTACCAATTGCGACGAATACAACTGTGCTGCGCGCGCGCAGTTGGACACGCCTGCGGTTTGAAATTGAATATGCATTAGCTAGAGGTACAACCTCTAACTCTTACGTAATTAGTGGTGATAAAGTTGCAGTTATCGATCCACCACCAGAAACTTTCAGCTTAATTTATTTAGATGCACTCAGACAGTGTTTGAATGATTGGGAACGGTTGGATTATGTGATTATTGGTCACTTTAATCCTAACCGCGTCGCCACGCTCAAAGCACTTTTAGATTTAGTTCCCAAACTCACTTTTGTTTGTTCCCTTCCCTGTGCTGCTAATTTACGAGCAACTTTCCCCAATCGCGAACTGAAAATTATTACAATGCGGGGGAAAGAAACTCTTGATTTGGGTAAGGGTCATGTTTTGAGATTCTTTCCTATCCCTAGTCCACGTTGGCCAACAGGACTTTGTACCTACGACGAGCAAACCCAAATTCTCTACTCAAATAAGCTATTTGGAGCGCATCTTTGTGGTGATGAAGTTTTTGATGAAGACTGGGATCTACTCAAAGAAGACCAGCGCTACTATTTTGACTGTTTGATGGCTCCCCATGCAACTCACGTGCAAGCTGCTTTAGAAAAATTATCAGAATTGCAAGTGAGAATGTATGCTACTGTTCACGGGCCATTGATTCGCTACGGCTTGTTGGAACTAGCCAAAGCTTACGAAATTTGGAGCAAATCACAAACTGAGCGTGAAATTAGTGTTGCTTTGCTTTACGCCTCAGCTTATGGTAACACTGCCACTCTAGCCCAAGCCTTTGCCTTGGGACTAACTAAAGGTGGAGTTGCCGTCGAATCAATTAATTGCGAATTTGCTCAACCTGATGAAATTCGCGCTGCGATCGAAAAGTGTGATGGCTTTATTATAGGTTCTCCAACTATTGGTGGGAATGCACCTACACCCATTCATACAGCTTTGGGTATTGTTCTCGCCGTTGGTGACAACAGCAAACTGGCTGGTGTTTTTGGTTCCTACGGTTGGAGTGGTGAAGCCTTTGATTTGATTGAAGGTAAACTCAAAGATGCTGGTTACAAGTTTGGGTTTGAAACCTTAAAAGCAAGGTTTAAACCTACAGATGTCACCCTCAAAGAATGTGAAGAAATAGCGACAGATTTTGCTCAAGCCTTAAGAAGAGCGAAAAAACCACGTTTTACTCAAGCTGCTGCTACGCCTATGGAACAGGCTGTCGGTCGCATCGTTGGTTCTGTTTGTGTTGTCACAGCCAAGCAAGGTGAAGTTTCTACGGGAATGTTGGGAACTTGGGTATCACAAGCAACTTTTAATCCGCCGGGAATTACTGTGGCGATCGCTAAAGAAAGAGCCGTGGAATCCATCCTACACACAGGTGGTAAATTTGTCTTAAATATCTTGGGTGAAGAAAATTACCAAGATTATATGAAACACTTCCGCAAAAACTTTGCCCCAGGAGAAGATAGATTTAAGGACTTTTCCACAGCAGTTGCAGATAACGGTTGTGCAATCATCACCGACTCAATAGCTTATCTGGAATGTTCAGTTAATAAACGCATGGAGTGCGGCGACCATTGGGTAGTATATGCTGTTGTTGACAATGGTAAGTTATTGCAGCCCGATGGCATGACAGCTGTTCATCATCGCAAAGCTGGCAATCATTATTAATTTAGTTGTTAGTTGGTGGTGAGTCCAGCCCCCCAAAAAGGCGGTTCCCGTCACGTAGACGCACAAGCGGTGAGACAGCGCCGTCTTGGGGGTTTCCCCCATGAGCGACTGCGTTCGCCGTAGCGTCCCGGAGGGAACTACCCGAAGGGCTTCCCGTAAGGGTAGGGGGACTGGCGAACCCGAAGGGTTGGTAGTTGTTGGAATCATCAACTACTAATTTAATTTTGTGGAGACGCGAAGTTTCGCGTCTCTACTTTATGTATTAAAGTCTTAGTGTTTCAAAAAGAGATTTTTTCAAAAAGAGATTTTTTTTCACCACCAAGGCACAAAGACACTAAGCTTAATACGGTTACTGTTTACTCAACGTAAGAGTCTCAAAACTCTGGTACCTGGTGCGCTTACCTTTGCGTTCCCACTGAGTCAAAAAAAATTACGAATTATGAATTATGAATTATGAAATTTTGAGAGTCAATAGCACAGATAAATTAACCAATTGGATAATTACCAGGGATGACTGCATGAATAAATTCACTACCTGAGGTAGGAAAACCTCGTTTATAACATGCTTCTTGTGGTTGACCCCATCCCAACTGCAAAATTATTTCTAAAAAGTTAGATTTTTCAAAACAACATATATTTGCCCATTCTGTTCTTTGGGCAATTCTATCAACGTCAGCTTTAATTATTGGTTGATATTGTTTACTGTTATTAACACTCAAATATAAATCCATTTCTGAGGTGACTTCATTCCAAAATTCCAAGATGGAATTTTTTGCTGCTTTTAAAATATCTAAGTCACTAGATAAAGCTATTAATTGCGAATCTACTTCGGGATAAGTAATGGTTTTGCCTTTAACATTTAATTCACGCCAAATAATCCCAGAAACGAGATATTCTTTTTGATATTCATGGATAGCTGCTTTAAAATCTTGATAGGCGGTGAACTTTTGCAGCCCATCAGTTCTGATAAATTGATCAATCACAGGATTGCCAGAGACATTTACCTCTAATTTGAGGCGATCGCCCTTCAAGCAAGCTTGGCGTTCGGCTGCCAAAATATTGATTAGCTCCTCTGTAGTATAAACCTTTGACACCATAAAGCACTTCATTAGTCATTGGTCAAGAGTCAATATTAAGAAGGCAGGAGGCAGAGAGCAGAAGAAGTCCCCATAAATAAAGTAATGTAACTTCTTCGGTGTGAGGTTTTTCATGTTTGATGGTGAAATTTTTTCATTGGGACTACCCTCTGCTTTTCTTCAGTTATTGGTTATTCTCCATTTATTTTCTATGCTTATTTGGATATTTTCTCTGATACTTTTTGAATATGCAGTAGCAAGTTGTACTAAAAATGTGGGGCAGACGAATTTAGTCTGCCCCAAGTTTTATTCTGTCAACTCACTGTTTAACTCATTGAAGGAGCGGCGTTTTAATTCTAATGATTGGGAACGTGGTAATAAATCAAACACTTCCCGCAGTCGATCATCTACTTCTTCATACGGTACTTGGCCTGTCTTATTTAATACTACTTTGCCAGACTGATCAAACAGGGCAATCTGTGGAACAGCACCAGAGTAATAATAACCTGGCTCTGTAGAATTATAGGTTTGGGTGGGTAAAATCGTATCTACATTAACGGGAATTATCTCTGTAGCTGCACCATAAAATTCTTGCAAACGCGAGACAACAATTGCATACTCTTTGCAATCACTACTGTCATCAACATAGAAAACCAATAATGCTGGTTTATGTTCCTTCAAGGCAGTTGCTAGTGTAGCTCTGGGTGGAACCAGTGAACCATTGCCAGCATAAACTACAAAAATGTTGCCATCATATCTGTCATCTTTCAAACCTGCAAAAGCTGGTGACATACTTAGGGAGAACAGGCACACAAGCAGCAAAAAAAAGGGCAAAAAATGCCGCCAGTTAAGAGAAAAAATTGGTAAAAATTGCAACTTTATGCCTTTCATCAAAAGGAACCTTTTAACCTCTATTTTTTGTCAGTGGATGCTGAATTCAGCACATAATATTATTACGCTTGCTACCAATTTTTAAGATAACTTAGATCTTGCACCTACTTTTTTGTCCGGCAACAAATAAATTTTACTAGTCTTTGGCTCAAGTAAGCTAAAGCTTACTGAATATGCATTTGAGTTCGTTTTAACGGACTTGGGCTATGAGGGTTGAACTTCAGTTCAAGGTGTACTCAGGGCGAGGTGCAACTCAGGTGAGATAACGCTTCTTGTGCTGGGATTAACGCGATCGCCTATTTTTCATCTCTAGTAGTTCACCACATTAATTTTGATAGCTTGGCTCACACCCCACCCTTACGGGAAGCCGCGCAAAGCGCGTCTACACACCCCTCACACCCCTACTCGCTTTGCAACTTCTGCAACTCCTCCGGTGTGAACGGATTCTTACCAGCCTTTAAATCTTTCACCCAACTTTGCCGTTTTGCTTTCGCCTGGGGATCAGCAATCCATTCGATGTATGCTTCAAAATCTTCAATTGCGCCTTTGGTATCACCAGTTAATGCCCTTGCCAAACCGCGACTATCACGGATATTGCCATCATCGGGTATAAGGGACACAGCTTTTTCACAGGCAAACATTACATCTTTGGCGTAACCACGTAAACTACCTTCCCAACACAAACTATTCCAAGAATTAGCCAAGGTTTGTTTAGATGGCTGTAATTTCTCAATCTCTGTGTATGTTGCCACAGCTTTTGTGAAATCACCCTGCTTTAAATACTCTTGTGCTTTGGGAATTAAACTTTGTTTATTAATGAAACCTTCTGCTGCAAGTTGTTTGGCAATGAATTCAGTGTTATCTTGTACACCTTCAGTATATGGATCAAGATCGATTTTAGGGTCGAGTTTCTGTGCTTGTTTCAAGCTTTTAAAAGTACCAGAAAAATCACCCAGAATTGCCTGTTCGATTCCTTGAGTCACAAAAGCTGGGGCTGCTTTGACTTCGGGATTTATGTCTAACTTAGAATCCCACTTTTTCGCTTTTTGAAACTTAGCAACAGCTTCTTCATATTTACCCTCTGTTGCTAACTTCTCACCTTGGATAACTAAAGTAGGGGCTGCTGCTAAAAACAGAGATTGATTTTGGCAAACTTTGAGTTTTTCTAAAGTCTCTGGATGAGAAATAAAATATTGTTGTAGATGACTGCAACCCCTTGCTAGGACATCATCTAGATTTAAACGCCAAAGTTTGATTGTTTTGTCAGCACTTCCAGAAGCGAGGACTTTACCATCATTGCTAAATGCAAGGCTGGTGACAAAAGAAGTATGTGCTGTGAAAGTGCGAATTTCTTTGCCAGTGGCGACGTTCCAAAGTTTGATGGTATTGTCATTGCTACCGGAAGCTACAATTTTGCCATCTGGACTAAACACTACACTTTTGACAAGATTGCTATGTCCAGTCAGAGTTTGAATAACTTTTCCACTAGCGATATCCCAGAGTTTGATTGTTTTGTCAGAACTACCAGCAGCAAGTAGTTTGCCATCTGGGCTAAAGGCAATGTTTGTCACCGAACTACCATAGGTGAGGGTTTTGATGACTTTACGAGTGGCAATATCCCAAAGTTTGATGGTTTTGTCAGAACTACCAGAAGCCAGTATTTTACCATCTGGGCTGAATTTGAGAGTTGCGATCGCACCACTGTGATCAGATAAAGTGAAAATTTCTTTGCTGGTGGCAATATCCCAGAGTTTTATTGTGTTGTCACTACCAGAAGCAAGTATTTTGCCATCCGGGCTAAATCCAATACTACTAATATAAGAATCATACCCAGTTAGAGTTGTGATGGTTTTGCCAGTAGTAACATCCCAGAGTTTAATTGTCTTGTCACCACTACCAGAAGCAATTGTTTTGCCATCTGGACTAAATGCAACACTTATAACCCCAGCGCTATCTTCTAAAAGTCTATTAGTAGCTTTGCCAGTATTGCCATCCCAGAGTTTGATCCAGAGTTTGATCCTGTTGTCAGAAATACTAGAAGCAAGTATTTTGCCATCTGGGCTAAATCCGATGCTACTGATCCCAGATTCATGACCATTTAGGGTTTTAATATTTTGACTATTGGTGAAGTCCCAAATTTTAATCTTGTAGTCGTAACCAATAGAAGCAATCAGATTACCACCCGGGCTAAATGCTACCTTTGTGATACTACTATCATGCCCATGTATGGTCTGGGTGGCTTTACCAGTAGTGACATCCCAGAGTTTGATTGTTCTGTCAGAACTACCAGAAACAATAGTATTGCCATCTGGGCTAAATGCTACACTACTGACCGAATAGCTGTTTCCTGTCAAGGTTTTGGCTTTACCAGTGGTGACATCCCAAAGTTTAATAGTTTTGTCATCACTACCAGAGGCAATCATATTGCCATCTGGACTAAATGCTACACTAGTGACCCTATCAACATGCCCAGTCAGAGTTTTGATGGCTTTACCAGTGGTGACATCCCAGAGTTTGATTGTGTCGTCCGAACTACCGGAAGCAAGGATTTTGCCATCGGGACTGAATACGATGCTATTAATCAAATCAGTATGTTCAGAGAGGCTTTTGATGACTTTACCTGTAGTGAGATCCCAAAGTTGGATAATGTTGTTAATACTGCGGGAAGCAAGGATTTTGCCATCAGGACTAAATATTAATTCAGAAATCGAATTATTTTGACTGGATAGGGTTTTGACTACTTTACCAGTGGCGACATCCCAAAGTTTGATGGTTTTTTCATAACCGCCAGAAGCAATTATTTTGCCATCGGGGCTAAACACCATGGTTTTTTCACTTTCATTGCCACTCAGAGTTTTGATAACTTGACCTGTAGTGAGATCCCAAAGTTTGATTGTATTGTCACTGCTAAGAACTATTGTTTTGCCATCCGGGCTAAATGCAAAACTGGTACTGGTAAAAGCGCTAGAATCTCCAAAGGAATTTTTCTGTTGAATCTGCGCCAAAATATCTTGAATGCTGAGGATGGGACTAAAAGCAGGATAATCAACAAGAGATTGCTTTTGATTCACTAAACTTTTGAGGCTTTGTCCGGCTTCCATCGCCATTAATAAACCATCAATTTGGTTCCATTTAAATCTTTCGATGGCGTTGTTACCAAGTCTTTCGGCTTCGATCGCAGTAAAAGCCCTTTGTCTAGCTTGTTCTGTTGCTACTGCTACCACCACAGCCCCTAGCAGCGACAATCCTAAAATACCAGCCCCAATGTAAGTTTGTCGCCGGGCTTTGTGTCGCGCTGACTCTAAAATCTGCCTTGCCTGTTTTTCTGCTTCTAAGGCAGTTTGCATTTTGCGCTTATCTAATTCTTGGCTAGCAGCTAAATATTGATAATCTAAATCGCTTAAACTTTTGCTCATCGCCCAGGCTTGGGCATCCTGTAATGCTTGTCCACCCAACAGCCAAGATTCATCTTTATTGCTAGCAACCCATGCTTCTAATGTTTCGGCGTAGGGACGTAAATCTGCCAATGCCTTTGTCACCCAGTTTTGGTTAAAAACAGCCTCGTAAACACGGTTGTATACTTTTAACTTTCCTTCTCGTTCTACTACCAACCCCGTCAGCCGTAACTCCATATGTTCAGGGCGATTATCACACTCTAATTCTCCGTGCTGCAAAATTTTTTGGTATAATCCCAACCATCTACACGCTTTTTGCTCATTCCTGAGAATGCGATCGCGAATCGTCCGCAAATGTTCTGGTTCGTCGTGAAATTCCCAATTTTCAATAATGTGTGATTTGACAACAGCTTCTACCCACTCTTTCGTATAAACTTCTTTCCTAGTAGGAGAGAGAATATCCCTTGCGAACTCTCTGTCATCTAGAAAGTCACAAAATTCCCCTCCGTCCCTCGTAACAAAGGGATTAGATCCATTTTCTCCGAACTCCTCAACATAGCCCCTCTCCTTACCAAGGAGAGGGGTTGGGGTGAGGTTAATCACCAATTGACACAACTTTTGCGTCAAAAACGGCTGTCCACCACTCCAAGCCAAAATCTCACCCATCACAGCCTGAGGATTAGTTACTTTTCCTACCAATCCTTGCGTAAGTGAAGCAACTTCCTCTAACCGAAATCCTTGCAATTCAATCGCCCTACCAATATTAAACGGTGTGCGCTTTTTATCTGCGATCAAATCACTGGGAGTCGCCACACCAATTAACACAAACGTCAAACGATTGTACACTGGCTGATCTGCACGCTGGTTGTAACAGTTGCGGATCACAGCAAAAAAATCTTCAATCGGAAAACCCAAACTCAGCACACTATCAATTTCATCAACAAAAATTACTATTTGTTGAGATATTTCTACTAGCAAAACTTCTTCAATAAACTTGCTGAATCTTTGCACTGGCGACAGCAAATGATTGTCACTCCACCAGCTTTCTAAATCAAAATTGTTATAGAAATTTAAACTACCGACTAAGCTATCGATTACCCCTGCATACCATTGTTCTGGGGTAATATCCCAAGTCCCAATTGCTGTAATATCAATCGCCGCACAAGCAATTCCTTGTTGTTGCAACCTCTGCATTGTTCTCACCCGCAGGCTAGATTTGCCCATTTGGCGTGAGTTGAGGACATAACAGAATTCTCCTGCTAACAGTGCTGTATATAAATCCTCGTCTGCCTGCCGTGTCACATAGGTGGGAGAATTAGCTGGTAAGCTGCCCCCGACTTGGTATTTATAGCTTGGGTAATGCTGTGCGTTCATGGGTTCCAGTTGGAATTGCTGAGACTGGACGTATTTAATAGTTATTAGTTATATCACTTGAGTAACAGTTCCTCCACCATGTGCCTGATAGCTTGATAACTGATAACTAATTTAAATGCGATCGCTTGTTTTGGATGAAGGTGCGATCACTTACAAGTAAAAAAGCTAAGATCAAAAGATTAACATCGTATCTCAAGCAAACAGTTATGCTACCTGTTAACAAAAAAATTGTGACTGATGAAGCTATGCGTCCAGTCGCAGTTTTGATTGATTATCAAGACTGGCAGAAAATCGAACAAATATTAAAAGCTTATGAATTACAAGAACAAATAAACTTTGATTTAAACAAGTATGCAGGTGTAATTAAATTAACTCAAGATCCTTTAGAATATCAGCAGCAAATTAGGGATGAATGGAGTTGACACAGCCTTTAATATTATTAGATACCAATATAGTACTCTACTTTTTAGGTGGTAGGTTAGCAAACCCATTAGCATCAGGACAATATTTTAGTTTCAGTGATTACGGAAATTGAATTGTTGTCTTATCCCAACCTCCGCCCGGATGAAGAAACACAAATTATTGATTTTTTAAATAAAATTTCAGTTGTTAGTATTGACAGTGATATCAAAAAATTAACCATTTCACTTCGCAAACAATATAAACTCAGGCTTCCAGATGCAATCATTGCTGCAACTGCACAATCTTTAAATGCAACATTATTGACTAATGATGTCAGACTGACTAATCTCACAGAGATTAACATTCAGACAGTGCAATTAAAGTGAGTAGTGCCTTACCCCAGACATTTGTAAAGTGACGCGATCGCTTGTTTTGGATGAAGAGTGCGATCGCCTTTCTCTACTCCTGAAAACTCAGCTTAGCTACTATATGCTTGCCAAGCCATTCAGTAAATTCTTCCCGCCCTAATTCGCCGGATGCTACTTTTAAAATTACTTGTTCTTGCTCATCCACTGCTGCACTAATTTCAAAACCATTTAATACCAAAAAAACTTCCATTGCAGCGTGACCAATGCGTTTATTACCATCTATAAAAGGATGATTTTTGATTAGTGAAAAACCAAGTGCTACAGCTTTTTCAGGAATGCTTGGGTATAGTTCTTCTCCAGCAAATGTCGTCTGTGGTTGAGCTATGGCTGACTCCAATCCATTAAGATTAGAAATACCCGCCGAACCACCAGATTGCTCAATGATGCGTTGATAAAGTTCTAAGATCTCTTTTAAAGTGAGATAACGCATCAGGCCAAACGTTTGTAAAGTTCAGTATTTTTCTTGAGTACATAATCCATAGCATCTTGAAAGGATACTTCTGATTGTTTGAGCAATTGTTCGACACCCATTAGCACTAATTCTTCTATCGACACACCAAGGCGAGTAGCTGTTGCTTGCAGTTTTTCTAAGTCTTCATCAGGAATTTGAATAGTAATGCTGTTCATCGCTAGGTCAAGCTATGAGGATAGAATCAATGTAGCACTGTAACTTTTTGATGCGATCGCTTATTTTGGATGAAGGGTACGCATAGCAGTTAATTTGGCTAAACTGTTCCTAGATCATTAAAACACCCTGTTATGTTGACAAAATACATACAAGCTGCAATGCATAAAGCCAAGTACAAAATACTATCAGATAATGACACGTTTTACGGAGAAATTCCTGAATTCCAGGGTGTGTGGGCAAATGCAGATACTTTAGAAGCCTGTAGAGAAGAATTAGCAGAAGTTTTGGAAGAGTGGATTTTATTGCGGGTTTCCCGAAATCTGCCATTACCTGTAGTTGATGGCATGGAATTGTCAATTAAGGAAGTAGCATAATGCCTACTTTCGGCCCTATCAAGCGCCCTGAGTTAATCCGCTATTTGAGACAATTAGGATTTGAGGGACCATATTCTGGTAGCAAGCATCAATTTATGGTCAAGGATGATATCACCGTAAGAATACCAAATCCTCATAAAGGTGATATTGGTAAGGGGCTTTTGGCTGAGATATTGCGCCAAGCTGAGATTGAGAAAGATGAATGGGAACAGTTGTGATTTTTCAGGGGCGATCGCTTGTTTTGGATGAAGGTGCGATCGTCCCATTTGCAACCACACCCAAACCTTTTGTCATCATCACTGGCGCTGCTGCTAACAACATCTCTGGCTGTTGGCATACTTCTAATTGTTCTAAAGCCTCTGGATGCTTTGCTTCTCTCTTAGCAATTAGTTATTGCTTTTATCACTTTGCTAACAATTCCTCTACTACACGCTTGATAGCTTAATAACTGGTAACTGCTAACTGATAACTGATGTTGCAGGCGATCGCTTGAATTGTTGATATAGGTACTTCAGCGAAATACTGGCGCTGAAATTGTTCTTCGCGAACAGCAGCCAAAAACTTAGCAATAGCAGTTTCTGCAAGTGCAGATTCAGTATTTGGTTGTTGGTTGATTTGCAGATAACGATCTTGTCTTTGGATTGTAAAACCTAAATATCTTAATGCTCTCAAACCCATGTGTAAACTTTGGTCACTGATGCCAAGTTTTTGCAGAAGCTGAACACGAGTAACTAATTGATTGGTGCGACTAAGATATTTGGCAATTCCTACCAATGTCAACCAAATTTGTTCTGGGGGTTGATGTTCTGTTTTAGACCAGGCGATCGCTAGTGGTTGCTGATTGTGAAGCGATCGTCTCAACCATACCCGTAAATCATCCCAACTGGTAGGACATTCTTTAACTAATAATGGGGGATTGGGGAGAGTAGGGGGAGTAGTGATATTGCGCCAATCTAATATTTGCATGGAGTGTGGAGTCAGTCGTGCAGATTGTTCGCAAGAACGCACGGCAATTAAGCGAATTTCATAACGTTTTTTGAAGGTATTGTAATCTAACTCTACAATGCAATCACAGCGTCCCGGTGGCAATTCATCCTTGTAGTGTCCCCACCACACACCAGGAAAAGGATTTTTGGTAGACTCATCCCGAATATCAAACTCGGCTTTAATATACTGTATCTTATTGCCCCGAGAATCTTGTTGATTGCGATGCCAAGCATTTTCAAACCAACAATTTTGTATCAGTAATTTTGGCACCGGATTACCCATACCACAAGGCTCTAAAAGTTTTAATTCTAAAAATAATTCTTTCCCCAAATCCGCCACTGTCACCACCAAATCCGCTTGTACTGTTGGTGTTAAAGTTGTACCACCCAAAGTTTGCCGTAATTGTTGGTTAATCGCCTCTGTAAATAAAGGAATATTTTCCACTGGTAGACTCAACCCCGCCGCATAGGGATGTCCACCAAAACGATGTAACAGATGGGCTTGATTTTTGACTAGCTGGTATAGATCAACAGAGTTAACGGAACGCGCAGATCCACGGGCTAGAAGAGGAGAAATAGTGGGGGAAGTGTGAGGGGTGTGAGGAATATCTTCTCCTCCTACTCCCCCTACTCCCCCTACCCCTTCTGTACTTAACAAAATAGTCGGTCGTCCTATTTCTTGTGCGACTTGTCCTGCTACTAATCCCAAAACGCCAACAGCCCACTGAGGATCGGCTAAAACGATGACGCTGGTGGTTGACAAGTCCATTTGGCTGATCTTGTGGTTGACTTGTTGGGCGACCTCTTTTTGTAGAGACTTGCGGCGAGAGTTGGCTAATTCTGTTGCTTCCGCTAACTGGTGAACACGTGCTTGGTCGCGACTAGTCAGTAATTCTACACAGAAGCTAGCATCACCTTGAATGCGACTGACAGCATTGATACGGGGGCCAAGTCCAAAGGAAATATCCGTGGGGCGATCGCCACTTTTCTGACACAATTCCAACAATCGTCCTACCCCTGGGCGTCGTCGCTGGGCGGGTGGTAGTTTAAAATCTTCTTGCAACCGTCCAATTCCCAATTGTGCTAAATAGCGGCAATCTCCGCTCAACTGCACTAAGTCAGCTATTAACCCTACTGCAACTAAATCCAACAAATCTTCTAATGGTTGTTGCGGAATCTCTGGCAAAGTTTGATACAAAGCTTCTACTAGCTTGTAAGCAACTGCCACTCCAGAAAGATGAAACAATTGATGATCACTCGACAAATATCGAGGATTAATAATCGCCGTCACAGGTGGACGTTCTGCTGGCAGAGTGTGATGATCTGTAACAATTACATCAATACCCAGTTGATTAGCATAAGTAATTTCATCAATATTCGTGCTACCAGTATCACAAGTTACAATTAAATTAAATCCTTGATTTGCTAGCTTATCTATGCCCTGACAGTTGAGTCCGTGGGATTCTGTTAAGCGATTGGGAATGTAATAAAATAACTGCGAATTTTGGCGAAAAAATTGCCCCAAGCCATCCCATAACACAGCTGTGGAGGTAATACCATCGGCGTCAAAGTCTCCCCAAATGGCAACTTTGTCACCAAATTTCCATGCCCTTTCTAAGCGTTCTACCGCTAGATGCATTTCCTGCCCAAACTCAAACGGACTTGCAGGTAAGTAATTTTTGGGATTGACAAAAGCCGCTAATTGTGGTATGTCTGCTATACCACGTTGCCACAACAGCTGTGCTGCAAACTGTCCGCTAGATGTGGGTGTATACTCCTTGACAGCTTCTAAGAACCACTCAGGCGGTTGTTCTGTTGATGTCAAAATCCACTGCTGGGCATACATATAAAATGTTTCTATAAAGTTCGGCTAATTGCTTACAGTATTAATTATGCTTCGTTGTTGGTCATAGGGCATTGGGCAAGAGATTTTTCCCATTACCAATTACCAGCCCACGCGACAGCATAAGTAATCAAGCGAACATGATATTACTTGGCGTCTTGGTGTCTTGGTGGTTATTAAATTAATATTTGAACCACAAAGACACAAAGACACAAAGAAGGTTAGATGTTTAGATGACAGAATCTTCTTGGTGTTGAGATTCACTAATGAGACCATTCATTCAGGGCTACTTCATTGACGATCGCTTCAGCTTTACGAGTGCGGATAGGACGCGATCGCTTATAACCCGCCCTTTCGGCTTTTTGTCGTTCGTAATCAATTAGTCTGCCATAATGTTCATGTTTGCTTAAATTCATTGACAAGAAAATATGCTGGCGGATGTTACCAAAACCTTTGCGGCTAAAAAATTTCACTGCTGCTACGTTTTCTGGATCTGTGTCTACCAACATGAACCGCGCCCCATCTTCAATCATGCGGGCGATGACAGTATCAACCAGTTTGTCACCTACACCACGTCGTTGAAATTTTGGGCTGACTCCTAGCCAGAGAATATATCCATAAGTCCAGGATGCTTTGGTAATGATGGTTCCTAAAATAAATCCTGCAAGTTGTCCATCGATTTCTGCAACTAAACAGTATTCTGGATCGGTGTTATAAAGTCCAATCACCTCCCATTCATCCCAGCAACGATATAAGTAAGGATACAAATCACTGGTAAATAGTTCTTCTCCTAAATGATAGACAGGGGCGATATCGTCAATTTCTAATTCGCGGACATAAACCGCATCAAATTCTTGTGAATGCATAAAATCATATTGTTGTTTTTTGGTTGTTGTTTGATGTTTGGGTGTCGTAACAATCAACTACCAACTACCAACCACTAACTACCAAACACTAACAATTCCTTTTATAGAGATACTTCTTGAATATTAGCGATATTCGTGAGGTTGGTGTCTAATTCTTGGAGAAGAGAGTTTCCTTGTGGTTTCTGGGCAAGATGAGCGTAATTACGATTACACTTCTTGGTAAAGTGACAATATTGGCAAGTTTTACTGCTTTCTGAAACCTGTGGAAAATCTTTTTTTTGTTGGTAATCTTCCAGCCAAGTGGTTAGTTTACTTAGTAGTTGATTGAGTTTTTTGGCAGTCTTTTTGTGTTGGTTATAATCGTAAATAAATTTAATACTTTGTGGTTTACCTTTAGATTGAACAAACCAATATGTCATGGAAATACTTTCTGGCAGATAATCGCTAGTTTCAGCTAATACGTACATATAAAGACGTGTCTGCCAATTTTGTTCTAATTTGCGTTTATTGGGTAGTTTGGGATAAGTTTTCCAGTCGAAAATTTGTGCTTGTTGATTATCTGCAATTAGTAAATCATAAACGACGGTGAGTAAGTAATTTTGGATCTGTAAGGTGCGGAAATGTTCGCTTTCTCGAAAAGTTTGACTATGATTAATAGGTGTTAAAATTTCTGGAACTGCTTTCGTAAAAGCTGTCATCCAACTTTGCAATTGGGCATCTGTTTGCAAAAAACTATCAATAGGTAAGCCCATTTCTCGCTGTTGCATCAGCAGGTGAAAGCGACTCCCTAAAGTCTGGTGTTCTTCCCGTTCTATTTCGGTGGGAGAATAGAGTTGTTCTAAGTAGGTGTGTTGAAACTGCCGTGGACAACGTTCTAGCAGGTTGAGTTGTCCTTGGGAAAGTCGCAATAGTGGAGTTTGAGTGGATAGCATTCTTTTAGATTAGCCTTGATTGTAAAAAAGCGATCGCTTTACCTCAAGTCATACAATTTGTAACTTTAGATTGATTTTATGTCAAATATGATACAGTACTGCTATAGTGCTTGGTAAGTAGTAAATACTTAAGTAAGCAAAAAGCTGGGAATATAAAAATGAAATTTGGAATTGATATAGGACATAATTGTCCTCCAGATACAGGGGCGGTTGGAGTCGAAAAAGAAGATAAATTAACGAAAGCGGTTGGTACATTTTTGATGCAAAAGTTGGCAGCCGCAGGTCATAGTGTTATTAATTGCACTCCTACAACAGCTGTAACTGTGGGAGAGTCACTCAGAAAACGAGTTGAGAAAGCTAATAGCAACAATGTAGATGTCTTTGTCTCCATACATTTTAATGCATTTAATGGGCAAGCGAATGGCACAGAGGTTTTTGCTATTAGTAATACGTCTAAAGCTATAGCTAGGTCTGTTCTCAACGAAATTGTTAAACTCGGATTTAAAAATAAGGGAGTCAAAAGCACCCCGTTTTTTGTCATTAAAAATACCTCCATGCCGGCTATTTTAGTAGAGTGTTGTTTTTGTGATTCCAAAGCAGACATGGATCGCTTCAATGCTGAAAAAATGGCTGAAGCAATCAAGGATGGTTTAATTGGAGATACAGACACAGATGAACCAAAACCTGCTGAAGAAAAAAAATATCTTTTGAAAGTTACTCAAAAAACAGTATTGAAACCTACTACAGAACAATCATCGGAGATACCAAAAGAAGCTTTAGTAGATATTGAGCCTGGAGAATATCCTATTTTAGATTTCAGATACGAAGAAAAACACTATTGGGTGAAGTGGGTTGATAAAAGTAAGGCTGAGCGAGATCAGCATTTTATTTTTGATGCATATGGAAAGGTTGTAGAAGCAGCTTAATGTGATTTATTTTCCTAAATAATTAGCTATATTTAGGCTATTTCATAACTCAGCCAGGCTGCTCAGGATAAGTTTTTCATTGACTGAGCCGCTATTTTGTTCTTGGCTGAGTGGAATTCAGCCAAGATAAATATTTAATGTTTTTTAAATTCTCAGCAGCCAAATGTGAAAGGCAAAATCTCAACAAAATGCTACCGCCAAGAATCCAGAATGATAGCGATCGCAAATAAACAGAAAATGAAAACAGCTATACGCATCATCCATTGCCATAAAATGGATGATAACAGTATCTGAGCGATAGGGACAATGTTAAGCACTGTAGATATAACATAGGCGATCGCAAAGCCAACTAATGCTAATACAAAATACTTGAGTCCCTTAACAGCGAACTTGAATAGCAGATTATAGTCGTCTTGCAGATTAGTTTTCATAGTTTTTCCCCTTACTTAAACTTGCTTAAAACTCGAATTTAGTCATGAAATGTACCCTCAACTACGGTAAGGGAGAGTAACAAATACAAGAGCCTTACTCAAGTTGACTAGGGTTAGAAGTAGGAATATTTTCCTCAGTCTCCTGAAGAGATTTAGGATTACCAGCAACAATCATTAAAATGACTATTGCAATCATCAACAGTAGCCAGGTAGGAAATTTATTTCCTACTTCTCGCACATCATACGATTCCCGACAGTGGGGACAAAAATAGATATTAGGATTACGAGGATGTTGCTCAAATCGACAAGGAGGAAAAGGATGATCTTTATATTTACAGTCCATGAGAAGTAATCTCCTATAGGTTTTCCTTTGAAAAAAAACAAGGGACTAGTCGCGTGGTACTCCACGTAAACTAGTCCCTGGGTTGGTGTTCAACTCTCTTTGGATAGTCAAAACTTATTTATTTTTCAATCCCCACCATCAGTTTCATAACTGCTTGGTATTTCAAAGGACAAAAATCTTAATTGTTAAGGTAGTCTCCAAGACTTCTTCGATAAGAAAACGCTACTTTACACAGAAAATAGCCCTTATGAAATGTGAGGGTTACGTCTCCAAAACCAGTGGTTTGAAGAATATTTAGTAAACCTGCTTCTAAACAATCGATCGCAGTGGTTCTGTTCTCCATTAACACCACACCACAAGGTTTTAACAGCAGCTGACGTCTCAAAATATAGGTGTCTAAGTCTGCTTTCTGAAATCGAAAATCTTCATTCGGATGCCCTACGATGGTAACTAGGAACTCCGGGACTTTGCCACTCCTCATCATGTTGCACTCTACAATCAATTTGCGCGGTATTGAACCTTGATATTCATTCGGTAGATATGCTTGAAGAGTCCCGAAAAGTCCTTCTAACATGGGGCTACTTTGTTTCTATTGGTCAAATCAGGCTTTTAACCTGACTTGATACTTAGCTTACACTCGATTTCATGAAAATGCAACATGAAATCACAAGTTTTTTCATGTTTAAATTTGTTGCAAAAGTATACTAAAGTCAGTTATTCTTGAAATTATGAAAAATTGTGAGTGTTTTTTAAGAGCATTGGCAATTAAGGAACGCGAACTAAATAAAATACACAACCTCACCCCCAGCCCCTCTCCGCGAGCTCGGAGAGGGGTGCCGTAGGCGGGGTGAGGTAAATATGTAAATTAATTGCATGTTATTTAGTCCATAATTCTAAATAATTTCTCCAGTTCTTCTACGTAATTTATCAGACAATACTCTTCGTTCTGATTTCCTCAATTTCCCTAGCCGATATCCCATTGACATAAGTCCGGTTGATCATCGGATGATCGTCATGAGTTGGTCCGATGTCACTATCTGGATGGTATGCAACAATATCCAACCTGCTGTCTCTAGTAAAAAAGCTGTGATGACCTTCGGGTGGAATAATAAATATTTGACCTGGAATCAAAGGAATTTCCACAATTCCTCCGGTTCCATCTTCATTTTCTGGAACTTCACAATGTCCCTCACCCTTTATAACGACCCCAATCCTGATCGAAGGATGAGTGTGTCGTGTCTGACTAATACCAGGTGGAAAATGTAAATGGTTAAGACAAGGATCGCCTTTTATCGTTGGTGGGATCAACAGGGAATCAGAGCAACCATCCATGTAACGCAACCTACCCTTTTGCTCAATTGGTCCGCCAATCATGAACATCCCACGATAGCTGAGACTGGCGATCGCAATTCCACATCCACCCCGAACAGACACAGCACCAGGAACACTAAAGTACATTCCTTTGGTGAGGGTAAAAGCTAGTTCAAACCCTGCGTGATAGGAAATCACATCAGTTTGACCATCAACGACAAACCCGAAATAAGTCCCTTTTCCGCTTAAATTTAGAGTTTCTCCTGTGTATCCCCAGCCATACAACCGTGTTGGATGCTGTGTTTTTGACAAGTCCCTTAGCATCCCATCATTAGGGGTAATTGAGATGAAATGCTTACTGTCCACAATCTAATCCTTCTGAGAAATTAATTTTCATAAACAAATAATCTTGCTAAAGCATGGGCTTACATGCTTTTGTGTAAAGACAACTTGGTAAAATATTTGTCAACCTGTTTCAGTGACAGTCACTTTGATTGACATGAGTCGAATGATAACAGTAATAGAATTGTTATGATATTGGTACGATCCCAAAAAAAATTAAAAATTTATAAAGATATGTTTAGAAATAACCAAGATTTATAAGTATATTTACTTAATTGTATATAAATGAACCAATTCATGCTTTATCATGATAAAAAATCCTCATGTTCCACAGTCTCATGAATTTTCAAGATGTAATCGAGATTGTAGAGTCAGCAGTATACAAAGCCAAAGGTAGGAAGCTGACTGACCCAGAACTAGCCGTACTGCGCGGTTCTTGGCAGGGTTTGACTTATGAAAAGATGGCAGAAGGCTCACCCTATAAACCCAACTATCTCAAGGGAGATGTCAGTCATAAGTTCTGGAAGTTGCTTTCAGAGGCTCTGGGTGAGGAAGTCAGCAAGAGAAATTTTCGCGCTGCTCTACAAAGAGCATGGTTGAGTCACAATGCAGCCTCACAAGCGCAAATTATGGATGATCTCAACCTTGTGTCTCAAGCATCAGGTGAATCAGACTTATCCGAGTCAAAGATAGAATCAGATAGCTTTAATAGTGATAGCAAAGCTGGTTGGTCGTCTCAAATTTCATATGCAAATTTCGCCTATCAAGGGGAACTAAACCTCTTTCCTCAAAAAACTGACTTTAAACAACCTTCCCATCTTGAGAAGAAAATAAGAAGTTGGTTTGAAGCTTTGGGCTATGAGTTCATACCTGGTGGAACAAGACAAGATGACTTCTTTGACATCATCATCCATATTCCCAAGCGGGGAGGATACGATCGCATTTTGACAAGAGGTGTGGAAGGAGAGATTAACCTGAATCACTTGGATGGTTTATGTCAAGCAGTCTTAGAGTATAAACCCAATGAAGCATGGCTGGTTGCTGATTTGCGGATTAGCCGTGCAGCACGTGAGGCTATTGAGGAGTATAAGGAAAAAAAGGAACTAAAATTTAGTTATGCTGCCAGTAAAGCGATCGCAGAGTATAGAAAACACAGAGAATTAGAACTATTTTGTTATACTTTCGATGAACTCATTGATGAAGGCGTCAATTTTACCCCATATTTTAAATGGTTAGAGGAACAACTGAAGAAGCGAGGTATTAATGACAAAACCTATGTTCCTTTAGCCTGTATTAAACAAGAGGGAGTCAACCCAATCACAGGGGAACCAATCGTCAGTTGTTACCATGAAGCCGATGGCTGGATTGATGGCTATATAGATCGCTGGCTAGATGATCCTGATAAGAAACATATATCTATTCTTGGAGAGTTTGGTACAGGCAAAACTTGGTTTGCATTTCACTACGCTGGGACTGCTTTAAAACGGTATCAGGAAGCCAAGCGCCAGGGTAAAACTAGACCTCGATTACCTCTGTTAATTCCTCTACGGGATTATACCAAAGCACTGAATGTAGAGAATGTTCTAGCTTGGTTCTTCTTCTCCGTACACAATATTCCCCTGACTAATTTGGTCTTCAAACAACTTAATAGTATGGGCAAGCTCCTGCTCATTTTCGATGGTTTTGATGAAATGGCGGGTAAAGTAGATCGCCGCAAGGTGATTGATAATTTTTGGGAGCTAGCTAAAGTCGTAGAAACAGGAGCCAAAGTAATTCTCACTTGTCGCGCAGAACATCTCCCTAAGTTAGAAAAAGGTCGTTCTTTGTTGAATGCAGCTTTATTAAATTCTATTGAAACAGAACAGCCAACTTCGACTAAAAAATTGGGTCCCCAATTTGAAGTATTGGAATTACAGACACTCAGTGACAACCAAATTTGTCAAATGCTTTGCTCGCGGTTGCAACATAAAACTCTTGCAGAAAGAGATGCGATCGTAGAACAGGTCACGAGAAATAATAAACTCTTGGATTTGGCGAGACGGCCTGTGATGATTGACTTGATACTGGATGCACTGCCTAAAATTGAAGTAGGTCAGCCAGTAGATTTGTCTCACATCTATTTATTAGCTGTTCGAGAGAAAATGGCCCGGGATATCAAAGCAGAGCGTACCTTTACTTCTGCTGCTGATAAGCTGTACTTTCTGTGTGAACTGTCTTGGGAAATGTTCGTTACCGATCAAATGCAGCTGAACTATCGCAAGTTCCCAGATCGAATTCGACGATTATTTGGTGCTGTTGTTCAACAGCCAGAAGAAATTGACCATTGGAGCTATGACATGATGGGTCAGTCTATGCTGACTCGAAATGCTGATGGTGATTACGAACTTGCTCATCGCTCCTTTCTAGAATTCTTTATCGCCTACAAACTAGCTGCACAACTGGGAGTATTAGCTCCTGATTTTGTCGATTTAGCAACAGAATCATTACATATAGATAAGAAAGCTCTTCCTCAAGCATATACTTGGTTATCTTATTTTCAACGTCAAGTCGATGAACAAGGTAAAGTTATACCCATTGCACCACTCAAAGAATTTTCGACTTTATCACTGAACCGTTTATTTGATGCTTTTAAATTCGGAGAACTGACAAACAGACAAAGAGACTTAACAAAAGCAGTTCTCAACTTGCTCGAACACATGCTTGATCGCTCAAAAACTGCTGGCGATCGCTTGCTGAAGATAATAAAGGCCACACGTGGTAAAACAGAAAAAGAAGTAGGTTATGTGGCTGGATATGCTGTAACACTTCTTTTGCAAATTGATCCAGAGGCTCTAGCAGGAGAAGATTTGAGCCATACTGTCATTCAAGGAGCTGATTTAACCCATGCCAACCTACAAAATACCAATTTTACAGGTGCTTACTTAGATGATTCTCTTTTCAAAGAACCTTTTGGTAGCATTTTGTCAGTTGCATTCAGTGGAGAATTTCTGGCTATCGGTTCTTCTAATGGCGAAATTTGCCTGTTTCAGGGTCAAAGACGTTCGATTTGTAAAGGACATAATCACTGGGTTCGCTCGATCGCCTTTAGCCCTGATGGTCAAAAATTTGCTAGTGGCAGCGACGACCAAAGTATCAAGATATGGGATATTAAAACTGGTAAATGCTTTTGCACATTGGAAGGACATATTAGTTGTGTACGTTCAGTCACCTTTAGTCATGATGGCAAGCTGCTTGCTAGTGCTAGTGAAGATGGAACAATAAAAATATGGAATGTTGATACAGGTGAGAACTTAAAAACATTGACAGGACATGTTGGTAAGATTTGGTCAGTAGCATTTAGTCCTGTAGGTACAATGCTAGCAAGTGGTGGTGAAGATAAAACCATCAAACTTTGGGATAGTAACACAGGTAATTGCCTCAAAACCCTAACTGGGCATGAGAATTGGGTAAGATCAGTAGCTTTTTGCCCCAATGGACAAAGACTTGTTAGTGGTGGTGATGACAACACCGTCAGAATTTGGGATATTCGCACAACAAAATGTTGCACAAACTTGCTGGGACATGAGAATTGGGTGAGGTCAGTAGCTTTTAGCCCTGATGGACAACGAATTGTTAGTGGTAGTGATGACAACACCGTCAGAATCTGGGATATTCAAACTAATCAATGCCGCAACATTCTGTATGGACACGATAATCGAGTTTGGTCAGTAGCTTTTAGTTTGGATGGTCAACGAATTGCTAGTGGAAGTGACGACCAAACAGTGAAAACTTGGGATGCTAACACAGGTCTATGTCTAAGTACAGTGAGGGGATACTCTAATTGGATTTTGTCAGTTTCTTTTAGTCCCAATAGTAAGTACCTTGCTAGTGGTAGTGAAGACAAGATTGTTAGGATATGGGATATCCGTAATGGCAAGATTGCCACTACTCTCAGAGGACATACAAGTCGCATTTGGTCAGTAGCATACAGCCCAGATGGTCACTTGCTTGCTAGCGGCAGTGACGATCATACAATCAGAATTTGGGATATCAGGCAAACTAAGAGTAAACAATGTCTGCGAGTTCTTAAAGATCACAATCACTGGGTGAGATCAGTTGCATTTAGCCCAAATGGTCAGCTACTTGCGAGTGGTAGCGATGACAACACCGTTAGAATCTGGGATGTTCATAGGGATACACCTCCAAAAATCTTACGCGGTCATGGAAATTGGGTGCGGACGGTTCTGTTTAGTCCAGATGGGCAGCTACTTGCCAGTGGTAGTGATGACAATACCGTTAGAATCTGGGATGTTCACACAGGCAACGAAATTAAGATATTGCAAGGTCATAATAATTTAATCCGCTCGATCGCCTTTAGTCCGGATAGTCAGATTATCGCTAGTGGTAGTAATGATTGCACTGTGAAGATTTGGCAAATCCAAACAGGTGAGTGCATCCAAACTATAACGGAACATAAAAATTGGGTACATTCGGTAATTTTTAGTCTTGATGGACATACCCTCCTTAGTGGCTCTCAGGATGGAACTATACATCTGTGGAATATTCATGAACATAAGCTGATTAAGTCTTTTGAGGAAGATGCTGATGAAGTCTTATCAATTGCCTTCAGTCCTGATAGGCAGTTAATAGCCAGTGGTATTCATGATGGAATGATTCGCCTGAGAAACATGCATACAGATGAATCGGAATTACCTTTATCCTTAAAGATTTCTAAACCTTATGAGGGAATGAACATTACTGCTGTGGTTGGCTTGACTGAAGATCAAAGAGCCAATCTCAAGGCTTTGGGAGCTATTGAAATAGGATAAACTCAAATAATAATCGGGATGACTGGATTCGAACCAGCGGCCCCTTCGTCCCGAACGAAGTGCGCTACCAAGCTGCGCTACATCCCGGCACTATAATGCCAATATAGATAATAGACTATCACAAGCTTGGTTAAATGACAAATAAAGAAAAAAGGTAGGGCATACTTCATACTTCAGCCTTGATCTCAAAGCTTGCTAACATTAAGTTTGATAACTAACTTTATTTAAGTGGTAAAAGTGGATTGTGATTCTTAAACCAGACTGGTTGCGGGTGAAAGCGCCTCAATGGGAGCGCGTCGGTAATGTTAAAGAAATTTTACGGGATTTAGCCCTAAATACGGTTTGTGAGGAAGCGTCCTGTCCGAATATTGGTGAGTGCTTTAATGCGGGAACAGCGACGTTTTTAATCATGGGGCCTGCTTGTACACGTGCTTGTCCTTACTGTGATATTGATTTTGAGAAAAAACCCAAACCTCTAGACCCCACAGAACCCACACGACTGGCGGAAGCAGTGCGCCGGATGAAACTGAACCATGTGGTGATTACTTCTGTCAATCGAGATGACTTGCCGGATGGAGGCGCATCACAGTTTGTCCGTTGTATTGCAGCAATTCGTACAATTTCACCTCACACTACTATTGAAGTATTAATTCCGGATTTGTGCGGTAACTGGGAAGCACTGGAGTTAATTCTCCAAGCCAAACCGGAAGTCCTCAATCATAATACAGAAACAGTTCCGCGTTTATATCGCCGTGTGCGTCCCCAAGGTAATTACGATCGCACCTTGGAATTACTCAAGCGATCGCGTCTACTTGCTCCCAGTGTCTACACTAAATCCGGAATTATGGTCGGACTCGGTGAAACTGATGAGGAAATTCGCCAAGTTATGCAAGATTTACGTGCAGTTGATTGTGATATTCTGACGATTGGACAGTATCTTCAACCAACTCAAAAACACCTAAAAGTAGATCAGTTTATCCACCCAGACCAATTTGCTACTTGGCAAGCATTCGGAGAAGAATTAGGATTTTTACAAGTTGTCTCTTCACCCTTGACAAGAAGCTCTTATCATGCTGAACAAGTCAGGGAATTGATGGAAAGGTATCCGCGGGGGTGATAATGAAAGGGAGATGGGCAGATGGGGAAGTGTGAGGAGTGTGAGGGGTTTAGGAGTATGAGGGGTGGGGTAAGTAGTAAACAATTAACTACTAACCACTAACTACTAACTATTAACTCTTGACCCTTGACCTTTGACAAATGACAAATTCAAAATCAGTAGTAATTCTAGGCGCGGGTGCTTGGGGAAGTGCTTTAGCAACTTTGGCTAAAGCCAATGATCATAAAGTACATATTTGGTCGCGTCGTAGTTCGCGAACTTTGGAGAAACTCGTAGAGGATGCAGATATCATTGTTTCTGCTGTCTCTATGAAAGGTGTTAGAGATGTAGTTTCTCAACTCCAAGGTTTGCCCCTTTCTCCAGAAATTATTTTTCTTACAGCCACAAAAGGTTTAGATCCACAAACCACCTGCACACCTTCCCAAATTTGGCAAGAAGCTTTTCCCAATCATCCTGTAGTTGTTCTTTCTGGCCCGAATTTATCCCAAGAAATTCAACAGGAATTACCAGCCGCAACGGTAGTTGCCAGCAATGTTACCAGTGCTGCTGAGGTTGTACAGCTGGTATTTTCATCCAATCGTTTCCGGGTTTATACAAATGCTGATCCCTTGGGGGTGGAATTAGGAGGAACACTGAAAAATGTCATGGCGATCGCTGCTGGTGTATGTGACGGTTTGCAGTTGGGAACCAATGCGAAAGCTGCGTTACTCACCCGTGGTTTAACAGAAATGGTTCGCATCGGTGTTCACTGGGGTGCAAAGCAAGAAACATTTTACGGTTTATCTGGTTTAGGTGACTTGCTTGCCACTGGTAACAGTCCTTTGAGTCGCAATTACCAAGTTGGCTACCAATTAGCCTGTGGCAAAAGTCTTACAGAAATTCTCACCCATCTCCAAGGAACTGCTGAAGGGATTAATACCACCAAAGTTTTGATGCTGCGCTCAAAGCAGCAAAATATTTCCATGCCCATTACCGAACAAGTGTATCATCTACTCCAAGCTGAAGTTACTCCGCGACAGGCACTCTTAGAACTGATGCTACGCGATATCAAGCCGGAATATAACGAATGATTTGTTAGTGGTTAGTGGTTAGAGACGCGAGTAATCGTGTCTGTACATTAGTGGTTGATGCCTCATAACAATTACCAATTACCAAAATTCCCTGACCAAAAAATATCAAATCTTCAGGAAAGTATCTGCATAGCTATGTAGATATGACTATGCCTGTAATAAATAAGTTTTTCACTGATGCATGTTTATACCACGTTGTAAAAGTGACAGTCAAGCTGAATTACATTTGAAATCTTGACTGGAAGATTGGTAATCTTTAGTCTGGCTTTGCCTTTGAATAGCTATTGGTTCACTGGAAAAAGCAGCCTAATAGCTGAGTTATGGAGATGTAATAAAAAAACCAGTATGGTTTTCGAAAAAAAACCCAAATGTTACTTAAAACCGTGTTAGTTCTTCGTAAATCACGGGAACAATAGCAACAGTTGATTAGATTTAGCTGACCGCAATCTATTGTTACCTGGAGCCATTGAGACGACCCTTATGCCAGCAACATCTTTTTACGCAGAAGCCGCCTACGAAACCCAACAATCCTCTCAAATGTTTGACCCGGATCTTACGATTGATGACACTGAATTACCAGTAGACGATCTGGAAGAGTTGGAGATGGCTGCTCAAGATCCCGCCAGTTTTGCTGTTAGCGCTAACCGTCGCAGCACAGATCTGGTGCGTCTGTATCTTCAGGAAATTGGTAGGGTTAGACTGTTAGGGCGGGATGAAGAGGTTTCAGAAGCTCAGAAAGTTCAGCGCTACTTGCGGATGCGGATAGTCTTGTCTAATGCTGCCAAGCAAGGAGACGAAATACTAATACCTTATCTCCGAGTCATCGAAGTTCAGGAGCGTTTAGCATCGGAATTGGGACATCGCCCTTCTATCGAAAGGTGGGCGAGCGCTGCTGGTGTAGAGGTGTTGGAACTCAAACAAATTTTAGGACAAGGGAAACGGCGCTGGGCTGAAATTGCCAAATTGACTGTGGAGGAATTGGAGAAAATTCAGAGTGATGGACTCCAGTCCAAAGAACACATGATCAAGGCGAACCTCCGCCTAGTTGTATCTGTTGCTAAAAAGTACCAAAATCGTGGTCTAGAATTGTTAGATTTAGTCCAAGAAGGAACTTTGGGCTTAGAGCGAGCTGTGGAAAAATTTGACCCAACCAAGGGTTATCGTTTTAGCACTTACGCCTATTGGTGGATTCGTCAGGGGATCACACGGGCGATCGCAACTTCTAGCCGGACAATTCGCCTTCCTGTTCACATTACAGAAAAGCTGAACAAAATCAAAAAAGCTCAACGTAAAATTGCTCAAGAAAAAGGTCGTACCCCAACTCTGGAAGACTTGGCGCAAGAGTTAGAAATGACACCTACCCAAGTTAGAGAAGTGTTGTTAAGGGTGCCTCGCTCCGTCTCTCTAGAAACCAAGGTTGGTAAAGATAAAGACACAGAATTAGGCGAATTGCTGGAAACCGACAGTGTGACGCCAGAGGATATGCTCATGCGAGAATCATTACAAAGAGACTTGCAGCACCTGTTGGCAGATTTAACCAACCGTGAACGGGACGTGATTCTCATGCGGTTTGGACTAGCAGACGGTCAGCCTTACTCGCTAGCAGAAATTGGGCGCGCTCTTGACTTATCACGAGAACGAGTACGCCAAATTGAATCCAAAGCACTGCAAAAGTTACGCCAACCCAAGCGACGCAACCTGATTCGCGATTATTTGGAGTCTCTGAGCTAATGAGTTGATAGTTGATAGTTGTTAGATGGTAGTAACTCCAAACAACAGCCAACAATCAACCAACAACCAATTATTTTTGATCCCCCTCCCCAAAAGCCTGACTAAGCTATGGCAAATGATTTGCAGTTAATGGAACTGTGTCTCAAAAGTTTATTTCGTCAAGATATTTTTCTCACGGGGATCACAATAGAGTGTGTTACCTATTAATTTTTCATAGCTCGTGCCATAGCATTTAGTAAATGTTCTCAATAAGACATCATTGTTGCAAATTACCCTCAAGTTTTGTTATATTCTCAGCTGAAAGGGTTTGTTGAGAAAAATTAGTATGACTGTCTACACAGCTGCTTCACTCAAGGCAGAACTTAATGATCGCGGCTGGCGTTTAACACCCCAGCGAGAAACGATTCTACACATTTTTCAGGATCTTCCGCAAGGTGAACATCTCAGTGCAGAGGATTTGTATCATAGGCTAGAATCCAATGGCGAAGGAATTAGCTTGTCAACCATCTACCGCACCCTCAAGTTGATGGCGCGGATGGGAATTTTGCGGGAACTGGAGTTGGGAGAAGGACATAAGCATTATGAATTGAACCAACCTTATCCCTATCATCACCACCATCTCATCTGCGTCAGATGCAACACAACTATAGAGTTCAAAAATGACTCTATCTTAAAAATTGGTGCGAAAACTGCTCAAAAAGAAGGTTATCAACTGCTTGATTGCCAGCTGACAATCCATGCTGTTTGCCCCAAGTGTCAACGAGCATTAATGCCTTTGTAGTACTTGAGTAAACCATTGGGGATGTGCTGAGATCAAAGAAAAAAATTGTTTGAACAGTTTTCGACTGGCTGTGAGTGGGGATAGGCAAGCTGTTAAGTATCAATACTGACAACTGAGCGGAGCTAATATGTTCCGCTTCTCACGTCACTGAGACTGATGCCATAAAATTCTTGAGCTTGTTTAATAGCTCGTTTTGTTTCATCTCCCATCACACCATTGAGGGGTCCTTTGTAAAAACCACGCTCTTGAAGTCGTCTTTGTATTTCCAGAACACTAAATTCACTCTTAGATTTAGAAGTAGGATTTAGCATACTGTACAACTTGGCTCTAGTTGTAGGACCTGCAATACCAGTTGCTTTGAGGTAGTTATCAGCCTGGAATCGCCTTACTGCATCGGCTGTATACGGTCCATAGTAGCCATTTGGCTCTCCCTGTAAATATCCAGCTTTTATCAGCTGTGCTTGCAGGACTCTCACAACCTCACCGCGATCGCCTACTGTGAGATTATCTCTATTTTTTGCTGGTTTAGGTGTATCATCTCCATAACCAACACCCACTGGTGGTAATCTCCGGCTTGTTGCTGGTCCCACAACACCGTCAACTCTGAGGTTATAGGCTTGTTGGAACCGCTTCACAGCTTCTTCGGTAATCGGACCAAATATACCCGTAGATTTTCCGTAATAATAGCCTGCTATTCGTAAGCGCTCTTGCAAGATTTTGACTGCTTGTCCTTCGTCACCTTTCTGTAATAGATTAGGATTGCGGCGCTTGTTGGCTGTAGTAATGTTCACAGTACTGGGTTGCTGAGTTCTATAACTCACGGTACTAGTTTTAGGAATTGGATTACTCAAATTACTGAGTTTTGAGAGTTGGCTACTACTACCTTTGGGCCATTTTTGTAGTGTTTGCAAGGTTGTTGGACCAGCAATGCCGTTTACTTGAATGCCAGCAGCTTTTTGAAAACGCCGGACGGCAGCTTCTGTATCAAAGTCGTATACTTGGGTAATGGGCGCTTGATAAAAACCCGCTTCTTTTAACTTTTGTTGCAAGGAGCGAACAGAAGGCCCTTGATCACCTCTTTCCAATGCCAAAGCACTACCAACAGCACTGAGAATAGACAAACTGAGAACAAGGGGAAGCATATGCTTCCAAGCCTTAGCGGAAAGACGTTTCCAATCTGGTGCCGCTGTGTTCTCCAACCAAGAACTTAGGAAAACTAATTCACTTGACGGAGACTCCTCGTAGGCAAAAGCTACGTGCAAATACGCAAGATTGTCCATAGATTTCCCTACACTACTTTTCGAGATAAGTTGATTTTTGTTCTATTACTGCTTCTGCTTGATGAACTAAGTTTCTCAAATTTTCGAGTGTCTGTAAATTTGCATCCTGCCATAAACCGCGTTTTTGTGCTTCCAAAAGCCTCTCAGCTATATCACGTAAGGCATACGGGTTTCTACTCTGGATGAATTCACTGACAACAGGATCGAACAAGTACGCTTGTGCGATTCCCTCATACATATGATCTTCTACACATTTGGCTGTAGCATCGTAGGCAAATAAATAATCTACCGTCGCTGCCATTTCAAATGCACCTTTATAACCATGGCGCATGACTCCTGCTATCCATTTCGGATTGACTACACGAGAACGATATACTCTAGCAATTTCTTCTTTGAGAGTCCGGACTCGCGGTTTAGCAGTCATGGAATTATCACCAAAATAAGTTTGGGGATTTGTCCCCTGGATAGAACGTACTGCTGCTGTTAAACCTCCTTGAAATTGGTAATAATCATCGGAATCAAGGATGTCGTGTTCACGATTGTCTTGATTATGTAAGACAATCTGCATCTGTGATAGACGTTGCTCAAAGGCTTCAGGTGCCGAAACGCCCCCTAACTCTCCTAATCCTTCTTGAGAGGGGCAACTAGTATAGGCGTAGCAACTCCAGTTAATGTAGGCACGCGCTAAATCTTGATCATCTGTCCAATTTTGTGATTCTATTAAACCTTGCAGTCCAGCACCATAAGCGCCTGGCTTAGAGCCAAAAACCCGATAACGCGATCGCACCTGCGCCTCTTGTGAACTCAAGCCTTGTTTCATCCAAAAATCTGTTTCTTGACGAACTTGTGCGGCGAGCGGGTTTAATGATGGAGGTTCATCCAAGATTGCTACTGCTGCAACTGCTTGGTCAAATAAACTTATTAGATTAGGAAAAGCATCCCGGAAAAATCCAGAAATTCTTAATGTCACATCCACCCGTGGGCGTCCTAACACTGACAACGGCAAAATTTCAAAATCTACAACCCGCCTTGCTGCACCATCCCAAACAGGCTGTACACCCAACAAAGCCAAAGCTTCAGCAATATCATCACCTCCAGTTCGCATAGTGGCAGTTCCCCACAGGGATAAACCCAGTGTTTTAGGATACTCTCCATGCTCTTGTGTGTAGCATTCAATCAAAGTCTCCGCTGCTTTTCTACCTATATCCCAAGCTATTTCTGTGGGTAAAGCACGAATATCAAAAGTGTAAAAATTATTACCTGTGGGTAGAACCTCCGGTCGTCCACGGGTAGGCGCACCAGCAGGGGCGCTCTTGACGTACCTACCATCAAGTCCACGCAACAGGTGAGTAATTTCTTGGTGAGTTTTTTGCAAAGCAGGAAGGAGGCGGGAGTGTATCCAGGTGAGGGAGGGAGTCGAGGGTGGAGGGGTGGGGGAACAGATGAGATTTTCTACGAGGGTGGCGGCGTAGGTTTCTAGAACTTCCACTGCATCGCCGACGATGCGACAGGGAAGCTGAAATTTTTCTTGGAGAATTTGCTGGCTGTGAGGTGATAGTTGTGTAGCAAAATCTGCTGTCAACGGATCAAAATCTAAGCCCAAATCTTCAGCGATAGCGCGAGTCAAGCCATGATGATAACGATTGGGATGACGAGCGATCGCTACAATTAAATCTCGTAGTTGCCTACCCCTTGGACATTGCCCAAAAATATGTAAACCATCACGAATTTGGGCTTCTTTCAATTCACACAAATAACCATCGATTTTGCCAATTGGTAATTGTTCTTGGCTATTAACCAATTTCAAATCGAGGTGAAGATTTTCTTTGAGAATTAATTCTTGGATGCGCGAGCAAACTGCGCTTAAACGCCCTGGATCTAAACTCTCTGCCTCGTAATACTCATCAATTAAATTTTCCAGTTGCTGTAAACCACCATATAATTCCGCACGAGTCAAAGGCGGCGTCAAGTGATCCACAATCACCGCTTGGGTACGTCGTTTAGCTTGAGAACCCTCACCAGGATCATTGACAATAAACGGATACAAATGGGGAAGCGCCCCCAAAGCTACCTCTGGGTAGCAACTACTCGATAAAGCCACACTCTTACCAGGTAGCCATTCCAAATTCCCATGTTTACCTACATGTACCACAGCATCCGCAGCAAAACATTCCCTTACCCAGTAATAAAAAGCCAAATAGGCATGAGTTGGTTCTAAATCTGGTGCATGATAATTCAAACTCGGGTCAAGATCATAACCCCGCGCGGGCTGAATGCCTACGAAGATGTTACCGAGTTGAATACCGGGGATCGGGGATTGGGGATCGGGAAAAGACAAGGGAGAGGGGGGAGTGTGAGGGGTGTGAGGGGTGGGAAAATAATTTACTCCTCCTTGCCCCTCTTGTCCTCCTTCTCTCCACCGATCGCAAATCCCCTGCTGCACTTCTTGGGGCAAACTAGCAAAATACTCCTGATACTCCTGTGCAGAAACACTTTGCAGCACTGGACGCAACTCCCTACCTTCCGGATCATTCGTTACCCCACCAGTGAGCAGCCGGATTAATTCATCACCAGTAGCAGGAATCTTTTCCACCTCATACCCTGCCAACTGTAAAGCCCGAAGAATTTCTACACAGCTAGCAGGTGTGTCTAATCCTACACCATTGGCTATGCGGCCATCACGGGTGGGGTAATTTGCCAAAATCAGAGCAATACGTCGTTGTTGGGGCGGCTTAGAACGCAGACGCACCCAATTAGCTGCTAATTCCGCAACAAACTCAATGCGATCCCGCACAGGTTCATAAACCATAACATCAGTTTCTAACTGGGGATGCCGAGTTTGCACTGCTTTAAAAGATACAGCCCGACTAATAATCCGTCCATCTACTTCTGGTAGTGCCACATTCATAGCGATGTCCCGGGGGGAAAGTCCTTGAAACTGTGCCTGCCACTGTTCCACAGTACCACCACTTAAAATTACCTGTAAAACAGGCACATCTAATTTTTGCCACAGTTCTAGTTGGGGTGCTTCTGTTTCCAACCGCGCCAAAGAAAAACTAGTAGTATTCAGCAGTACAGATATTGACTGCGAGTCTTTTGGTTGAAAAATTTCGCTCAACTCCTCTTGCACATCAAGTTCACGCAGCGAAGAAACAAACACTGGTACAGGTTCTAAATTCCGTTTTGCCAAAGCTTCGCACAAAGCATCAATGACTTTGGTATTTCCCGCCAAATAATGGGCGCGGTAGAAGAGGATACCGACTTTGGCAGTGATGGGAAGTTTCCCACCTGCCAATTTCCCCAACCAAGAATACAGCCCGATACGCGGAACTACCTGGGGTGGTGGTGGATTAAAGGAAGTGGAAAGGCAATGATCAGCAATATATTGCAAGGCATTAGCAATATTTTCTGTGCCACCTTCGTTGAAATAGCGCCAGATTTTGTTCACAACACCCAAAGGCAGGGTAGAGTGGGACATAAGAGCAGGATCAAGAGCATCGTCCCCTGGCATTACAATGAAGTTTATATCATTGTTTTGTGCTATTTCCTGCACTACCTCTAACCCGTAAGCCCAATAGGAACGTCCTCCTAGTAAGCGCAGGATAATTACTTGTGCTTGTTGTAAAACTTGCTCGGCATAGTTATCAATGCTAACTTGATGCTGCAAGTTCAATAGGTTAGCAACTCTAAATGCAGGAAATTTTGTAGGTAACTTGGGGATTGTAGCTGCCAAAGTTTGAATGTCGGTGTCAGCAGCCGTCAGCAATACAAGGGGAGCTGGAGTTTGTTCTAGGAAGCTTACACCTTCTGATTGGAGGTTCCAACCTCCCGGAGTGGCATTAATACGATGCATATTCCTGTCTGAGGATCTTAAACTGTTGGTTAGAACGCGAATAATTCAGCGACTGCATCTAGCTTCTTTTCACGAATTTTTGAACATGCTTAGTTCCCCTGATTTGAGCTTTTCTCGCACCTTGCCTTTAGAGTTATTTAATCAGCTTGGCGAATTGTTAGAGCAGATGGCTCAAGCAGTGGAAGGTGATTTTGTGATTCTGACAGAAGCTGTGCTCAAGCAGATCAGTAAACCTGAAGAATGGCAGAGACAAAAATTTACAGTTGTCATTTCTCAGGGTTTTAGTGCTTTGATGATTGGTTTTCCAGAGCCAAAAGCGGATTTGCCGGAGCAGTTGCGTGTTAAGTTAACATTCGATTGTGAAGCGATCGCCTCTTTCCTAATAAATATCAGAGATTTATTTGCAAGCAATTCTCGCCAATACCATAAAATCAATTATTTTTGTCAACTTCTTGCTCCTAATGATGTCAAACTCCAAAGTCAGTTTACGCTGTTATTGTTAGATTTTTTCCTGCCACAGTCAAATCAGGAAATCACACAACCACAAGGTTCTACAACTCCTCTGGCTTCTGTTTGTCAGCCAGTGGAGAATGCTCTCAACAAACAACTTGCTCAAGAGCGCCTATTGAATCAGATTACAACTCAGACTCGCCAAAGTCTAGACTTGTCGGTAATTATCGCAACAGCAATTGAGCAAGTGCGGAAGTTTTTGGAATTAGATCGGCTAGTAATTTGCAAGTTAGTTTATCCACAGGTAGGGGAGCTTTTTAACCGTCCTCAGAAGTTAAATAACAACAACAATTTACCTGCGGGGCTATTCTCTCAAGATAATTTTTTAGGCGATGTGATTGAGCCAAAACCAGGACAGCCAAATTATTCATCCCTAAACCATGAAATATTTCGTTTCGGCACTCCAAATCTTGGTCAGGTAAACAATAATGCCTTAGGCTTTTCATTATCACTTAATTTAGTGCAATCTTCAAATTGTGTAATTTATGAATCTCGTGTTGACGATACTATTCCTTCTGTGTTGAACTACAGGGAAGAAAACTGCTTTGTACCCAACTCTGCATGGTGGGAAAAGTATCGCCAAGGCTTGACTGTGGCTGTAGATGATGTTGAAAAAACTTATGTTTTAGAAGAGTGTTTGTTGAATGCTTTAAGAACTATTAAAGTCCGCTCAAAATTCATAGCTCCAATTGTATTTGAAGATCAACTTTGGGGACTGTTGATTGCTCATCAGTGCAACAGAACACGTCAGTGGACTGGGAGTGAAAAAAGTCTCCTAACTTCTGTTGCGGAACAATTGGCGATCGCAATTTATCAAGCTGAGTTAATGCGATCGCTAACTCAAGAAAAACAAACTCTCGAACAAAGAGTCGTTGAACGCACAGTGGCGTTGCATGATGCTTTAGTTGCTGCGGAAGCTGCTAGTCGCCTCCGCAATGAATTTCTTGCCACCATCAGCCATGAATTACTTACACCTTTGACTTACGTAATTGGTATGTCTGCAACTTTACTGAAGTGGTCTTTGGGAGATTTGAATCAACGCCAACGTGAATATCTGCAAACCATCCATGACAGCGGCGAACATCTCTTAGAAATGATTAATGATATTCTGGATTTATCCCAGATCGAAGCAGGCAAAGCTGTTTTAAATATTACAGAGTTTTCTTTGGTGAAGACCGCAGAAAATATAGTTGCATCGTTACTGGAAAAAGCCACTAGCCAGCAAGTCACTTTGAAACTAGAGTTACTTGTTGATCAAAACAGCGATCGCTTTACTGCCGATGTTAGAAGAGTAGAACAAATCTTATGGAATCTGTTAAGTAATGCGATCAAATTTACCCCTGAAGGTGGAAATGTCACTCTACGCCTGTGGATGGAAGCTGACACAGCAGTATTTCAAGTTGAAGATACTGGTATTGGCATTCCTCAAGCACAGTTACCATTACTGTTTGAAAAATTTCATCAACTAGATACCCCCTACCGTCGCCGTTACGAAGGTACGGGACTGGGTTTGGCATTAACTAAACAACTTGTGGAACTACACCGGGGACGAATTGAAGTAGAATCTACTGTTGGTGTTGGTTCAATTTTTACAGTCTGGATACCAGTCCAATCAGAACCAATCATGAAGTATGAATGATGAAACAGTTGCAGATATTATTCCCCCACATTCATCAGAAGTTAGGTAATCTCAAGTCCGACCAAAATAAGTAGGCGGAAATAAACAATCACTATGTAAAGAAATATAAAATAGCTGAAACCGTTACCAATAAAAAAGAACGACCCCAACTAGGCGTTGCATTGCAACGTCTCTCTCCTTATAATATTATGCCTCGGTGTTGGTTATTGGTTTTTTCCATTACCGATTACCCATTACCTATTACCAGCCCACGGGACAGTAATAAGTATTTAAGCAAACATGATATGAGGGAGTATATGCTGTAGTTGTGGACACTGTAATCACGGGGATTGATTATTCAGTGAAAGCCTATACAAAAGATTTATAGGTATATCAACTATGAATTGAGTTCTACAGGAGCATTTGATGTAGAAAACTCGTTTGCTAATGCAGTTGGAACTAAAGTCCAACCTGCCTTTAAAAGCTTCTGATAAGTTGCCCAACCTCTAGAGCCGCCTGGAATTTTGTAATCTGGTACAGCATATTGAGGAAAAGCTGTATAAGGACGCCACGGTTGATGAGGTGCAGTCTGCAAATGCAAAATCTTATCCCCATTATCGCCAGATGTAGATAACCAGCACATTCTTTGCTGCATAGTAAATTCCCTTGTATTGTTATAGTTACACGCATAATGACAGACTTTTGTCAAGCCTAACATCACCCCATTGGGGTAGTTTTTTGCTTAGTTTTCTAGATGCATACACTTAAATAAATCTTTCTTGAGTCTGAGACAAAATTACGCATCTTCCTTACATTAACCTTAGGCAGCAATAAAAACACTTGTGTTCCAATTATGTTAGGTGCTGTAAACAAAAAAGGGTGTATCGACAAATACGATTTTTGGCGTTGTTGAATCAAAATATGAATTTACAATTTACGGGTGTGACCAGACGTAGCAATGCGTACAGACGTAGTAGAGACGTAGCAATGCGTACAGACGTAGTAGAGACGTAGCAATGCGTACAGACGTAGTAGAGACGTAGCAATGCGTACAGACGTAGTAGAGACGTAGCAATGCGTACAGACGTAGTAGAGACGTAGCAATGCGTACAGACGTAGTAGAGACGTAGCAATGCTACGTCTCTACAAAATGTAGATAAACACAATTCATCACCAAATTCAGCAACGCCCGATTTTTTATTATTTATATTTGCATCAAGCCGTGAACTAAAGTTAAGACTAAAAACTAAAACGCGTTGTAACTGATAACTTGCACCAAGAACAACAAGATTCCCGACTTCTTAGAGAAGTCGGGATCTGGATTTTGCGATTCTCACAATTTATATAACATTGCCATATATCCCACTGATGAACAAATTCAAATACTTGTTTATTATCTGATGAGTTTTATAAAAATTCTTAATTAAATTGATAAGCGCGGCTCATCAAAAAATTGCCGCTGCTAAACATTTCTAGTTGTACTTTAAAAGTAAGTATAGGAATCCTATTTAATTTCTGCGAAGCTAGGTACACATCAAAGAGCCTTCTTACTTATTGCTTATTGCCTATTGCCTAACCCAAGCTTTTACTTTTTAAACGCATGGTACATAAAACTTGTCACCAACAATATCACGAATTTCTGCTACTAATTGATTGTAAGTAGAATCTGATAAAGCCGGTTCTGCTCCTTGTAAATTAATTGTTTCATCCAATTGAATCCATGATTTACAACCACCATACTCAGGTAGATAAGGAATTTCCCGAACTTGGGATAGATTGTATGTCCTTAGTAGCAAAATATATAATGGCTGACGTGCTTTCCATTTGAGGCGATCGCTAATAAAATGCTCGTTCCAAATATGAAAGGGAAGCAAAGCATTAACTATTAATTCATCACAAACTGGAAAAATATCGGTAATTTTTGCCCAACTGCCAATGCGGATTGTTTGTGGATGCCAGCCTGGTGTCACAGGATAAACAAGATTAGCATACTCAGGCTTAAGTAAAAAAGGTTGTTGATGTTCGTAAGTTGGGTAGAGCAAAACCTCGTCATGGACAACTTGGAAGCGTCCATTACGTTCGTGAATACCGCCTTTACGAAGCAGCATGATTGTTTTTCCTGCTTCTAAAGCAGTGACGGCAACTGCCCATTCTTTAAGTGCGTGAAAAGTTGTAGTCACCATAAGATCTACTTTAACTCTGATTTTATTTGACGCCAAGAGTAATGCAACATGCCACCATCTGGGGAAATGAATTGAGGAACATTTATAGAAGAAATCTTTTGGCTTCAAGTTGCTGAGTACTGGTTTGGATTGGTAGTATTTTTAAACGCTAAGACTCGCACAGGAAAACGCAAATAAGTGCATAGTTTAGCTATAGGAATTTCATGATCAATGAATTTATGCAATTTTGTCCTTAGATTGGGAAATAAGAAAAATTTGGTAAATCTACTATTTAACTAAACTCAATACCTGGTTTAATTGCAAAAATATCTACCTCTCACCAGAAGATAGAAAAACAACTTGCATATTTATTCCTCCTTGCACTCGGAAACTTTGCCTTGATGCGGACGATACAAAATTTTATTTTCGTAATAAAATAATCATCCATATGTATTTTTTGTTACAAAATAATGTAATCTGACACTAACCTTGAGACAGAAGACCAATAAATCATCACAGATAAGTATTAAGAAGAAATTTCCATATTCAGTAAACACTTCTAAATCAGCATATTTAGTTGCATATCAGAGAATATCTGATATCAAGTTCGGCTAACTGCTTACGATATTATGCTTCTTTGTTAGGCATTGAGCATAGAAAAATCATCAGTATCTTAATTACCAATTACCAATTACCAAAATTTTTGCAATTTACTGCACAATTCAAGATTTGTTTGGAGAAAAAATGAGCAAAAAAAACAATATAAGTTTGCGTTCAACACTTGCTAGTGTTGTTGTGATTGCTAGCGCTAGTACTTTAATAAGTATTCTTACAGAAGCTCAATCCATCAGCACACCATACTCTCAAAATGAAGGAAAATCTACAGTCAATTCCATAAATCAGCCTATTAGTTTAAAGATTGTTCTTAGCCAACGTCAAGTAATTCTTTATCGAGGCAAAACCAAAATTAAATCTTATCCGATAGCAGTAGGTCGATCAGGTTGGGAAACTCCAATCGGTAATTTCCAAGTACTTAATATGATCACAAATCCGACTTGGTTGCATCCTTTTACAGGTGAGTCTATTCCAGGAGGAAGCCCTAAAAATCCCCTTGGCCGCTATTGGATTGGATTTTGGACAAATGGTACAAATTGGATTGGTTTTCATGGCACTCCTAATCCTGAATCAGTAGGTAAAGCAGCCTCACACGGTTGTATTCGTATGTACAACAATGATGTTCAAGAATTATTTGAGCAGGTAAGTGTAGGAACACCAGTAACTGTAGTGCAATAGGTTGGTTGGTTTTATCCTGAATACCCAAAAGTTTCATGTAAAAAAGACTATTGAAGCCTGCCTCTTTTTCTTGTGTTAGTCTTTCATATAATAATTCTGTTGATGTGTAAAACCTTTGTGGTTGAAGAATTATTCCACCAGATAGATATAGAAACGCCTGTAATTGTAGTGCAATAGCTTGGGTAGTTTCTTGATTAATGATATACCTACCTAAAATGCGTAAGCTCAAAAAAGCATTATTAATTAGGGTTTAAACATGCAAAAGCGACGCTTGGGTACATCAGAAGTAAAAATTACACCTATCCTCATGGGGACTTGGCAAGCTGGTAAAAAAATGTGGGTAGGAATTGAAGATGCGGACTCAATTCAAACTATACGTGCAGCTTTTGAAGCTGGTATTACTACAATAGATACTGCTGAGGTATATGGTGACGGGCATTCAGAACGAATTGTTGCTGAAGCTTTATCTGATGTCCGCGATCGCGTCGAGTATGCTACTAAAGTTTTTGCCAGCCATCTCAAGTACAATCAAGTTATAGAGGCTTGCGATCGCTCTCTCCAAAATCTCAAAACCGACTACATAGACCTTTATCAAATTCATTGGCCTTCGGGTGCGTTTAATAGTGAGATTGTCCCGATTGCAGAGACAATGGATGCTCTGAATCACCTAAAAGAACAAGGTAAAATTCGGGCTATTGGTGTTTCCAACTTTTCCCGCAGCCAATTAGAAGAAGCAGCTCAGTACGGACGTATTGATAGTTTACAACCGCCCTATTCTTTATTTTGGCGACAGGTAGAAAAAGATGCTATGCCATATTGTGTGGAAAACAATATATCTATTCTTGCCTACTCACCATTAGCCCAGGGATTGTTGACAGGGAAATTTGGCCCCAATCATAAATTTGATCCCAAAGATAACCGTAAAGATAACAAGCTATTTCAAGGAGAAAACTTTACTCGCGCGCAACAAGCTTTAGAAAAACTGCGTCCAATCGCACAACAGCATCAGTGTAGTCTAGCTCAGTTAGCCCTAGCCTGGTTGATTGCTCAACCTCAAACTCAAGCGATCGCAGGTGCGCGTTACCCAGAACAAGCACAAGATAATGCCAAAGCAGCTGATGTTCAACTTTCAGAAGCTGAACTGCAACAAATTGATGCTATTGGACGTACTGTTACTGATCATCTTGATGATAACCCTGTGATGTGGAGTTGGTGATTATGTTGTTGGTGGTTGATCTTTGGTTCTTCCAAACAACAAACAACTACCAACTACCAACAAATTTATCTGTTATATTGAGAAACTTAAAGACTCGTTAACTTGAGTTAAAAGGCACTTGCGACTAATTTTTAGGATGATAGATTAATAATTAGGACACCAAACAAAGCACAACCAAACTGAATTGGGCAAATGACTTGGTGTCCCCCGTCAGAAGCCCAAGTAAGCTGTCAGCATAACAGTAATATTAAAGTGGTATATTCTCCTAGTTAGGAGAAGCCAAATCCCGGAGCGGAAAAACAAGATTATGCTGGGTTTACTGCTAGTGATGTCCACCTTAGTTTTCTACTTTTTTAACTCTGAACGATAACATCAACTTGATCACCAAAGAGTTTGCATAACCTGGTCCCCTTTGACCAGGTTTTTGCATTTTTAGTATTTATAAATTCCTGCTTGGCTGAGACAAGGAAGCTTTGTTTCCCTTGTCCTGCTTATGACCAAACGTACCAGACTCATAGAGAAACAGTATTAGTCAGTGTTACAAAGAAAGGAACCCGCATTGTAGTGCGGGCTTTTCTTGTTTTATATCATGTCCGATTAATAATTTATGATATATAGCTTAAGCATTGGGTATTGGTTTTTCCCATTACCCTTCGGGTTCGCTACTTTGCCATCTCGGCATAAGCCAAGACGGCAAGTAGTCTCACCAATTACCCATTACCAATTACCGAATACCCTGTTGAGACAATTGAATGGACAATCATATTTTCTTCAAAAAAATAGCTGCATTTACTCTTGTAGCTGCACTTTCATTTTCTTGTGAGGGAGGTATTACTAGGAAATCAGAACACACGCAAGCAACTGCTCAACAGAAGTCAGAACAAAATCTTGTTTATGGTGAATTAACTGTCAAAGAGCAATCAGACTATTTGATGATTCCTGTTGGTCTAAAAGATAAAAATCAAGATAGATTATATTCCTATGAAAATCGATATAATTATTACTACAATAACATCATCTTTTATGGGAAAAAAGATGGGAAAATTAATATTTTATTAAATAAAAAAGCAATTATTAATGGCTTTGATTTATTGGAAGAGAAAAAAGCGGGTAAATCATCTTCCAGGTATTGGTTATATCAAATAATTGATAGCGATACTAACGGTGATCAAAAACTCGATACTCAAGATGCCAAAATAGGGTACTTATCTGATTTATCCGGTAATAATCTCCAGCAAATTACACCAAATAATAGCCAAATATTGAACTGGACGCTTGTACAAAGCGCAGGCGCAATTTTTATTAAAATTCTTAAAGATTCTGATAATGATCAGAAATTTACAGAAAAAGATGAGACTAATTTTATTAGAGTTAATCTAGATAAACCTGTTATAGGTTCTGAAATTATTAGTGATGAAATAGAGCAAAAAATTAAGTCTTTGTTGGTGAAATAAATACTTGTTCTCAATTTATCATTTGACGTAAGGAAAACCAACTGCTCCTGATGATGTTGGGTCTCGTAAACTCGACCCAACCTACAAAATCTAACTAACTACTAACTACCGAAAAGACCCATTCGCGCAGTAAGGAATTGACCTGTTCTGGTACTTCATCGTGAGGACAATGCCCTGCGCGTAGGAAGTATTCTGTCAATTGAGGATAGTATTGGCGGAATTTTTGCGAACGTTCTCTAGCGTTAATCCAAGGATCTGCTTCTCCCCACAATAGTAGTAAATGACAAGTTAATTGCTTGAGTAACATATCCACTTTTTCACCTTGGGGAGTTCTAAACACCGAGGAAAATACATCGAAAGCACCTTGATCATAAGCAGGGCGAGAAATTTCTTCTATTAGTTGCTCTGTAATTGCGCTTTTGTCAAGATAAACCTTTTCTAGAGTTTGACGAATGACACTTTTTTGTCGGACGTATTGAAATAATAGAAACTGGGCAAAAGGTTGTTGAAAAATCCATTTGGCAACATCACCTAAGAGTTTCTGCAAATTATCTGGCTGTTGTGGTGGTTCGATTTGAGTTTGCAGTGCTTCTGGTTCAGCTGTATGCTCATTCTCATTAAACGGCCCAGCGCTGTTTAGTAATACTAAACCCGCTACTGCATCAGAACGTTGGGCTGCAACACACAAGCTAGCATAACCACCTAGAGAATTACCTACTAGTACTGCTTTTTGACCTATGACCTCAGTGATAAAGTAATAGAGTTGGTCTCGCCACAAATCACCGCCATACTCCAATTTTGGCTTAGCTGAACGTCCAAATCCCAAAAGGTCTATAGCCCAAACTTCAAAATCGTGACGCAGTTGGGCGATGTTTTTGCGCCAGTGGTCAGTAGAAGCACCAAATCCATGCACTAACAGTAAAGGTGGATGTTGGAGTTGCGATTTTCCTGCTTGTACATAGTAAATGTTATGCCCTCGCCACTGCCAATATTTGCCAGGAATAGGGGTTGTAGAGAAGGCTGTTGTTGCCTGCATGATTCCAAAGAAATGTTAAGTACCCTCTAATAATTGTAGGCTTTAATTAATTGTTGATTGTTGATAGTTGCTGGCTATTTGGAACTAACTATCAACAAACAGCCAACAACATATAACTGACAAAGGACAAAACATTGATTACAGGGAACACTAAACTGCTAGGAGTTATCGGCTATCCAATAGAACATTCACTATCGCCAGTTATGCATAATGCAGCGATCGCGCAATTGGGAATAGATTATGTCTACCTGCCCTTTCCAATTAAACCAGAAGATTTACACACAGCTATTCAGGGTTTTGCAGCTATTGGTGTTGTGGGCTTTAGCGTCACAATTCCTCATAAACAGGCAATCTTACGATTTTTGTCAGCCGTAGAACCTATTGCTCAAGCCGTAGGAGCAGTCAATACAGTTATTAAGAAAAATAACTCTTGGATAGGTACAAACACGGATATAGAAGGATTTCTTGCTCCTTTACAAGCACATCAGCAAAATTGGAGTCACAAAATAGCAGTAATTTTAGGTAACGGTGGTGCTGCTAGGGCTGTAGTAGCAGGTTGTGCAAAGTTAGGATGTGCAGAAATTCACGTTGTGGGGCGAAATGTACAGCGATTGAGAGATTTTTCTCAAAGTTGGGAAAATTCACCACTACAAGTTAATCTCAATGTTCACAGATGGGATGAATTGCCCGAATTAATCCCGCAAGCAGATTTGCTAGTCAATACAACTCCTATTGGTATGTATCCCAAAATCGATGAATCGCCCTTGAGTGCAGCAGAAATGGCAAATCTATCATCGCAAGCGATCGCTTACGATTTAATTTATACTCCTAATCCAACGAAATTTTTACAACAGGCGCAACAAATAGGTGTAAGAGCGATCGATGGACTAGAAATGCTTGTCCAACAAGGTGCAGCAGCATTAAAAATTTGGTTACAACGGGAAAGTGTACCTGTAGATGTGATGCGTCAAGCTTTGCAAAAACATTTGGGATTGTGAGGGAATTGGGGAAGTGGGGAGATGGGGCGGTGGGGAGGGTGTGAGGGGTGTGAGGGGTGTGTAGACGCGGTAGCGGTGAGGGGGTCGCAGTCTTGGACGCCAGGTGCTTTATGCCGGGAGACCCGTCCACCGCACTGGCTCCGCTTTCCGTCACGATTGCGAACCCCCGTAGACGGGCGAAGCCCGGCTTCTCGAAGAGTACCCGGAGGGCTTCCCGTAAGGGTGGAGTAAGTATTAAACAACTACTAACAATTACCAATTACCAATTACCAATTACCAAAGATTTAACTGGTTTGGTGGAGAGTCTAAGTTATCCCAAGGAATGGGTGGGACTTTGACGCCGTTTTGTTCTAGTAATTTTTGGAAGTGACGAGCTGTGTTTGGCGATCGCTCTTCAAGGGAACAATGAACGGGCAATTTTAAGCAAAATCACCCCATCTCCTTACCTCCTCCACTCCAAATTTCCCTGCCGTTCACATTTAAAACTACGATCCTGCCAAGCTTTGATATCCACATCTGCCAACTTTGTCACTTGAGAACATTGCGGCTGAATAATCTGGCTTAATCCTGCCCACAATAAACTACGGGTCAGATCTAATCCAGTTTTCGCCCAATATTCACGATTACCAGGAATGCCTTGCTCGTGTACCACTTCTGTTTCTACCCAGATACCATGTGCGCCTAATAAAATCTGTGCTAGCCATTTTGCCCGTGGTAGGTGTGTGGGGGAGGTGATTAACATGACTTTATGCACATGCCAACGACGTAGAATCGGAATACTATAGTAGAAATTACTGAAAGTCGAGCTAGCGCACTTCTCCAGCCAAACATTTGCCATTGCAGCTACTTCTCTTTGAAAAATGAGCCAAATACAGACGTCTGGCGAACCTCCAGAAATTAAAACTCTGACTTGTGGGTATTGCTTGGTCAGTTTGGCGACGTACATTTCCCGGCGAATACTGCCACCAAGTACGAAAAAAGTGTCCACTGGCTTGGAGGATGCGGAGACTAAAGTTATAGTGGTAAACACTAGCCAAATGCTAAGGAGAAGACCCAAGCAAAATTTAATTTTTCGTAACACTCTCCACTTTTTCAACAAGGTATTTCTACGGGGAACATTATGAATACTCGTAACTTTACGGTTCATGACAACTTTATATAAAATTTAAATTACCTATATTTTTTAATCATTAAAATTGATGCATCTAGCAGTAATTGGTATTAGGTAATAATGAGTGCAATTATGACACTGATGAAAGTGTCATGCGAATGCAGTAAGCTGACTGAGCAAGTTGACTAGTGCGGGATAATTCCTTGATAGAAATTGCGATATTTTCAAGACAATTAAAAGGAAAACAGGATGAAGGGAGTATAGCCGAGCAAACTAATAACTTTCTAAAAAGCTTCTGATTGCTAAATTGTCAACCACACAACTATTCCAGCTTATATACATGAAACAATCTGCAAAACGTTACTCGCCACTGCAAGTAGCTTTAATTGGAGGAGCGATCGCTACCACAGCTACAGTATCTGCGTTCGGACTGGGTTGGTGTCGTTCTGTTCGTGCAGCTCTACAAGATAGCCCTAAACAGGTAGTTGACCAAGTATGGCAACTAGTAAATCGCGAATATGTAGATGGTTCTTTTAACCGCCAAAATTGGCTAACAATCAGACAAAGCCTATTGAGCAGAAACTATTCTTCTCGAGAAGAAGCTTACACCGCTATCCGGGAAGCGCTGCAAAAGCTGGAAGATCCATACACGCGCTTTATGGACCCTAAACAATTTGAAGCCCTAACCAACCAAACATCCGGAGAAGTCTCTGGAATTGGGATTCGGATGGAGGTGAATGAAAATAGCAAGCGGTTAGTTGTTGTAGAAGCCTTAGAAAATTCGCCAGCAATCAAAGCCGGTATCAAGCCTGGAGATGAAATTGTAGCTATTGATGGCAAACCCACCCGTCAGATGAAGATCGAAGACGCATCAAAGCTGATTCGTGGTCGAGCAGGTACAATGGTGACTTTGCGATTGGAAAGAGATGGACGCAGTGCTTTTGACCTCAAACTGACACGAGCTACGATCGAAGTTCCAACAGTACGTTATGCCCTCAAACAAGAAGGTCGCCGCCGGGTTGGCTATATTCGTTTACGGGAATTCAACGCCCATGCTGCCGATCAGATGCGACGGGCTATCCGTGATTTGAATGGCAAACAAGTTGATGGCTTTGTACTAGATTTACGCGGTAATCCTGGTGGTTTGTTGCAAGCCAGTATTGAAATTGCCCGGATGTGGATAGACAATGGCCCAATTGTCCGTACTGTAGACCGTAGAGGCGGTAGTGATGAGAGTAAAGCCAATCACACAGCCCTAACAAACCGTCCTTTAGTGGTACTGGTTGACAATAACTCAGCTAGCGCGAGTGAAATTCTCACAGGCGCACTTAAGGATAATAAACGAGCAATAGTAGTTGGTAGTCAAACCTTTGGCAAAGCCTTAGTCCAATCAGTACATGAACTAGGAGATGGTTCTGGTGTAGCAATTACCATTGCCCATTACTACACTCCAAAAGGTACAGATATTAACCATAAGGGAATAACACCAGATATTAAGTTAGACTTAACAGAAGAACAACAGCGGCAGTTAGCATCTAACCCTGATTTGTTAGGAACTAACAAAGATCCTCAGTATACCCGTGCTTTGAATATTCTTTCTAACAATCAGTTTGCCCAACCTTTGCAAAATCAAACTACTCAAAAAGCAAACAGCTTTGGTGCTGATAATTTACGACTTTAATACTCAGGTTTAGGATTTGGGAATACTAAAAATTAGGCAGTTGTTTGTTGTTTGTTGTTTGTTGATTATCAAAAGTATCAACAACTAACCACCAGCCAACAACTACTAGCTAGTTGTGAATCCCAAATCCTAAATAGTATGAATCACCAATCAACTAACACAACGACCACTGATGCTTTCTTGCCGAGGGTATCGGTGGTTATCCCTATTTATAACAGCGAAACAGATTTATCAGAATTAATTAATTGTCTATTTGCTCAAACTTACCCAAAAGAATGGGTAGAATATTTGCTAGTAGATAATAATAGTAGCGATCGCACTTTTGAAATCTTACAGCAAACTGCTAAAAATTCTCCTATATTAATCCGTCCTCTTAGTGAAAATCAAATTCAAAGTTCCTACGCTGCCCGTAATACAGGTATTCGCGCTGCTAATGGACAGATTATTGCTTTTACCGATGCTGATTGTCGTCCTCAGCCAGAGTGGCTTGAGTTATTAATTGCACCTTTTGTTAACAATGATGTGGCAATTGTTGCTGGTGAAATCACAGCACTACCCGGCAATAATTTACTAGAAAAATTTGCCGACCGCCAAGATACTTTATCGCAAAAGCACACCCTCAATCATCAGTTTTGTCCCTACGGTCAAACAGCAAATTTAGCGATTCGACGACAAGCATTAGAAAAAGCAGGTTTATTTCGTCCCTATCTGACAACTGGTGGTGATGCTGATATCTGTTGGCGAATTCAGCGAGAAAATATCGGACGCTTAGAATTTGCGACCAAGGCGATCGTACAACATCGCCACCGCACCACACTCAAAGAATTACAAAGCCAATGGCGGCGTTATGGACATTCAAATCGCTATTTACATGAATTGTATGGTGTGGAGTTAATGCGAGACATAACATTAAAAGAATGCACCTATCGATTAGCACGCTGGTTAATCAAAGAACTACCAAGAGATAGCATCAAGGCTTTAGCAGGTAAAATTCACCTCGTAGATTTATTAAATACTCCCATTGGTTTATTCACTGCTAGAGCGCGTACTGTCGGTCAAAGAGAAGCTAAATTACCAGAGGAAGCTAAAATCATTCAGATGCTATAAATATTTGAATTTTGAAGTTGTGAATAGTTAATAGTTGATTGCTAATTGCTAATTATTAATTTTAATTAGCTACCAACTCAAGTTTGACTGCGGAAAAGGTAATTGGTAATTGATTTTTGCCATTACCCTTCGGGTTCGCTACTTTGCCATCTCGGCATAAGCCAAGACGGCAAGTAGTCTCACCGATTACCCATTACCAGCCTACACGATCTAATCTCTCATCTAAATTTATATTCTTAAAAAACATTTCTCATCTCAAAGGTAATAAAGATTAAAGAAGTTAGATATATTTATAATTAAATTTAGGTTACACTCTCAGATACATCTACACTTCTATTTTTAGAATTTCATTAAAACTTCATATTTTAAATAATGTTATTTCCCTGCCAGCATTTATAAAAACGTTATAATTCTTAGCGATATTACTGTTATTTTCAGTACTTTGGATTTACTGGAGTTTTATAATGTTGTATTGGAAAGATGACGCTGGTTTACCAAATTTCTATAAAGGTTGGAATGTCTTTATAGGTGAAAAGCAAAACGACACAGCTGCTAAGCTTGATCAATCACTTCAGAAAGTGCTTGAGTGGTTGAAAGAGTATATGTCTGTAGATACTGTTACTTTCCTAATACCTGTTACAGATCAACAGAACCTGGATGTGTACGCCAGTATTGGACTTGAGGAAGAGATAGCAAAACATATCCGTATTCCCATTGGGCATGGTATAGCTGGTCGCATTGCCGCAAGTATGAAGCCAATGATATTAAATAACTTGTCAGAGGTCGAAATAGTTAGCCCAATTCTACGCCAAAAGGATTTGAAATCACTTGTTGGCATACCAATACCGCTTAAACAAGGCGTGGTCGGAGTACTGCACGTTGGCACTCTTACGCCTCATCAGTTTACTGAACGTGATGTGGAACAGCTACAACTAGCTGCACATCGTATCAGCACAATAATAGATACAGAGGTCTTAAATTGTGAGCAGAGCCAGTACAATTCGGAACTTGGTTACTTTAACAGTGTAAGTCAAGTTTTGACATTAAATATTTCTGCGTTGAAAGAACAAGTCTTGAGACTAGCTATTACTTCACTAGATTGGATAAATTCAGCTAGGCAGGAAGCAAGGAATATAATCTTCCTATATTTCAATACGATTCAGTTAAGGTTTTGAATCCTTGTAACAAAGGGTATAGGGGTATGGGATGTAAAGGAAATTAGACTCAGGTGCAACAGTTGTAATCATTCCTCCTACACCCTATTCTGATTGGCTTGCTCGTCCATCACTCTTTATGCATGATTACCAACAGCCTGTTAAATTGGAGATAAAGTCGAAGGAAGGAAACTGTAAATGTCAGCACAATTGTTACTGGTAGATGATGAACCGGGGCTGCGTGAAGCAGTAAAAGATTATTTACAGGAAAGTGGTTTCAACGTTCAGGTTGCCAGTAACGCTCGTGAGGGCTGGGAGTTGATGCAACAAAGTACACCTGATTTGGTAATCTCCGACATTATGATGCCTCAGGTAGATGGCTATCAATTTCTCAAGCAACTCCGTGAAGACCCCCGGTTTCAAGCATTACCAGTGATATTTTTAACCGCAAAAGGCATGACGACCGATCGCATCCAAGGTTATCAAGCCGGCGTAGATGCTTATCTGCCCAAGCCTTTCGATCCTGATGAGTTAGTGGCAATAATCGAAAATTTGCTAGCACGACGGACAAGCAAAACTCCAACTACAACTGAAGAAGGAGAGACACCTGATATTGCCGATTTGGCTAATCAAATCGCCCAAATCAAAGCACTGTTGACTCAAAGAAATGCGATCGCCCAATCTCCACCACCATTTACAATCGACTTAACTCCCCGTGAGCAAAGTGTTTTAAATTTGGTAGCAGAAGGCTTAATGAACAAAGAAATTGCTCGTCGCTTAGAAACCAGCGTCCGTAATGTTGAAAAATATGTCAGCCGTTTGTTTAGTAAAACTGGCACGAATAGCCGAACTGAGTTAGTTCGTTTTGCTCTTGAACATGGTTTGGCTAAGTGATGTAGAATGCGGCCGATGCAGGCCGAAATTTTTATCATTTACCCTTCGTTGTGTGATCTAAAATTTTACCAATTCACAAAATTCTTGATACAAATCCTCCACGCCACGTGCTTTATGCCGAGAACCCTAACTTTACAGAAGCCACTGGTGTGTCTACGGTAGTCGCTTATGGGGAAATCACCACCGCACTGGCTCCCCTTGTCTTTTTGCTGTCTAATCAACATAATCCAGAAGTCAGAATTCTGAGGTCAGGATTCTGATTTCTGTTATTTTTACGATTTGTATAGAATGTGATACCAATTTGAAAAATGATTGCAACAGATAGATTTACAGAATCTATACCCAGATAAAGATTTCCAATCCAAAATGGCATGAACCTCTCAATATTTATCAAGAGTGCTGGTTCTAGCAATACCCTGGAAATATAAAATCAAATTTAAAACCTGCCAGAAAGCAAGGTTCAAACACATTAGTAGGCACCCAGTCTGTATCCGTAGTGCAAAGGGTGAAGGCTACTGTAAAAGGGATAGTGTCTCTCCCCAGACGCCCAAAAAGAACCTTCTCAATAGAGTAAAAGTGTACTGAAGCTTGTAACTATTGGGATTGGGTTACACAAGCAGACTCATCAAAATAACAAATCAGCCAATGAGAAACTCAAAAAAGTCACCATTCCCTGCCCAATACAAGATATACCATTACTGGTAATTACTGTTCACAAGACTAAGCATTTTCAGTAGAGTTACGTAAACGCATTAATTGACGTCGCATTTGTGGTGATGCTTTCAGTTCGGAGATTTCCTGGGCTTTAACAGAAGCTTGCAGAGTCTCTAGAAACTCGTCAGATCCTTCAGTTAGTAAAGCATCTAATAACACCTGCAAAAGTTGGTCGCGATCGCCTAATAAACTTTTTTCCTCAATCAAACGAAATTTGAGATGGATTTCACATTCATAAACGCCTACTTCAATATTATTTATTTGGCGTGGTAATACTTTAGAGTTCATAGTTTTTAGGATTCCTTTATTTTTTGATGATAGAGGTGAGGGACTATATCTAGGCGCAAAAATTCTTTATATTTTTTTGAAATCCAAAATGTTTGAATCAATATTTTTCTTTCCTTAAACGAAATTTGCATTTCATTTTGCTTCTCCTGCTATTGTTTCTATCTCGACTCTTAATGTCAAGACTCAGATTTTGTAGCAAATACTGTGGTTGAACCAAGCCATAACTATTATTCAGTTTTTGAGATTGTATACAATAAAGTTTCTGTAAGAACTTGTTGTGGCTTTTTAAAGGTTTTTACATCAACTTTATCTCTTCGTCAATAACAGTTTGGGATTTTACTGATTTAGTCGTGGTTATACGTAAGTACAAACCCGGATTTTATTTTACATAATGAAAGCCTGTCGTTGTTAGGGAAAAATTTACGTAAAATTACTAGATGTAGGATTTTTCTTGTTGATGAATACGTACAAGTTATTAATAGGGAAACTCTTAATCGGTAACAATTTTTCTTTGTATAGACAATATAAACTGAGTGCAAATTATTCCAGCCAAGTATACTGTTTTAAAATGCCTTTCGCTGGACATGTACGAAAAACTTGACAGTGATGCATACCAAGGGGTTCCTCCTCACTAAATAATTTTCTTCTTTCCTAAAAAATAAAAACAATATATCCAAATCAATACAATCACTAAGGACTTGAACTGTTCTCATTGATTAAGTTGGGTGCCAATCCTATGAAAAAGCAGAGAGTAGAAAAATTTTGAGCTACACCAACGTCAAGATGTAACTACCCAACGCTAGAGTCCAAACTCCTACTAAATCATTAGACAGATGAGGGCTTCCATTGGTTAGGATCAGCATCTTCCACTCATTGTCTGTTTTTTAGCGCAGTAAACCCTCACCTCCCGTAGTCTTGTGCAAGTAGATGAATCTTTTGCCTAATAACAGGCCCAGATTTTTGGTTAGAGGGTTGTGGCGGCCATCTTAGCTAAAGATTCAAGGGGATTCAACTGTGAGTTGGGAGGATAAGGAATTGGGAATTGGAACAATGATCAATATCCTAATTAACTTTCCCTGTTACCTGTTGGCCGCTACTCACCGTTCGCCAATCAAGATTAAGATAGAAATATCCCTATTCTCAAAAGGCTAAGAACCTGATAGGTATTCGCTGATCGTGGCATCTTCGATAAATTGCTTGTATTCTAGTCAAACGAGAACTGCTATTACCTGAATCTGACACCGTTATGGACGATAACCCAATGCTGCTTAAGTCCACAACCCGGCATATCCGTATTTTTGCGGCAGAAATTGACCGGGATGGCGAACTAGTTCCCAGCAATCAGGTCTTAACGTTGGATGTTGACCCAGACAACGAATTTACCTGGAATGAAGATGCTCTGCAAAAGGTTTATCGCAAGTTTGATGAACTAGTAGAAGCATCTAGTGGTGCAGACCTGACTGATTACAATTTACGCCGCATCGGGTCAGACCTAGAGCATTTTCTGCGATCGCTCCTGCACAAAGGCGAAATCAGTTACAATCTCTCTGCTCGCGTCAACAATTACAGCATGGGACTTCCCCAAGTTGCACCTGACGCTCAGGATAGTTACGGGTTAATGAAGTCATAAGTGAAGAGTTAAGAGTTATGAATTATAAAATTTTTACTCCTAACTCCTGTACAAGCAAAGCATTAGGGTATATATCTTGGCATTAAACCACCGATAAATCGTTACCCAATGCTTTACCGCTACTTTCTCAAACAACTGGCTGCTTGGCTATTGCCACAGCCTCTTGTTATTTTACTGTTTACGCTGTTGTCTCCAATTCAAGCAGCAGAACTAGTTGGGCGTGCTGTCTTGAGTGCGGATACATTTGCTGCTGGTTCGACAACAGCTCAATTTAAAAAGACAAATCGTACGACTCCTTTTGTTCATGCCCAACCTGTACAGGGTTTTTCCGGTGTTGTTAAAGGACCAAAAGCAGGCACTTATCTAGTCATTTCAGATAATGGTTTTGGTAGTAAGGGCAATTCGCCTGATTATAGATTACGTATTTATGCGATCGAACCTGATTTTACTACAGGTAAAGTTTTTCCTGTGAATCTACAAAGCGGAGAAAGACTATCTTGGTTTAATCGTCAAAGCTTTTTGGAACTAAATGATAAAAATCGTAAAGTTAACTTTCCTATTGTTGCAGAAAAATCATTTTATCCAGGTAGCACTATCTCTGTTAGCCAAGAAATCAGAACAAATCGTTTATTAACAGGGGGAGATTTTGATATAGAATCTTTCCGCCGCTTGAGTGATGGTAGCTACTGGTTGGGAGACGAATTTGGCCCTTTTTTACTGCATGTAGGACAAAATGGCGAACTACTAGATGCTCCTATTCCTTTACCCAACTTTTTAGGTATTGGTAAGTTAAATTTTGTAAAATCTCCTGACCACCCAGATTTAATGAATTTACCTGATGAGCAAGCAAGAATTGACGCTGCAAATCTGGGTGGTTCTAGAGGTTTTGAAGGGTTGGCGCTTAACAGTAGTGGAACCAAACTTTATGCTTTGTTAGAAGGAGCTTTAAAGCATGACTCTTTAAAGCAGCGCTTGTTAATTCATGAATTTGACTTAGCGACCAAACAATACACAGGTCAAATTTTCTTTTATCAGCTAGAACACCAAAGCCATGCAATTGGTGAACTTACAGCAATTAATGATCATGAATATATTGTGATAGAACGTGATCACAAGCAAGGAGATCCTCACAATTCCGCCTTTAAATATCCTGCTCAATTCAAGCGTATTTATAAAATAAATATTAAACAAATTGATGCTCAGGGTTTTGTAGATAAAGAATTATTAGTAGATTTATTAAATATCTCAGATCCCAATCGCATAGGAGGCAGTAGCACCAAGGCAGGCAGCTTCACATTTCCATTCGTGACTATAGAAAGCGTATTGCCTGTAGATAAAACAACCCTGCTTGTAATCAACGATAATAACTATGCTGATAGTTTTGGTCGCACTCCTAGACAAGTTGACAATACCGAATTTATTCTCCTGCGCTTAGAAAAACCTTTAAATTTATTTAATGTTGAATAGTCATTAACTATTTAATTTGCAAATTAAAATTAAGATTTTTAATGAGACATGTAATCTCATTCATATTATTTTATTAACAAACTTAATGTCATGCGTAAACTCAAAAATCAATAAATATTGCTGTATAACCACCGACTGCAACCAAATTAGCTTTTCTGATTCATCAAATTGCAGTTGTCCTAAAGTTTCTTGGGCATTTTTGAAGATGATGTAAAGCTGTTTTTTCCTGAGATTTACTCCAAAACAATGTGTGCTGTCACTTCGATATGAGCATCCATCAGAACAGGAGCATCTACAGCAACTTCTTTGGATTTATCCTCAATGGTTTGTGATTCTTCTGAAATTACATCGCCTGACATAGCAGTGCGGTGAATTTTTTTTTCATTATGATCTTTAACTACACTTTAACTGAGTAAATATGTTAAATTTGCTTTTAACGTGCTAGGCAGAAGTAATAAACTTAATGTTTTGGCTATAGCAAATTGCTAACAGCAAGTAAAGACAAGCTATTAGCTATGTTCTTTCAGTTTGTTTATTGATGCCGGACTACCTATAAACTAAAAGAAAGACTAGTATTATCTCCTCTTTCTTCTGGGGTAATTAGTCTCAACCAGTAGTTGTAGCTGTGAAGGCGTTATATTTGGATGACAAGTAGTCAGTTTATTCTCTCCGGTGACGGAGCAGTCTACAAAGTAACTGTGGGGTGGAGTAATTACTATTGTTGTTGGGGCGCACCTTCGTACTTGACTTGATCGATCAAAATTTAAATTATGATTGTTTCGATTGTTCCAAAGTCTGGATATATCAATTTAAAAAATTTTGAGCGGTCTAGATACCGCCGCCAATACTATTAAAGAAATTGCCAATCGCTGACCGGTGGGAAAACTATGGAAAATGATGCGGCTAACCTCTATTGCCCAAACGAACTTTGTCAGGCTCCCAACCCTATAACCCACAGCTTCTGCCAGCGATGCTCTACATCTTTACCCAAACGCTTCCTCTGGGCTGTGGCAGATGGTCTGAATTTGGGTAATCCTGGAGAGATATTAGCCACTCGCTATCTAGTCATAGATAAATATATTCTTTTAGATACTAAGCCTGGTTATTTACCCCAAACGCCAGACCCAGAAAAATTACAATCAATCAGACCTTATTTAAGATTAATTCCCTACCGCTTACATGTACCACAGGTATACGGTGTAGTTTCTTTATCAAATGGTAGTCAAGAGCAAGACATATTACTTTTAGAAAAACCGCCGCTAAAAATTATATATAGCGCCACTTCATTCGATGTACAGCTATGTGGTGAGTTAACTACGGCGTGGCGTGAAGCTACATCAATGCGTCAACTTAATTGGTTATGGCAGATAGCACAATTGTGGCAACCTCTGGCTAGTGAAGGTGTGGCCTCAAGCTTACTGACTCCCCAACTATTAAGGGTAGAAGGCTCCTTAGTCCGGCTACTGGAATTGCGTTATGAAGAGGATTCTGTAGCGAGTTTGGCCCATTTAGGAGAGTTTTGGCAACAGTTGGTAAGCACAGCAAAACCAGCGATCGCAGAATTTGTCAAAGAAATTTGTTATGCCTTGATCAAAGGAGAAATCCACACAGCCGAGCAACTAGTGAAAGTATTAGATAAAGGACTCTCAACACTAGGGCGTTCTCAATCTCCTGCCATCACAATTGCTACAGTCAGTGACACAGGTCCAAGTCGTCAACGCAACGAAGATGCCTGCTATCCACCCAGTGGTAGCATTATCAGCAAACCACCCCACTCCAGCGCTTTGGCAATAGTTTGTGATGGAATCGGCGGACACGAAGGTGGTAATGTCGCCTCAAATCTGGCGATTGAAACCATTCAACAGCAGGTACAAGAACTAACTAAAGTTCCTTACGACCACATTGATCCAAATTCCCTACTAGAAGATTTACAACGAGCGGCTGCTGTTGCCAACGACAAAATTAGCCAGCGCAACGATAGCGAGAGTCGCCAAGGACGCCAGCGGATGGGAACAACCTTGGTAATGGCTTTGCCTGTCGCCCATGAAATGTATATTGCTCATGTTGGTGATAGTCGTGCCTACTGGATTACGCGCCATGGTTGCTATCAAGTAACCCTTGATGATGATGTCGCTTCACGTGAAGTACGGTTGGGCTATGCTATTTATCGAGATGCCATCCAACAGGGTGCTTCTGGTTCCTTGGTACAAGCTTTAGGAATGAGTCCTAGCAGTTCATTACATCCTTCAGCAGAACGCTTTATTCTCGACGAAGATTGTATTTTTCTACTGTGTTCCGATGGTTTGAGTGACTTTGACCGTGTGGAACAGCACTGGGAGACAGAAATTTTACCGTTAATCCACGGTAAAACTGACGCAATGAGTGTGGTAGAGAAGTTACTAGAGATTGCTAACACCCAAAATGGACATGACAATGTCACCATTGCCCTAGTACACTACCAATTTAAATACTCAGAACCACAGACAAAACCACAATTTGTTTTGTCTGACATATCCGATATGGCAACTGTTAGCAGTGTTTACCCAGCCAAAACCCTACAACCTAAAACAGAAGGTGGTTATCATCAAAAAACCCAAGTCATTCCAGATACCCAGCCAAGTAAGCGACCGAATTTTGTGCCACTACAGTTGATTATCCTTGTAGGATTAGTGTTAGCTGCTGGTTTATTTGGGACTTTATGGATGCTCAATGGCGGAATCTTCGGTAAGAAAGAAAATGAGCCTGGGGTTCCCACAATTAAGAATACTCCCCTGGAAAAATCAGAGCCAGCTGTTGGGTCATCGACGCCAAGCGATCGCCTTGATCTCATTGAGACAACAACTAAGATACAACTATTAACAAATACATCACCTCCACAACAAGCGATCGCACCTGCTGGCAGTGTTTTGAGAATTCTCAATAGTCAAGTAATCACAGCACAACAGCAAAATCCAGATCAATTACTCTATGTGCGGATATGCTCTGTTGGAGATGGTGTCACTTCACCTACAAACCTATCTGACCCGTTAGCTCCTATACAGAGAAATCCTGCGGTGAAAGCAGGCGAAGTGTACAAACTACAATTATCCGAATACCAAAAATTATCACAGGCACAGGATATCTCTACACCCTCACAGGAAGTTATAGCTCAATGTCAGCCACAGCCTGATCGTACCTTTGCACCATCGAATCAACGAGAATCAGGTTCTAAACAGACTAAACCCCGTCGTCACACTGAATAGTCAAAAACTCGATAAACTAGTAGAAACCTGAAATAATACAGGTAAAAGTTAAAAGAAAAAATTCAACAAAAGGCAATTATTTTTGTTGTCTTTTGTAGCTGCGTTATTGAAAAATTTTGATTTTGATGTTTGTATGTAATGAATCCATCCCTGAACTTGGCGGTTAAGCGTCTCGTCAATGCTGGTCCCGACCATTTCGCTATTTGTGTGTTTGAAGCTCCCTACCCTGGCGCTCGTGATATCCATGATTGCGTCTGGTCAGCGGAGTTAACTCAAGTTTGGCGAAAGTGGCAGGAGATGTTTGCTCCTGACAGTTGCATAGATATTTCCCCCACAGCCATACCCACAACATCAAATCCACTCCCAAATGAGTTGCTTTCACCAACTTCTGGTCAGATGAGTTACACTAGTCATTTGATGCAACATTTGGGAATTAGCCTGTGGCGTTGGTTGTTCGATGGGCCAATCTTGGGCAGTCTGGAATACAGTAGTGGTATTGCCGCTGGTCAAAATACACGTTTGCGCTTTCGACTAGAAATTCGTGACCCAAATTTAACTGCTTTGCCGTGGGAAATTATGCAGCGCGAAGTTGGTCAGTCGGCAATGTCACTGTCTCAAAACATTTTATTTAGTCGTACTACTAATGAGGTTGAACCGCTACCACTGCGTTTGCGACCTGATCAATCATTAAATATTCTGCTAGTTCTGGGAGAGGATGAAAATAATCTCCAACTGGATAGAGAAGCTGCTATTTTAGAGCAAACTCTTTCTAATGGCTCTATAGTGGGAAGTCATAGCCAAGGATATGCACCTTGTACAGTCAAGACACTAGTGCAACCAACCCCACAGCAGTTGATCCAAGAACTAGAAACCAGAAATTACAATATTTTATTCTATGGAGGTCATGGCTCCCGAGGCCCCGATGGTGGGTATTTGCATTTGCGTCCTGGGATGCGTCTCAATGGTATGGAATTGGCACAAGTTCTCAGCCATACGGGAGTGAAATTAGCAGTTTTAAATGCCTGTTGGGGAGCGCAACCTGCTGCTGTTAACGGTCAGGCGATACCTTACAGCAGTTTGATCGAGGTGCTGATTCGCAATGGCGTTCCTGCTGCTTTAGGAATGCGTGACCAAATTGCTGACGAGGAAAGTCTGACTTTTATTCATACCTTTGTCCAAGCTTTGCGAAGGCGACTGCCAATCGACCATGCTGTAGCAGAAGCAAGACAACATCTATTGGCAGTTTATAGATTTAACCAACTGCCTTGGACATTACCTGTTCTCTATCTACATCCACAATTTGATGGCGAACTGATTCGGAGTTACGAAGAGGGTAATACGGAATTACCAGAAACTTCCATACCTGGTATGGCTTCTCTGCTGCCTATGGCTTGCTTGCGATCGGCTGGGATCACTTATAAACTGAAAACCGGAGTTACTCGCATCGGTCGTACTACAGATAATGACATTGTAATTCCACAACCCTCTGTTTCTCGACGCCAAGCTGAAATCTTGTGTCGGAATACTTTCACAGGCGCTAATCCAGTGCGAACATATTACCTAAGAGAAAACTCTACCTACGGTACAACTTGGATTTCCAGCTCTACTAATAGTGATTGGCAACAAATCCACCACCAGGAAGTTCTGCTGGAACCAGGAATGCAGTTAAAGTTTGGTAGTAGAAATAGTCATCCTTGGGAGTTTATGATTGAGAGTTCCTAAACTGAGGAGTCACAAAGGATTTTAGATTTTGGATTAGTCTGGGAGCTTGTACTATCAAGTAATTATCAGTCAGTTTATTTGTAGCCGAATTTACCATTTTGGGCAACTTACATACTAGAAGTAATTGTCCACAGTCAGGTAAAGAAAATCCTTACAACTTCTTATTTTCCCTAGCTGCTAGCCTTTTGACTCCGTGTTTTATTTCTATTTTTCAATCTCAGCAAAAAGCTTACAGAAAAACCAGCAGAATTAAACTTTGTGTGCGGAAATTAGATGGAAGCTGGTGTAGCTGTAAATACCACAAAATAATTAATCGGGAGACGACAAAATGAATAGACAAACCAACGGTTTAGAAAAACTCCAAACAATCCCCTCTCAAATCGAACTGGAATTTTTAGAAGCACTACTGCAACCAGAGGATGGCACTTATCCTTGGAATCCAGCTGATGAGCAATCAGAAGAATATTTTCATCACTTGGAAGAGCAGTTTTTGCTGCAAGATGTCCTAGAAGAAGAACTCACAACACGCTCTGAAGATTTTTACAATCATCTAGAAGCGCTATGGACTTCTCATGCTTTACCCTACAATCATACTACAGATAGTAACATAGTAATTCAACTTCAAGAAACTTTACAAAGCCGCTTAGCTACAGGCGTACCAAAACAATGGTTAAAGGCGATCGCTCAAAAAGCTGCTGATATTTGTACTACCCAACAATTAATGGCAGATAAACTAGTGGAATGTGTTCAGTCTGTATTACCTGGCTGGGGAGCTGAAGATTTATTGGTTTTGGCCCGTCCTTATGCTTATGCGATGCGGAGTAGCGAATCACAAAAGACCGCAGAAACTGTTCTTAACCGAATTGATGAACACGAATGGAAAAATCTATCTGAAATTGAACAAGCTAGAGTTAGTATGGCGATCGCTTACTATGCTTTGCAACAACTCAACAGCTTTCAGGGGGAAGCTTAAAAAAAATCTGTTTTCTTTTAGTCTGCTTCAATCTTTATACTTGCAAGCAACCTTATATTTACATGGCGCTTGTCTTGCAAACTTTGTGGAATGTTCTAATTTATTCTCTCAAGTTATAGAACATTTATCGTATCCGGAAATTATCAAATTGCAAGACCTGCGTCATCTACCTAAAGAGGGAAAAAATATGTTCGTTCTCAATGAGGTGGAGTCTGGAATAGATAAAATTTTACGGGTACACAGCTGTGTACCCCTATTTACAATCTAGTGAAGTTTATACTATTTCAAAAAATTCTTGATACAAACCTTCTGCACCTGGTGACGCCAAGTGCTTTTAGAGAATTTTAGAGAAACGGTATTACTTCGGGCCAAGAAAGCGGGTAGCAAAATTATGCTCTCTTGTTGGTGATAGCGCCCTGGCTTTGAGAATAGCAGCCATCAAAAAAGCGTAAGATAATACACCAACAACCACTAACAATAAGCCGTTGATCGTTCCCGTAGCATTCCATAAAGCATGAAGTCCTGCGGCAGTTAAATAGCCAACGAGCAAAATCTGCCAACTTTTCCTGGGCTTGAGAACAGCTAAACCGATGAAATAGCCCAGATAGCCACTGTAAGCCATATGTCCTGCCACAGAACCCAAGATGCGGGGAATCAGCAGTTGCAATCCTGCTAGTTGACCAGCACCATCCCCAGCCTGGAAAGTCACACTTTGAATAATTTGCGGTACATACTGCCCCAATGTCTCTAACAGAGTAAATCCTACAGCAGAAGCGGTTCCTAGAAGAATACCATCAAGAGGTTCCCAGACACCGATACGTTCTCGCCAAGGTGATGATAAACTTCTAGCGATCGCATAAGCTCCCAGTATTGGTAGGGCTTTGAGTAATTCTTCCATCAACCCAGCACCAAAAAAGTACCGAATGAGTAATTCTGTAAAGGTAACGGATTCCTGCTGATTTGCAGGCAAACTACCAGGTAGAACTTCACGAAAGAAGAAAATAAAAAAATCTGTGAGAGGACTCAGCAAGATCAACATTGTTGTCAATCCTGAACCCATCAACACCCACCAAGGCTTGCGTTTTCCACACAACTGGTAAATAAAGTAATAGGCGGCAAAAGCTATGTAAGTCCCCACAACTACTTGATTCGCTTGGGGATCGCCGACAGTGGCAAACATCAGTACTACAAAGACGACCGTAAGAACACCAGGGATAAGATAGGCTTTACGAGTTAAATCTTTACCAGTAGAAATAATGGGAAACAGTTGTGTAAAACTAACCGAAGAATCTGGTATGTTTGTGTTTTGGTAGCCAGCCGGTGGTAGGGATGTGGCTTCGGCAATGGAAGATATTACAGTAGATTGATGGTTAAATTCGTACTCAAACAACAATTCCGGGCCATCATAGCCAAGAGTAATGCGATCGCCACTTACCAATTGCTGACAACCTTGCAAGCGTTGTCCATTGAGATAAGTACCATTAGCACTGTTCAAATCACAAATTACCCAACCTAATTCGCTATCTGGGGAGGGAGGAAGAGGACGAACCACCGCATGACGACGAGATACCATGCGGTAAATCATGGCATCTAAGACAACTTGACAGCTAGGGTCACGTCCAATTACTACTTCTTTAGTGGGAAACAGCGAATAGCGAAAATCAGACCCATAAGCTGCCCCATTACCAGACACTAGCCGCAGAAATGCATTTTGTCTTGCGTATTTGCCTGTCATCGAGTTGCAGGGTATAAACTATTGCAAAAATATAATTGGCAGTAAGAATTAATCCTAGCTGCACTAATTAGCAGAATTGCTAAATCCACTATAGCTTCACTCTTTGCTCAGGAATTATAAATTATAAAAATCAAAATAAATGATATCTTGTGTTCCTGACAGTTAGACAACATCAGCTTTAGACATTAGATGAGCTTGGTTCATTATTTGGTTATCAGTGATCAGTTTTGTCAATTGAGTAACTTCCTCAAATATAGTTTTGAGGGAGTTTTTACTGTTCACTGATAACTTTTGACTGAATTTAGCCAACTTTAGCTATCTCAACATGTTCAATCTTGGTACCAAGTACCTTCAGAAATTCTGCTAACCAACGAGGATGGGCTGGCCAAGCGGGTGCAGTCACCAAGTTACCATCAACTATTGCCTCATCAGCTGGAATCTCGACATAATGACCACCTGCACGGTGTACATCCGGTCCACAAGCAGGATAAGCAGTACAACTCTTTCCTACTAACACATCTGCTGCTGCTAGTAATTGTAAACCGTGACATATAGCAGCTATTGGTTTGTTTGCTTGGGCAAAGTGACGAGTAATTTCTAACACCTTTTGATGCAAACGGATATACTCTGGTGCGCGTCCTCCAGGGATGACTAGAGCATCGTAAGTGTCAGGATTTACTTCATCAAAAGTGGCATTTAAAGTAAAGTTGTGACCTGGTTTTTCACTATAAGTTTGATCTCCCTCAAAGTCATGAACAGCAGTTCGCACCTTTTCGCCTGCTTGTTTGTTGGGACAAACTGCATGAACAGTATGTCCTACCATTTGTAGTGCTTGAAAGGGAACCATAACTTCGTAGTCTTCTACATAATCCCCAACGAGCATTAAAATTTTCTTGGCAGCCATATTTTATATCCTCCCTTGTATGGTAAAAATAATTTCACAAGCACCTATATGATTTTGATGTCCTGATGTCTTTGTATTATCAGATACTTTATATCAAAAACTTTGCTTCAGTAAAAGTTCCAAGATTTTTTATAACAAATTAAATTCCTTCAAAGCCGGTAAAAAGTTTTTATTCTCATGATGAGAACGGCTCAATTTAATTAGGGCAAAACGCTGTAAATCAGTTAGAGTTGACCAGTGTTCAGTGGTAATAGTAACACCCATTTTTTGAGCTTTTTCATACACACTAGTTGGTACAGTAGTGGTATCCATCCAAGCTGGATGAGATTCAACAGGTAACTCAGCTACAGGCATACCAGTGCGTTGTAAAATCAAATCTTGAATGTATTTCCGATAGGCTTGAATGTCAGATTCTGTAGTGCAAGGTAGTTCAACAAGTTGTTGACGCTCTACTTGAGTCATGTGATTCCAATCTGATAACTTCAGTTTGATACCACAAGTATCGAGCTTACAACGTACCTGCATTGGGATACAACGCAGAGAGTCAACAAAATCCGATTCAAACTGAAAAAATTCTGTTGCCATAATTAACTTTGAGCAAAACCAAAGAACAATAAAAGTCATTACTGTAGGGATAAAACGCTTTGCGCCCTACCCTATATTTAATTTTTGCTAGTCGTTTTACGAACTATCCAATAACTAATTGAAAGGGCAAGTAAAGCAATACCTAAACCGATGATATCAATTCCTGAAACTTTTTCTAGATCTAAAATAATAATTTTACGCGCAACGGCAATTAAAGAAGTTACAATCACTAATTCTACTTGTAGAACATGTTTTTTGAGATAACCTGTGATATTTTCGAGAATTTCTAAAGCAATCAAAATATTTAAAAATAAGCCAAAAATTGTAAATAAAGTTTTGTTAAATTTGCCATATGGCGTATCAAATAATTCTTTTAACAAAAAAATACCTAAATCAAATACAGCTACAAAAATTACTACCACCATCATCACAGAGAGAATTTTTGATACAAGCACCTCTATATTTTCAATCAGGTGCATAAAGTTTTCATCTTGTCCTGTTTCCCGAATGCGCTTAAACAGTTTTCTCATCTGCCACACCCTCTGCTAGATAATCGGTGATAGCAATTACATAACTTGGTTATGATTCCAGGGTCAACCCCTTGGGGAAAATAATACTAATTTGAATTCAAAGATATTACCTGCCAAATGGATAAGGAAGACAAGGGAGAAAGGTTGCGCTGTATGAACTAAACTTCCTAAAAAAGTTCATAAAAGTCAGCCTAACGCTTACTACTAGCTAGTTATCTTCGTTGTGGCTTTTTTTAGTAGCAATAAGATTGTTTTGAGCGAATATTATCGCTCAGCCGAAATAATAACTGATATCTTGTACCAGATTTTCAGAGTGCCAATAAATAAATTTATTTTTCACCACAAAGACACGAAGACACGAAGAAAACTTATTGTCTGGGATGGTACTATCATGAGGATCACTAACCACTAACTAATTCCTCTATTGCACTAGCATCAGTTGGCAAAGTATCTGTTAGGATTTCGCTGCCATTTTTTGTAACTAAAATATCATCTTCAATGCGGATGCCACGTACATCAGCAAATTGAGATAAACGTTCCCAGTTAACTGTGTATTGGTAGATGGAACGTACTTTTTGATCGTTGATAATCGCTGGGATTTGATAAAAACCAGGCTCAATTGTTACTAACATACCTGCCTGTAAAGGACGATTTAAACGCAAATAGCTTAAACCAAAGCGATCGCTCCTTTTTCTTCCTGGTTCATATCCGGCTAAATCGCCCAAGTCTTCCATATCATGGACATCTAAACCCAGTAAATGACCAATACCATGGGGAAAAAATAAGGAATGGACATCCCTTGCTACTAAATTTTCGGCATCTCCTCGCAAAATGCCTAAATCTACTAAACCTTGAGTAATAACGGTACATGCCAACAGATGAATATCTCGGTATTCTACACCAGGCTGCACCTGGGCAATACAAGTATCATGGGCTGCCAAGACTACATCATAAATATCTCGTTGGGTAGATGAAAATTTTCCACTTACAGGCCAGGTACGAGTGACATCACTAGCCCAACCCATTTCTGTTTCAGCACCGACATCGGCAAGTAATAAGTCACCTGGTTGTAGGGGATGGTGATATTGTTCGTTATGAAGAATTTCGCCGTGAACAGTGACGATACTTTGGTAGGCAGTAGTCATGTTGTGGGCAATGATGACTTTTTCCATGGCTGCGCGTACTTCTGCTTCTATTTTGGCGCTAGTTGTTGCAGCCATACCTGCTTTATGTGCCTCAATGGTAACAGCAGCAGCTTTTCGCAATTCGGCTAAGGCTCCTTGATCGTGGATGAGACGTAAATCAATAATGGCTTGGGCTAATTCTAAGTCAATGCCTTGCAGTTGGTTTTGTGGCAGTACCCATCTATTCAACAGTTGTGATTGTTGTGTCCAAGTGGCTGGATCTTGGACAGGAATTGTTGCTGCTCCTTCTAGGTGTAGCTGTAATTCTGCCATGGGATAGGCTGCATCTGCCCCGATTTGAGTGGCTATTTCTTCTCGACTGGGCATTTCACCATGCCAAAGGGCGTTACTAGGGGTGGGATCATCCATGAATAGTTCCAGTTTGCCTGCTTCGAGGCGAATAGCGGCATTTGGTAGAGGTAATCCTGTAAAGTAGAGAAAATGGCTGCTAGCCCGGAAAGGAAAAACATTGGCTGGAAAATTGCGTGGACTGCTGTTTCCTGACCAAAGAATTGCAGGAAAATCAATGTGGCTAGCTAATTTTTGTCTGCGCTGGCGTAGGGTCTCAATCAGAGAAATGCAGGTATTATGGGTGAGCATGGCACAGTTCTCAGTTATCAGTTTCATTATTTATGTGATGAGTGGTGATTGTAAAATCAATTTTTAGCGAAAATACACTCTAAAACAAAGGATTTTATAACCCGAGTTAAATCCTCATAAAATCACTTGTATAATGCGAGGGTTGTATGAAACAAAAAGAAAATTTATTTGTAATAGTGCTGAGTATGGCAGTGGGATTATCATCCCTTGTTTTTATTAGCACTTGGTTGTTTGATCAGTATTTGCCTTCGATCACAACCACGAAAAACTACTCGAAAAAAGAAACGATAAAGAAATTAATAGTTTCGGGTAATGATTTCAGTGGCTACAGTACTTTCCGTGGTCAGGCTTTCCAGAAAACCCTTAAAGAACTTGGATTAGAAGATGTACGTTATCAACAGGAATTAAGCTTTAGTAAATTGGCAGAGCACCTGAATCAGGGAAAAGTTGATATTATACTGACAACACTCGACCAGTTTCTTGTCAATCCAACTAAGGGGAAAATAGTTGGCTTGATTGATACAACTGTTGGGGCTGATGCGGTAGTCCTGAATACGAAAAAATATCCCAATCTAAAATCTTTAATAGATCTACCTCAACTGATCCAACAAGCAAATACCAAAGGACAACAGTTGAGTATTGCTTTTGCAGGTGATACTCCGAGTGAGTATCTAGCAATGGTTCTGAGTAGTAAATTTGAAGCATTCAAGTTATCAGATTTCCAACTTAAGAAAGTAGCGGATGCTGGTGAAGCTTGGAAATTGTTGCAAGACCCGAATGAAAATGTTGCGATCGCCATTGTTTGGGAACCTTATGTGAGTCAGGCTCGACAACAAGGGTATACAGTAGTTTTATCTAGCAAGGATGCCCCAGGCACAATTATTGATGTGATCGTTGCCAGCGATCGCCTTGTGCAATCTCAGCCTGGGGTTATCGAACAATTTTTATCGGCTTACTATCGGGAGATGGATGCCAATATACGTGATGCTTCACGCTTGCAAACAGAAATAGCTGCTGTGAGCAATCTATCTCCTAGAGAAGCAGTAATTGCCATTAGAGGTATCGATTTTTTCACCTCTTTAGAAGCCCAAAAATGGCTCACAGACGGCACACTTAATAAAAAAATCCGCTCAACTGCGGCAGTGCTAACATTAGCAGGAAAACGGAAAGAACTTCCCTTGAGTTCAGAGAGTTTATACAAGTCTGAATTAATTGCCAAGGCTGCACAAAATACAAAAAATCTGATTGATGAAGTCCGTTCTGACAATCCAGACTTAGCGAAGAAGCTTGAAGGTCAGGAGATGGCTTCGATTCCCAATTTAAACCAGAACCAAATTGGAACTGCCCCTAATATTGGTAACTTGCAATTGCGAGGAGAGGTCAAATTCAAGACAGATTCAGCACTACTGACCAATGAAGCTCGTCTGACCCTAGATAAACTAGCTCAGGAAATTGGAGATTTCAACGAACAAACAGTTGCACTACGAGTCATTGGTCATACTTCTGCGACTGGCGATCCTGAAGCTAATCAAAAGCTAAGTCAACAAAGGGCAGAGGAAGTAGTCCAATATTTACGTCAGCGTGGCTTGAACCATAATATCTTTGCTGAAGGCAAAGGTTCAAAAGAAGCGTTGCCAGGATTACCCGGTGAAGATCGCCGTAATCAACGTACGGAAATTCGCTTAGTTCGTGTTGGTAACTAGTACACCTTCATATCAACACAAGCTAGGTAAAACAATTTATAATTGTGTTTTTCTTGGGCACGGTTTGCATCTACCTTTACTTAAGACACTACTCACGGAAGCCGATGAGAGTGTTTACGTGCCTCCGCGGTTCATTATTTTACCCGTCTAACTTGCTTTGGTGAACCACTAGTAAATAATCAATGATTTTTTGTCTTTGTCACGCCAATATTCTCATAAGCTATTAATTAAGTGATAATTATGGGTGTTTCCACTAAATTATATGAAACCACGTGCTTTACTAGCTTTATTTGTCATATTTTTAATCAGTTTGATTGTAACAGTTAGTTGCACTCGACAAACCACCACACCGACTACGAACACTGCAACGCCTGTAGTAACTACTCCCATAAAATTAGGTTTAAATATTTGGGCTGGGTTCTTTCCGTGGGAAGTAGCTAAAAAAGAAAAGCTGTTTGAAGCGAATAAAGTCAATGTAGATTTGAAGTGGTTTGATGCTTATTTGGACTCAATTAATGCTTTGAGAGCAGGTCAACTAGATGCGAACGGTCAAACGTTAAACGATGTGATCAGTTCCGTCGCAGCTGGCTCAGATCAAATCGTTGTTCTAACCATTGATAACTCAACTGGTAGCGACAAAGTAATTGTCCGCGAAGGCATTAATAGTATCGCTGATCTTAAAGGTAAAAAAGTTGCTGCTGAAGAAGGAACCGTTGACCACTTTCTCATACTTTTAGGATTAGCAAAGGCAGGTTTAACTCAGGCAGATATTGAATTTCGACCACTAGAAACGGGTGCAGCAGCAGCAGCTTTTGTAGCAGGACAAGTTGATGCTGTCGGAGTATTTGCACCCTTTACTACAAAGGCTTTATCCCGTCCTGGGAGTAAAGAATTATTCAGTTCTAAAGACTTCCCTGGTGCAATTTCCGATCATTTAGTGGTTAGTCGCAAAACACTGAACGAGCGTCCTCAAGATGTTCAAGCTTTGGTAAATAGTTGGTTTGCAACCCTAGATTTTATCAGAGCTAATCCCCAAAAGTCTTATGAAATTATGGCGGAACGTGCTGGAGTTTCAGTCTCAGAATATAAAAATTTCTCATCAGGTGTGACACTGTTAGGACTGTCCGAGAATTTGAAAGCATTTCGCCCAGGTCAAGACATGACATCATTACAGTATGCTGCTGGAGAAATTAGCAATTTTCTTATTCAAACAGGTCTAGCTAAACAGGCGCCTGATCTGAGCAAATTATTTGACGATCGCTTTGTCAAGGCCTATGCTGCGCAAAAAAAATCATAGCCAAAATAGCAAAGGTTTAAAAGTAATCTATTCTGGGCATCTTCAAAAAATGTTCCCAGGATCTAGTTTTTGGCGAGTGGCTGAGGATATACCGCAAAATCTGGCATGGACTTTAATGTTTTTGTCCATTGCTGTTCCTCTTGTACTTTGGTGGGCAATTACTAGCACTGGTTTGATTTCACCACTATTTCTGCCTTCTTTAGGTCAAGTTTTGGGTGCATTTCAAAGACTTTTAGTAAGTGGGGATTTGCAAACAGATACCGCCTTTAGTTTATTTCGAGTATCGGTTGGATTTTTACTGGTGACCGTTGTTTCCGTGCCATTAGGGTTGTTAATGGGGGCTTTTGCTAGTGTTCAGGCACTTCTTGAACCGATAATTGGTATTGTGCGCTACATGCCAGCTCCAGCGTTTATTCCCTTACTAATCTTGTACTTTGGTGTGGAAGAAACGTCAAAAATTATGCTGATTTTTATCGGTAATGTGTTCTTCAATATCCTAATGGTTATGGACGCGGTGAAGTTTGTGCCCAAGGAGTTATTGGATACCACTTATACTTTAGGTGCAAACAAAAGACAGATTTTACTGCAAGTTATCTTGCCATTTATTCTCCCCACCGTGATTAATGCTTGTCGGGTAAATATGGCGGGGGCTTGGAACTTGGTGATTGTTTCTGAATTAGTGGCCGCGACAGAAGGGTTAGGTCGCCGGATTAGCGTTGCTCAAAGATTTCTCAAGACTGATGAAATTTTTGCAAGTTTGATTGTTATTGGCTTGATTGGTTTGGTGTTTGATTTATTGTTTCAATTGTTACTGCGTATAAGCTGTAAATGGGCTGTAGACTAATTAGATTTCTGCTGTTCAAGCTAGGGGAAAAGAAAGTGGAAGTTTACTACGGATATTTATGAAGTTCAATTTGGATCTGAAAAGAACTGCTTTAATCAGTATTGACTTTCAAACCTATGTCTTTACAGGTGGTTCTTTAGCAATAGTGGGAGCAGCAGAAGTATTACCTAAGGCGAAGCAAGTTCTTGTTGCTGCTCGACAAGCCAAACTGCCCATCATCCATACTCAGGAAGTTCATCGTAAACAAATGGTAGATTTTGGTCGAGAGTTAGACGGTGCAGAGCAAGTTCATTGTTTGGAAACATGGCCTGGTACTGAAATTTATAAGGAACTCACTCCCATGGAAGGAGAATTTGTAATTGTTAAACGCCGCTATAGTTGCTTTTTTAGCACGGATTTGGAGATTCTCTTGCGAGGGTTAAAAGTTGACACTTTGGTTTTTATGGGGACAATGACTAATGTTTGCGTTCACTATACAGCCGTAGATGCCCACCAGCGGGACTATTATTTTCATGTGATTGCAGATTGTTGTGCTGGCTCTGATTGGGAGGCTCACTGGTCTGCCCTCAAGGCTATGGAATACTTACAAGCAGGTGCTTGTATTTCACACACAGACTTCCTGAAGGCTACGATGTTTTCAGTTTAGAAAGGAGTTAAAGTTGAGCATATCAGTACGAGCAGTTATCAGTTTTCATTACTGGCGAAACACTGTACTCATGTGTGTCGGGCTTTGCTAGTGCTTATTTCCAGAATATGCCTGATAACTGTTCACTGAATTTAATTTCTAATCATCATCATCGTCATCATCGTTATTTTGTCGTTGGTTATTTTCTCTGTCGTCATCATCGTCATCTGACTCTGATTGATTTGTGTTATTCTCTTGTTGTTCTTGAGCTTCACCTCCTACACCAAAGTTACAGGCAACTAATCCCCCTGGTAAGATGACTAAGCTAGCAGCAGCAAGAATAGCCCAAATGTCTTTTTTTCTCCAACGCTCGATATGGAACATAGATTTGATGTTTTGAAACTTTACTTATTTTTAAGGTACTGCGAGTTGGAATTTTGAAGTTAGAGACGCTAGAGAATCGGATGCAAAAGAGAACGGGAAACAGGCAATAGCAAAGAGATACAGCGATTTATGTTTCTGGGAAAATGGATAAATATTTTTGCGTCGGTACGTACTTAAATTTAATTGTTATTTGCGATCGCTTTTAAGTTTGTGGCAAATGTGATTTCATTCATATTTTGTGATTAACGTTAATTTAATAAGTGCGAGCTCATTGTTAAATTATAGAAATGTCTCCTAAACCTAAAGCGCCAGTTAATCCTGTACAATCCTGTGACTGGCCGATTGAACAACTACCAGGATTATCTCAGCAAGAAATATCTCAACTGCAAAATTGCGGTATTTCCACCACAAAAGCACTAATTGCACAAAGTCAAACTCTCCAGGCTAAAGTGAAACTCGCCAATAAACTGCAAATTCATCTTCAGTATGTCAATAAATGGGTAGCACTAGCCGATTTAGCCCGAATTCCTAGCGTTGGTACTCAGTATTGTGGATTGTTACTTCATGCTGGTGTCGGTTCTGTAGCCTTGCTGGCGACAATTCCCACTCACAGATTACACAAACAAATTTTGCGCTTGCAAGTGGCGACGATGCAAAGGCGAGATTTATGTCCTGCTGTTGAGCAAGTACAGCAGTGGATTCAACAAGCTCAAGCGATCGCCTAATCTTTAGCTAACACACCATTAAGGAAAATATCAGCAAGTCCTTCTGCCATTTGCTGCATTTGTTGAGGGGAAGCATCAGGTTCCATCAGGGTATTGTGAGAAAAACCTGCGATCGCAAACATTCCCAAAAATACTTTCGCTACCAATTTGGCATCCATTTGGCGATAAATACCTTTATCCATGGCCGTTTGGAAAAAGGCTTCGGCAACATCAGTCATTTTGTCAATCACTTCTGACTGGATGCGATCGCGTAAATCTGGGTGAAATTGTGCTTCCATGAAACACACCCGCATCAAGTCGGCACTTTTTTGCATGTTCCACATCCGGCGGCGCATTACCTGCGCCACTGCTTTATAACTGCCCATTTCACTTAATTCTGTCAGCAAATCGGTGAGAATCTCCACCCAGCCAGCAGTCGCTACCTCTACCAAAATGGCCTTTTTATTTGGAAAATGACGAAATAGCGTCCCTTCCGCAACTCCAGCAGCCTGTGCTAAGTCGCGGGTGGTGGTGCCATCAAATCCCTGGGAGGCAAACAAGCGCCGTGCTGCCTGTAAAATACGGCCACGGGTTTGTGCCTCTGATGGCGGAGGAGAATTAAAAACGCGCATAACAGTTATAGTGAAATATCCGGAACAGGACTCGTAGCATTATTGTCTTACAACAAGTACAAAAAACACAGAAAGCTTAATACAAGATTAACGCTCTACTCGCAAGTACCCCGGGTTTTCAGTAACAAAACTTTACTTCTAATTTTGCTTATGAATCATGCCAATTTTGGATTGCCAATGTTGAAACACAAAGCAAGTCGTCTGATCGCCATTTTGCTTTTAGCATTGACTTTGTGGTGGGGATTATCACCAGAAGTTGCTTTCGCTAAAACTCAAACTCCACCAGCCCAAAGCTCAATCCAACCCTATCTGGATCGAGTGATTAAGCAGTTGACGGAGTTTCGCCTCGACAATGGGATGAAGTTTATTGTCTTGGAACGTCACCAAGCACCAGTTGTTTCTTTTCTTACCTATGCTGATGTTGGTGGTGTTGATGAACCAGATAAAAAAACTGGTGTAGCCCACTTTTTAGAACATTTAGCTTTTAAGGGTACCACGAGGATTGGTACAAAAGACTACGAAGCAGAAAAGCCCCTGCTAGACAAATTAGATCAACTAGCTGCCCAAATTGAAGCTGCCCAAGCTGCTGGCAAAAAAGAGGAAGTGGCTAAGTTGACAGCGCAATTTGAGCAAGTAGAAGCACAAGCAGCCAAACTTGTCAATCAAAATGAACTGGGACGAATTGTGGAACAGGCGGGAGGTGTAAATTTAAATGCTAATACCTCCACAGAAGCCACCCGTTATTTTTACAGCTTTCCTGCTAACAAGTTGGAATTGTGGATGTCGCTGGAGTCAGAACGTTTTCTTGAGCCTGTATTCCGGGAGTTTTATAAAGAAAAAAATGTGATTTTGGAAGAACGACGCCTGCGGGTAGACAATTCTCCAATTGGAATGATGTTAGAAAAGTTTATCGATACAGCTTTCCAACTCCACCCCTACAGGCGTCCAATTATTGGTTATGACGAAGATATCCGCAACTTGACACGGGAGGATGTACAAAAGTTTTTCGATGCGTACTATGTGCCGAGTAATTTAACTATGGCTGTTGTGGGAGATGTTAACCCCAAGGAAGTTAAAAGACTAGCGCAAATCTACTTTGGGCGCTACAAAGCAAAACCCAAGGCTGTGGCAAAACTGCCAGTGGAACCACCACAGAAACAAACGCGGGAAGTGACAGTCAAGTTAAATTCTCAACCTTGGTACCTAGAAGGTTATCATCGTCCGGCACTTACCCATCCAGATGATGCTGTTTATGAAATTATTGCTAGTTTGCTGAGTGATGGACGGACATCACGTCTGTATAAATCTTTGGTGGAAAAACAGCAATTAGCACTTTCAGCCCAAGGTTTTAGTGGTTTTCCCGGAAATAAGTATCCGAATTTGATGTTATTTTATGCTCTCACGGCTCCGGGTCATACGGTTGATGAAGTCGCGATGGCTTTACGCCAGGAAATTGACAGACTCAAGACGGAACCCGTGTCAGCGATGGAATTAGATCGAGTCAAAACTAAAGCAAGGGCAGAATTGTTGCGATCGCTTGATTCTAACATGGGGATGGCGCAGCAGTTGTTGGAGTATGAGGTGAAAACTGGTTCTTGGCGAAACTTATTTAAGCAGTTGGAGCAATTGCAAGCTGTGAGCGCTGCGGATGTTCAGCGAGTAGCAAAGGCAACTTTTACATCCGAGAATCGCACCATTGGTAAATTGTTGTCACAACAAGGATGAGGAAAAAACAAGAGGTATGAAGAGGTATAAAAGAACAGGCAAAAAGCAGATGAAAATCCAAAGTTTTAAATTTAAGGGGTTGGTTTGTGCAGTAGTTGCTGCTTTTGTCTTAGTACTTTTAACTGTTAATTTTTCTTGGGCGGCGACAGCAGCAAAGCACTATACAGAGCTAGAGTTTGCACCATTACCGGAAATTAAGTTGCCAAAGTATGAGCGGTATAAGTTGGATAACGGTATGGTGGTTTATCTGATGGAAAATCACGAATTACCCTTGGTGAATGGTGCGGCGTTGATTGGTACTGGCGATCGCTTTGAACCATCAGATAAAGTCGGCTTAGCTCAGATGGTAGGGACGGTAATGCGGACTGGAGGAACTCGTTCCCATACGCCAGATGAATTAAACCAGATCTTGGAACAGCGGGCAGCTTCAGTGGAGACTGATATTAATGAAACTAGTGGTAATGCTAGCTTTGAAGCGCTGAGTGAAGATGTCGAAACTGTGTTAGGGTTGTTTGCTGAGATCCTGCGTGAACCTGTTTTTGCTGAAGATAAACTAGCCTTAGCCAAGACACAAGAGCGGGGTAAGATTTCCCGGCGCAATGATGATCCCAATGAAATTGTCCGACGAGAATTTAAGAAATTAGTCTACGGTAAAGACAGTCCCTATGCCCGTACCACAGAGTATGAGACGTTGGCTAAAATTTCTCGTCCGGATTTAGTGAAATTTTACCAACAGTATTTCTATCCCAACAATATGATTTTGGGGATTGTGGGTGACTTTGATCCGAAAAAGATGAAGTCCTTAATTCAAGACAACTTTGGTGACTGGAAACCCAATCCCAATTTTACTAAACCCCAGTTACCACAGGTCACAGCCCAAGGAGGAGGAGTATTTTTTGTCAATCGACCACAGCTGACTCAGAGTAGCATTCTCATTGGTCATTTGGGAGGACAATTTAACAGTCCCGACTATCCAGCGTTGGATGTGTTGAATGGCGTTTTAAATGGTTTTGGTGGACGCTTATTTAATGAAGTGCGATCGCGTCAGGGTTTAGCTTACTCTGTATACGGTTACTGGAGTCCACGCTATGATTATCCTGGTATGTTCATTGCCGGTGGACAAACGCGATCTGATGCAACTGTACAATTTGTCAAGTCTTTGCAAACAGAAATACGACGCCTCCAAACTCAACCAATCACGCCCAAAGAATTAGCTTTTGCTAAAGAATCTACTCTCAATTCGTTTGTTTTCAATTTTGAAGACCCCGCCCAAACTTTATCGCGCTTGATGCGATATGAATATTATGGCTATCCCTCTGATTTTCTCTTCCGCTACCAAAAAGCAGTAGCAGCAACCACAGCAGCTGATGTGCAGAGAGTAGCACAGAAGTATTTAAAACCAGATTCTTTAGTAACTTTGGTTGTGGGAAATCAAACAGCGATCAACCCACCGTTGACACAATTAGCTAAACAAGTGACACCAATAGATGTGACTATTCCTGGTTCACCCCAAGCACAAAGTTAAATTGATTAACTATCATGAAAACTCGGTTGATTATGTCAGCCGGGTTTTTTATTTACTACTAAATCTGGTCTTTTTTAACGCAGAACAGACAAAATCCAAATGAAAAATCCATCTGTGTGCATCGGTGTGCGTCGGTGTTCGATTTACAAATATAAATTTTCTTGTGGCTTTAAGATATAGCGGTTTGTACTTGGATGGGTAGAGAAAAGCGAACACAGATGAACACAGATTAACACCGATAAAGAGTTAAAAATAATTTGGATAAGACAGATTTAATAATACTTATTATTGATATAATAAATGGATATATTTAACTAAATATAATGCATCTAATCTATGGAGTTACTGACTATTTTGGGATTGGCAGCAGCTACGCTTACCACTAGTGCTTTCTTACCACAAATGCTGAAGACTTGGCAATCAAAATCAGCAAAAGATGTTTCTTACACGATGTTGATTACTTTTATTATCGGTATTTTTTTATGGTTGATATATGGAATTTTCCGTCAGGATTTAGCGATTATTTTAGCTAATTTTATAACTTTAATTTTTAACCTGATAATTTTATGGCTTAAAATTAGATATAGATAATAATTAAAGACTAAATTTTTCTCGGTTCTTAGCCCCTAACCTTTAGCCCCTATTTTCCAACTGTGACGTCATCTGTTTTTTCTGCCGAACGCCTTTTATTCACACCCGCTACTCCTGATATTGATGCTATTCCCACTATTTTTGCCTTTCCTAACGAGTACACTGTGGGTATAACTAGTCTTGGCTATCAGGTAGTATGGGCGACTTTGGCTATGCGTGCAGATGTGCAGGTGAGTCGCCTGTTTACTGATATTCACGAATCACTTCCCAAAGAACCAGAGTTATTCGGCTTTTCTGTTTCTTGGGAACTGGATTATGTGAATATTTTGAATTTACTGGAATTTTTAGAAGTTCCGATCCGCACGGCTGCTCGTGATGATCATCATCCCATTGTTTTTGGTGGTGGACCTGTCCTCACTGCTAACCCAGAACCTTTTGCAGATTTTTTTGATGTCATTCTTTTGGGGGATGGCGAAAATCTGCTTGGTAATTTTATTGATGCTTATAAAGCTGTGAGAAATGCTGACCGAAAAACTCAATTAAAAGCACTGGCACAAGTGTCAGGAATTTATGTTCCAAGTTTATATGAAGTTGAATATAATAGTGGCGATGGTGCAATTAAGTTTATTAGTCCAACTTCATCAGAAATTCCAACTGTAGTCCAAAAGCAAACTTATCGCGGCAACGTTTTATCAGCTTCAACGGTAGTTACCCAAAAGGCAGCTTGGGAAAATATTTATATGGTAGAAGTGGTGAGAAGTTGTCCAGAAATGTGTCGTTTCTGTTTGGCAAGTTATCTTACTTTACCTTTTAGAACCGCAAGTATAGAAGAGTCATTAATCCCAGCGATTGAAAGAGGTTTAGCTGTGACAAATCGGCTGGGATTATTGGGTGCTTCTGTGACTCAACATCCTGAATTTGAGAATTTATTAGATTATATTAGTCAGCCAAAATACGATGATGTGCGGTTGAGTATTGCTTCGGTGCGCACTAACACTGTGACGGTACAATTAGCAAAAACTTTGGCAAAACGTGATACTAAATCTCTGACTATTGCTGTAGAAAGTGGTTCGGAAAGATTACGGCAAATCATTAATAAAAAGTTGCATAACGACGAGATCATCCAAGCAGCAGTAAATGCTAAAGCTGGCGGATTAACAGGTTTGAAACTCTACGGAATGGTAGGGGTTCCTGGGGAGGAAGCTGAGGATTTGGATGCTACTGTCGCAATGATGCGCGAGATCAAAAAAGCTGCTCCCGGTTTACGCTTAACATTGGGATGCAGTACCTTTGTACCTAAGTCGCATACGCCGTTTCAATGGTTTGGGGTGAATCGTCAAGCAGAAAAGCGGTTACAGTTATTACAAAAACAGCTCAAACCCCAAGGGATAGATTTTCGCCCGGAAAGTTACAATTGGTCTATAATTCAAGCTTTGATCTCGAGAGGCGATCGCAGATTATCACACTTACTGGAACTTACGCGCAACTTTGGAGATTCTCTGGGTAGCTACAAACGTGCTTTTAAGGAACTCAAAGGGAAACTACCTGAGTTAGATTTCTATGTTCATGCTAATTGGTCAACTGAGCAAGTCTTACCTTGGCATCATTTACATGGACCTTTACCACAGTCTACCCTGCAAAAGCATCTAGCAGAAGCTACAAGTCAGTTTAAACCATCTGAGCAATTGCTAACTGCTAACGGTTAATGATAAGAAAGTTATTCATTGGCAATTAGCGATCGAAAATCTCAAATCCAAATTCTAAAATTGATAGATGCAAACTACAGCAGAGTTTTATTGTGCTTATTGTGGGGAAACAAATCTGACTTTTGTTGACTTGAGTGCAGGGGGACAACAATCTTATGTGGAAGATTGTCAGGTTTGCTGTTGTCCCAATATTTTATATATCCGTGTTGATGAAGAGACTCTGGATATTGAAATTGATACTGAATATGAAGGGTGAATTTGAGGTTGTTCCCAATGCTGGACTTTAAATACTCCTCAGTAATTGATGCACCGGTAGAGGTTGTGTGGCGATTTCATGAAAGACCAGATGTTTTACAAATGCTAACTCCACCTTGGCAACCTGTACAAGTCATGCGTCGTGAGGGAGGGTTGGGCGTGGGTGCTGTGACGGAATTTCGTCTTTTTCTCGGACCATTACCTTTGCGTTGGTTAGCACGTCATACCGAATACGAAGAATTTCATTTATTTACCGATGAACAAATATCTGGTCCCTTCGATTATTGGGTGCATCGGCATCGATTTGAACCGGAAAATGGTAAAACTAGGTTGACAGATGAAGTTTCTTTTGCTTTACCTGGTGGAGATCCAGTGGAATTTCTGGGTGGCTGGTTGGTGAATGTGCAACTAGAAGCAATGTTTCGCTATCGCCATCACATTACGAGACGGGAGTGTGAGGGAAGATGAGGTGGGGAGACGGGGAGTAGAGAAATAATTATTAACCACTAACCACTAACTACTAACTACTAACCACTGTACAGACGTGCCATGGCACGTCTCTACAACAACCACCAATCAACAAACAACAATCAACCACTAACCATAACAATAACTTTATTTAAGAATTAGATTTTTAAAAAAATAAACAAGTCCAGGGCTTTTTGTTGTTCTGGACTTTTTTTCGTAGGATAATAGTTCCAGCTTTGCAACCGTTAAAACACTGAATATTTCCAAGGTGATTTCATTTTCATTGAGTCCGCCAAGAATTAAGATTTTTGGCTTATAGTTCAAGCGGTCTAAAGACAAGTCCAAAGTCTTTTAGTCTACTTAAGTAGACTTTAGTTATTAGCCGAGAAATTTATTTCTGGGCGGGATGAAAAGCTGGTGCAATATCTAAATCTACTGATATTTTAACGCCAATAACTAGTTGTTAATGGCAGTAGTTTTACTGTTTAAAAATTTAAAAATATGAATTTTTTACAATTTAGATTGTATCACAAAGGAAGTTTGAAGTTAGCCTTTGTCAGTCTCAGCTGCTTATTATTTTTCTCTCCTTTGGCAAAGACACAAGCAGAAATTAAAAAGGAATCTACATTAGTAAGTAACTTGAATCATTCCCTGATACAACTAACACAAAAACAAGTTTGTCCATCTGCACAATTACTACCGAAGCGAATTTTTGAGACAGATAAGTATTATGTTTATATTTGCAGAGGAGACGAAAAAAGCTCTTTAGGATATTATGTACAAATTTATAAAAATAGTGGTAGCAAAATTACTATTCCCGTTAGTAATAAAGTAGGTGAAGCTTACTTTGCTAAAGATACTGGGGTAATATATACTGTTACACCCTATGAATTAGTAGTAACTAAATTTAGTAAACGTAATAGTCTTGTTTTGAGAGACAAAGTTAATCATGCGATCGCAGCTGATGGTCAATCTTTAGTGAAGGGTTGTCCTGAAGATAATACTTCCTTTGTAGAAGCTGCAACCAAGAACTATATTGTGTATATTTGTGGTAGAGAAACGCCAGATACTTATATAGCTTTAACTAAGAATGGAACTAGTATAATTACTCTACCATTATTGTCAAACTACAATTCCTCTGCGAAAGCAGAAGATAGTGAATATATTGCTATTAAAGGTAAAACTCGTTATCTTCTCAACCGGAAAATGCTCAGAGTTTCTCGTGATGGACGCAATTTATTTAAGGAAAAAGTTTTATATTGGCATTAAGGATATAAAGGGAAAAATTCATATTGATTTGCAAATGTACGACTTGGTTGAATTTTCACCAAGACCATATCATTTTTATTTTTAATAGGGCGATCGCCTGATTGTAAAAACTGAATTTTTCCAGTTACACCATTAGCAGAAAATTTAGGATTACGCAAGACTTTTTGCAGTCCATCACGAGTTTTACTTTGCTGTAAACCATTAACTATAGCTATAGTTGCATCATAACTTGTAGCAGAACGCCAAGTTACTAAACTATTCCAAAGTTTCTGGGAGTTCTTAGCAAATTCACTTGCAAAATTTCTTCTGGCTTCCCAAGGAACAGCCAACACTAAACCATTAATATCACCTTTTCCTTGCTGGAGAGTTTGTAAGGTATATAGTGAAGTACTGGCAAATAATCTGAGTCTGCCTTGATTGGCTTTAGCTAAATCTAAAGCTTTACTAATTCTATCAATATGGGGAGCTAAAAATAAGCCATCAGCACCATTGCTAATTGCATCCACAATAATTTTATGAGGATCAAAATCTGGTGCAGAAAAATCACAGCTAATATTCACAATATTTCCAGCACCGGCAATGGTAGCAGAAGCAAATTCATCGCGAAAAGATTGATTATCTATAGCTTTTTCATCTACACAAATAGCCAAGTTTTTTGTGCCAGCAATATTGATCGCATAGTGAGAAACAGAATCAGCTAAAAAACGCAGATTGGGAGCAGTGCGAAATACATAGGAACCACACCCCGATAATTTTAGCGAAAAGCTAGTAGGAGAAATATTGACTAATTTCCCTTTTTGATAAATTTCACAGGCTGCTACAGAAGCATCGGAAGCATTATGAGCAATAACTGCTAGAATTTGCTTGTGGCTGACAAAATAGTTAGCTATTTTTCTGGCAATATCAGGATTGTTATCGTCATTTGCTATTTCTATCTGCAACAAATATCCTTGAATACCACCTTTATTATTAACTTCATCTTGAGCTTGAGCTACACCTTGAAGTATTTCTCTGGCAACATTGGGATTACTACCAATCGGGACACTGACGGCAATTTTTAAAACTTTGCCATGACGAGCAGCAAGGGCATTTTGTAAGTATATGTGTGTTTCGGGATCATTGGGCATATTTTGCAGAGATTTTTGAAAATATGCGATCGCCATCTCATATTTCTCTGCTGCAAAAGCTTGTATACCTGCTTTTTTCTCGCTACTGGGGTTTGTATCTTGAAATAAAATTTTCTCTCCCAAGCTAATACGATTAAAAACAGAGTCTTTGAGTGCAAAATGATAGTTATGAGAATTTTCGGCATCAGGTTTAACTTCTACTAACACCGCCGTACCGATGCGATCACCCCAAGGTGAAAATTGAATAGTTCCCGTAACACCTTCTAAAGCAAAACCATCAGATAAAGCTTGTTGGATGCCATCTCTAGTGTTATCTTTTTGGATTAGGGCTTGAGCGATCGCATTTGTTGCATCGTAGGCATTTGCTGTGCGCCAAGTGATAGAATTTGGATCATTCCAAAGTTTGTAGGCATCTTTGACAAAGTTTTTATTGGCAGAAGCGTCGGTATGCCAAGAAACAGCCATCACTAAACCGTTGACAGTTTTACCAGCCTTAAGAGTTTTTTGAGTTTGCATACTGTGACTGCCAAAAAGCATTAATTTGCCTTGATTAGCTTTAGCAATCTCTATAGCTTTGTCAATTCTGTCAACATGGGGATTGAGAAATATACTATTTGCTTGCACTTTGAGCGCACGTTCAATGGCAAATTCTGGCTGAAAATTCTTTGCTGCTAAATCGCAGTGAATATCAATTAACTGAATATCATTTTTGCTCAGTGCTGAAGCTATTGCTGGTTCATAAGACTGATCTTTTGCTTGAGAATCACGACAGATAGCAACGCGAGTTTTGCCTTCTTTTTTTGCATACTCGGCTAAAGTTTCAGCAATGACATCATTTCTAATTACAGTTCTGTAGATATAACTCCCAGCAGATCGGTTTTCGGGGTTAGTTACCAATTGAGAAGTACTAGTTGGTGAAATCATCACCAATTTTCCTGCTTGATAAATATTAGCAGCAGGGACGCTAGCATCACTACTGTTATGTCCGATTACTGCTAAGATCTTTTGATTCTGAACAAATCTGTGAGCAACCCTTTGAGCAATAGCAGGATTGTTATCATCGTTGGCTATTTCAACTTTAAGTAACTTACCATCAATACCACCTCTACGGTTAATTTCATCTTGAGCTTGTGCTACACCCCGCAAAATTTCCTGTGCGACATCAGGATTCGTACCAATAGGAACTGCAACTGCGATCGTCAATTTTTCTTGATTGCCGATCTTGGCATTATTCAAATATATTAATGATTCCGGATCATTAGATTTTTGTTTTAAAGAAAGTTTGAATTTACTAACTGCTTGATTATAATTTTTCCATGATAATGCTTGCACTCCTTGCTTTTTATAGTCAGTCGAAACTGTTTTCACTAAAATTTTATTGCCATCACTAAACCGATTACGGAAATTAATTTCATCAATTCCACGCCACAAAACTGCACCAATACACCCCAGCGAAACTGTGAAAAGAACTATTCGGTAAGCCTTTTCTTTCCAGTTCATAATTCGGGGATATTTTAGTTCCGTTGCGGCTGGATTCTGAAAAATTACAGGTAGCCAAGAAGCACAAGGGTAGTCCCTTTCCCATTCCTCATATAGGCGTTCCCGTGCTTGATTTACAGACGCATATAAAGATTCACCCCTACTAAATGCAGTCAGAAAATATTTCAAAAACTCTTGAGCAATAATATCAGGTACATATTCCCGCATCACAATTGTGTAAGGAATGCGTAAATCAGCTAAATTGCGTGCTAATCCCAATCCATCACAAGAGTTAAAAATTGCCAATTTTAATCCCTGTCTGACTGCATGTCTAAGAGAGTAACGTAAATTTCGTAATGATAAATAACTCTCGTCGGCATTAATTTGAATTTCTCCCCAACAGTCACCCTCTTTACTCATACTATGTCCGGCAAAAAATAAAATATCCCAAGGTTGAGTTCTCAAATTTTCAATTAATTGACGGCGTGTAGGTTCTATTAATGCTTTAACTTTTGCACCTGGTAAATTTTTGAGAAAATATAAATCTTGTTCGAGATTAATCTCCTGGTTACTACCTAAAATTGCCAATATTTTGATTGGTGCTTTGAGTTGCTTTGTTGATGGTTCGTATTCTGAACTAATGACTATTTCTGCTTGGGGATGGCTAGTAGAGAAAAAACCCCACAAATGCCAAGGTAATCTCCGCAATAATGAATCTTGAGTCTGTAAAATAAACCGAACATCTTCAGAATTTCCAATTTGTCTTGATAATTGTCGCTCTATTTCTAAAACAGGCGCTTGATTTAACCAAGCATTAAAACTATCTTGAAATGCTTGAGCAGCTTGATTACAAGCATCTTTACTAGAAAAGTTTGTAATCTGATTTTTAGGAATAATAATCAACCAATTTGCTGGCAATTTTTCATAAATAGATTGCCATGTAGTGTATATTGTCGGAAATTCTGGTGCAGGTGGTAATCTCCCGGAAATCTCAGCAGTATGAGGCTTACCAGTTTCACCAATTCTCACTTTGACAGGAAATCCCCTCTCAAAAGAACCCTCTCCTATTTCAAAAATGACTTGTTTAACCTGCTTAACCACATTTACCACCACTTTAACTTAATATTTAATGTAAAATCATGGCTAGAAATCACCACTCAATAGCTAACGAATAATCCATCTGTGTCCATCTGTGTGCATCTGTGTTCGATAAAATGAATTTATTTCTCTTTGAATTAGTAAATGGCGATCGCAACAATGATCGTGTGGGAAGCGAACACCGATGAACACCGATGAACACTGATGGAAATCTCTCTGTGTTCGATAAAATGAATTTATTTCTCTTTGAATTAGTAAATGGCGATCGCAACAATGATCGTGTGGGAAGCGAACACCGATGAACACCGATGAACACTGATGGAAATCTCTCTGTGTTCGATAAAATGAATTTATTTCTCTTTGAATTAGTAAATGGCGATCGCAACAATGATCGTGTGGGAAGCGAACACCGATGAACACCGATACACACCGATGAAAATCCATCTGTGTCCATCTGTGTGCATCTGTGTTCGATTAAAAAAATCATTTCTATACCAGTTCCAATAATTCATATTTAAATAACAAAATTTTCTGTAATCACTGCATCATTTAAACCAACTCTAACTCGAAATCTCTCACCGAATTCCGCACAAAACTTTAATTGAATATAATCATCATCTCCTCTAGCCTGAACTTCTAAAAATGCTTGTCCATCCTCATATAATCCTGCTAATTGTAAACCTAATGGTAAATAAGCATGATTCATAGGATAAACCCGCAATAGCACAGCAACTGTTTGATCTGGTTTTGGTAAAACTGCTACCATCAAAGCTACAGAACTACCATCTAATTGCATTCCCAAATCCATAATGCGTCTAGCAGTCACAACTGGGTGATTCGGTTGGAGAGTCCACAAAATTTCCGCAAGAGTCCAACGTGTTTCTTCATCTTCAGTAGTTCTGATTAGATGAACTAAAATATCCAGAAGTTCTGAGGAAATATTACTATTATTATTTACCTCCGTTTCTTGACAACGATGATTAAACGTTTTGGACATGAATTTGGAGGGTAAACCTTTTTGCCAACTATGATTGGGATAAAATTGCTCAATAATTTGCCAAACGATATCTTGGGATTCTAATTTCAATCCTCTGACACGTTTAATAGAACGAAAAGCAAATTGAGGTTTTCTTTTACGGGTGAATTCTTCAACTGTTTGCCACTCATTTGTATACATATTTCCTAGCCATGCTCTTAAAGAAATTAGATGCGATCGCTCTATTAATTCATCCAATGAATGTAACTGGTTAATATCAATTTCCGATGTTGTGACATTAGGCAAAAATCCCCAGATTTTCCCTTCCTTACAAGTTTTATTAATTTCGACAACCACATAACCAATGCGATCATCCCAAACTTCTGGCGGAATATAACAAATGCGATCGCCTGTGCGAATTGCTCGACATTCTAAGTGTCCTACCCCAGTTAACATTAAATCGGCGACATTATCAATTAACCTCCGGTAAGGCTGCCAACTATAGCTAGATTCTAAATCTGTGGGTATATCTAGCATTTGCAAATAGGTATGAACTACTTGAACGGCTAAAGTATTTAAATATACTTGTCTACCTCTTGTTGGTGTTAGTTGTTCTCTGGCAAATTTGAGAGCATTTTGTCGGAATTCTTCAGGAATAGGGATAGATATGGTTTGACGTTCAGTTAAGTAATTCATAGTTGTAGATTCAAACTTCAAAAAAGATTAATCAAGATAGCCTTGGAATTTACAAAACTCTGCTAGCAAAGGCAGACATTTTTTTTGGTAGAAATTACTGAGAGTTGGTATAGGTACACCAAAATCCTGCGATAAATCTTTCCAAGTAACTTCCAAAAGAAAGCGGCGTTCAATCAAAACTTGACAGTTAACATCCGGGCGATCGCTAATATGAATACGCCGTAATTTACTGGTTTGAGTTATGAGCCATTCCCGAATTTCTTTGAGCAGAGGTGATGGTTCTGGTGGTACGGGAATCAGATCTAAAGGATCTATTACTTCACCATTTTCTCCCACAAAGGGATAAAATCTTCTTTTTCTCTCTTCTTTATTTCTCTGACTAATTTCTTTAATACGATAATACAAGTAACCATTTAACCAGTTAATTACACAACCTTGTTCGGGATTATAGGGATTCCTAGCAGTAGTTGCTTCACAGATATTTTGGCAAAAATATATCCAGGTTTTCTGAAAGGCTTCCTCTACATCAGGTACATCTGTACATCGCAAAATTTTACCCGATTTTTGAATCAGATAAATAATTTGATTCAGTTTCCTTTTGCGTTCTAAACTGCCTCGTGGATGCTGACAAGCTTCTTGAACAAGTTGGAGGATTTGTGAGTTTAATTCATCCATACTGTAAAGGATTGGTTAACTTTTAACAGCTTTGGCTCAACTTACTGCTACAGTTTCTATGGGCGTTTATCCAGATTTGATTTCACTTCCGGCATCAGAATTTTCCCGTCACCCTTGAATTCATTAATCGCCTTACTAATATCTATACCAGTAGCCTGGCGTAACTGTTCTAATAAAGATGCAAATTTTGGCACATTTCCACTATTAGCAGCATCAATGACAGTTAAATTTTCTACCTCCACTTGCGGAACTCCCTGAGCCATCATTTTCAACAAAGGTTCCAACTTCTGAAACAGGAAAATTTCTCGCGCCGCCGCACCAGCATTTTGCCAAGATTCAGCTAAACGCCGTGTACCTGCGGCTTGCGCCTTACCATCTTCGATAATTCTGGCTGCATCGCCCTTAGCTTTGGCGATCGCTTGCTGACATGCGGCTGCGGCTGGCGCAATCACATCAGCTTGCAACTGCTTTTCTACCTGTTTGATGCGTTCAGTTTGTACCGCCACCTCTGCTTGTACCCGCGCGATCTCTGCATTGACTACCGCTTCCACTTCCGCAATCATTGCGGTGCGCTTTGTCAGTGCATCTCTAACTCTGCGTTCCGCCTCCGCCTTCGCCACCTCCAAATCCCGTTCAATTTGTCTTAATTTAGTGATGCGATCGTTTTCCGAAGCCTTAATAATAGCTTCCGCCTTGGCTTGTGCTTCCGCTATGCGCGCATCTCGTAACAACTCCGCCTGCTGCTTGCGTCCAATTGAATCTAAATAACGCACCTCATCAGAAATATTTTTAATTTGCAAATTATCCAAAACCAATCCCAACTTTTCCAAATCATCCTCCGCCTCTTCCAACAAAGTTTTCGCAAAAGCAATCTTATCTTCATTCACTTGTTCTGGTGTGAGATTCGCCAACACCCCCCGCAAATTTCCTTCCAAAGTTTCCTTGGCTAACTGTTCAATATCTTTGCGAGTTTTACCCAACAAACGTTCGATCGCATTGTAAATAATTGGTTCTTCGCCAGCAATTTTAATATTCGCTACCCCTTCTACCGTCAAAGGAATACCACCTTTAGAAAAGGCATTTACCACCCGCAATTCAATAATCATATTAGTTAAATCCATGCGGAAAGTCTTTTCAATCAGGGGAATTTGAATCCCACTACCTCCTTTTACCAAACGGTATCCTACCGAATTGCCATCACCTGTAGGAGTACGACTACCAGCGAAAATCAACACCTCACTGGGCTGACAAATATAGTACAAATTGCGAATTACCCACCAACCAGCAGCAGTACCAGTACCAAATATTCCAAGTAGTAAAGCTATAATTTCCATAATATTTTTCCTTGAATCAGTAAATGATTAGGTTGGAAAAAGCGAACACAGATGAACACCGATACACACCGATAATTTCAGGGGGATTATTCTTTGGTGGTTGAGTGATTATGAGTAGTAAATTCACATTAAAAGGGCAAAATCCATCTGTGTCCATCTGTGTTCATCGGTGTTCGATAAAAAATCAATTTGTTTGTTCGCGATTAGAGGAATGAAATTGCAAAAAGCGAACACAGATGAACACCGATACACACCGATAATTTCAGGGGAATTATTCTTTGGTGGTTGAGTGATTATGAGTAGTAAATTCACATTAAAAGGGCAAAATCCATCTGTGTTCATCTGTGTTCATCGGTGTTCGTTTTCTCAAATTAATTATTTTGCTCATTCAAAGTCCCCCTCACATCAATTCCTAAAGTCCGATTCACATTCTCTAAAAACTGCAACACAATCTCTGGATAAACATTCACTAAACTAGCCAAAGACTTACCATCACCGTTGTCAATTACATTTACTTTATCGATTTGAATTCGCTGGGGAATTTGCACCGCCTCTTGTAATACCATTTCAATTTGTTGAATTAAGAACAACTTGCCAGCCTCTGTTCCTGTTTGCTGCCAAACCTGGGAAAGAATATCGTTGACTAAGGCTGCTGCTTTCGCATTTTCTTCCAAAGCGGCGGCTTCGCCTCTGGCGTGGAGTTCTTGGGCTTGAGATTGGGCGAGGGCTGGCAAAACTGTATCTGCTTCTAAACGTAGACGTTCTAATTCTGCCCGTAATGCTTGCAGTGCTTGTTCGGCTTTAGCTTTCTTTTCTTGGGCTGCGGCTTTAGTAATTTCTTCTTCGGAACGGGCTGTTTGTTCTAATTTGGCTTTGATTTTACGCAGTTCGTTTTCTTTTTCCAAAACAATGATTCTGTCTTGGGTTTTAGCAACTTGGGCTTGTTCTTCACATTGGGCTTCCACTTGTTCGGCTTGAGCGATCGCATTTGATTCGGCAATTTCTGCATCTCTCAAAATCAAGGCTATTTGCTTGCGTCCCAAGGATTTGAGATAATCTACATCATCAGAAACACTTTGGATTTTTAAAGTATCGAGTTGTAATCCCAGTTTCGCTAAATCACGACTGACATCAGAGGCGATGCGTTCGGCAAAACTTAGTCGATCTTCGTTGAGTTCTTCTGGTGTGAGGGTAGCCACAACACCCCGCAAATATCCTTCTAGAGTTTCGCGAGAAACCCGCGCTAATTCTGAGCGATCGCGATCTAAAAAACGTTCGATCGCATTACCTACTACCGCCGGATCTGTGGAAATTTTCACATTGGCGATCGCTTGAATATTTAAAGGTGTCCCCCCTTTAGCATAGGCGTTCCGTACCTCTACGCGCACTGGCATTGTCGTTACATCCATCCGCTTGACAGTTTCCACAATCGGAATCCGGATAGCACGCCCACCTACCAATACCCGATAACCTACTTGTTGTCCATCTTTATTCCGCCACTTGCGCCCCGAAAGAATCAAAACTTCATTAGGCTTGCAAATACACAAAAACGACTTCAAAAACCAGACAATAGCAATAGCGCCAAAAATAGAAGCAGCAATGGGAAGACTGGTAAATATTAATCCTTCTATCCCATTATCTTTATTTGTTGTGACAGGCCGATCAGCTGGAATTTGCCCGACTTGTACAGTTGTGATAGTTTTCATTGTTAGTTGTTAGTTGGTAGTTAACCGATTTACAATCTTGGAAGTTCTGGGTTTGAACTATAAACTTCTAATCTTGAACCCGAAATCTCCCCACACTCCCCCCACTCCTCCCCACCCTCACACCCCCACCACCCACACCTTATTACCCTTCATCCTCACAACAACAACGCGATCGCCTTGGTGAAATTGTTGAGTTTCATCGGTGAGGGCAACAAAATCTACTAAGGAACCTTTGAGATTAACGCGGATTTTTCCCGGGCTGCTGCGGTTGAGAGGAATTTCCACAGTTCCGTAACAACCGACAATATGATCCGTGCGTACAAGGCTATCGATCGCGAGGCGTCGGCGTTGCAAAAAAATCAATACAACTATAAACGCACCAGCCAAAATTCCCAAGGCGACTGCAATACCAGTAATTATCAAAATGGAATTTTTCATAAAACTATTTCAAATTAACCACCACAGCCGCCACAACCACCACCACAGCCACTACCACAACCACCACCACAGCTACTACCAACACCACTGGTAACATCACCACTACTAGTAGTTGGTGGTACGAGGGCTTGTTTTAAATCTGCTAAAGAACCTACCAAGACTGCACTACCAAACAAAGCTACACCGAATGCAATGTCAGATGAGGTAGGGGAGTAAGATGAGCGATAGTAATTGAGGGTGCGATCGCCAAATCGAGTGCGGTGTGGTTTTGGCAATAGGAAGAACGCCAAAATCGCCGTCACAATGCACATTCCGATTAAAAAACCTACAGGTTTACCTCGGGAAAGTCCCACAAAGATTTTGCTGATTCCCAATAGCAGTACTGCTAAGACGGGTATTGCAGTCGCACATTGAATTATCTTCGCTTGGCGATCGCTAACTAGCAAACCTTGGTTTTCCAAGTTTCGCCTAATTGAATTTGTTGCAGATATGGCTCTTTTGCGGATAGTTTCAATAGGAGCATAATTCGTACCACTGACGCTTTCCTCAGTAATTGCTTCTGCGATTGATTTTTCTAAAGGATGACTATTAGCAGATAGAGTATTTTCCAACTGCAAAGTCCGCCTTGTCGCCGAAACTGTGAGATATTTGTCTTGAACAAGTTTAGCGATCGCAGCATCTACTGCCCGGTATGCACTACCAGTCAAATATGCTAATTCATAACCATTGAGAGAGCCAGATTCACTACCTGAACTATTAGCAGATATACTTAAAAACCAACGCAAACTTCTAGCTATGACAAAAGTAAAAATTACCGTCAAAAAGTAAAACCAGAGGAAATCAGGGCCGCTTAAATTCAGGGGATTGGTAATAGAAGCCGCTAAGGCTGGCTGGTTATTTGCTACTATTAATCCCAAAGAAAATAGGTGTAGCCAAATTAACGATAAATTTCCTGTAGGGGGCAGTGACAAACGAGCTATACTTATCTTTGGCAACTTCACTAATTTTTTCGGTAAAACCCAATTTTCCTGAGTATTCACCCGCACAAAATGCGTATCAATACTAAAACGAATATGTGGTAATGGCCAAATATCTAGTGGTGGAGTTTGCCTAAAAAAACGCTCGTAACTTGCCAAAGTTTTGATATACAAATCTTGGAATTTACGAAGTTCAACACTACCACCCCGAGTAGGGTTGTGGTGCAGTGGTGTTTGTAAAACTTTTGCACAAAATTCGTCCCAATAAGAATGTGTATAAGTTAAGTGCAGATGCCAAACTTGATCAACTTGTTCTGATGGAACCACCGTATGTCCAGCAACTACCGCTAAAAAAGCAAACTTTTTATACTCCTCAATTGCCCGTTTTGTATATTCAGCACTCCAACCATTTTCTTTAGCTAATTTTTTGCTGAACGGATAAATAGCATCATTTTCGTCTATAGAAAACTCTTGAATCCGTGTATATAATTTTGCTTGTTCAATGTTCATCATTTCCTGTCACCCACTATTCACAGAACTCTCCTACTGGTTAGCCTTGCTTCTATAGGTTCTTCAGTTTGAACAGGAAAAATTTATTGTTGTGTTTATATAAATTTACAATCAAAAGACTCTGCGTACCTCTGCGCTGACTCTGCGCCCCTCTGCGTTTAAAAACGCTAGCTTTTATCAACGAACAACCTTGATTTTTGCATAACTAAGAAGAGCTAGCTAAAATATATGCTTTTTTCGGCGTTGCTGAATCAAGATATGAATTTACAATTCACGGGTATGACCAGACGTAGTAGAGACGTAGCATTGCTACGTCTCTACAATGATTTGGCATCGAACTACAAAAATGTATGCACACATAATTCATGACCAAATTCAGCAACGCCCTTTTTTCTATAGATTTATTTAACTTTTTAAGCTGAAAGCTTTATTTCAGGGCCGTCTGCTTCTATTTTGAAGCATTTTCTTCCTTGGAAAACATCTACTTTAATTTTAGGTAAAGCTGATGCAACAGCAAAAAGCTCGACGCAACCGGGGTGTCATCCTCACCCCTAAAGGCTGGGAGAGATTTCAAGCTGCCAAAATTCAAGCCGAGTTTGAGGAGAATGCTGGAGACGATTTTACTTTAGAAGAACTGAGCGATCGCATGGGTTTATCCCTGCAGACGATCTCCAGGACACTGGGACGAGAAGAACCCGTAGATAAAAGTTCCTTGCAATTTGCCTTTCGTGCCTTTGGGCTAGAGTTGTGTAAAAGTCATCACAAGTGCGTAGAAGCTCTGCTTCTCGTCGCTAGACATCGCTGATTTGACACGGTTGCTAAGAGTGTGATCGTCCACATCAACCCCATCATCAAAAGTGCGATCGCTTGGGAAAATAAGCTAACGTGATGTAGACAGTTTTGATTAGTTGTGAAAGTTCGTAGTCAGGACTTTAGCCCTTTAAATTCAGGGAGAAATAGCTCACTACAAACCTCTCATAGTTAATCACACAGGTCATTCCTTACTGTGACTCTTGTCAGAGAAGATGTATTTCTTCTAAAAGCTCTTGTTTCTGGTAGTTAAGGAACAAGTAATACCAAAATTAAAACCAACCACAATCAGTTGTGATATATGGTCTATATACGTTCGGAACAATATTTTTCTGACCAGCAAATTTCCTTCCGTAATAACCATCATCAAAACCACGTGCAAATTCACCGCCCGCTGTGCGTGGCTTGTACTCTTTCCCCTTTTTAGCATTCTCACGTCCTTGGCGATACCCATCAGCGTAAGCTTGGGGATGATAGGCTGGATCTTCATCAACAAGCCAATGGGTAATCGGATAACAATAGTTCAATGGATAAAAAGGATAGGTGTCATAATACCGATAGCGTCGATGAGCTTGAGCTGGTTGATCATTGAGGAGAAAACTAGTAGCGCTCATTAAAGCTACTAGACTTGTCATAATTATCTTTTTCATCATATTAGTCTCCAGAGTTATAAAACTCCTGGTACTTTTAAGATATCGACAAGAAGATTTAATTGCGATCACCTGTTAGGGTGAGCCAAACAATTTTTGATTTAGAAATAGTCAATTTACCGGCGTTGCTGAATCTGGTCATGAATTATGTTTGTATACATTTTTGTAGAGACGTAGCAATGCTACGTCTCTACATATCCGTGAATTGTAAATTCATATCTTGATTCAGCAATGCCAATTTACCTAACTGTTTCCACACAGCTTCTTGTTACTCATCTATAGTCTGGAAACATTCCGTTCTTAGTACTAATTCCACAACTCAGCAATATTTATTTTCGATGACGCGAATGATGAATTCTTACTTATCCAAAACTCAGAAATGTAAAAAGCGATGACAAATTATGCTCGTAAAATGTCAATCAGCAGCAAAATTGTCATGAATCAATATAAAAATGGGGCGGGAGTATCCGTCCTTAATGCTTAAAAGAGAAATTTTTCATATAAACCCACGCCATACTGCAAATGCAGTTGGCGTTGGGAATATATCACGCTTTTCGTGAGTAGTACTCAACCACAAGCAATTCGTTGATACTTAGTGCCACCCATTCACGTTCAATGACACTGTTGACTTTACCTTCCATCTTGTTTTTGTCAAATTCAAGATGACTGGGAAGGTTAGCTAAACCCGGATATTGTAAGTTAGTTTCCACTAGTTTCCGGGATGCTTCTCTATTTCTCACAGCAATAACTTCCCCCGGACGACACTGGTAACTGGGAATATTCACAACTCGACCGTTGACTGTGATATGGCCGTGGTTTACCAATTGGCGTGCTGCTGGAATAGTGGGAGCCATACCCAAGCGGAAAACCGTATTATCCAAGCGCATTTCTAGCAATTGCAGTAGCACTTGTCCGGTAGAACCAGTTACACGTCTGGCTTTCCGTACGTACCGCAACAGCTGCTTTTCTGTCAAACCGTAGTTAAAACGGAGTTTTTGTTTTTCTTCAAGACGGATAGCGTATTCAGAGCGCTTCTTACGGTTCTGACCGTGTTGACCAGGAGGATAAGAGCGTCTGGCGCTTTTACGAGTTAGTCCTGGCAATTCACCCAGGCGACGTGTAATTCTTAGTCGTGGTCCTCTGTATCGGGACATGAGCTTCCTAATCTAATCCTAATTTCAACTGTTACCCAGACATATCATTTTGACATTCCCTACCCAAAAGTGCTAGAGATTCTTGGTTTACAGAAGCTAAATTTTCACAGTTACTCAGTTATCACTTAGCAGTTATCAGTATATTGATCACTGTTTGCTGAATTTAAATGAAGTTGCTTCTGTTTCCAAGCTTTCACTCTGATTGTTTCAGAGTCAGTTCCGGCGTGTCTCGCCGTACTGTACTTGTTATTTCAAGCTTTTAGTTGCGATCGCGCGCCTTACCGTTAGTCACTGCTTGAGTTTCAAGCCTCTACGGTAGCGCTAAATGCCAGCAGCCAAGACATTTTCGCTAACTCCACAAGATATTATACAAGCAATTAGGCGTGATTGGTGATCCCTCCTTGTCTTCCTCGTCCCTCTTAACCAATTTTTAATTTTTAATTTTTAATTGATCAGGCTTCCTGCCAAAATGAATGAGAACAAAGTTTGAAGATGAGATAGCATAACTTTGCGTGATTGGAGTGGAACGGAAATGTCTTTCAAGAAAAACAGTAACTATTTATACAAAAACATGCTCAAAGCTAAACAAAAATTGAGTACTGGAATCGCCGCACCAGCATTGGTTGTAATGGGATGGTTAGGAATAAGTTTTTTACCTGGTACAAGTGCGATCGCTGTTAGCACAGGTGATTACAGGGCGTGTGCCTCTCGACTCCTCAAGGCAGGCATCACTGCGGACGCAGCAGCAAGCGCTTGTGCAAGGGCATTGCGTCCCAGAGATTTGTCCTCTTGTGTAGCTGAAATTGAAGATGAGACTGAAATAGCTGCGGTAGATGCACTATCTACCTGCATACGGGCGTGGCGCCCTGAAGATGTAGGCGCGTGTGTAGTTGGCATCAGTAAAAATACTGAAACTGGGAACCAAGTTCTCGATAAACAGTTATTGAACAGAACAATTTTAAGCAATTGTGGTTTGAGTTTATTACCAAGGCGCTATGCTCAATGCGTTGTGGGTTTGCGATTGCAAATTGAAAATTTAGCGCCTACTCAAGCTATAAATACCTGTATTGATGCCAGCAATTATGTTAGTGGCTATTCACCTACTTTTATACCTGCTAACAGAACAGATAACACAATTTTTCAGCCTTCTTTTCAAACTCAACCAATTCCTAACAACCAAAACCGCCAATGAAGGAAGATGGGAAAATAGTAAAAGAAACCCCATATAAACAATAGGGGCCGTATACCGTGTGGGGTAAAAGGTAAAGGTTAAATCGAGGCGTTGCTGAATTTGGTCATGAATTATGTGTGCATACATTTTTGTAGTTCGATGCCAAATCATTGACCAGACGTAGAGACGTGGCAATGCTACGTCTCTACTACGTCTGGTCATATCCGTGAATTGTAAATTCATATCTTGATTCAGCAACGCCAAATGGAAAGCACTTATAAAAATTCTTTTCCCCCTTCCTAATATAAGGTGGGATTAAAATCCTCATCTAAAGATTTTTTGGGCTCTTGACCATTGACTTTGTGTAGCTATTTAATACGTTTTACCTGTTGAAGATCATATCCTCAGTGTATTAGCGTATTAGCGATTTTCGGAATTCGAGTATATTCAAGGACAAAGTTATTCACCAATCCCTAATCCCCAATCCCCCCAATTTGTTGCAACTCTTAATGTTTTATCCCTCTCCTGTCACGCCATGCCTTGGTAGACTGATTTTTAATACACAAAATGCATTATTCTGTCTGTTGCACCGCCTGAAAGCAAAAACCTTGGCTTTCTAGGGCATTGAACAATAAAAAACACAAGAGTAATCACAACATGGTAGATTCCCTAAAAAAACCAGGTTTTGAAGAATTGCGTCCAGGAATTAAAGTCCCGGCAAAAGAAACCCTGTTAACACCACGGTTTTACACCACAGACTTTGATGCGATGGCGCAGATGGATATCTCCGTCAATGAAGATGAGTTAAGAGCCATCCTAGAAGAGTTCCGCGCTGACTACAACCGCCATCACTTTGTTCGGGATGAGGAGTTTGAACAATCCTGGGATCACATTGACGGGGATACTCGCCGCTTATTTGTTGAATTTTTAGAGCGTTCTTGTACAGCAGAATTTTCTGGCTTTTTGCTGTACAAAGAACTTAGCCGTCGCCTCAAGGACAAAAGCCCTGTCTTGGCAGAGTGTTTCGCCCTGATGTCGCGGGATGAAGCACGTCATGCTGGTTTTTTGAATAAAGCATTGGCAGATTTTAATCTGTCTCTGGATTTAGGATTTTTGACTAAGAGCAAAAATTACACCTACTTCCAGCCGAAATTTATCTTCTACGCGACTTATCTTTCTGAAAAGATTGGTTATTGGCGTTATATCACTATTTATCGTCATCTGGAAGCTCATCCAGAAGACCGAATTTATCCTATTTTCCGCTGGTTTGAAAATTGGTGTCAGGATGAAAACCGTCATGGGGATTTCTTTGATGCTGTGATGAGAGCGCAACCGCAAATATTAAATGACTGGAAGGCGCGGTTGTGGTGTCGGTTCTTCTTGTTGTCGGTGTTTGCGACGATGTATCTCAACGATATTCAGCGTAAAGACTTCTATGCTGCTATTGGGTTGGATGCGCGCGAGTATGACAAGTATGTGATTAAGAAGACCAACGAAACTGCTGGACGGGTATTCCCAGTAATGCTGGATGTTAATAATCCGGAGTTTTATGATCGCTTGGAAATTTGTGTTAAGAATAATGAGAAATTGACAGCGATCGCTAATTCTAATACTCCCAAGTTTTTACAGTTCTTCCAAAAGCTACCTTATTACATTTCCAATGGTTGGCAAACTCTGCGCTTGTATTTAATGAAGCCCATTGACGCAACTGTTGCAGAGGGTACTGTGCGCTAAATTCTCTAGGTTTTGCTAAAAATTAAGTGGTTCTGCTGAAGACAGGACCACTTTTTTTATTAACCGCCATGACGCCTTAGACGCGTCAGCGGCTTCTGTAAAGTAGGACGCCAAGGAATGAGAGGTCAGTTGTCTATTTTTTGTATTGGACTGGGTATGAGTTTGCTTTTGGTAGCTAACCCTGGTTGGTGTGAAACTCCTAGTAATTATGCCCAAGATTTGGATTTGAGTCCAGAGGTGATTAAAAAGAGTCCTGTGTTGCAGCGCTGGCGACGAGAAGTACCGAATGTTTTGGAGAAAATTCAGAATGATCCCAGTTTTCGTACGAAGGTACGGCTAGGCTATTCTGGCGAACAAGGAGGGGGAATAATTTTTGGTGTAGAAGATGTATTTATCGGTCGGAGTGGTTTGACGGTGAGTGCTGAGTATGAGTCAGCATTCAATGGTAAGTATGAGTCTTATGGTGGTAATTTATATTATTATCTACGTCCTTTAGGTAGCTATGTTAACTTTGCACCGTTGCTAGGTTATCAAAATTTACGAACTAATGATTATTCTACAGATGGGGTAAATGTAGGTATCAAGTTGCTACTGGTATTATCTCGTGGTGGTGCGGCAGATATTTCTGTAACTCAAAGTTGGGTGTCTCCCGGTAGTGAAGAAGAAGTGGGTTTAACAGCGGCTGCAATTGGTTATGCGATAACTCGCAATCTACGCCTATCTACTGGTTTTAAGCAACAAACTTCACGGCAATATCAAGATAGTGGTGTAGGAGTGGTTTTAGAGTGGATGCCATAATGTCAAGGGTCAAAGGTTAGTTGTTAGTGGTTAGTGGTTAGTGGTTAGTGGTTAGCGGTTAGCGGTTAGTTGTTGGTTGTTCACTACTCCTCACACTCCCCACACCCCACCCTTACGGGAAGCCGCTACGCGTCTACACACCCCTCACACCCCATCTCCCCACCTCCCCATCTCCCCACCTCCCCACCTCATACTATTTGCCGTAACTTTCTAAATCTTTAACTGGTGGTCCGTGCAAAACTTTGCCATCACAGTCAAAACGTCCACCGTGACAGGGACAGTCCCAACTCTTTTCGGCGCTGTTCCAATTGACAATACAACCGAGATGGGTGCATGTGGCCGAAATGGTGTGAAGTTGTCCCTGTGGATCGCGGTAGGCGGCTATCTTTTTACCATCAATTGTAAGTAGCTTGGCTTCATCTGTTGCTACTGCTGTCAAAGAAGAATTATCAAGTCCCTTGAGGCGATCGCCTACCCAATGAAATCCTACCTCTAGGTTATTCTTGAGTGATTCGGTAGTTAAAAATGGAGTTGTACGCGTAGAATCGTAGAGTTTTAACCAATGATTTTCTATTCCTAAAATTAAATCTGAAAGCAACATTCCTGCTAGTGTACCTTTGCTCATACCCCAGAGGCTAAATCCTGTTGCTACGTAGACATTCTTACTAAAGGGGGTAAGCTTACCAATATAAGGTAGCTGATCAAAAGACACCATATCCTGTGTAGACCAGCGATACTCAAATTGCTCTACTCTAAAACGGGAACGAGCGTAAGCTTCTAGTTTTTGGTAACGTTCTTCGGTTTCGGTAACAGTACCAACTTTATGTCCACCCCCACCGACTAATAACAGCAATCCACCATCACCAGCAGGAGTTGTCCGAATTGAATGATAGTCGCTGCCAGTACCAATATACATTCCTTCTGGCGCTCTTGCTGGGTCTATGCGAGCAGCAATAATATAGGAACGCTTGGGATAAGTCTTAGCAAAAAATAGTCCTTGATTCAGAATAGGTAAATTAGTAGAAACAATTACATTTTGTGCTTTGACAGTTCCTGTCGCTGTTACTATCTGACAGGGAGTACCTTCTTCGACGTTCTCGACACGGGTGTTTTCAAATACATAACTGCCATTACCATCAATTAATTTCGCAAGATGCAGCAAATATTTACGAGCATGAAATTGAGCTTGATTATCAAGCTTAATAGCTCCAGCAATAGAAAATGGTAAAGAAGTTTCTGTCACAAAGGAAGCTGGCAATCCTAAATTAACTGCTGCTTCTACTTCTTTTTTAATGTCATCTAAATTCTCTGTTGTTTCTGCAAAGGTATAAGCACTTCTACGACTAAAATCACAATTGATATTTTCTTCTTCTACAAATCTTGCTACTCTTTCAATAGCAGCTTGATTAGAATCTGCATAAATTTGCGTTTTTTTCTCACCAATTTCCTGAATCAATTGAGCGTAAATTAATTGGTGCAGTGAAGTGATTTTTGCTGTTGTATGTCCACTAACACCTGTTGCAATCTGTTGTGAATCAAGGATTGCCACAGTTTTTCCAGCACGCTTGAGGAGCATACCAGCTGTGATTCCAACAATACCTCCTCCCACAATTGCCACATCAACCGATATGTCATGGGTTAGAGATGGGAAATTAGAAATAGAAAGAGTTGAAGCAATCCAATATGAAATTGCTTTTCCAGGTAGTTGAGACATGATTATTTCAAGATAAATGTGTAAATTATTTATATATTTCTAAATATATAAATAATTTATGAAAACTTTCATCTCTCAAGAGGTAAACAGCTTAGTCAGAAAATTATCTATCAGAAGGAAGAAGTAATATCATGTCCGCTTGAACACTTATATTATCTGTTGGGGTTGGTAATAGGTAAATGGTAATAGGTAATTGGTAATTGTTTTTTTTACTAATTATCGACATTCGCAAATATGATATCAAGTTCGGCTAATTACTTATAATTTCTGCGTTACCTCACCCACCTTCGGCACCCTCTCCGAACTGGCGGAGAGGTTTGGGGTGAGGTTATTCGTTTTTTTACAAGTGTTCATCCGGACATGATATGATCAATTCTTAAATGGGCATGATATGTAAAAATGGTCAAATAGAAAAATGATTTTCTACTTGACCATCAACACTCAACTAACAAGGAATGATTTAGCAAATATTATTTTTTACTTGACGTAGCTATTAACTGCTTTAGGTTTGTGGTTTGGCAACTGTAGCTTTAACATTCACAGCTGTTACACCTTTGATTTCCTTAGCTAAACGTTCAATTTTAGCTAGCTCTTGTTGATTAGTCACTGTTCCTGAAACGGTCACAACACCACCCTCATCAGCTTCAACTGTTAAACTACCTCTGGGAATATTTGCCTCTAACTTAGAGCGAACTTCACTAGCAATGTTGTCTGGATTTCTGTTTTGAGCGCTACCTTCATTAAAGATATGGTTTCGCTGTTCACGAGCGCGAATATCCTGATTTAGTTGTCTTCTGCGAAGTTCACTTTGAGCATCTTCTTGAGCTTCTTGAGTTTCTTCGGGTTCTGGTGTTTGTGTTTGTACTACTTCAGTATTCACAGGTGCAGTCTGGCTTGTTCTAGCACCATTATTACAAGCAGCAGTAAATATTAAAAGACCACTGATTAAGAAGAAAGTTAGCTTGTTCATTTGTTTAATTTTTAATAGTAATACAAGACATGAAAAACAAAATATTTAAGTGCAAAGAGTAAATTTCAAAAGTAGGAAATAGAAAATAACAGAAAAAACTTCATTCTCGATTCTTAATTACTAATTGTTCTGCCCAATTTCCTATTTCCTTAGTTCCTTTTACTTAAATGTTTCGTCCCGACGGTCAACAATAATGACCTTAGGTTCCTCCACTCTTAATTCTGGTGAGTAACTAGTCTGACTAGTATCGGTAACTGGTGCTGCGTGATGCATACGGTCTATATCAGTAGCATCAAAGATGTCAAAGTCTGCAATTCCTCGACGCTTCAAAATTGCTTCTGCACGATGGATTTGCTCATCAGTGCCATCTATCATTACCAAATAGTCACCTCTGTTGAAGCGATCGCTATACAATCGCGCCCGGTTTTCAGGTATTCCTAAGCCAATTAGTCCACCTGTTAAACCCCCAGCCGCAGCGCCAATCGCGCCACCTGCAACAGTTGTAGCCAAAGCTGTTGCTAAAGCACCACCTGCAATTACGGGGCCTACTCCCGGAATGGCTAAGGCTCCTAGACCAACTAGTAAACCTCCGAGACCACCTAACACTCCGCCTGTGGCTGCTCCAGCTTTTGCACCTTCATCAGCCTTTGTTTTTGCAGCTACATTTGTGGTTGCACCTGTGTTGACGCCAGGAAGGCGATCGCCGCTATCCTTTGCGATCACAGATACTTGGTTCATGGGGAATCCAGAGTCTCTCAGTTCCATGAGGGCTGCTTCTGCATCTCGGCGATGAGCAAATACGCCAATCGCTCTTCTATTTCTGTGCAAAGGTGTTGCACCGTAACCAGAAACTGGCGTAGAAACTACCTCTCGTCTAGGAGTCGCAACATAATCTGTTGCTGTAGGTTCAAAAATCTCCCACTGTTGAATTCCGTGACGATTGAGAATCGCAGCAGCATGTTGGATATCTGCGTCAGTACCACTTACGACTACCACATAATCGCCGTTATGGAAACGTTCGTTGTAGAAACGAGCGCGATGATCTGGAAGTCTCAATTTCAGGTTGTGAATGGCATCGTCAAAGCGATCGCGTAAAGTTACACCAGCAAAGCGATCGCGTCGTGACCAATCTCTGTGAATCAAAGAAATTTGACTCAAGGGGAAACCCGCAGCCCGCAAATCGTTAATTGCTGCTTCTGCATCTTCCAGACGTGAGAAATAACCAATGGCCTGTTTGTGAGTTACACCTAAATCCCGACTAGGGGTAGCAGTATAATTTGCTGTGCCAACAGGTATGTCATAGACCTCAAACTCTTCAATCCCCCGACGCCGGAGAATTGCTTCTGCTCTAGCAATTTCGTCATCAGTGCCATCTATAATGACTAAGTAATGTCCTCGCCCTACTCGTTCATTATAAACTCTGGCTCGTTCTTCGGGAATTCCCAAACCAATCAAAGCCCCAAGCAAACCACCTGCGACTGCACCAATCCCAGCCCCAGCTAGAGTTGTAGCTAAGGTAGTTGCAGCTGCTCCAGCCAGCATAATTGGACCAATTCCTGGAATTGCCAAAGTACCAAGCCCAACTAATAAACCAGTCAGTCCACCTAAAACACCACCAGAAACAGCTCCAGCGGTTGCTCCTTCATCAGCTTTATTACCAACCTTCTCTGTTACTTCAGCACCGGCAATCTGATCGTTGCGATCAGCATCACGCACTACGACAGATACTCTGTCCATCGCAAAGCCAGCATCTCTCAATTCATGCAAGGCTGCTTCTGCATCACGACGGTGAGAAAACACCCCTACAGCACGTCTATGTATACCTACAACCATATTTAGTTACCACCAAAAAAATTATTTATTTTTAAATGTGAATTAGGGCTTGTAACTTTATTAAGCTTTTTATTGTTTAATAATTCATCAATCACTTGGAATAATTTGACATATATACTTTGGAATAAGTCACATCTACATCCAAAGAAATAGGTATATATTATTTGTATTTAAAATAGTACTAATAAACTTTTTATGATATGAAACATCCTTATTTATAAATCCGTCTAGGAGTTGTAAATATTGAGAAAGCCAGATCCGCGACTTTTTTAAGAAGTCGGGGATCTTATTTTTCATGAATCATTTAGGAATACTACTATCAGTAGGTAATATCTAAAAATAGATTGTGATAGCAGCAATTTGAAAGCAAGTTTGAATATAAAAATTTTGGTGTAAATCGCCTAATTATTATATTAATTTCACTTGAATACAATATAATGATCTAACTGCCATTGTCGAGCGCACTCATCTACCAACTCAATGATGAAAATCTCTCGTACTACTCAACACAAAATAATTTATTGTAAAGTATGATTTCTCTAATTTACAACTCAATCATAAAACTATCTCGTAGGTGAAAATCAGCTTTTTTCCCCTGATGAATCAACGCCCAATAACTCACTTCACCATCTCTGTGTTTGATTACAGTGGTAATTGCAACTTCAAGGGCTGGTTCTTCTGAGACGATACCACTCAAATCCATATCTAAAGCAAGCACCAAAGTATCTGATTGATGCTGAACAATAAACGGTAGGCTTGTAAAAGCTGTTTCCTCTTGCATACCTTGACGATACCCATCAAAACGATAAATATTCCAGTGTCCAGCCGGGGAAAGGTTGAATTCCCAATATCGATCTGAATCTTTGATGCCTAAGAAGAACTCAAAGCAGGTGTCTTCCCAAAGTTCATGCTTGCGTTGAGGTGTATATGATAGTGGGGCGATCGCAATTTCTTCTAAATCACCAGAAAGTGTGTAGCAGAGATTGAGTTGATTACCAGATCGCGCAATATTACCTGTAATTTTTAAATTAGGCAGTGATTTGTCAGTAGGGAAAGGTTGCAGGGAAAATTTTTGCTGATTCATTTCACGTCTCGAATAATTTTGCGAATATTTGCTTCCTGAGATTCAATACTCTCGGTTAACTTAAACTGGACAAGCGCCCTCACCAAGTTGTGTTCTGGGTACTTGACTTTGAAATAGACATTTCCAGCTAGATAATCAGCAAAGAATCGCAGCCCTAATTCAAAGGCAATCAGACGGATGGCGTCGTACATATATATATAGTCATTTTCGGTTAGAAATGCTTGGGCAACAGAAAGATAACCCTGTAAAATTGTCTGGCATATATCAGTATCAAAATAAACGCTCTCCCATTCTTCTGTCTCTTCTCCAGCAGGATTACACCCAGATCGCAAACAATCGCCAATGTCGTAATGTACCAAACCAGGCTTAACAGTATCGAGGTCTATGACACTCACAGCTTGGTTAGTAATAGTATCAAACATGACGTTATTAATTTTGGGATCGCCGTGCATTAAACGCAAAGGTAGTTTGCCTGTAGCTTTGGCATTTTCCAGAATATGGGCAAAATTTTGGCGATCGCTCACAAACTGCAAGCAATAATTGACCTCTGGGGATTGACAGGGGCTAGTTTTTGCTAAAACTTCGTTGTATTGCTGAAGATAAAGTGGCGTAATATGAAAGCCTTCGAGGGTGTCGGCAAGTCTTTCTGGGGGCAAGTCGCTGATCAGATTGTGGAACATCCCCAAGGCATAGCCAATTTCTTTGGCTTGTTGCATGTTTTGCATCGTGTCAAAAGATTCCGAGTCTGCAATAAAACTAATTGCCCGCCAGAACGAACCTTCAGTATCTCTGCAATAGTCTTGACCATCCTTAGTCAACAGTACACGCGGCACTTCCCAGCGACGGTTTAAGGGGCTATGCTGTAACCTCATGCAAACATGTTCAGTGAAAGTACACATGTTCTGCATAATCAACTGTGGCTGACGAAATACCTGTGTATTAATGCGTTGCAGGACAAAATGCTTTTCCTCTGGAGAATCTAGTGTAACCAGAAAAGTGTCATTTATATTACCACTTCCAAATGACTGAACAGTTGTAACCTTTCCCTGAAGAGTGAATTGATCAGCGATATTAACAAGATTGTCTGTGTTCTGTGTTTTGAGATACTCGGTCATATTCTTGCACAACTCCCCACATAATTGCACAAAGGCAATAGGGGATATATTAGCGCAAGTGTCACACCAGGTTTGATAAATAAAGCGTTAATATCCTTAAGAATAGTCAAGGACTTCTTACGATATGCTACTGATTTAAAATCAGGTTATAAGTGTGTGAGGAGAAATGTCAGCCAAATACCGATTTCATGAAGCAGTCAAAATCAGAAACAGCAATGTCTAAATAGTTACTCAACAACATCACCCATTGGAAAAATCCGACTCAAATCCAATAACACATCTTCAAACCCAGGAATAGGCACAGACTCATTCGCCAGAGAAATTTGCTTGCTGAGATAATTAAACTGACCTTGAATATTTTGATAAGGCTCTTTGTAACGCTCTAATTGACGAGTATTTAAATCCACAATCCAATAATTAGAAATTCCGGCTTCTGCGTATAGTTCTAACTTCTTTGTTTGGTCATATATCAGTGTAGAATCTGAAATTTCGACAACCAAAAAAATATCTTTGGGGTAAGGATGATGAGCCAGATAATCCTCATCTTTTCCGCGTGCAATCACGACATCTGGTTCTGGTTCACTTTGATTTGGTAGTGTAATTGGATCTTGTCCACGAATGACAGCGCGATCGCCTAAAATTCGATCTAGTTGACGGCACAAAATAGAATTACAAACTGTGTGTAGTCTTCCCTTTGCAGTCATTTGGATCAATTCTCCTCGAATTAACTCAATGCGATCCTCCTCCCTCAGAAATCCAAGTTCAATCAACCGATGATATTCGTCAATTGTGAATCGCTTCGGTGTAACAACATTCATAAGGATACCCATCGGATAAATCTGTTTTTACTATAGCTTCTCAACACAGGCAAAACGGGAACATCCCAATTATTTGAAAACACAAAACCAAGTAACTCTGATTAACACTCTGCGCCCCTTTGCGTAAACCTCTGCTACCTGGTGCGTTTAAAGAATACTCCTCGCTAAACTGACTGCGAACTCAACGCCTCAAACTGCTGCCAACAAAGATACATAGCACGTGGCACATGAAAACATCCCTTCCACTTGCCACCTTTAAGGTTCAATAGCACTTCCCCACGACGATTGAGATAACCAAACCACTCACCGAATTCAGGATCGGCAAAGTGCGACCAAGCGTAATCATGTACTTTTTGATACCATTGCCAACATGCTTTCCGCCCCGTCAAACGATAACCCATTACCAACGCAACCAATGATTCTAAATGCACCCACCACAGCTTTTGATCCCATTCCAGTTGTTGTGGAGGATGACCGTCTGCATCCATAAAATAATACAAACCACCATATTCATCGTCCCAAGCAAAATTGAGAATATTTAACACCACATCAACAGCTTGATTAATAGTTTTAGTATCATTTTGGCGACGGGCAATGTCCATAATAAACCACATCGCTTCAATACCATGACCGGGATTAATTAACCGTCCCTCAAAACAATCAATATGTGATCCATCGGGAGCAACACTTTCGTACATTAGTCCCTTTTCTTGATCTAAAAAATCAGTCATCACTTCCTGAACAGTTGCAGCTAAAACATTTTCCAGAATTTCACTAGATAGCAACCATTCCATTTCTAAAGTTAGGTTAGCTAAAATCATTGGCACAGCTAAAGATTTCATCGGGCGTGTGCCGGGATAGGTTTTGGTATATTTACCTTTGGGATGATCTTTCCGCCGCAAAACGTTATTGTAAGCTTGGATTGCCACATCTTTTGCCCAATCTTCACCGCTAGCGAGGGCATATTGACTAAATGCCATTGCCGCAAAGCAATCAGAAAAGATATTATAGGGCTGCACTAGTGGTTCACCTGCCCGAGTAAGTGCAAAGTACCAGTTACCACTGGCATCTCTACCATGTTGGGCGAGAAAATTAGCACCGTTGCGAGCAATATTTAACCAATTTTCGCGTTTTTCTAGCTGATTACAAAGCATCGAAAAAGTCCATACTTGGCGGTTTTGCAACCAGATAAATTTGTCTGGATCGTAAACTTTGCCCTCACGATCCAGACAGGTAAAATAACCGCCGTACTCCCAGTCCAAAGAATGTTTTTCCCAAAAAGGAAGTACATCGCCAAGGAGAGTGTTTTTGTAAAGTTCTGCTAGCGCGTTCAAGTTGTACCCCATAGTATTTCTTCCCCTTGTGTGCCAAAACCAACAGTGACAATTATCGCCTTCCTATGGATGGGCTACAAGTTAACGATGAAGAGAATTTGCGAAATCACGTACAACGACTGTGAAGTGTTAAATAACCAACAATCGCTAACCACCCACTAATTGCTACATTGATAAATACTTGGGATAATTTCTCATTCCCTGTTTGCACCATCTACCACATTTGGGCGATCGCCACCAAGCCGTGATTACATTATTTAGGAAACTCCGCACCGCTTTTGCGACAAAAGATAGACTCCCTCAGGACAATAGCAGCCGCAGCTGGCTGCAAACTGTTTTGATCACCAGTGTAGGAGTTACTATTTTAGTGCTAGGAGTTCGGCATCTGAAATGGTTGCAAACTTGGGAATTAGCCGCTTACGACCAAATGATCAGGCTACGTCCTGCTGAACCACCAGATCCTCATCTGTTATTAGTTACTATCACTGAAGAGGATTTGGGGTCACAAGATTTTTCCCTACCAGATGAGATCATCAATCGGCTATTAATCAAAATCCAGTCTTATCAACCACGGGTTATTGGTTTAAGTATTGATCGTTCCAAACAAAAAAATTTAGGGGCTGGTCTGCAAAATCTAGATAATGTGATCACTTACTGCACCTTTAGCAGTATGGGCAGCCCAGAAATTCCCCCACCACCAAATTTCCCCATTGACCAAGTCGGCTTTAGTGATGTAATTTCTGACGATGAAGATGTGATTGTCCGTCGCAGTTTGTTATTTGCTGCTTCCAATGACAAAAAATGTCAAACAAAATTTTCCTTCGCTGCTTTATTAGCAATTCATTACCTAGAAAGACAAGGCATTAAATCTCATTTCACGGATCTAAACCATTTTTATATAGGTAAAAATCTATTTCCGCGTTTATCAGAAGATGCAGGTGGTTATGAAAATATAGATGCAGCAGGTTATCAAATTCTACTAAATTACCGTGATCCTTCTGGGTTTGCTAAACAAGTCACTCTCACAGAAGTTTTAGAGGGCAAAGTAGATGCCAATTGGATTAAAGACCGTCTCGTCATTATTGGTACTACTGCCCGTAGTGTTCATCCAGGCTTTTATACACCCTACAGTGGTTCATCTAAGTATCCGCAAAGGATAGCACCTGTTTATATTCATGCACAGGTGGCGAGTCAGATTATCAGTACAGTATTGAGCGATCGCCATCTAATTTGGTACTTACCAAACTGGGCTGAAGCTGTTTGGGTATGGGGATGGTCGATAGTGGGAGGTGTTTTAGCATGGCAGTTGCGATATCCCCTACGTCTAGGTTTGGCTGGTAGTGTGTCCTTGGGTAGCTTGGTGGGTGTTTGCTATTTACTATTTTTACAGGGAGCGTGGTTGCCAGTTATACCTCCTGCTGTGACTTTGGTGTTGAGTGGTGTTAGTGTTATGGCTTACAGTACTTACCAAACTCAACAACAAACAAAAATAATTGTTTTACAAGTTGAAAAACAAAAAGAAGCCATAGAACAATTAAATACACTCTTAAAAGAAACTACACGTATTTATGACAAACACGTTCATTATGGAGCAACAGTTGATAATACAGAAAAAGCCACTGGTGACTTTATTTTAGGTGGGCGTTATCAAATTAATAAAGTACTTGGTTCGGGTGGATTTGGTTGTACTTATTTAGCAAAAGATAACCAACGCCCTGGTAATCCTATTTGTGTTGTCAAACAACTAATGCCAGCCCGACGAGATACAAGATTTATGCAAGTTGCCAGAAGATTATTTGATGCAGAAGCAGAAATTTTAGAAGTTTTAGGTAAGCATAATCAAGTTCCAGAATTGTTAGCATATTTTGAAGAGAGCAACGAATTCTATTTAGTACAAGAATATATTTCGGGACATGCACTTAGTGAGGAATTACCACCACATCACAATATCAAAACTGAATCTGAAGTCATCGAAATGCTCAAAGGGATATTAGAAGTATTAGCATTTGTTCATGAACATCGTGTAATTCATCGCGATATCAAACCAAGTAATATTATTAGATGCGATACAGATAATCGCTTGGTGCTAATTGATTTTGGTGCAGTGAAGATGATGCAACCACAATCTAGCGAACAAACGGAATTAGCCACAGTAGCCATTGGCACACGTGGTTACGCACCACCAGAACAATTTGCTGGTCATCCTCGGTTATCCAGTGATATTTATGCTTTGGGAATGATTGCCATTCAAGCAATTACCGGGATACCACCGCACGAACTTCATCCTCATCCAGAAACTGGTACTGTCGAATGGCGTTATGGAGTAAAAATTAGTAATAAATTAGCAGAAATTTTGGATAAAATGGTGCGTTATCACTTTAGCGATCGCTATCAATCTGCTGCTGAAGTGCTACAAGATTTGCAAAAAATTGAATAAGTTGGTTGGTGGTTATTAGTGGTTGATTGTTAGTTATCTCCAATACCCAATTCCCCATGCCCAATCCCCACTCCCCACACTCCCCACACTCCTCACACTCCTCACACTCCTCATCTCCCCCTCTCCACCATCCCCCACGCTAACCTCGCTGCACCCAGCATTCCCGCAGAGTTTCCTAATGCGGCTGGCAAGATTTGTAAATCCACGCGAGATGTGGGTAAGACTCGTTTTTCAATTTCTGCTTTGGCAGCTGGTAAAAAAAACTCAGCGCTAGCACTAACACCCCCACCAATAATAATCGCTTGTGGTGTCAGTACGTAAATTAAACTTGTTAAACCAATACCTAAGTCTCTACCGTATTCTTGCCAAAATTTTAAGGCGGCGGCGTCTCCAGATTGTGCCAACACGCTTAATTCTGATGGTTCTTTTCCAGTGCGGCGACGAATTGCTGTAATTGAAACATGCTGTTCTAACGAACCCTTATTACCACTGTTACACATGGGCCCATCTGGGTTAAATGTGATTAAACCCAACTCCCCAGCAGCGCCGTAATGTCCAACAAATAATTTATTATTAATAAAAATTGCCCCACCAACGCCAGTCCCCAAAGTTAATAAAATGAAATTTTGAAACTGGCGACCTGTTCCTAACCAAGCTTCTCCTAAACCTGCACAATTGGCATCATTATCGAGAATCGTTGGTTTGCCAACTTTCGCTTCTAAAGCGTCCGCAAGGGGGACATTAACCCATCCTGGCAGGTTAATAGCGAATTTGGCAATGCGCCTAGTTGCATCCGCAGGACCAGGAGTACCAACACCAATCGCAACAGCCTCGCTCAGTGGATCTAATTGGGCGATCGCATCTACCATTGTTGCTATAACTGCTTCTGGGGTTGCTGGTTGGGGAGTTGCTACAGTTAAGGATTTTAGGCAAGTGCCATCAGATCTAAACCGTCCCAGCTTAATTGCCGTTCCCCCCAAGTCAATACCAATTACTTCTGGTGTCACTACACTTTTTTGGTTAGTGGTTAGTAGTTAGTGGTTAGTGGTTAATGGTTAGTTGTCCAAACAACAATCAACGAACAACAACCAACGGCTATCTGTGCTTCTAAGTAAGTCGACGGGGATAAATATAACACGAGTTACAAAAAGTAAACATGCCTAAAACTACCAATGACAGAGGACAAATGACGACCCCAACTAGTTAGCTTTATTTGTGCCGACTTATTTATGTTTTTGAATTATTTCACTTGCATATGGTGTAGTTCGAGTTACATACATCACTGGAGTTGAACCCACATTTGCTTGCACCTGCCAAGATGTAACTGGCGCGCCTCGTAAAATACCAGCTAAAGCAACCGAAAGCATAAAACCGCCAGCTGTGGCAGCAACTAAAGAAAGTTTATCGTTCACACAAATCTCTCCCTAAAAACTACAACAAATATCCAGAATAGCAAATCAAATATAGTGTTCTTGGTTGATAGTTGCTTGTTGGTTGGAACAAACAACAAACAACAAACAACAAACAACAAACAACCAATTACTATTTCCGGATTCCATTGTCTTTCCGTAAACGCGGATTGACAAATTCGTTTAACCCTTCACCCACTAGTGATAACCCTACAACCATCAATGTTAAACTTAAGCCAGGGAAGAGGGTGGTCCACCAAATGCCTGTGGGTAGGGCTTCCAAAGCTTGCTTTAAGTCGCGTCCCCATTCTGGTACTTCTTCGGGTAATCCTAAACCTAAAAATCCCAAACCACCTAACACCAAAATTGCATCGGCGGCGTTGAGGGTAAATAGGACGGGTACACTTTGAATGACGTTAAAAAAGAGATAGCGAGAAAGAACTTGCCAGGTATTAGCACCGATCGCTTGGGCTGCTTCAATATATACTTCTGTTTTCACACTTACCGTATGATTACGGACAACACGGTAATATTGAGGAATGTAGGCAATACTAATGGCGATCGCAGCATTCAATATTCCCCGTCCCACTACAAACGCCAGTGTTACCGAAAGCAATAAACCTGGTAAGGTGTAGATACTATCCATCAAAAACAGCAAAGTTTTATCTAATTTACCGCCAACATAGCCACTCACCATTCCCAAAGGTACACCCACAATCATACTGAGGGCTGTTGCTAGCAGAACTACTTGCAACGCTGCTTGGATGCCAAATATTGTCCGCGAGAAGACATCATAGCCAAGACGACTAGTACCAAACCAATGCTTGGCTGACGGTGGGCTATGAATGGGGTTACTCAAAAAATCTGTGGGGTCTTGTAGCCATCCCCAAGCCTGAAATACAGGAGCAAATAACGCTAAAAATATGAATAAGATAGTAATCACTAAACCCACAACCATTAATTTTTGGGAGAGGTTAGGACTTTTAGCAAAATTTAAAAATCTTGGCAGTTGAGTTTTTACAACAGTCATAGGTTTGGGAAAGACGCACTATGATGCGTCTATATAATTCAGATTTTGAGTTATGAGTGTTGGGGTTTGAGTGTTGTTTTGTCAAGCATAAAGTGGGGTGCATTAATGAAGTGTAACGCACCTTCATTTATGTTTTATGTAATCGAACACAGATGCACACCGATGATTTATCTGTGTTTATCGGTGTTTATCGGTGTTCGTAATCATATTAATTTTTGTTGTGGCTAAGATTTTTAACCAGTAGTCCAGTAGTTTTGGGAAAGCGAACACAGATGCACACAGATGCACACCGATGATTTATCTGTGTTTATCGGTGTTTATCGGTGTTCGTAATCATATTAATTTTTGTTGTGGCTAAGATTTTTAACCAGTAGTCCAGTAGTTTTGGGAAAGCGAACACAGATGCACACAGATGCACACCGATGGTTTATCTGTGTTTATCGGTGTTTATCGGTGTTCGTAATCACCCAATATCTCTTTTTGTCAGAGTTTACAGCTACAAATAACTTTCAATCAACTGGCGGTACTCGCTCTTTTGCTTCACGCCCTTGACTTCTTTTAACAGTTCCTTATTCCTAAAAAACTGAACTGTGGGAGTTCCGGTAATGCCCGCATTTTCCGCAATTTCTCGGTCTTTGTCGATATCAATTTCCACAAAGTGAATTTTACCGTCAAATTCATCTACTACTTTATTAAGTATGGGTTTGAGGGTGTGACAAGGGCCGCAACCAGGAGCGACGTATTTGACAACCAGCAAGCGATCGCTTTCGTGGAAAAGCTTCCGCAGAGCATAACTTCCCTCATGACGTGTTGCATTTAAATCAAATTCATCGTCGGTGGGAGTACGGTTAGAAGTTGGCTGAGGCTCTAATTCATTATCTGGAGTTTGTGAGACTTGATGAAACTCCTGAATTAAACCATTGGCAGATAACCACCGTTCTGCTAACATCGCTGCCATACAACCACTACCTGCTGCGGTGATTGCTTGGCGATATTCATGATCCTGCACGTCACCAGCAGCAAAAACACCTTCTACACTTGTTTCTGGTGAACCAGGTTTGGTGACAATGTAACCTACCTCATCGAGTTCTATTTGTCCTTTAAATAAGGAGGTGTTGGGAGTGTGACCAATGGCGTAGAATAGTCCTTTAACGTGCAGTTCACTTTCTTCCCCAGTCTTATTATTGCGAATTCTCACCCCTTCCATGTGACCGTTACCAAACACGTCTACAGGTTCGGTGTTCCAGTGAATATGGATTTTGGGATTACTCAAAACTCGGTCTTGCATGGCTTTAGAAGCCCGCATTTTATCGGAACGTACCAGCAGATTTACTTTGGAGCCATATTTGGTTAGGTAAATAGCTTCTTCCGCTGCTGAGTCGCCACCACCTACCACAGCCAATTCCGCCCCATGGAAAATTGGTGTAGCACCATCGCAAATCGCACAAGCAGAAATACCCCGACTCCAAAATTGCTCTTCACAAGGTAGTCCTAGCCGTTTTGCTGTTGCACCTGTGGCAATAATTAAACTATGGGTTTTAAATTCCCGTTCTGTGGAGCGGACTGTAAATGGACGCTGTTTTAAATCTACTTCAATTACGTCTTCTGTATATAGCTCAGCGCCCCAACGTTCCGCTTGAGCTTTCATCAAATCCATCAGTTCTGGCCCAGTAATCCCTTTGGGAAAGCCAGGAAAGTTTTCTACTTCCGTTGTTGTCATCAACTGTCCACCAGGCAAACCCCCAGCTTGGAAGCCCTCAAATACAATTGGTTTTAGGTTGGCGCGTCCCGCGTAAATAGCAGCTGTGTAGCCTGCTGGACCAGAACCTATGATTACCACGTTTTCTACATTTGGGTTAGTCATGATGGCTAAGATAAACAAACTCATAACGACTACGTATAATTCATCATAACAAATATTTTGGTTAGCGGTTAGTTGTTATTCGATTACCCGATTCCCAAGAAAGCAGATTTATCCGTGGGATCAATCCAAAATTGTCTGACTAATTACGTTATATTGGCGATCGCAACTCAACCAAGATATCGCACATAGCAGTAAGCTGGTTTATTTAGAGCATTTATAAAAATTCCCAACTATGGCAACGATTAACGACAACTACCTCAAGCTGAAAGCTGGTTATCTGTTTCCTGAAATTGCACGCCGTGTCAACGCTTTTGCAGAAGCTCACCCAGATGCCAAAATTATCAGGTTGGGTATTGGTGACGTCACCGAACCATTGCCAGAAGCTTGCCGCACTGCGATGATTAAAGCTGTAGAAGAAATGGGCGATCGCGCCACTTTCAAGGGCTATGGCCCGGAACAAGGTTACGCTTGGCTACGAGAAAAAATAGCTACACACGACTTCCAAGCGCGGGGGTGCGAAATTGATGCATCGGAAATCTTTGTGTCTGATGGATCTAAGTGTGATACAGGCAATATTCTCGAAATATTTGGCAAAAATAATACCATTGCCGTTACCGACCCTGTGTATCCGGTATACGTAGATACTAATGTCATGGCGGGAAATACAGGTAACTCTAACGATAAAGGTGAGTATGAAGGTTTAGTTTATCTGCCAATTACAGCAGAAAATAACTTCACCGCTACTATCCCCTCACAGAAAGTCGATTTAATTTACCTCTGCTTCCCAAATAATCCCACCGGTGCAGTCGCTACTAAAGAACATCTCAAAGCCTGGGTAGACTATGCAAAGGATCATGGCTCGATCATTTTCTTTGATGCTGCTTACGAAGCCTATATTACTGATCCAGAAATTCCCCACTCCATCTATGAAATTGAGGGAGCAAGAGATTGTGCGATCGAATTCCGTTCTTTTTCCAAAAATGCTGGATTTACCGGTACGCGGTGTGCATTGACTGTGGTACCCAAAAACCTTACTGCTAAAGCTGCTGATGGTTCCGATGTGGAACTTTGGAAACTCTGGAACCGCCGCCAGTCTACTAAGTTTAATGGTGTGTCCTACATTGTACAACGGGGAGCTGAGGCAGTTTATTCCCAAGAAGGGCAAGCGCAAACCAAAGCCCTGATTAGTTTTTACCTGGAAAACGCTAACATCATTCGCGAGCAACTGACAGCAGCAGGATTAGCTGTCTATGGTGGCGTAAATGCACCTTATGTCTGGGTGAAAACGCCCAATGGTCTTTCTAGTTGGGACTTTTTCGACAAATTGCTGCATAGTTGCAATGTTGTGGGTACACCAGGATCTGGCTTTGGTGCAGCAGGTGAAGGTTATTTCCGAATTTCCGCGTTTAACAGTCGGGAGAATGTGGAAGAGGCGATGAAGCGGATTACAACCCGCTTTTCTGCATAAGTTCCACTTCATTCGTTTCTCAAGAAACATAGGGGGTATGGGTGTGTCAGCCTAACACGCAGCAAAGCTTTGCTGCGTACCACCCCACAAATAAATGATGCTGTGGGCTTGTCGAATTCAGGTGAGTTTCCTTGCCGCAATAGGTGACATATTTGGAGTAGATGAACAAAAATGAGCAAAACTACGTCTTTAGTTAGACCGTCTTCAGAAGTAGCATTAAGTAAAATGAGTGATTATGAAGAAATGTCAAACTATTTATCACGCTCATTTATTAGGTCTGCTCAAAGATTACGGGCTTGTCGCTATAAGTGTATTAGTAGTACTGTTAGCGACACTTTATCCTTTTAATTTTTCATTTCCAGATTCTTTTTCTTTAGAAGAACTAATTAATAGTTTTAGTAATACTACTTCTTTTCAAGATACAGTCAACAATATTTTATTATTTATACCTCTAGGTTTTTTTTGTACTAGTCTTTTACAAAAATACAGAACACAATTAAGACTGGAAATTTTAACAGTTATATTAGCAAGTGCGAGTTTATCAACAATAGTTGAATTATTGCAAGTTTTTGTGCCTGGGAGAAGACCGACTCCAGAGGATATTATTAATAATTCTATTGGTGGTTTTGTTGGTTGGCTTTGCTTTAATTGGCTTTTTTCTCGCAGTTTTGCTACCATCTTAGCAAGGATCGAGCATAATAGCAGTAGACGGGTGAATCAAAGAATAGCTACTTTTTGCCTTGGTTACATATTATTATCATCTCTGAATTTAGTATTCTGGCAAAGTACAACATATTTAAGTAATTGGGACTCCAACTATCCACTCGTAATTGGTAATGAGGCAACAGGAGATAGACCTTGGCAAGGATATATCTCTAAAGTATACATAACTGATAAAGCCGTTTCTGCAATTGAAGCTGCACAGATATTTACAGATAAAGATTACTTTAATAATTTTGGAGATTCTCTGGTAGCTGCTTACAAATTAGATGCAAGTAGTCAATATTCTTATCGGGATAGGAGTGGTAATTTACCCAAATTGTTATGGCGTGGTCAGCCTGTAAATACTCAGGAAAACAAAGGGGCTTTATTGAGTTCTAGTAACTGGCTTGAAACAGCAGATCCTGTGAAAAAATTAAATAAAAGAATATCCAACACTTCTGAATTTACTATCAGCACAACTGTAGCTACTAGTGACATAAATCAAACTGGACCAGCCCGAATTGTGTCAATTTCTCATGATTCTCTGCGTCGTAATTTTACTTTAGGACAGCAGGGAACAGCTTTAAATTTGCGATTAAGAACACCAATTACGGGGGAAAATGCTGGAAGTGTTCAACTTAACATTCCTAATATTTTTACCGACAAACAACCACATCATCTAATCATTACCTATTCTCGTCCGATTATCCAGGTATACGTAGATAAACTACAAAATTCCTACTCATTAAATTTGCTAGACTTCATTCCCATAGACTATAAGCTCTTTTACTATTCTTTAAATTTTATACCTTTAGGAATTTACCTTGCCCTTCTTTCTCTGTTGGTAAAAAACAGTCGCGTCATTCACAGGTTGTTAATAATTTTGGGTATATTATTACCTTCTTTGATGCTGGAAACTTTTTTGGTAAATGTGTATGGTAAGGAAATTAGTTTGAGAAATATTTTACTTGGTATATTTTTTACGGCAACTACAGCCTTTATCCTGAGAAACAGGGCTACTTTTTTAATCAAAAAAGTAGCTTAAAATCCAGTACCCTTAGGTTAAGGGTTGTTTAGATGTGTAGAGACGTGCTATGGTATGTCTTTACAAAGATTACTTGGTAGGTCAATTATCTGACGAACCGTATTGGGAGTGTAAAGGTATAGGCAAACGTACCCGTGGGGCTTGATTGAAAATCAGATATTTGACCTTTATACATAAATTTTGCGATCAATCCTGAAGAAACTACTCATAATGAGAAAAGTCTATTGTTGTTAATTTTGCATAACAGTTTAGCCATAGCATGATTGGCAAATTGCTAGATCGGCGTTATCAGGTGGTTCAGAGACTAGGTCAAGGTGGATTCGGTCATACCTATATAGCCGAAGATACTCGTCGTCCTGGAAATCCCTCCTGTGTAGTCAAGCACCTCCAACCAGCAACTAGTGATCCAGATTTTTTGGAAACAGCTAGACGCTTATTTAAAAGAGAAGCTGAAACCCTGGAAAGGCTGGGTAATCATGACCAAATTCCCCGACTGCTAGCTTACTTTGAAGAAGACGAAGAATTTTACCTGGTGCAAGAATTTGTTCCTGGTAATCCGCTATCGATGGAATTGCAACCGGGTTTACAGTGGAGTGAAAGCCAAGTCATTCATCTACTGCAAGACGTTTTACCCATTCTAGAATTTGTCCACAGTCATGAGGTGATCCATCAGGATCTCAAACCCCATAACTTAATTCGCCGTAGTTCTGACAATAAGCTGGTTTTAGTTGACTTTGGTGCGGTGAAACAAGTGAAAATGTATTCACTGATGACACCAGATCAGCTAAAAAATGAGACTATTCCAATTGGCACACCTGGCTACATGCCAAGTGAACAAGCACTAGGCAGACCATATCCTAACAGTGATATTTATGCTTTGGGTATGATAGCGATTCAAGCTTTGACGGGCTTACATCCCAAACAGTTAGGTGAAGAGCCTGCAACTGGGGAGATAATATGGCAGCATCATGCCCAAGTTAGTGACGCCTTGGCAGCTATTTTAACAAAGATGGTGCGTCAACATTACAAATACCGCTATCATTCAGCAACTGATGCCCGACAAGCAGTAGCTGCGATTAGCAGTCCCAACACACCAAGCGTTGTAGCAGCTGTTGTCAACCAAATATTAAAAGATTATTGGCAACAAGGCTACCTGTCTGCAACAAAAATGGTGCGATCGCTCCAAGAACTAGCAAAACCTTGTTACGTTCCCCCAGATAACACAACAGTTCGCCTATCTACAGGATCAACACCCACAATTCCACCAACAATACCACAAACACAGAATTTAGGAAAAACTGCTCGTCTCAATCCATTTACGTCACGCAGCAATTTTCAGATTAAACCTCGTCAATTACCATTATTAATTTTTGGTACTGGTGCTGGCGTCTTACTTACTTACGGTGTAATTACCACAAGTCGCCCACCCCAGCCTGCACCTGTAGTTGCAAAAAATCAAGTTAAAGAAACAACCGATAAAAATCAAACCCCAAAAAAAGATAGTTGTATTGTTGTTGTTAGCTCATCTAATTTACGCTCTACATCCGGACGCAGGAGAACAGGAAAAGTTATCAAAGCTGGAACCAAAGTCACAGTTACAGGCAAAGAACAAAATGGTTGGATAGAGATTAGTTCTCCGGAATCTGGGTGGATTTGGAAGAGTCGGACAAGAAATATGTGTTCTGGGAAATAAATGTACACCCATAAACCATCTGTGTACATCTGTGTGCATCTGTGGTCAATTTTCAACAAGATTGATTTGTGGGCGGAGCATTTGATGATATCATGTCCGCTTGAGGACTTATATTATCCCTTGGGGTCGGTAATGGGTAATGGGTAATAGTTGGTTATTTTTTCACTATGCCCACCCTACAAATGCCCAACTGTCAAAAACTTACTATTGATTCAAAGCAGTAGGGAATGCACCAGGTTGTACAGCTAAATTGATGGTTTGACCTTGACGGCGCAATTCTAGGCGTAAATTTCCACCAATTTGGCTATTATCTACTGCTTTTTGGACACTTCTAGCATCTGTGACAGTTTCACCATTGACTTTTTGAATCACATCACCAGCACGTATACCTGCTCTCGCAGCTGGTGAATTGGGCATAACTCTCACAACTAATACGCCTCTATCTTCATTGACAGTCAAATTGCTGTTAGGATCAGAGTTCAGATTCTCTCTCAACTCTGGTGTCAACCCGATCATTTGAATACCTAAATAAGGATGTTGAGCGCTACCTGTGGTAATCAGTTGATCAGCGATGCGTTGGGCTGTGTTGATGGGAATGGCAAAACCAATTCCTTGTGCGCCTTGGATAATGGCTGTATTCATGCCAATTACTTGGCCACGATCATTTAATAAGGGGCCACCAGAGTTACCAGGGTTAATTGCTGCGTCTGTTTGGATATAGTCTACTCGTTTATCGGTAGCACCAATCAAATTTCCATTGCGTCCGGTAGCGCTGATAATACCTGTGGTGACAGTATTATCTAATCCCAAAGGATTACCGATCGCGATCGCTAATTGTCCGGGTTGCAATTGTTCAGAATTGCCCATTGCCAAGGTTGGTAGGTTATTGGCTGCAATCTTGATCACTGCTACATCAGTCAACTCGTCTTTACCCAACACCTTACCGTCAAAGCTGCGTCCATCTTTAAGTGTGACTTTAACTGTATCTGCACCATCAACAACATGAGCATTAGTGAGGATACGACCGTCACTACTGATGATAAAACCAGAACCACTACCACGTACTACTCGCTGTTGTGGTGAAAATGGTATTTGCCCACCAAAAAAGCGACGGAAAAATGGATCGTTAAATTCCTGTGGAATACGGGATATTACAGTTCTAGCAGAATCAATTCGCACTACGGCAGGACCAACTTTTTGCACAATATTTGCAACAAAATTGGGATCTGCGGTTGCTGTTAAGGGTGGGGCAGCATTAACTGGAGTTACTGCTAGATTAGATGCATTGCGAGACATCTGCTGATAGTTAGTAGCTACATATCCACCAGCAAACGTCATGCCAGAACCGAGTAACACTAGCGATAAATTCATAGCTGCCCTGCGCCAAGGTGCAATAGAATGGGGTTTATCGCTAGATGAATAATTTGATAAATTGTCGCGATCACGTGGTTCGTGTAACATTTTTTGTACAGAGTATCTTTAAGCTTATATCCAATCTAGATACTCTTTATGAAGTTTTTGTTTCAGAAATATGGCGCTGATGTGAAACTTGCACCAGAAAAGGGAGAAGATAGGTGATCGCATCCGCATCAAGATTAGGTAATCTAACAATTGTGACTATTACTCTTCATAATTATGAATCAGGACTTTGTGCTTTTCTTGATCGGCGTGGGTGTACTCGTTGTATATCTTGTCTTCTCAGCCATGACTGAAATGGGAACTAAGTTTCCTTGGAAGAAGTAAATCGTTCAACTCTGGTTTGCAGGCGATCGCTCTACTAGCCAACGGTGCAAAATCACCATGAGCACCAGCAAAGGAACCATCAAAATAAAAGCATAGAAATATAAAGCGACACCAATTGAGATTGGATTTTTGAGTAGCGATCGTAATTTAGACGACATAAATTCTGATGTTGCTCGCCTTACTCATTTTAAGAATCACAGCAGTTGTTGTAGCTAGCGATCGCCATCAAGATAATCCCCTAGAAACGAAAATTTCTTTCTTGATATATGAAGGTACTAACTGCTAAAACCAAGCTGGTGAGTGCTATGCCTATGGATGTAAAAAATCGTCTGCTTTTCATTAACAGATCACGCGTTTAGTAAAAATATTTTGGTGTAAAATTTACAGTTGGTATAACACTACCAACATTATCAGTTACTATCAACTAAATTTGTAGTCTATGATACTAATTGAACATCACATTCTGGTGTCTTGAGTATTTCAATGGCGATCGCGTGGTTGTCAATGGCTTTCCTGACAACGAAAATCCTTGCCACAACGCTGCAATTAAGTAGGTCGGTGTGAAAATTGTCGTTATGACAAGGCAGAAGGGAAGAGCTTTTTGGGCAACTTTACTTTCCGTTACATACCACTCTCCCTTGAAGCCGCTCAGCGTCTACGGTTTTTTTCGCACCGTTCTAATTAATTCGACATCAAATACTTGTGCAAAAGACTGTGCTAAAGTGTGGCGTACTCGCTCACAGCTTATACCTGGTATCCAATTGGCTAAACTAGCCACAGGTTTATCAGCAATGCCACAGGGTACAATTCGCTCAAAACCTGTCATGTCAGGACAAACATTTAATGCAAAGCCATGCATGGTAATCCAACGGCTGACTTTAATACCAATTGCAGCAACTTTGCGTCCTTCCACCCAAACACCGGTGAAACCAGAAATCCGCTCTCCTACTAAACCATATACTGCCAGCGCCCGAATTAACACTTCTTCTAACTGCCGCAAGTACCAATGCAAGTCTTTTTGATAACTATGCAAGTTTAAAATTGGATACCCTACCAGTTGACCTGGACAATGGTAAGTAACCTCTCCGCCTCGTTCAACTCGATACACATCATACGTATGATTGTCAAGGTCAAATTTGAGAAATTCCGGGGTTGCTCCTTGCCCCAAAGTGTATACAGGTGGGTGTTCTAGCAAGATTAACACATCGTCTAGATTCGGGTCTTTGATCCGCTCTTGAAGAAGCGATCGCTGCCACTCTAGTGCATCCAAGTATGGTAATAGTCCTTGGTCATATAGTAGACACCGGCGGTTGTGTGAAGGAATACTACGGCTCATACCAAAAAATAACTAATTTACATGTTATGATGTATAAAAAATGACAGTATTGTCTCCTAAACCTCAAGCTATGCAAAGGATCATAAAGGAAAGTAAAGGGAAGCGGTTTTGTAAAATACAAGATGCTAGTTTGAATATATAACCTCAATGGTATTGGGAGGAATTCTCTACAATAACCATCATGCCAAGAGAAAGAAGAATAAATGCACTGGCTGATGGATTCTAACTCAATTGTTTTCTGTTGAAAAAGGGATAAAACTAACAATAAAACGCTTATTGTCTATGAAAAGCGAATGCAGCCCGTGTTGGAGAAGCAAAGCTAAATATATCTGCATGAATATCCATGAGCCTTTTTTGCAGCTGGAGCTATTGCAAAGATTCCTAAATTGATAACACTAGGCATGAGCAAGTACTCACCTAGATTTGGCTTAGGGTAGTCGCATTAGCAGTACAGTAGGGATTTCCCAATTTCGGCGGCAGTGATAGACCTTAACCGAAATATCTTCTTCTCCAAACCAAATACACATCAAAAGCTTTGAGCGGGAGAGTTTACATGAAGCTTGTCATCCACGGCAAAAATATTGAAATCACCGATGCGATTAGAGAATATGTACATCAAAAAATTGAAAAGGCGGTGAGTCATTTTCAAAACATCACAAATGAAGTGGATGTACACTTGAGCGTAGCTCGCAATCCCCGAATTAATCCCAAGCAGGCGGCAGAAGTCACAATTTATGCCAACGGAAACGTCATCCGTGCCGAGGAGAGTAGCGAGAACTTGTACGCCAGTATAGATTTGGTAGCAGATAAAATTGCCCGTCAACTACGTAAATATAAAGAACGGCGTCATGACAAGAAAACTCATGCCCAAACTACTATTGAAGGAGTAGTACAACAGACAGTAGTTACGGATTTAATAGGTAATCGCGCCCCTGAATTACCAGAAGAAGTGGTTCGGACAAAATATTTTGCCATGCCACCAATGACTGTTACAGAAGCTTTAGAACAACTGCAACTGGTGGGACACGATTTTTACATGTTCCGCAACAGCGAAACAGGCGAAATTAACGTGATTTACGAACGCAACCACGGTGGTTACGGTGTAATTCAACCCCGCAACAGTAATGGTCATATAAATCATACCAATGGTAAAAATGGCAAAACTGCTCATACCAGCACTGGCGTTACGGAGGTATCGCACGTAAATAAATAAAGCTTTTGTTAGTGGTTAGTGGTTAGTGGTTGGTTATTGATTGTTGTACCAGACGTGCCATGGCACGTCTGGTACATTGGTTAATGAATGGGTAGTCCAACCACACCGCGAATAATTACATTGAATTTTGGGGTAGGCGTTTCGTCTGCCCTATTCTATTTATGGAAGAGATGGGGCGTTGCTGAATCTNGGTCATGAATTATGTTTGTATACATTTTTGTAGAGACGTAGCATTGCTACGTCTACGTCTCTACATATCCGTGAATTGTAAATTCATATCTTGATTCAGCAACGCCGAAAACTGCTATAAATGCCCTGAAATTTCCAGTCTGAACCTAAGCAACCACAATATAAGGCGAGTCGATCGCCGCTACGCGATCAGCATCAACTAACGCTTGATACACCATCGCCACTACCTCTGCGCGTGTTGCTTCGCGGGTGGGGTTGAGTTGCTTAACTTTGGGATAGTTAACAATAATTTGTTTTTCGCTAGCAACAATTACCTCATCTTTGGCATAGTCAGGAATTTTTGTTTGATCATCGTAGGGTTTGACAGTTTTATTACCACTAGCCGTTAATCCTAGTCCATTCACCAGCGAAACGATAACTTGTACACGCTGGATATTATCGTTAGGACGGAAAGTGTTATCAGGATAACCAGAGAGAAATTGTCCTTGATAGGCTTGTTGAATGACTTTGTTTGCCCAAAAGTCCTGGGGTACATCTTTAAATTTGATTGCTTGGCGTTTGGCGCTGGGGTTAAAAGCTTTGACTATTAATGCAGCATACTGCGCCCTTGTCATTGTCGCATCTGGTCTAAATGTGCCGTCAGGGAAACCCTTGATGATTTGTAACTTGACTAATTCCCGAATAAAGGCAACTGCCCAATGATTGCTAATATCGGTTAAGTTGCTGGGAGTAGGTGTAGGCGTAGGTGTGGGATTTGGAGTTGGATTTGGTAATGGAGTCGGTATCGGATCAGGAAATGGTTCAGGTTGTGGTTCTGGGGTAGGAGTTGGATTAGGAATTGGATTTGGAGTTGGATTTGGGGTTGGGGTAGGAACTTGATTATCAAGAAACTCAATTAAACCCTTGATTTTTGTTGGATCTATTTGATTTCCTATAGAAGTAAGTTTGTTGGAACTGGCATTTTGGACATCAAATTGTCCGTTACTACGGAAGATATTACCTCCTGGGTTATTGGTACTACCAATATCTGGTAAAGCATTGGCAATTACCGTCAAGCCATCTTGGGTATTTCTTTCGCAGATATTATTACGTAATATCGGACGAGCGCTACCAGAGATGACAATACCAGAACGATTTTCAGAAATTTTGTTATCTACTAGTTTGGGAGAAGCTGTATCACTAATGGCAATGCCAAAACCCGTATTGATGCATGTATTACCTTGAATCTCGCCTTTAGCATTCTTGGCGATCGCAATTCCATTAGCAGCATTTTCTATAAATTGATTACTGCGGATTACTGGGTTCCCATCACCAGTTACAAACACTCCTTCTCGCTTACATTTTGTAAAGGTACAGTTGGCAATAGTAGGACTGGTAGATTCTACCCATACACCACTACCACGGGTAGCGGAATTAGTCACAGTTACACCCTTGAGTTCAGCACCATTGTCTAGTACAAATGTGACATTTTGACCAGCAAAAGTACGACTGAGGTACTGACCACTACCTTCAATTAAAATACTACTGCCTTTGTTAGCTTCATTACCTACTATTGAAACTCCAGCCGGAACCGACAAAGGAAAGACTTCCCCAGAAGCAGCATTGTAACTACCATCTGCTAGTTGGATCTGCGAACCGGAAGTAGCTTTTTTGAGGGCTTGTGTAATAGTTTTTAAAGGTGCTTGTGGTAAACCACTGGCGCTATCATTGCCAACAACAGAATTTACGTAAAGAATTTGAGACATATTTATACTGTCAAAAAAGACATTGACATCCTACCGCTTACACTTCAACTTTGTAGCAGTCGATTCCTTAAAGTAAGTTAAAGTCTTTCTTGTTATAAGTTTCTGTTTGTTGGGACAATAGATAGCGATCGCTCTTTAAACGTAATCTGCCTGAAGGGGTGACAATTTCAATACGACGGTTGTTTTGTCGTCTTACCCTAGTTATAAAGAAATATTTTATTTTTTATTATTTAACTTTAGATTGTGAGTGTTTATACAATTTTGTAATTTTGTGCCACAACTTTTACAAAATACCGCATCAGCATCATGAAAAGCTAAACCGCATCCCGGACAAACAGTTTCTACTTGATTTGCAGTTTTTACTAAGCGTCTAATTAAATCACCTACTTGCCAAGGAATAAGCGCAATCCCTGTTAGAATCATTAAGACCGTCAGCAAGCGACCTAACTCTGAAGTGGGAGTGACATCACCAAAACCTACAGTCGTCATCGTCACTACGGAAAAATAAAAAGCATCCAAAAAAGTAGCAAAAATTTTCGAGTTAACAGGATGCTCAACTTGATAGATTAAGCCAGAATATACAAAGATAATTGCAAATAGAGTAAACAATATTCTAGCAAAAATTACACCATCTTCACTGCTGATACCAAATAAGTATTTTTTGTCTATAAACCTAATCAGCCTTAGGATTCTGAACCACCGCAATAGACGCAAAAAGCTAATATCAATCGCTCCTAAAAAAGATGGTAGAATTGCGATTAAGTCAATTATTGAATAAAAACTTAAAACATACTTAACTTGATCTTCAGCACTCCACAAGCGCAGAAAGTATTCCAAAGCAAAAATGACTAAAATAATATTATCTAATATATTTAAATTAAATCTAACAACATCAGGTATATTATAAGTTTCTGCGACAAAAATCCCTGAAGACAATAAAACCAACCCAGCAATAGTTAAATTAATTAATTTGCCTACTGGTGTTTCCAAATCAGCTAGATAAAAAGCAGTTTTCTCTTTTGTCAACAACATAAAAACTCTTCTTTGTCTCTAATGTTACTTTCCTTATATTCTTCGTGTACTTTGTGGTTAGTAGAAAAAATCATATTAACAACTACAATCAGATTGATATATACTGACTAAATATCCTTTCAAACCCATAAATTATATCTCAATTATATGACTCCAGAAGATTTGATGCGTTTAGCCATAACAGAAGCAAAGAAAGGAGATGCACCTTATGGGGCTGTAATTGTTAAAGATGGAGAAGTGGTTGCTGTTGCTCATAACACTGTGAAGCGAGATCATGATCCATCTGCCCATGCAGAAATTAATGTTATTCGCAGTTTAACAGCAAAACTTCAAAACAATTCTTTGGAGGGTTATAGCATATATACAACTGGTGAACCTTGTGCAATGTGTGCAACTGCTTGTGTTTGGGCTAGTGTATCAGAAATTATTTATGGTGCTTCCATTCAAGATTTAATATCAGTAAATCAATCACAAATTGAAATATCTTGCGAAGAGATTATTGCTAAAAGTTTTAGAAAAATTCAAGTTAAAAAAGGTCTTTTGAGAGAAGAATGTTTAGAGTTGTTTAAATAGTAGTATATATTGATGGCAATGGGTAATGGAGAAAAACCAAAAATCACCAAATCTATCTACATCTGTGTCCATCGGTGTGTATCTGTGGTCGATTTTTTTGAGATTGTGGCGGAGTGGCAGGGATAATAATTAGCGAACACTGATGAACACGGATGAACACGGATAGTTTTTGCGTTGGTTGTCTGTTTCATCTGTGTCCATCGGTGTGTATCTGTGGTCGATTTTTTTGAGATTGTGGCGGAGTGGCAGGGATAATAATTAGCGAACACTGATGAACACGGATGAACACAGATAGTTTTTGCGTTGGTTGTCTGTTTCATCTGTGTCCATCGGTGTGTATCTGTGGTCGATTTTAAAACATGATTTCTGTTCTCTCCTCAATTCACATCAGTTGTACAGTATGCTTTATGCTTTGAAGGTGGAACTAATTTTTTCAGGGCTTTGTCTGTTTCATCGGAGAAATAAATTGCCAAAATTATGCTTGTGACTAGATTTACTCACAAACTGCGCTTAAAAGTCATAGTTTCCCAAATCGCGATCGCTTTCATTTGTATTTCATCGCCTTTACTAATTATCAACACTACTTCAGCACAGTCACAAAATCAAACACAAATTAAGTCCTATATCCAACGCTTAAAGAACCCCCAACAGCGTACTGCTGCTATAGATTATTTAGCAACAGTGGGTAAGCCTGCTGTTCCCGCTTTAATTGCAGCTTTACAAGATAGTGATCCGCGAGTACGTACTAGTGCATTAGTAATTATTGCTAAAATTGGCCCTAATGCTGCCCAAGCTATACCGGCTCTGATGCGTGCAATTGATGACAAGGATGCGACGGTTCGTTCTCATGCAGTCCAAGCGATCGCTAAAATGGGTAGACAAGCCTATGTGCCTTACATAGTAGTTGGGTTAGATAGCAAGAATCAACAAGAACGTTACGGTGCAGCTCATATTTTACGCGCTATGGGAAAAGATGCAGCATCTGCTGTACCTGCACTGATGAAAAAATTAGAGGATAAAGATGCTTGGATGCGGGTAAGTGTTATCTCTGCTTTAGGTAGTATCGGTCAAGCAGCAACACCAGCTGTACCTGCTTTAGTTACTCGTCTACAAGATACAGATCAAACTGTTCGTCACAGTGCAGCTTATGCTTTAGGTGATATTAGCTCGAGTTGGCAAGAAAATCTTAGTCAATTATCTATCAAAGAAATAGATACAACTATTTCTCATTTGGAAAAAGCGCTACAAGTTGTGCAAAATCCCTCATTACAATTCCGCCCAGAAGCAGTTACTGCTGTCAAGGATCCCCTTGTGATATTAAAGAAAGAGAAACAGAGACGGGCCAAATGATCATAGATTTACCATAGTAACGTGACTGGGTTCAGATATTTCCTTAATTAACCGCAGAGGTACAGAGAACGCAGAGAAAGAAGAGGAGATGTTCGGATTTATGTACAAAGTTAGGGTAGACATGTTACTAGTTTAAATAAGATAAAAATGAGTTGGCAAAGATTGCTGCTTGGGTGCGATCGCGTAAGTTTAAGCGATTTAAAATATTAGTGACATGATTTTTGACTGTGCCTTCGGAAATATAAAGTTGTTGGGCAATTTCTTTATTAGTTGCACCAGTTGCAATTAGCCGCAAAACCTCTTTTTCTCTGGGAGTCAGTTCAGCTAAACTTGGTGGCGGAGATGGGGAGTTATTGGGTGCAATTGGTGGGAATTGAGTTAAAAGTTTTTTGACTATACCTGGACCTAATTGAGTATATCCTTTATGCACAGCACGGATAGCAACAGCTAATTCTTCGGAAGGAGTATCTTTGAGTAAATAGCCCATCGCACCATTTTGTAATGCTGCTGTTACATATTCATCATTATCAAAAGTTGTTAATACTAAAATCTGTATGTTAGAGAAACGCTTATGAATTTCTCGTGTGGCTGCAACTCCATCCATAATTGGCATTCTGATATCCATTAACACCACATCTGGATGTAATTCTTCAATCAAAGTAATAGCAGCCTCTCCGTTTTCTGCTTCTCCAACAATTTCTAAATCTGGTTCTAGTTCTAATAATGCTTTTAATCCTTGACGAATTAAATTTTGATCATCTACTAGCAAGACTTTAATCATTACCTATACCTCAGTAATGGGATTTCAACTTTAATTTGACAACCAGAACCAGGAGTACTGTTAATATTAAATTTTCCACCTAATGCTAAAGTGCGATCGCGCATACTTTGCTGTCCAAAACCTGTCGTATTTTGTCCTAAATCAAAGCCTTTACCATTATCCTCAACTAGTAAATATAAAGTTGTATCTGTAGTTGTCAGTTCCAGTTTAACTTTTGTAGCTTGAGCATATTTGCAAATATTTGTAAATGATTCTTGAATAATTCGATAAATTGGGGTACTAATCTCAGCAGAAATAGGATAAGCTAAATTTATTTTGAGAATTGGCAAGATTCCTGTTGTACGCTGCATATTTTCTGCTAGATTAGCGATCGCCTGTTCTAAAGATTGTTCTTGTAACGGATGAGAACGCATAGTAGAAACTGATTGTCGGACATCTTGTAATGCTTTTGAACCTAATTCTTTTGCTCTTGCTAAAAATGTTTGAGCCTTTTCTGGATTAGATTGCCACAATTTCTGAGCAGTTTCTAATTGTAAATTTAAAGCAGTCAGAGAATGTCCTAAAGAATCATGAATTTCTCGAGCAATTCGATTGCGTTCTTCCAAAGTTGCTTGATTTTCTATTTTTAAAGCATATTGACGTAATTTTTCATTAGCGATCGCTAGTTCATCTCGACTTTTTCTTTCAGATAAAATTGTATTCATCAACATCAATACAAACACTAAAGCTAATCCAAATAATAGAGCAACTACAAAGTTATAAAATAAAAATCTTTCTTGGATAAACGGTGCTATTTGTACTGATACACGAGGAGGTTTTCTTTGCGATAAAGAAACCATAAATAATATAAAAGATAAAGCTGTTATAATCAAACGACCTTGCATTTGAAAAATAAAACAGCTACGAGTTACTAAAACCAAGTATAAAAATGGGAAAAATCTTCCAGATGGTTTAGTATTATAAAAGGAAATGAATAAAATTAAAATTACTTCTATAATTGTGTAAATTACTTTTATTTTTTTATTATTTGTAGGTAGACTCAAGCCCATTAACCCAAAAACAAGCAAACTAAGAATAGTTAACTCTATAGACTGATTGTTAAAACGTTGAAAATGAGAAGGTATTAAAACAGCAAAAGCAGAAATAATCAGTAATATCCATTCCAAATAAAGTAAAAACCGAAAAGGATGATTGCTAATATTAATTGGTCTACTCACAAAAATATACCTCCTATAAAAATAAAAATGGAACAATCGGGATTTCCACGAAGTGGTGATTAGGGCAAATGGGCAAGGTTAAGGGAAAAGTAAAAAAATATTTTTATGCGAGTAATTAGACAGAACTAATTACACGTATATTCTCTATTGCCCATTGCCCATTGCCTATTACTTATTATTGGCTACTTCAGCTAGAACTAATTTTAAAGAGATTTATGTGAGTTTACATTATATTAATCGTCACGTAATAAACATGACTTAAGTCATGGGTTACACATGACTTTCTCCTCATGTAACTGTTAAATATCACTCCGTAAGATGGAGATAAAGAAACCCAGAAAAAAGCTAGAGATGCACAAATGACACTCAAAAAATTATCACTGATCACTGGTGCCGTTGTCCTCAGTTTAACTGCTCTTCCCTTTGCAGTTCAAGCACAAACAACCTCATCTCCTTTCCTAATAGCACAAGTTCCTCAAGGTAAAAGTCCACTCCAAAGTTTAGGGCTAACAGATGCACAAAAAGCCCAAATAGCAGAAATCCGCCGTAATACAAAAGCTAAAATGGATGCAGTTCTCACCCCGCAACAACGGGAACAGCTGGCAGATGCAAGGCAAAATCGTCAAAATAGACGCAATCTAAAAGCCTCCCTCAATCTTACTGAAGATCAAAAAGCTCAAATGCGGCAAATAATGGAGTCTCAAAAATCTCAAATTGACGCTGTTTTGACTCCTGAACAAAGACAGCAACTACAACAAATGCGTGAAAGTAAACGCTCACGTCGTCAACAATTTAACCGTTAGGAGCGAATACAAGTATCCTGAGCAAATAGTATATTCTAGTAGGTAGTATTTAATTACTGATGACTAAATACTACCTATGATAACAGTAAAGTATGTTGATTTAGTCTGACCTACTTAACCAAAATACTCAATGAACAATGAGGAGTGATAATTATGTTGAATTTAAAACGCTCATATCTAATTTTTGCTTCTGCTCTTGCCCTTGGCACAACCGCTATTCCTACTATGGCCCATGCAGAACCGACAGTTTATCAAGGTCCCAATGGTGCTGTCTATGTCAATGGCCAAAGACGTGATTTCTACCAAGGTCCGAATGGCGGTGTCATCTATGACGGTATAAACCGTAACGTGGTAAAAGGTCCCAATGGTCGTGTGATCGTTAACGGTGTCAACCGCAATGTTTACAAGGGTCGGAATGGTACTATCATCTATAACGGTGTTAATCGTGACGTAGTAAAGGGTCCCAACGGTCGCACTCTCTATAACGGTGTTCGTTATGATGTTTACAAAGGACCTAACGGTACTGTCCTGCGGACACCTAATCGTACTTACATAAATCCTGGTTCTTATCGTAGATAAAGTCTAAGTTAAACCTCTTGCATAAATCCTAGATACCCCCTTTATTCCCACCGTTTACAGTAGCAAAAGTTAATTCCCTCCCCGTAAACGGGGAGGGTGAGGGTGGGGTAAAAAATATTTGTACCAATTTTTGTTATGACTTAAAAGTCAATGAGTGCAAAAATATCCTCAACTTCACTCATGGCTATATTTGCATATGTGTTTTGCTGTGGAGAATTGATCCACTCGCGTTGAATTTGCTCTGGTTGAAACAAAAAATCATCCCAACCTGGTTGTAATTTTTGTAGTAAGATTCGCCATTCATTTTCCACATCTGCTGTCCGTATTGTGCGATCAACAAACTCTTCTACGATCGCAAAAGCAACTTGACTAGGTTCACTCAGCAACTGTTTTAATGCTTTTTCACATTTACGAACACTTTCGGCATGAGCTATCTTGAGATTGAGAAATACTTGCTCAGCAGAAGGCAAGATAGTCAACTTCAAGGTTTGTGCTTGTTGAGGAGTCAGCCCATCTAGATGGGGACGAATGCGATAAAGTATAAATTCTCGATAGTTTAGTTCTAACTCAGCCAAGATTTGAAATGCAACTTTGAGTTTACTCGGTACGCCTGGAATAAGTTGATCTGGTATTTCTGTTGCTAGTATCTTGATGAATTCAGAACCTTTGCTGTCAGTGAGTTTTCCTAATTCTGTTTTGGTAATCAGTATCTCTGCTATTTGAGATTTCACTTGCTCAAGCGATCGCTTCAGTCCATCATCTAAAGACGACAGATGTTGCAAGAAATAGGTGCGAACCTCATTCAGGTACTTTTCATATACAATTTCGTAGCTATTCTCAATTTCCACACGCCTTTCAATTTCGTCAATAGAAGGAATTCCTGTGTAAGTTCGACAGACTTGCAATGTCACTTCTACTTGCTTTTTCAAGTCGATATCTACATTTTGCCGCTTTTTCCTGACTTCTTGCAGTAATTTCTCAAAACTGTGTGTGATTTCCTGCCACAGTTGCATGAAGTTTTGCTCGAACAACGCTATGCTTGGGGAATCCAACTTTGCCTGTTCTGGAGCCTTATTAGGAATTTTTTCTATCAGGGGAAGATGCTGATCAATGATGTCGGTTATGTTTGAATTAATATTTGTGTTCATCTGACAGCTTATTCGAGGTTTAACGTTTACCGAGAATTGAGAGAAAGATGAAATTTTCTACAGAAATATACTGAAAAGCTAGTGAATAAGTAAACATATTATTTCTTAATTGTCAGTATTCTCACATGCTCTGGCAAATACAATAAAAAGTATAAACAACAAAATATCGTGAGATGCCAGGCTGACACAAGCATAACATGTAATCTTTATTACCCAAGTTTTGATTTTGAATATTATTTTTTGAGCAGGCACACAAGCTATATTGCAGTTAATAGATTATAGGAACAAAACCAGTGTTTCCTCTGTACGATGAAAATCCAACACGAATCACTCCGTATCTAACTTATGGTTTGATTGGGATGAACGTTTTAGTTTTTCTGCATCAACTCCAACTATCAACTGAACAACTAAATCAATTTTTGCAGCTATATGCAGTTATACCAGTACAATTAACTACCAACTTCGCTGGCGAATGGACAACATTATTTACGTCTCAATTCCTACATGGTAATTGGTGGCATTTAATCTCAAATATGCTCTTTCTATTTGTTTTTGGCAACAATATAGAAGATAGATTGGGGCATTTTAAGTATTTAATTTTTTATCTCAGTTGCGGTGCTTTTGCTGCCCTATGTCAGTGGTTTATCAGCATGAATTCTCAGATTCCTTCATTGGGAGCAAGTGGTGCAATTTTTGGGATTTTAGGAGCTTATATTATAGCCTTTCCGCACTCAAGAGTTGTGACATTAATATTTTTAGGTATTTTTGTCACCACTGTGAGAATTCCTGCTTTGTTTCTGATCGGATTTTTCTTTATCCAAAATGTGATTTCTGGTGTCGCCAGTCTACAAGCAGCTGCCAATATGAGCGTAGAGACGGGGGGAATAGCTTACTGGGCGCATATTGGTGGTTTTGTCGCTGGAGTGGTGCTTGGCCCCTTATTGGGACTGCGTAGACGAGACTATTAGTGGTTGAGTAAAGGGAAAACTTGATGATGGGCAGATGGGCAGATGGGCAGATGGGCAGAAGACTTCACCCTACTACCTCATCTGAGAACATTCTTTTCCCTTTTCCCTGCTTCTTAAAAGCCTAGTTTGCCAAAAAACCGAAAAATCTCACCCCGGATTCAGCACCTCTGGTTGCTCAAAAGAGGAGTAGGGGGTGAGGTTTTTCATACTAGGTGGTGAAATATCATCGCGACTGCCTTCTGTCTTCTTGATTAGAAACGTATTGCAGCAAACCATCACAAGCATCAAGGAGTAGTTCAATCACCTGATTGAAGCCCTCTGAACCACTATAATAGGGATCTGGAACTTCTTTAAGAGTATGCCGAGAACAAAAGTCACACATCAAGCGCACTTTGTGGTGATATTGTCCCGTTGGATCCATAGATAGGATATCGTCATAATTTTCTCGATCCATAGCTAAGATCAAATCAAAGTCTTGAAAGTCTGACTTTTGAAACTGACGAGCGCGACCACGGAGTTTGATTCCTAGCCTTTCAAGTGCCGCAGCACACATACGTCGATCAGGTGGGCTACCGATGTGATAACTAGATGTGCCAGCAGAGTCACAGATAATGCGATCGCCTGGCGTCTGGAAAGAAGACTCGCTCAACCCGTTCTGCTCGATCAAGTAATTCATGATATTTTCTGCCGCAGGCGATCGGCAGATGTTTCCCAGGCAGACAAACAAAAGTTTGTAAGGCATAGAAATTTTTAGTCCTTTGTCCTTTGTCATTAGAATAAGACAAATGACAAATCACCATAAATCTAGAACCCAGGAAGTTCCAATCCACTTGTCAATTCTTCCATACGTTCCCGCATTGTTGCTGTGGATTTGTTGTAAGCATCTTTCATTGCCGCAGTTACCAGATCAGAAAGTACCTCTGCACCCTCATTAAGGGCATCAGGGGAAATTTCTACCCGTTTAGGCTCTTGGTTCCCACTGACTATTACCTTCACAAAACCATTGCCGGCTTCACCTTCAATTTCCATTTGCTCCAGTTCTTCCTGAAGTCGCTTTGCTCCTTCTTGCACCTGCTGAGCTTTCTTAAAGGCTTCAGCTAGTTCTTTCATTTTTCCTAAGCCAAAGCCAAATCCCTGTCCTTTACCTGTCATATGAGATTGTCCACCTGTGTTTTGATTAATAAGTCAATTTCAATAAATTCAATTATAGATGCGGTGTGTCATTTACCTAATTTTTACTCTCAATCATCTTATTTTCAAAATTTTGTCAATTTTAACAAGAATGAAGGGTGAAGTATTAGTATTTATCCTTGTGCCACGCCACGTCCTTTATACCGGGAAACCCATCCACCGCAGTGGCTCCTCTGCCTTCTATTCTCTTTACCTGACAGATGTTTCCTGTACTGTGGGAAGATTATTGATGGTTAAGTCCAGTAAGCGCGAATTCCCATTTCCGAATTGTTTTAGTCAAGAAGTTGATGCTGCGTTTGAGCCATCCCATGTTCAAGTTATTAAAATCTCGGTTGAAGAATACTCTCATTACACTCCTGTTGGTAACACTTTTTTTAGGGGTAAGTACAGCTGGGTGGACTCCCTCCACTAGTGCTGGACTACCAGCAGGAAATGCAATTACTGACGGTAAAGCGCTGTTGCGTTATGCATTACCAATAGATAATAAGCCTGTGCGGGAACTGCAAGGCAGCTTGGAAGATATATCAAACCAACTACGGGCCAATCGGCGCTGGGGTGCTGTTTCCAAAGACCTCAGCAAAGCATCACGGATTCTTAACAATCCTGCTCAAATTTTGGCTAGTGTACCAGAAGTCAACAAACCCCAAGCCGAAGCTTTGATTTCTGAGTTGAAATCAGGTCTAACTAGCCTGGAAGAAGCGGCTAAAACCAAAAACAAAGAACAAATCTTAACAAAACGAGCCGAGCTATTAAATCTCGTCGGTGACTTAGAAGATTTGATGGTGCAGGGATTTCCCTTTGAAGTTCCCAAAGAATATAGCAATTTACCGCAACTCAAAGGTCGTGCCACCATAGAAATGAAAACTACAAAGGGTACTATTACTCTTGTAGTGGACGGTTATAGTGCCCCTGTTACTGCGGGGAATTTTGTTGATTTAGTACAACGAGGTTTTTATGATGGCTTACCCTTTACCCGTGCAGAAGAATCTTATGTTGTACAAACTGGTGATCCACCAGGTAAAGAAGTAGGCTTTATTGACCCCAAAACAAAAAAATACCGGGCTATTCCTTTAGAAATCCTTTTTGAAGGTGACAAAGAACCAACTTATGGTATTACATCAGAACAAGCAGGCCGTTACACTGATTTACCAGTGCTGCCATTTTCTGCCTACGGTGCAGTAGCTATGGCTCGTCCCGAAAGTGACAATAACGGTGGTTCTTCACAATTTTTCTTCTTCCTTTATGAACCAGAACTTACTCCAGCTGGACGTAATCTGTTAGATGGTCGTTACACTGTTTTCGGTTACGTTGTCGAAGGAAAAGATGTTTTACGGGAAATAAAAGCAGGTGACAAAATCGAATCGGCAAAAGTCGTCAAAGGTGCAGAAAATTTAGTAGAGCCAAAGGAAGCATAATTACAACAGTTTTCCGTGGATTTGAGTAAATTGTTTCTGTAGGGTGGGCGTCGCCCACCTTAAAAAATTAGAACTGAAGGAGAGGAAAAATAGAAAAGAAAAATTTATACTTTATACTTCACTCTTCAGCCTTCTTGAGTCCAAGGATGCGATTTTTATCACTCTTGTTTGCTACACTACTTGCAGTCTTTCTGCTACCAAGTTTCGGCGTGAAATGCTAATTTCCACCCGTTTCGCTGATACTCCCCAAGTGCATTTGCGATCGCATCCGTGCTGCCATTGATATTGTTGGTATTTCCAACTTTGTCACCTTCCTAGAAAATACTGAAAGTTATCGGCGTGATTTACGACGATTCGAGTACGGTGATGAACGTGATCCACAGATGCGAGAATTCCTGCTGAAAATTTCACCAGTCAATAACGCCAGTAACATCAGAAAACCACTATTTGTAATTCACGGTCAAAATGACCCCCGCGTCCCTCTCCGAGAAGCCGAACAAATTGTAGAGACAGTCAGAAAGAATAATGTTCCTGTTTGCTATCTGATGGCGAAAGATGAAGGACATGGGTTTAGTAAGAAGCAAAATATTGATTTCCAGTTCTATGCAACTGTAATGTTTGTGAAAGAATATTTGCTAAAGTAATGGTATTGTGGCAAGTATGAAAATTTCTGGTAATAACGAACACAGATGCATACAAATGCACACTGATAATCTATCTGTGTTTATCGGTGTCCATCTGTGTTCGTTTTCTAAAACAGATTTCTTCCCGCCGTTTCGGGGGTTAATTAGACTTTTGTTAAGAAGTCTAATAATTCTCAACTAATTTTGAGAGTTAACTGTTTGAGCAGTTGTATCTATGCTTTTCTCAGCATCAGCAGTACTTTCACCCAAATTAATTTTAACAACACGATTACGGACTTGTTCAACTTTCGGGAGAGTCAGAGTCAGGATACCATCGCGAAAATCTGCTTGCACTTTGTCATTTTGTACGGCAACAGGTAAGTTCACAACGCGTTGAAACTTGCCATAACGAAACTCTGAATGTAGGTAATTGGCATTTTCAGACTGATGCTGACGCTGACGTTCCCCTGCGATCGCTACAGCATCACGAGTTACCTGTATATCCAGATTTTTAGCTGCTACACCAGGTAATTGTGCGTAGAACACCAAGTTATCACCAGTATCAATTAACTCTACAGCAGGAACCCAAGCTGTTGATGTATCGTTTGTCTGAGCGGTTTGTGCTGAGAGTTCATCAAAAACTAGATCCATTTGCCGACGCAAGTTTTCTAGTTCGCGGATTGGTTGCAAGTAGCGAATCATCATAATATTATTGACCTCTGCATTGATTACTAGATACCTGATTTATTTAGACTTAGCAGTTTTCAACTTCTGTCACTGCTGACATTCACAATATTGCCTCAAGTTTTATGTAGTGAAAATCCAGACAATACGAATTAGAGAGTGAGGTTTTGCACACCTGGTAATTGAAATTAGAATTCGCAGAAGGTTAAATTTAAATATCTTATAAAATATACTTCTAGTATTAAGTACGGTTCCTTCTACTTGGTATGTAGTGTTTACAGGTCTTTACGATTAAAACTCTATTTCTGCTAAATTCTAATCAAAACTCTTATTCTTCAGAGACTGAATCAAATCAATTCTTTGAGCTATTTCTTAGCAATTAGGAGATTGACATGCGAATTGCTCAAATTGCTCCTTTGTGGGAGAGAGTACCTCCTCCTGCGTACGGTGGTGTTGAGTTGGTTGTCAGTTTATTAACTGATGAATTAGTCCGGCGTGGTCATGAAGTTACGCTATTTGCATCGGGGGATTCGATCACTTCCGCAACATTAGAGTCCGTTTATCCTCAAGCTTTACGTTTAGACCCTAATGTTAAAGAATACAATGTTTACGAAACTTTGCTACTAAGCCGCGCATATCAACAAGCACAGGAATTTGACATCATTCATTCTCATGTAGGTTATCCAGCTTTAATTTACGCAGATTTCGTTACCACTCCTACAGTTCACACACTACACGGTATATTCACTCCAGATAACGAAAAAATTTTTTCTACAAGTTACAAGCAACCTTTTGTTAGCATATCCAATGCTCAGCGAGAGCCAAAATTGGGATTAAACTATGTTGCAACTGTATACAATGGCATTGATACAGACAGCCATCAGTTTTATTCCCAACCACAAGATCCCCCCTATCTAGCATTTTTGGGACGAATGTCTCCAGAAAAGGGGCCACACATCGCCATTGAGATTGCTAAACGAGTGGGTATACCACTTAAAATGGCGGGTAAAGTTGATCAGGTAGATATAGACTATTTTGAGAGCCAGGTTAAGCCTCATATTGACGGCAAGCAGATTGAATTTTTAGGTGAAGCTAGTCACTCACAGAAAAATGCACTCTTAGGTGGGGCTTTAGCAATGCTATTCCCCATCACATGGCGCGAACCTTTTGGATTGGTGATGATCGAGTCGATGGCGGCTGGAACCCCTGTACTTGCAAAACCTTTGGGTTCAGTGCCAGAAGTTATTGTGGATGGTAAGACAGGCTTTTTGTGCGATCGCATTGAAGATTTTGTAGAGGCAATCAATCGTATAGGAGAAATCGACCGTCGTGCTTGTCGCACTCACGTAGAACAACATTTTAGCGTGAAAAGCATGGTGGACGGTTATGAAGCTGTTTATCAACAAATTCTCGGAGAAAAATTTGCTCGCAATGGTTATTCTCGGACTCTTGCAAGTCGACTAATTAAATAGTGATCACGCTGAACACCACCCAGTCCAGGACTTGGGCTTCAGTAATATCCCGCACTTCTAAGTGATTCTTCATCCGGTAAAGTACTTTTTCAGGTACTTTTGCCGGGCGATCGCGGTTTCTGCGTAGCAGTCCTGGCCAAGCAAGGTGCTTCCAGTTAGACAATGGGAATCCTAGCTTGATAACTAGCAAACAGACAATTTTTTACCATACTGCGTAATTAACGGCTGAGATTGGTAGCATCAGCACGCAGCAGATTAGGGATAATCGGACGATTATTTACGTTTTCATCCTTACAAGGCTATGATCAGCTATTCTAGGGACGTATTGATAGCAAATCATGCCGAAATCAAAGCAAAAATCCCAGAAAAAGAAAAAAACAAATCAGAAAAATAGAAAAACAAAAAAGCAGAAAAAACAAGAGGTTCCTACTCTTACCCTCAAAGAACGTTTAGCCCAAAAACGCAAAGCAGCACAGGCACGTCAAGAACTTATTAATACACTAACTCCCGCCATTGGTGGGGGTTTATTCATTGGTTTTATTCTTTTTTTAGCAGCTGGAATTAAGGCGGCTGTCCCGGCTGTAATGGGAATAATAGTTATGTCCCTTGCCTACAAATATCCCCGCCAAGCTTTGTTTGCCTTTATTTTTTATGTGCCGTTTGGCGGAACTATCACCTACTACATCGGCAATAGTCCCGTATTACAATTGGCGAAAGACGCTTTCTATGTTCCTGCTTTAATTGCAGTTTGGCAGAATTGCCGCAAACAGAAACTACCGATAATTATTCCTGAAGGAATTAAAACCCCACTATATATTCTATTAGGCTTGTGCATAATCACACTGTTATTTATAAATGGTGGACAGCAGTTCAACCCGCCTCCTGTAGGACTCTTTAAACAAGCACCCAAAGAATTCCCTCTTGGTATGGGAATTTTGGGCTTAAAAGTATTTTTAGGCTATGTACCTCTGATTGCTTGTGTTTATTATTTGATTCGTAATAAGCGGGATTTTCTATTTATTTCACGCTTACAAATTGTTTTAATTCTTGTTTCCTGTGTACTAGGATTTATTCAATATTTATTATTATTAACTGGCATATGTGAAGGTACAAGAAATGCGGAAGGTGCTGCTTTATTTAAAGCTTCATTGGAAGCACGATGTTTTTTTGGCGGTTCACTAGTTTATAGCCCTAGTCAAGGAATGATTCGCTTGCCAGGAACATTTGTTGCACCTTGGCAATGGGCATGGTTTCTCATTTCTAGCACATTTTTCACTTTTGCAACTGGCTTTAGTGACCCTTCGATTATTTGGCGGATTATCAGTTTAGCTTCAATGGCATCTGTATTTATTAATGCAGTTATCTCTGGACAAAGAATAGCTTTAGCTTTAGTGCCAGTCTGTTTTGTAATGTTACTTGTACTGACTGGTCAAATTGCTAATTTGAAAAAGTTTATTCCTATATTTGGAGGACTAGCCCTACTTTTGGGAATTGCAATAGTGAGTAATCCCACCGTTGTCCAAGAGAGAACAGACAGTTTTATAGCCCGTTGGAATGCTTCTCCTCCCTATGAATTTATAGTTCAACAATTTGAAGAGAATTGGAAAAGTGTAGATAGCCCATTCGGAAGTGGTTTAGGTCGTGCTACTAACTCCGCCCGTGCAATGGGTCCCACTAAATTAGTAGAAACCTATTATCCGAAAGTTCTTTACGAAGTAGGAATATTTGGGTTATTAGGATTCATAGTTTTAGTCACTACCTTAACAATTATTTGTTTCCGGCAGTATCGATTGGTAAAAAACCGTAATTTCCGCAGTTACGGTGCTGCTATGTGGGTGTTTATATTGTTTATTAGTTACAACACTTATTACTATCCTCTGGATGTTGATCCAGTTGCTGTTTATTATTGGTTTGCTGCTGGCATTCTTTTAAAATTGCCGACTATAGACAAAATGGAAAGACTGCAACAAGCACAAGCCGAAGGGGAGACAGGGAAAAAGGTGATGGGGTGTAGACGCGCTCTGCGCGGCTTCCCGTAGGGTAGGGGTGATGGGGGGAGTAGAGAAATTATTATCAACCACCAACCACTAACTACTAACCAATAACTACTAACAAATGACAAATAACTATTAATATGAATTTACCTTTTATTTCTGTAATTATTCCAACTTATGGTCGTGAAGAACCACTGCGAGACAGTATCATCGACCTATTGAAACAAGACTACTCAAATTTTGAAGTTTTAGTAGTAGATCAAACTCCAAAACACGAACCAGAAATTGAAGCTTTTTTATCAGAACAAGCAACAGCAGGAAAAATTCAATGGTTTCGTTTAAATTGGGCTAGCTTACCAGGGGCGCGCAATTATGCAGTGCGACGCGCGAAAGGAGAGATAATTTTATTTATTGATGATGATGTCAAGTTAAATTCTGGATTTTTAACAGCTCATGCCAAAAATTATTTAGATAAACCAGAAATAGGGGCTGTTGCTGGACGAGTTTTTGACAGAATGAAAATAGCTGATACAGCCCAAGGAAGAACACAGGGAGATACACCTTACAAGAGTATCGAATATTTACCTCCCCAAGCAATGGATCCTGGTATTGCTTGGTATTATATAGATTTAGTACATACAGTCAAACCCCAAGAAGTTCTGACAGCAAGGGGTTGTAATATGTCATTTCGCCGCGAAATTTTTACCAAGCACGGACTGAATTTTGATGAGAGATTTTGCGGTAGTGCAGTTCGAGAAGAATCCGATTTTTGTTTGCGGTTGCGGCGAACAGGCTATAAGATTTGGTACGACCCAGAAGCTAGTTTAGTGCATTTAGGGGAAGAAACAGGTGGCTGTCATGATATTAGTATGCGATCGCTCAAATATCAACTCACCTTCTATCACAATCATTTCTTGCTGGGTTTGAAAAATCTTACTGCGAGTCAAGCTTTACGTCTTTACGCCCGTTTGTTTGATTGTCACGTCTTAGGACGTCCCCCTTGTCACAAAAGTGGTTCACCCATCAAAGTTTTCACGCGCGCCATTTTCTACACATTAGGTTTTGCGAAAGCTTTAGGAACAATCATCCAATCTCTATGGAATGATGGACAAATTTACACTCATCTAGATAAACAAGTTGAGAGTGTTTAAATTGTTGTTGGTTGGTCATTATTGAGTAAAAAAAATCATTAATACATAGCAAATTCTCTACACAAATACTCTGCATTTCAATTACCTATTATCATAATTTATGAAAATTTTAGTCGCTAGCCATACTTATATCGTAGACCTTAACTGTGAAAAATTACGCGTTTTATCCCAGTTAGAACCCAACATTGAAGTAACTGTTGTAGTGCCAAAAAAGTGGCAACCTGGGGGAGTGCAAAACAAAATTATCGAACCACAATATCAAGAAGAAGGTAAATTTCGCATCATACCTGTTTCTAATTTTAGTCAAAATCATCAGGGATTACTGACTTTTGGGACAGAATTAATATCTTTGTTACAACAGTTTCGTCCCCAAATCATTCAAGTAGAGCAAGCTTCGAGAAGTCTTGCTTATGCTCAAATGATTACCTTAAATAAATTATTAGGCTTGAAAGCAAAAAACTTATTTTTTACCTGGTGGAACTTACCATACGCATTAAAATTTCCAGCTGCTTTATTAGAAAAATATAATCTACAAAACACCCACGGGATTATTTCTGGCAATCAAGACGGTGCTGAAATTTTACGTCAACGTGGATACCAAGGTCCTATTAAAGTCATGCCTCAATTAGGTATAGATGAACGTGTATTTTACCCTCAACCCCAACCAGAATTAGCCAAACAACTAGGTATTCAACCAGAGGAATTTATTGTTGGTTTCGTGGGGCGATTTGTCAAAGAAAAAGGCTTGTTAACCCTGATAGATGCTTTAACTCTTCTACCAAAAGATAAACCTTGGAAATTACTGCTACTGGGACGGGGAGAATTGCGAACAGAGTTAATGAATAAAGCCGCAGAAAATAAAATTCACGACAGAATAATCATCGTAGAAAGCGTCCCCCATGATCAAGTTTGTAGATATATCAACTTAATGAATACCCTAGTACTACCATCAGAAACAACATACAAATTTAAAACATTAACCGCCATAGGTTGGAAAGAACAATTCGGTCATGTATTAATCGAAGCAATGGCTTGTCAAGTACCTGTCATTGGTTCTGATTCTGGTGAAATTCCTCACGTAATTGGTGATGCTGGTTTAGTATTCCCTGAAGGAAATGCCCAAGCCCTTGCTAATTGTATCCTCCAACTAATAGAAAAGCCAAACTTTGCCCAAAACTTAGGTGAAATGGGCTACCAAAAAACAATAGCACAATATACAAACAAAGCTTTAGCAAAACAACAACTAGAGTTTTATCAAAAATTATTTATTAGTCAAAAACAATAACATAAAACCACACGAAAAATCTATCTGTGGTCATCTGTGTTTATCTGTGTGCATCGGTGGTCGAATAATAAAAATATATTTTCTCAGCCTCAATTCATATTTAAACGTAAATTTAACAATCAATTATTCTGACTAATAAAAAAAATATAACTTATGCATATTCTACAAATAGTCCCTTCCATTTCCTTAATTTACGGTGGGCCTAGTCAAATGGTACTTGGATTAGCCCCGGCGTTAACCAAAGAAGGTGTAAAAGTAACTGTGATCACAACCGATAGTAACGGTGATAACGGTCAAAAACCTCTAGATGTCACCTTAAATGTCCCTATTCAAAAAGATGGTTATGAAATAATTTATTTTCGTTGCGCCCCTTTTCGCCGCTACAAATTTTCTCTTGATTTATGCAACTGGTTAAATCGCCACGCCCAAGAGTTTCATATAGCCCATATTCACGCACTATTTTCTCCTATTAGTAGTGCTGCTGCGGCAATTTGTCGTCAACGACAGCTGCCTTATATTTTGCGTCCTCTAGGTACTCTTGATCCAGCCGATTTAAGAAAGAAAAGATACTTGAAACAAATGTATGCTGCCATATTAGAACGTGCCAATATAGCTAATGCTGCTGCACTTCATTTCACTAGTATTCAGGAAGCGAAAATTTCAGAAAGATTTGGAGTAGCGACACGGGATTTGGTGATTCCCTTGGGTGTTATTCCTCCTAAGAAAAATGAGGAAAATTTGATACGAAAGCAATTTGGTATTGCTGCTAATGTACCATTGGTTTTGTTTATGTCACGAATTGATCCAAAAAAGGGTCTGAGTTTATTAATTCCAGCTTTGGAAAACCTTCTAGCTGAAGGGTTAAATTTTCACTTTGTTTTAGCTGGAACTAATCCCCAAGATCCAGGTTATGAGCAAAAAATCAAATCACAGATAGCTAATTCTGGCTTGCGATCGCACACTTCAATTACTGGTTTTGTCACTGGCGAATTCAAATCTAGTCTACTGCAAGCAGCCGATTTATTTGTCTTGCCTTCATACTACGAAAATTTTGGTATCGCTGTTGCTGAAGCAATGGTAGCAGGAACACCTGTAGTAATTTCAGATCAAGTACATATTTGCCAACAAGTCCAGGAAAGTCAGTCAGGATGGGTAACTACAACAGATGTGCTAGCACTCACTGATTCACTACGTACCGCTTTGCAAAACCCTGCGGAATGTCAACGCCGGGGGTTAAATGGGAAAGAGTATGCATTGCACAACTATAGTTGGGATGCGATCGCTCGTCAAACCATCCAAGCATACAAGCAAATTTTAGTTAGTGGTTAGTGGTTAGTGGTTCGATTTTTGTTACTAGTTATCATATATAAACGAAGGACGACTGTCACTTTCCTCGACAGGCCAATCATCATTTTCGCCGCCGATGTAAACTTCATCAATGGTGACGTATTCTACACCCAGCTGTTGGAGGGCGTTAATGAGAATATCCAAGGCGATCGCATCTGAAGTTCCCAAGTCAAACCAGCAACGTCCCCATTGACCCTGATACTCAAACTCGCCTTTGTTGTGCATCAGTGCTAACAAAGTTCTATCATACGCATCAGAGTCATAGTTCATATAGCTAAGATCTAACCCTGTTTCCTGTACCTGGAGATTTTCAGCATTAAATGCGCCCAGTTTACCCATGTAAAACCAGGAATCAAAAAGTTCTTCGACATACTCCTTTTCACGTTGTGAAGGTACAGTACTGAACTTCAGCCAAATCCACAAATCAAAAGGATTAAATTCACGAAACTGTATTTCCATTACTTACAATTGCTTAACAGAATCTTACTCAAAGCTACCAAACTAAATTATAGGTGAGTCAGGCAAGAAAACTCAGATAGAGAAAAGTTCGTAGTAAGCGCTTTAGGGCTTAAAATTTTAAGGACTAAAGTCCTTACTACAAACCAATCAAAATTAATAGCACAGTCCACTATCTTTGAGCGCGAGCAATATCCTGTGCAGCTTTGCGGCGTTCACGTTCAATTTGTTTTACTAAACCTGCTGGTAGTTGAGATTTCTTCGCTAGTGCTTGGTCAAAATTTATTACCGCTTCCTGTAAAAGTTCTTGATTTTTCTCTTTTCCTGCCATTCCCCGCAAAATTTGGGCTTTCAGGTAATATACCTCTGGATTATTAGATGTCGCCTTTAAAGCCCGATTTACATACTCCAGTGCTTGGTTGTACTGTTTTAAATCTCGATACCCATAGGCAATACCCCGATCCGCTAAGTACTCAGGTGCAGCATTTTTGTCCAAGCGTTCAATTGCCTGTTTGGGATTGGCAAAAGGCAAATTCACAGCTAGCATCAAATCCATGTAACCCTTGAGTAAATTGAGTTCCGGATCGTTGGCAGAAATTGCCTGTGCTTTATCTAAATACTTGTAAACTTCTTGTAACTTACTTAATGCCTGTGTAGCACCGTTAACAGTACCTTGACGGCGAACTAGTGCTGCTCCCTCTAAGAAATGACCAACGGCAGTGTAAATATTACCACGCAAGGGGTCGCTAGCAATTAACTTTTGTCCTATTTCTAAAGTTTTTTTGCTGTAAGTATCTAGTGTTGTCCAATCTTTGTTGGTGTATGCTAGCGATGCCTTCATTGCATAGGCTAAAGGTTCATTAGGTTCGCTGATTAATGCCTGTTGTAGGTAAGCTTCTGCTGCTTTGTAGTCTCCCTGTTGGAAAATAGCTTTAAAAGCTGCTTCAGTTTTGTCACCTATATTACGTGCTTCTTTTGTCCGAAAAGGATCGGCAGCAACAGAAGGATTAACCCATACATTCAGAAATAAAGTCGCTGCAAGACTAACTTGGACAAAGGTTTCAAGCTTAGCAGCTCGAATTGCTTGCACAGATGGAAACCATTTACTCATTGTTGTGTTTCCTTCAGAATGATTACTGTTGAAATTGTTTTATATGTTACTTAGAATCCAAAAAGATAAACGAAGACTAGTGGGTATTTCCGAAAAAAACTTTGTATACAGTTTGACTGCCTTGATGTTAGCAGGTTCCCATATTTTGTTTTAGCTGTTGTTCCAAAATAAGTTTGCCACAATAAAAACAATTAGGAGCGATCGTTTCTGTTGCTCTTAGAATTTAAAGAAAAGCAGAATATCTTATAGCTGCTAAATATTTACTATGTAAGCATAGCTAATGTCCTGTTAACTTTTTCGGGACTTAGCAGATGCGAGCGTGTGTAGTTAATAGATATGTCCTAACTCTTTTTGGTAGTCTTAACAAATGCTCTATCTCAGAAATGTAGTTTACCACCCCACAGCTTGTCCAACAGCAATTCTCAAATCAATTAATCTGGATTTGGCACCCCAGCAGTTGGGTTTGATTATTGGACCAAGTGGTTCTGGAAAAAGTACGCTACTCGAAATTTTATCCGGCCTAGCTGAACCTACATCCGGCTCTGTTGCTTGGCACGAACAAACCCTGACTGCCGAAGAGTTACAACAATTAGCGGGTTTAGTATTTCAGTTTCCCGAACGGCATTTTTGCGGGGGTACGATTCTAGAAGAATTACGCTTAGGACATCCAGAGTTAGGAACACAAAGAGTTAAACAAGCGTTGCAAGAGGTGGGATTAGAGCATTTATCATTGGCTACATCACCCCAGGCTTTAAGTGGAGGTCAGCAGCGACGTTTAGCCCTAGCTGTGCAATTAATTCGTCAACCACACTTATTATTACTTGATGAACCTACCGCCGGCTTGGATTGGTCAATGCGTCGGCAATTAGTCAATTTATTAGCAAAACTTAAACAAGATTGGACACTATTGGTAGTAACTCACGATGCAGGAGATATGCTAGCAGTCGCCGACCGTTGCTGGAGTATCAAACATGGTGAACTAGAAGTAATTGACCCTTTGACACTCACAAGCAAGGTTAAAGAACCCCTTTCGGTGGTGTGATTGGTGATCGGGGAGATGGGGTAATGGGGAGGTGTGAGGAGTAAACAACTAACCACTAACAACTAACCACTAACAAATGACCATTGACTATTGACTAAATGATTCTAAATTGCCTGGTACTGAGTACTGCTTCTCCATGATCTGGTATCCAGGCTATCCACTCATCTTGGGAAATTGAACACAGCAGTAGTGCTTCATCAAAGCTGTAGGGGTTAAGTAGTTCCAAAAGTCTCACCCAGGTATTAGGTTGAAATAAATGCTAAAGCGATCGCTAACTTTGCTGCTTGATTGTTCACGCTTGTTTCTCCGATTTTTAGACACCAGCAATATTGCTGGTGTCATAATTTTTACCTCAAATCGTAACCAAATAAATTCGGATCAACTTCTCCCAGTTGCAAATCTGCTAAACCATACTCCGCCCAGCGCCTTTCCACCATCCCCGCTATTTCTGGATCTGATTCCAAGGGTGCGCCCCATTCGTGTTCGGTTTCTGGTGGTATCTTTGTGGTAGCATCAATACCCATGCGTCCGCCCAAACCTATTTTTTCACTGGCAAAATCCAAGCTGTCAAAGGGTGTATTGGCTAGAATAAATACATCCCGTGTGGGATCTACTTTAGAACTAATTGCCCAGACGACTTGACGCGGATCTCTAATATTGATATTTTTATCCACCACAATCACAAATTTGGTGTAAGTAAACTGTGGTAACGCACTCCAAAACGCCAATGCTGCCCGTCGTGCTTGCCCAGGATAGGCTTTATCTATAGATATAATGGCTGCTTTGTAACTCAAAGCTTCCATTGGCAAGAAGAAATCGACTATTTCCGCAACTTGTTGGCGCAGAATCGGAGTATAAATCCGATTAAGAGCGATCGCCATCATCGCTTCTTCTTTGGGTGGACGTCCACTAAATGTAGTTAAATAAATTGGGTTTTTACGATGTGTCATACACTGGAAGCGAATCAAGGGCGAATCTTCTACACCGCCGTAATAACCCATGTGATCGCCAAAAGGCCCGTCTGGTAAAACTTCCCCTGGAGTAATCGTCCCTTCTAAGACTATTTCCGAATCGGCAGGAACTTCCAAATCTACAGTTTTACACTTTGCCAACTGCACACCAGAACCACCGTAAAGTCCAGCAAACAACCATTCAGATAAATCTACCGGAATTGGTGTGGCTGCTGCCATGATAATTAGAGGATCAACACCGAGTGCGATCGCGATTTCTAATTTCTTCCCACGTTCGGCTGCTTTGCGTAAATGTCTCGCCCCACCCCGCACCGATAACCAGTGAACGGTCATTGAGTTGTGAGATTGTAGTTGTAAGCGATACACGCCAACATTGGGTATACCCGTTTCGCAATCCTTGGTAATCACCAATCCCAGAGTAATGATCTTCCCAGCATCAGCTGGATAAGGACGTATTAAAGGTAACTTATTCAAATCTAAATCTTCCCCTTGCAGCACCACTTGCTGACAAGTGGGGAAAAAATCTCTTCCTGGTTTCGCCTTAAGTACGTCAAACAGCACTTTACCAAAATCAATCGCTTGGGAAATCTTTTTGGGCGGCTTGGGTTGTTGTAGCATCGCCAATTTTTTCCCCAATTCTTCTAACTCCTGGGGATGCTGCATATTCATCGCCCAGCATATCCTTTCTACCGTCCCCATCAGATTAATCGCTACAGGTATAGATGAACCTTTGACATTTTCAAACAATAACGCTGGGCCGCCCTTTTGTAACATGCGGTTGGAAATTTCCGCAATTTCTAAATCTGGATCTACTGGCGCTGTAATTCGCTGTAGTTGTCCTTTTTGTTCCAGAAGTTTGATAAATTCCCGTAAATCTCTTGCCATTGTGTTAGAAAATTTTTAAGAACTATGAAGCGCTTTTTATATTATCTGTTATTTCTCTTACCTCACCCCTAGTCCCTGGTTGATCGCACGAAAAATTTTAGTGTTTTGGTGATAAAAAATACATCTTGAACCACTAAGACACTAAGGCACTAAGAAAATTCCTTACTTTTTAGTCTGTTATAAAATGAGGATATTATGGTCAATGGCTTGGAGGCATTAAGTAATGTCTAAGATTACTCCAGCAGCCTTAGGGATGACTTCGCATTAGTAACAATTATTTGCTACCCTTCTAAAACTTTGTCACAAACTCTCAAGGGTGAAGGTAACACAACGCCTCCAATAAGGAGGTTTTATTTTGACATTTAAAATAAAGCCCCCTTGCTTAAGGGGGATTGATATAAAATCCTATATGATTAGTGAGAATTCTAAAGCCGATATCGCCGGGTTATCTAAGAATTTGGGGATATTAATAACTCAGGATTTATCTGTAATCCTGTCGTTGAATTTGCCGTAAACGCGCAGCATCACGCATGCCATATTCAGGGCGACAAAAACGATTTAATTGTGCTTCAAAAAATTCTCGATTTGCTTGTAAGTGTTTGGGATTTGGATCATCTAATGGATATAAGAGTGCAGTCCGTAAAGCTTGAATTACCGCAGAAGTAACGTTGTACATTGACCGTTGGAAACTAATTCCCAACTGAATCAACATATCGTCCTCACCACGACAGTGTTGTTTGTAATAATCCACAAGATATTGGGGTAAGAAATGCAACATATCTTGCATTAAAAGTGTTGGTGGAATGCCCGCAGTCCCTACAGGAAATACATCGGCATATAAAATACCGTAGTGGAAATCTTCTTGCTTATCAGGGATTTGTCTGGCTTGGGCATTGTAAGATTTTGTACCTCGGAAAGGAGAAGTACGATAGAAAACAGCTTCTACATAAGGTAATGCTGCCTCATAAAGCCAGGTAAAGCCCTTAGACTTAGGGATAATTTCGTAACATTCTCCCCGAATGTAAACATGATGGTAAATGGGACGACCTGCGATCGCAAAAATTCCATTGACCAAAAAATTCATGGCATCGGGGACGCCTTTAAATCCCCCTTCATCATAGATGTCCGACATTTCAAAGAAAACTGGAGCCATGACTTCCCAGAACAAGCCCAGGTTGGCATAATAAGACATTTGGCGGCACTGTTCCAAAAACATATCTGGAAACAGTTTATAGAGTCCTAACATTACAGGGTTGCCTTGGAAGTACGCCTTAATAGCGCGATCGGCATTGGCTTTGTACTCTTCACTGTCGAGATAGGCATCAAATTGATTTACTGGTGCGTACATATGACGATGCCAAAGCATTGCCCGCATACACTCTTCGGCAAATTCCATATTTATGCGGTCATGAAACCAATGATGAAGCAATTTTGGCATTTTAAAGGTTTCACCCTTTTCCATAAATGCCAAAAGTTCTGGATGGGCTGTTGCTTCACCACGCCAAATTCGCAAATCAGCATCGTCACCAGCATAATGATTATGCCGCTCTAAGTACTCCTGAGAAATGAAGTATTTAAAGAAGGGAAAGGGATCTAAAAAAACTTGTTCGGCAATATAAAGTAAGTCACGCCAGTAGAAATCCATCGGCACTGCATAAGCCTTATAAATGCCGATAATTTGCATCAAATTTTCTGGCGTATCCGGTAACATTGAACCGCCAGCTTCTAAACGGTGAATTATTTCTGCAAATTCATGAGTAGAAGGCGGTAATTTAGTTGTAGGTTTATCTAGTGCTTTTACCATTTTTAGTTCTTTATTTCAGGGCTACTTGCTGAGTCACTGCTTTTTCGATGGGAGGAATGGTTGCAACCATTGCTGTTGTTGTTGGTTCAGCCCAACGCACCAACCAAGTGGGTTGTACTCCTAAGAACAAAATTAAGGCTGCCAAAACTAGGGCAGGCATTTTTTCGTGCCACAGGACTCGTGGGTAATAGGCAAGGTCGTTGTCGAGTTTACCAAAACAAGTACGGTTGAGAAGGATGACAAAGTAAACGGCGGTTAAGCCAGTGGCGACTACACATAATAGGGTAGGTAGGGGGAATACAGAGAAACTACCTTGGAAAACGATAAATTCAGAGATGAATCCTGTCATTCCAGGAATACCCGCGCTAGCCATACCGCCTAAAACTAATAAGGCGCTGGTTAGGGGTAAACCGCGTATAGGATTCATTAAGCCATTGAGGACATCCAACTCGCGGGTTCCCACCTTGGCTTCTACAACTCCGACTAGGTGGAAGAGAATGGCAAGAATAATACCGTGGCTAACCATTTGGGCAACAGCACCAACAAGGGCAAGGGGAGTACTAGCAGCAGCAGCCAGGAGAATGTAACCCATGTGACCGATGGAACTGTATGCCACCATGCGCTTGATGTCTTTTTGAGCGATCGCTGTTACTGCCCCATACATGGCACTGACTGCACCCCAAATTGCCAAACTTGGTGCGAGAGTACTCCAAGCATCGGGAAACAACGCCATACCAAACCGCAAAATTCCATAGGTTCCTAACTTCGCCAGCACACCACCAAGCAGAATGGCAATCGGTGCGGAAGCTTCAACGTAAGCATCTGGCAACCAGGTATGTAAAGGAACCAAGGGGATTTTAATTCCAAAACCGAGTATGATTCCTACCAACAGAATGATTTGTAATGTTGCTGATAGAGTTTGAGTAGAAAGGGCATCATAGTTAAAGCTAGAGGAACCTGTCACCCAGACAATACCCAAAAAGCTAGCCAGAATTAATGCACCGGAAACAGCAGTATAAATCAGGAACTTAATACCAGCATAAGCTCGTCTTTGACCACCCCAAATGCTAATTAGCAGATAAAAGGGTATTAATTCTAGTTCGTAAAACAGGAAGAATAGTAATAAATTCTGTGCTAAAAAAGCACCTGCTACTCCACCACTCACTAACAACACCAGCGAGTAGAAAAGCCGGGGACGTTCTGTTTGCTGACTACTGCTATAAATAGCAATCCAGGTGAGCAAACCATTTAAAATCAGCAGCAAAATCGAAAGTCCATCTACCCCAAGCTGATAGCTTAAACCAAGGGTTTCATTCCAAGGGAGATACTCTTGTAACTGCATCCCTGGATTGTTGATATCAAATTTGAGTAACAGAAAAAGATTCCACAACAGTACTATTCCAGAAGCAAACAATGCTCCTAAACGCACACGATTAGCAGAAATATTTCCAGGTAATAATGCGATGATCGCAGCTGCAAAAATCGGGAGCCAAATTAAAACACTGAGCATAATTTGGAATGGTAAATTGATATTGTTAAACTTCAATGCACTGTTAGCGAGACAACAACATCATGTCTAGGAACTGATTTCCCCAGTAGGGCCAAGTGACGAATATTCCTAAAACACCTACTCCTAACAGGACAGTGAAGGCATAAAATTGGGTTTGTCCAGAGGTACTATACTTAAGACTTTCACCACCACCAATAGAAGCTAAACCAACCAAGTTAACAATGCCATCAACTACAAAACGATCAACAATGTCGGCTAATTTAGAAATGAGGTCAACACTCAAAACAATACTCATCCGATAGAGTTTGGGAGTGTAGAAATCGTAGGCAATTAAATCTTGTAAACCTTTCCAAGGTAGGCGAATGGGTTTTGGCACATTGCCCAGATAAATTACAGCACTGATGCTGCAACCAAAAATACTTGACCAAATTAGCAGTAGTGCAACATCTTTATTTAATTCAGCCCAACTAGGTAGAAGTGATAAGCTTTGCAAAATTAAAGGTAAATGAAGAGTAAAGCTCATCAAAATCATCATCGGTAACACCATTTGCCAGCCAACTTCAGGCGAGCGCTCACTCATTTGCTTGGGTTTACCACCAAAAATGAGACAGAATTCCCTGGTCAAGCTAAAAGCTGTCAAAGCATTGACTGCTATTACTACCCCAATTAGCCAAGGTTTAGTTGTCCATAGTCCATCTGCTAATTTCAACAACGCCCAAAAGCTACCTAGAGGTGGAAAACCAATTAAACCCAAAATACCAACAATATAAGCTAAGCCGGAAACTGGACGACGTGACCATAGTCCACCCAACAAAGTAACATTTTGGGTGATACTGTTCCAGACAACAGCACCTGTACTCATCACCAGTAATGCTGCACTAAAAGCGTGGGTAAGTACCAACAACAGCGCCGCTTCGTCTTGCTGTGTACCTACAGCGATAAACACCAAACCCAAATAGGCACTCACAGAATAAGACAAACAGCGTTTAACATCAACTTGAGCGATCGCAATTAAGGAAGCACCTACCGCCGTGATTGCACCGATACCAACGATTGCACCAGAAACTATCGGCGACAAGCTAAAAACAGGTTGCAATTTGATCAGCACCCAAGCACCACTTGCAACTACTACTGAGTTACGCAAAATTGTACTGGGAACAGGCCCTTCCATTGCCTCATCCAACCACAGATGCAAAGGGAACTGGGCGCATTTACCCATTGGCCCTGCAATCAGTGCCAAACCAACCAGTGTGATTAGTGTTGGATTTGCATTAGCACTAGCTGCCCACTCCGCTAATTCTGTATAATTCCAAGTTCCCGATAAAGGCCATAGTCCCAGTACCCCCATCAACAGGAATAAGTCGCCTACCCGCTTAGTTAGAAACGCATCTCTCGCCCCAGTAACTACCAAAGGTTGGATAAACCATAACCCAACCAGCAAGTAAGTTCCGAGAGTCAGGATCTCCAGAATTACATAGCTAAAGAATAGGTTGTTGCACAAAGCCAGGGCACATAATCCCGCTTCAAACATTCCCAACAAAGAATAGAAACGTCCCCAACCCCAGTCCATTTCCATGTAGCCGATGGCATAAATCTGTGCTAGCAAATTTAAGCCACAAACTACGATCATTGCACCAACACTAATCGAGGAAATTTCTAAATCAATGGAGAGATTTAAACCCGCAGTACTCAACCAAGGTATAAATACTTGATACGCAGGCTGATTCCAAGTAGCAGGGAATGCTAAAGCAGAGTGAACAAACGCTAAAAATGTCATGATTAAATTGACATACCCCGCCGGTCTTGGCCCCGTACGCCGAATAATTCCCGGCGACCAAGGCACAGCTAAAAGCCCACCTATTAACGCATATAAAGGTACCAACCAAACCGTTTCAAGCAGGAACTGAGCCATTAACTCACCTCTAATTTGCAGCAAGACAAAATAGCAGTTGTCAAAATACAACCGTCACTTCCAGACAACGTTGCTATGGGAGTTTAAACAAATTTATATTTGCTTAATCTTGTTAAATATAGATTATCCTTATATCTCTCAAAATGGAATTAGTGATCTAGACAATTCGACGATAACTACTGTAATAAATTCTTATAACTTTTTTATCAAATAGTTACTATTGATTTAAATCTATATATCTTTATATTGCGTCTACTGCAAGTTTCTCCTCTGTTTTCACTTGCATACCTTGCGTCGTATAAATTTTCTTTGTGTCTTGGTGTCTTGGTGGTGAAATAAAAATTTTATATAACCACCAAGACACTGAGACACCAAGCAGATAATCGGTACAAAAACGGCATACACTTTTGGTGTAGAGCTAACAAAAGAAGTAGCCGTGGCTGGATTTTTATTTGTAACTGATTTAGATCATACTCTCGTAGGTGATGATCAAGCGCTGCTGCTATTAAATGAGCGCCTGCAAAGACATCGTGAAGAGTATGGTACAAAAATTGTTTATGCTACTGGGCGATCGCCTGTTCTATACCGTGAATTGCAAGAAGAAAAAAATCTTCTTGAACCAGATGCCCTGATTTTATCTGTAGGAACGGAAATATACTTGGATGGTAGCGACAGCCCAGACTCAACTTGGGCAGCAATACTTTCACAGGGTTGGGACAGGAATTTAGTGTTAAATCAAACAGCTAAATTTACTGAGTTAAAACCGCAACCAAGCACTGAGCAGCGTCCTTTCAAAGTAAGTTTTTTCTTAGAACAGGAGGCATCTGTGGCAGTTTTACCAAAATTAGAATCGGAGTTGCTCAAATCTAATTTAAATGTAAAGTTAATCTACAGTAGTGGTATAGACCTTGACATTGTACCTCGCAGGAGCGATAAAGGTCAGGCAGTACAGTTTCTTCGTCAAAAGTGGAAATTTGTAGCAGAGCAAACTGTTGTCTGTGGTGATTCTGGTAATGATATTGCTTTATTCGCAACAGGCAATGAACGAGGGATTATTGTGGGGAATGCTCGTCGGGAGTTACTCCAGTGGCACAATGAAAATCCCGCTAACCACCGCTACTTGGCACAAAATGCCTGTGCAGGTGGTATTTTGGAAGGCTTAAGATATTTCGGACTGATGGAATAATGATTAGTTATCTTAAAGGCATTGTTGCTGGCATTCAAAAACAGAGTGGAAATCGCCATGTTCTTACTCTCGAGGTCAATGGTATTGGTTACGATTTACAAATCCCAGGGCGGCTAGCACAGCAGCTACCAGAATCGGGAGGTGAAGTACAAGTATTTACCTATTACCAAATTCGGGAGGAAGTGCCGTTACTGTACGGTTTTGGTTCCCCAGCAGAAAGGGATGTATTTCGTCACTTGCTAAGTGTGAGTGGTATCGGTGCTGCTTTGGCGATCGCTTTATTAGATACTCTGGAACTTCCAGAGTTAGTCCAGACTATTATCACTGGTAATATTCAACTGTTGATTCAAGCGCCTGGCGTCGGCAAAAAAACCGCCGAACGCATTTGTTTAGAATTGAAAAGCAAATTAATCGAATGGCGCAAAACAGCAGGCTTCTTTGTCGCTACAGGCGGTCCAGCACCAGGAATTCTCGAAGAAGTGCAAATGGCTCTGCTTGCATTGGGGTATACTCCCACTGAAGTGAGTCACGCTTTGCATGTAGTTAGCGAAGATATTGGACTACCAAAAGATGCATACGTAGAAGAATGGCTCAGACAAGCGATCGCACATCTTAGTACCACTGAATGTAGTCATTAGTTATTTGTCAATGGTCAATAATTATTCCCTATTATTTAGTTGGTATTAGTTATAATTTCCCTATTTCTAAAAAATTTCAAAGTTCCAAATATTGGAAATGTTGCATACACCTTTTTTGCAATGCACTAGGAAGGAATCTTTTGTAAATTTGCAAAATTTTTTCTTGGCTTTGATTCGTACGTGGTAGTCTACCATAATTAATAAAGTTATATTTTTCATTAGGGTAAAAGTCGACAATATAATTGTGATTAATATAGCTATCTCTCGTATCTAAAGTATGAATTCTGACAGCGCCATCATTCATTGCCTGCATATGGAATTGATAAGTAAAGTCATGAGAATTTTTTTTCAAAAACTCTCCGACTTTTGCCGCAACTCTATCACCAAAACTTTCTCTATATAACTCCTGCAAAAGAAAGTTGTAAGGTGCCAAATTCCGTGCTTTGGAAAAGACGCATAACAGACTTTTCTTATCACCAGCATTGGGTACATGGCTCTTCATTAAAGGCCATACCTTATCTTGATAAGCAGTTTGGGCGACAATGTGTGCTGTTTTGTTATGCTCAACAGTAGTTGCTGTGACAACTTGTGAAGCTAAGATTGAAGTCCATAAGCTGACTAAAAGCCATTTGGGTAGGTTCATAATTTTTTAAAGATATCTTGCATCTAGCAAAAGAAGACAGTATCATCTAATGATTCATTATGCGTAAACTTTACTATATAAAATTAAATTTATATTTCGGATACTCAAGCTGAACCATATAGGATTTTTTCATATAAAATCCTCAATTAGAATCTTTTGCGTAAAATTTTTAATAAAAATTTTCTCAAGTCTGTAAATTTTATAACTAGCTTATCGTTCTGATTCGTGATTCATACAGCATTCCACCTGTAAGCCATTAGCGAACATACTATACGAAAAGGGTAGTTTTGTCGAATGAGGTAGGTGCAATTCTCAGGAATTATGTAAATGTTTGTAACGACAAAATTTTTTGTTTTACGTTATTTGAAGGTACTGCAATCACACACATCCACAGAACTAGATAATTAGTGACATTATCGCTAAATTCCATAACCATATAAACTTATAAAGCAAATAAAAGGCTTACAATTCCCTAGTTTCTTCCCTGACAATGTCCGATCCCTACGCTTGGATAGAACAATCTCTGGCAACAATTCACCGTGCAGACTGGTATCGTTCGGTACAAACCATCGAGGGTTGTCCTGGTGCGACAGTGTTACTCCAGGGGCAGGAAGTAATTAATTTTGCCAGTAATGACTATTTGGGATTAGCTGGGGATGAGCGTTTGATACTTGCAGCTACTGCTGCTGTGCAAGAATTTGGCACTGGCAGTACTGGTTCCCGACTACTCAGTGGGCATAAAAAAATACACAGAGAACTAGAAAAAGCGATCGCATCCCTCAAGCAAACAGAAGATGCAGTTGTATTCAGTTCCGGCTATCTAGCAAATTTGGGTGCAATTACAGCCTTAGTAAGCAAGCGAGATTTAATTTTAGCTGACCAGTATAATCACTCCAGCCTGAAAAATGGGGCAATTCTTAGTGGTGCCAAAATTGTTGAATACCCCCACTGTGATGTTGAAGCAGTCAAAAGCGAGTTACAAAGATTACGCCCAGACTATCGACGCTGTTTGATCGCTACCGATAGCGTCTTCAGCATGGATGGAGATTTATGTCCTTTACCTGCACTAATTGATCTAGCCCAAGAATTTAGCTGTATGCTGCTAGTCGATGAAGCCCACGCTACTGGGGTATTAGGAAAAACAGGTGCAGGGTGCGTCGAACATTTCGGCTGTACAGGTAAGCAATTAGTACAAATTGGGACATTGAGTAAAGCTTTAGGTAGTTTGGGTGGCTATGTAGCTGGAAGTGCAACACTCATCGACTATTTACGAAATCGCGCCCCGAGTTGGATTTACACTACAGCCCTTTCACCCGCAGATACAGCCGCAGCGTTAGCAGCAATCAATATTATTCAACAAGAACCACAACGCCGCACTCAATTGTGGAAAAATGTAGATTACTTAAAAAACTTAATACACCAATACTTACCCAATCTTAAACTACTACCTTCACAATCACCCATTCTCTGCTTAGAATTTGCTAAGGCAACAGACGCACTGCAAGCAGGAAACCAACTCAAATCTGCTGGCATTTTTGCCCCGGCGATTCGTCCTCCCACTGTTCCTACCAGTAGAATCAGAATTTCTCTCATGGCAACTCATGAGCAAACACATATTAATAAATTAATAGAACAGCTAAGTCTAACATTTCATTAATCCCCAGCGAATAATCTTCCTCAAACCTCCGCGTCCCTCTGCGCTTACTCTGCGTGACTCTGCGTTTAAAAATACTACCTTTTCCGCAAAGCTGGTTTTTATTTCTTCGTGTCTTAGTGTCTACGCTGCGGGAAGCCTCTAGCGCGTCTATGTGGTGAAAAATTTAACTTTTGAACCACAAAGACACTAAGACACAAAGTTAAGCTTTACACTTAGTCTGGACTGTAGTATCTATTTAGTCCTAGTGGATTTACGATTAAAAATATGGTAGTAAAATCGACTTTTAACTTTCTAGCATTCTATCACCACATCACCCCATTAGCCCATCACACCATTATCCTACCTCTTCATCACCCCATCTTTGACTCCGTATTCAGGGTGACGCTTGCTCTATAGAAAGATTAAACTGTGGATAATGTTAATCTAGCTTGGCTGGTAGCAACATTTACATAATTATTAGCGACATTCTTTAACACATAAAACCGTTACCTATATCAAAAGTTAGTTATGTCAGTTCAACAACGTAGTTGCGGTGAAGCCGCCGATTTGATTATAGGTGTTCGCAGCGAAAACCACGACTCGCCGCAAAATACTGCTCCTGTGGGTAGTCTTGCTAGAAGACAAGGGACTATTTCTTCGTTTCTTGCTCCTCTCAAGCAGGATACTTTTAAACAAGTTGTTAAGGAGGTAGAACAAAAGTTACTGATTGTCAATCAAACCCTATCCATGCTGGACTCTCATGGCTTTGAGACAATCTTGCAAGAAATGTTACAGTCTATCACTTTGAAAACAGGGGAATTATTAGGAGCAGACCGAACGACAATATTTTTATTGGATGAAGAAAAACAAGAATTGTGGTCAATTGTAGCTGGGGGGGAGGGCGATCGCTCTTTAGAAATTCGCATTCCGGCTGATAAGGGTATTGCTGGGGAAGTAGCTACTTATAAACGGGTGATCAATATTCCTTTTGATTTTTACGACGATCCACGTTCTCGTTTTGCCCAAGAACAAGAAAAAAGTACCAGCTACCGTACTTACACAATGCTAGCTTTGCCTTTGTTAAATGAGCAAGGGCGGTTAGTGGCTGTGGTGCAATTGCTGAATAAATTAAAATATCCCAACAATTGCCATGCACCACTATCAGAACGAATTGATATTAGAGGCTTTACGAGTGTTGATGAACAGCTATTTCAGGAGTTTGCCCCTTCTATTCGTTTAATTTTGGAGTCGTCGCGCTCTTTTTATGTTGCTACTCAAAAACAAAGAGCCGCAGCAGCACTGATGAAGGCGATCAAATCCCTTTCTCAAAGCAGTCTCGATTTAGAAGACACCCTCAAGCGGGTGATGGATGAAGCCAAGGAATTAATGAACGCTGATCGCAGTACTCTATGGTTAGTAGATCGCGATCGCCATGAATTATGGACGAAAATCACTCAAGATAATGGTTCTACTAAAGAGTTACGTGTCCCCATTGGCAAGGGATTCGCTGGGATAGTCGCAGCATCCGGTAAAACGCTAAATATTCCCTTCGACTTGTATAATCATCCTGACTCGGATACAGCCAAACAAATTGATCAGCAAAATGGCTATCGTACCTGTAGCTTACTTTGTATGCCAGTATTTAACGCTGATCGCGAATTGATTGGTGTCACCCAACTAGTTAATAAAAAGAAAACTGGTGATTTTCCTGTTTATAACCCCGCCGATTGGCCCCTAGCCCCCGAATGTTTCCAAGCTAGTTTTGATCGCAACGACGAAGAGTTTATGGAAGCTTTTAATATTCAAGCGGGAGTAGCACTGCAAAATGCGAAGTTATTTGCCACAGTCAAGCAACAAGAACAAATGCAGCGAGATATTCTCCGCAGTCTTTCTAATGGTGTTATTTCTACGGACCAAAGTGGTCATATTATCGCTGCAAATGAAAGTGCTAAGCGCTTGTTGGGTTTGGAGGCAGCAGACAAACTAGAAGGTAAATTAATTACTGACATCATTCGGATTAAAGAAGGTAACTTTAAAAAATGGTGTCACTATGCTTTAAATGCAGCAGAGATAAAATATCGCGAACAGTATTACCCCGATCGCACTTTAGTATCTCATGACGAAGTGCAACACAGTGTAAATTTATCGATTAACACAATAGCCGATGCTAGCGATCATCGCCAAGTGCGGGGGGCGCTAGTAGTCATGGATGATATTAGTGATGAAAAGCGCCTCAAGAGTACGATGTATCGTTACATGACTCAGGAATTGGCAGAAGAATTACTGAAACTAGACGACGCTAAACTCGGAGGCGATCGCAAAGAAGTTTCAATTTTATTCTCTGATATCCGTGGCTACACCACTTTAACAGAAAACCTAGAAGCGGAGGAAGTGGTAAGTATGCTCAACGAATATTTTGAATCGATGGTAGAAGCTGTATTTAAGTATAAAGGTACTCTTGATAAATACATTGGAGACGCCATCATGGCTGTGTATGGTTCTCCTTTGCCTTTGCAAGAACATGCTTGGATGGCTGTGCAAACATCATTAGAAATGCGCCACCGTCTGCAAGAATTTAATGCCCGTCGTCATGCCCGTAACAAGCCACGCATTAATATTGGTATTGGTATTAATTCTGATGTGGTCATCAGTGGCAATATTGGCTCTAGCAAGCGGATGGAATTTACAGCGATTGGTGATGGAGTCAACCTTGGTTCCCGTCTAGAAAGTGTCAGCAAGCAGTACGGCTGTGACATTATTATTAGTGATAAAACATATCACCCCTGTAAAGATTATATCTGGGCTAGAGAACTAGATTATATTCGTGTGAAAGGTAGAAATGAACCAGTAGCCATATATGAATTAGTAGGCTTGCGTTCCGAAAACATAAGTAGCAAGAAATTGCAAGTAATTGAACATTATCAAAAAGGACGGCATTTTTATCTGAATCGTCAGTTTTTCTCTGCCAAAGCTGAGTTTGCCAAGGTTTTGCAAATAGACAAAAATGACCAAGCTGCAAAGATGCATCATAACCGATGTCTATACTGGTTGCAAAAACCTCCATCAGATGCAGATTGGGATGATGGTGTATGGACGTTTAAGGATAAGTAAAACAAGGGAGATGGGGGACGACTTGGGGGACGGCAAAGAATTTGCTATTATCTTGCCTTCTACAGCAATGCAAGGTGCGATCGCACTTATAAGACACGCAACAAAACAGTATTACATTCTTTGTGTCTTAGTGTCTTTGTGGTTCAAAGATTATCTTTTTCACCACAAAGACACCAAGACGCCAAGAAAAATTCATTTCAACTAGGAAAGCTAATTTTGTTAAAGGAAAGTTGGGCTATAAAATTGCAAGCGTCCGTAACCAAGAAATTGCCCGTAACTTTTTTCACCCGCAGGAAAGGCTTTGACACCAAACAGATAAACCCCGCTAACTCCTGGATTTTGGTAAGGTTTCAGACCAATAGTGATAGTTTTACCTGGTGGGATTGGTGGATCAAATGTCAGTGATACTGTTCTGGTTTTGCGATCGCTTGTCACGTCTTTGAGTTGCTGTTTTTGCCTTTTATCGCGAGGCTTACCTTCAAAAACGACGGTATCTTCTAGGTCGAAGCGGACACGGTCTACTCCTTGATGCTGGTTTATGGTTATTTTTTGCAGTGGTTCTCCAGCATTTTCAGGTAAATTGATTGTAAAATAGTATGTTGCACCCCAGGCATATGTTGTTTTATAGGTAGTAATTGCTCCTTCTAGCGAAGGAGGTTGGACAAAATATACTGTGCCATCTCTAAGCTGCACTGCTTGAGTTTTGAGGACAGCATCTGGTGCGATCGCTATTACTAAAGTTAGTGCTGTACCTAATAACAATGGAAAGCGCATTGCTTTATTTGGCTAAGTTAGCCTAATGTATAAAACTAATTTTTATTATTTGTCTAATATATTTTATCACGCAAAATTAACTTGTATTTTTATTACTTATCAAATATAAATGTAAAAGATAATTGAAATTAGTTGTCAAATTAATTTATTAAGTTAGAAACTAGAGTTATAAATATAAGCAATTATTTATTTACCATGAATACTGTTTCTAGTTTCGGCTTCAAGCGTCCGACTTTGCAATCAATTGTGATGCTAACTTTGGGCTTCTGGCTCAGTGCTAGTTTGCTTTTAGACTGGGTGATTATGCCTAGTCTTTATGTGTCTGGTATGATCACACAAGCCAGTTTTGCTACAGCAGGTTACGTTATTTTCTGGAATTTTAACCGTATAGAATTATTGGCTGCTGGTTTGGTGTTAACTTGTGTTTTAGCTCTTAATCAAACTCAATCTCACTGGCGGTCTGGTAGCCTGATTTTATCAATACTGCTGTTAGCTATATCACTCACTACCACCTATTGGTTAACACCGGAAATGTCTGCTATCGGAATGCAACTAAACCTGTTTGACACGACAACAAAAGTCCCAGCGAATATGAATTTATTGCATGGTGGTTATTGGCTATTGGAAGTTATCAAATTAGTAGCAGGTGGTACGCTTTTAAGCTGGTGCTGGCGGCAATAGAATTTGTAGAAACGCACTATATATAGTAGGACGTCTCTACAATTCATCTTGAGAAGTTTCATCTTTAAACCACAGCAGGCGTACAGCAAGTATGGCAAATCCCACAGCAGCGATCGCTTTTAACAACCTCGTGGGTAAAAATTCTGCCACAGCCCCACCTGCTAATGCTCCCAACAAACTAGTTAACAGTAACGCCCCAGCAGTTCCAAAGAACACAGCGCGAGGAGATTGGCTACGCCCAGAAAGGGCGATCGCTGCTAGTTGACTTTTATCGCCTAACTCAGAGAGAAAAACGGTGATAAAGCTTAATCCTAAAAGATGCCAGTTCATAAATTTTGTTGGTTGGTGATTGGTAGTTGGTGGTTGTTTGAAGTTTTGCAACCAACAAACAACCACTAACAAAGAACAATTAAGAAATTACATCCCAAAACAGCATCAGGGAAATCAACAGCAGCATTACTCCTGCTGCTTTTTCTACAGTTTTTGGAGAAAGGCGACTAGCGATCCAACTACCCAGAAGTACACCTAATAAGCTAGTTGTAATCAGTGCTGCTGCGGAACCGACAAAAACAACCCACGGTGAATGTGATTCTGCACTCATGAGTAAAGTGGATAGCTGTGTCTTATCACCAATTTCCGCTAGAAAAATGGTTAAGAAAGTGGTGACGAAAATAGTTATGGGTGACTGCTTTTGAGTACAATCAGCAACAGCAGGTGATGGTGAAGTGACTGTAGTAATACTCGTATTGCTATCAAGATTTTCTGTTATTTGTTGCTGACTTTTAGAATATAGAGATGCGCTAGGGCGAGTCTCCACAGAATTGTACTGAGATGTACTAGCAGCACTCATGGGTAGGGAATCAAGTTTCACAGGCAGTAGTTTGATCTAATTATTTTTCATATTCTTCTCATTTTCTCAGATTGTTGTTACAAATTGCAACCCTGCAATTAGAAAATTATTGCCTCTCACCACATCTGTCCTAAGGAACAAAGGTGGGGATTGATATCATATCCGACTAATTGCTTATGATATAAAGCTTGGGCATTAAGCATTACCATTACCTATTACCGATTACCGACTCCAACGAATAATATGAGTGTTCAACTAGCAATGTGTTAACTCACCAGCACTCACAAACCGTTCTACTGTAGAAACCAGTTCCTGTTCTACATAAGGTTTGGTAAGATAGGCGATCGCTCCCAGATGTTGGGCCATTTGACCGTAAATTTGCACACTCCGAGATGTCAGAATAATGACAGGTCTACGTCCTACCTGAGGATCTTGTTGTAGACGACTGAGGAATTCCAGTCCATTCATATGCGGCATTTCTAAATCAGAAATCACTAGCTGAATTTCAGGATGTTGTTGTAATTTTTCTAGTGCTTCTAAACCATTTTCTGCTTGCAAGACTTGATAACCAAATTTTTGCAAAGTTAGGGAGAGAGTTTGACGAAAGCTAAGGTTGTCGTCCACAATCAGTATGACTTTGGATGCAGATGCTGAGTTTAACAATGGCAGAGATTGGGTCGTGTCCGTAGAGAGTTGGAACCAACTGTTTTGTTGCAGAATCTCTGCTACTGGTAGCCGCATGTAGTCTAACTGCGGTTGTATTCTTTGTTGTTGTGTTTGTGTTAACAAAGCGCCATCAATTACTAAAACTAGCGTCCCATCTGCTAAGGTTGTACAACCATAAACATATTTTGGTGGTGCGATCGCGCTTCCCAAAGGTCTAATTACTAGTTCTTGTTCACCTATGATTTGGTCAACAACTAAAGCTAAAATTTCTTGTTGACAACGTAATAACAATACAGGTGAATTAAGCGATTCTAGAACAGGAGATTCGCGATCGCAGTCACTATAAGGCATTAACTGTGCCATTTGCTGTAAAGTGACTATGTACTCATTTTGTTCTGTTTGTAGGTGCAGAACTTGTTTACCATCAAATACTTTGATTTGTTCAGGACTTGGTATGAGGATTTTCTGGATACTATCCAACAGTAGTGCGTAAGTCACACCCTCTGCTTGCACCAGCATCAGTTTTTCTGTAGTCATAGAAAAAGGAATCGTCAGGATAAATGTTGTTCCCTGTCCGGGTAGAGATTGCACTGTCACTGAACCATTGAGTGCTTGTAATTGCGATCGCACAATATCTAAGCCCACTCCCCGTCCGGAAATTTCGCTGACTTGATCAGTGGTAGAAAATCCTGGTTGAAACAAGAATTCGAGGAGTTGATTTAATGTAATAGAAGTATTGTCTGCACTCATCAAACCAAGTTGTACGGCTTTGGTGTAAATCTTGTGGAAATTTAATCCTTGTCCATCATCTCGGACTTCAATCACTGTTTGGCTACCGCGATGGTAAGCAGAAATTTCAATTACACCTTGTTCTGGTTTACCTTGTTGACGGCGGACTTCTGGAAGTTCAATACCGTGGTCAAAAGCATTACGCAATAATTGCAGCAGAGGATCATATAATTTTTCAGCGATCGCCTTATCGACTAAAACTTGTGTACCAGTCAGTTGCAACTGCACCTGCTTGCCATATACTTGACTCAGATGTTGCAACATGTGGGGAAAACGCTCTACAACGTATCCCACAGGTAACATCCGTGCTGATACTAGCTGATCAATCACATTGAGTACTAGAGATTGCTGCTTGTGTTGCATTTGCTGGGATTGTTGTAAAACTGCATTGAGAGAATCTGCTGTCTTTTTTAATTGCAGTGTGTCTTCTAATCCATTTTGATGTTGATGTAATTGCTGCAACAACTGTTTGATAATGTCTTTGAGTTTTTCGTTTTGCAAATTGTAGCGTTGTTCGCTAATCAATAATTCTCCAACTAAATAATCAAGGCGTTGTAAATCTTCAACATCCACACGCACGAAGGTTTTTTGACGCGAAATGCTTAACACATCTGGTTTCACGTCACTTTTGGGAATAATTTTAGACTCTGCCGTGACAGTAGAACAAATATTTTTTGGTGTTTCTGGTATTGGAATTGAAAATTTTTCTATGTCTAATTTTTGTATCTGGTTACTCTGATAACTCTCGTTATAGATAACTAATTCTTGTAATTGATAATTTTCTTCTATAATTTTATTATTAATGCTAGGTAATATAATTTGCGAATTTTTAATTAAATCCTGTAATTTACAACTTGTAAACCATTGTTTTTCTTGACGATTTACAGGCGGATATTGCTTGTATTCTTGGGCTATAGCTTTAATTTGTTCGGCAAGTATTTCTAATACAACATTTTGAACTTTTCCTTTTTGAGCTTGTAGGCGTGTCACTGCTAAAATAACAGTTAAAATTACGCCTTGGCGATACAGAATTAGGCTATAACTATCTTCTTTTTCACAGATAAATTGCCAAAATCGTTTTAGCCAATCGGGAATATGATCGTGGCTGGGAAGATTTGCAACTTGGGGAACAAGTAAAGATAAATTTAATTCCGAAGTAGGAATTTTGAATTCCTGTTCCCACCAAGCTAAAAGATAGTAGACTACTTGGAGATATAATCTTGCTGTTTGAGGTTTTAAACACTGACCTTTAACTTGAAAGTGTTGAGTTAAAAATTGATATAATTCTTCAATTTCTGCATTTAAATGAATTTCGTTGGGTGCTTGGATTTTTGTTGTAAATTGTTGCCAAGCCTGAGAAAGTGTGCCACCTTGAGTGCGATCGCCTGCTAACACATCACTTTGGGCTTGTTGTAAATCAGCTAATGCTATCTCTGCTATTTGGAAAACTTCCTGTGGATGGGTTTCTAATGCCTTGATAATCGCTTCAGCAATATTACATAAACCTGGTAAACTTAACGACTCACCCAAGCCAAGGAATACCTCTGCTTCGGAACGTAATAACTCAGCGATCGCTTCAGCATCTGTAGTGGATTGCAATGCTGTTGCGATCGTCTCTAGCCTTTGTTGCACACCAGTTTCAAAAATTGACTGAATAATGTCAAATCCTAATTCTGCGGATGTGGGAATATGATTACTATCTGTAAATGCATCTCCCAGTTTTTCTTGTAACTTAGCGAACACTGTTGCTGAACGTTGCAAAATCTCTTGTTCATCGATTGTCGTTCCCGTCAATTCTGCTGTAATTGGTAAACGTAGACACTCATAAGCCTCTACCAGCAATGTTTGCAGTTGGGCATCTATAACAACATCAGGATGATAGAGACATTTGACTACATCTTCTAGGTAATGGGCTACTTTACTAATGACTTCCAATCCGACATTAGCAGCTCCACCTTTGATTGTATGGGTTGCCCGCATCAAATTATGTACTTTGGCATGACTAAAATCAGTCGATAAAGTAAACAGTTCTTGTTCAACTTGATGCAGTAATTCTGGTGCTTCTGCCAGGAAATAGATGTAACCTTGTTCGCGAATTGCAGAGTCTGTGATCATGGTATCACTCGGGAGGTGGGGAGGTGTGAGGAGTGTGGGGAGTAAGTAGTTTAAAGAACAACTAACTACTAACCACTAACTACTAACCAATGTACAGACGTGCCATGGCACGTCTGGTACAACCAAACCAACAACCAAACCAACAACTAACCAACTTTAAATTGACTGGCTGTTGTGAGTAATTCTTTGGCTGTTGCAAGAAGTTGTTGAAATACGGCGGCTAAAGCTTGGGCTTGGGCGACGGTATTATGGGAAATTTCAGCGACTTGTTGCATGGAGGTGGTAACAGAAACAGATCGTGTGGTTTGAGTTTGGGTAGCTGCGGTAATTTGTTCTATCAATTGACTAATATTCGTTGTGGCTGCTACTATCTCGTTGAGGTTATGGCGGGTATTGTTAACTAGGTTGGTTCCTTCTAGTACTTGTTGAATACCTGTTTGCATTGCCATTGCTACGTCTGTGGTTTCTGCTTGAATCTCTTGCACCAGTTTTTCAATTTCGGTTGTAGCCGTCGCTGACTGGCGAGACAGAGAACGAACTTCATCGGCAACGACTGCGAAACCTTTGCCGTATTCGCCAGCGCGAGTGGCTTCTATGGCTGCGTTCAAGGCTAGGACATTTGTTTGTGTAGCAAAGTTACTAATTAAGTTGACTACTTTGGAGATATTCTGAGAAGATTCGCTTAAACGCTGAATTTTTTTGCTGGTTTGGGCGACGGTTTCGCGAATAGCTTGAATTGCTTCAACTGTCTGGTTCATGGCGCGATCGCCAGCTGTCAAAGTTTGGTTTGCTTTCTCTACAGCGACTTGCACTAAATCAGCACTGTGAGCGACTGCTTGGCTGGAGTCTCCCATCAGTTTAATTTCAGCTAAAGCTATAGAGATTTCCTGGGACTGCTGCTGTGCCAAATTGATCACGTCTACAAGGGATGCGTCACTATCTTGAGAAGTTTGGGCGACTTGCTGGGCGGCTTTTTGTACTTGTATGACTATCTGTCGCAGTGCTTGCAAGGTGTTGTTATAAGCATCGGCAATTGTCCCCAACTCATCATCTGTGATCGGGGCGCGGACGGTCAAATCTCCTCCCAAGGCTGGACGAAGGGCTGTGAGGGTTTGAATGCAACGTTGTTGGAATAACTCTTTTGCTGCTTTTTCTTTGGCAGCTACTGCTGCTAGTTGGGTTGACTGGGTTTGGAGTTGTTGCAGATATTCAACTTGTTGTAACGCCAGTCCTAACTGATCGCCGACTCTGGCAAGTAAGTTGATTTCCCACTCTTGCCAATGGCGGGGTTGGGAATTTTGATAGGCGGCGAGAATACCCCACAATTTGTCCCCAAAGAAGATCGGTGAAACTACATAGGCTTTGGCTTCAAATTCTTCTAATAGTTCGATGTAACAAGCTGACAATCCTTGTTGATGGATATCATCAATGGCAAGGCTTTCACCCTTTGCCAGTCGTCCCCCTTTGGTTTCCTGCAAATAGGTATCTTCCCAGAACTTGTTAACTTCTGTACCTACCAAGCGCCCCCAAGCACTAGCAACAGATTCGGCAATAAATTCGCCACTCCAATCATCACGGAAATGGTACACAGCCACGCGATCGCAACGTAATTGTTGGCGGAGTTCTTGAGTTGTGGTTTTGAAAACCGTGTCTACGTCTGGTGATTGCCGCAGGCGATTGGTAATCTTACTGTAAGCTTTTTCTTGTTCGGCAATTTGGGTTAACTGGTCTGATTTTTCTTGCAACTTTTCCAAGTACTCAGTCTGAATGATGGCGACACCAAACCCCATACCAATCTGAGCTAAAAAACTAATTTCCCATTCTTGCCATTTTCTCGCACCAGAGTTTTGATAAGCGGCTAGCAGTCCCCATAATTTTTCTCCAGAAAATACGGGCGCGATCATGTAAGCTTTGGCTTCAAATTGTTCTAAAATATCTATATGACACTGGGATAATCCTGCCTTGTAAATGTCATCAACTGTAAAGCTTTCACTACGAGCATAACGTCCGCCTTTGGTATCTTGGAGATGGGTGTCTGCCCAGACTGTTCTAATATCAGGCCCTACCAAACGCACCCAGCCATTACCAACCGATTCCGCAATAAATTCACCACTCCAGTCAGAGTTAAATTGATAAAGGGCAACGCGATCGCAACGCAGTAAGTTACGCACTTCTTGAGTGGAAGTTTGGAAAAACTGATCAACGTTGGCAACGCGGACAATTTTATCAATCACCTTACCAACAGCTTTTTTTGCCTGGGCTTGCTGTTGCTGTTCCTTTTGAAATTGAAACCTCTGCAAGGCATAAGTCAATTCTGTCGCTACTTGTGTCAGCAAATTAATTTCTGCTTCTTGCCATTGGCGCGACATCCCACATTGATGAACTGCTAACAATCCCCACAATTCACCTTCTACAAGAATCGGTACTGACACACTAGCTTTGACTTGAAATTTTTCCCACAACTGACGTTGATAAGGAGTAGGTTCTACCTGGTTGATATCTGTAATTGTGATCGGTTCTGAGTAATCTGGAGTTGTGTCAACACCAAATACAATAGTAGACAAGTTTTCACCAAATGCAGGTGTCCAACCAATAGTTTTGGACTCAGCCAACACCACACCTGTATCCAGATTGTGCCAACGATAAATTAAGGCGCGATCGCCTGCGATGATTTCCCGTACCGCTTTAGTTGTGACTTGAAACAGTGTATCTGCATCTGTGGCTTGTCGCATCTGCTTGGCGATCGCTTGCCATTGTTTTCGCCAATTTTTAAATGCTTGAGAGATATCTGTTGTTTCTAAAATTTCTTCTTGATTAACAACAAAACTATTTTCTGGATAATTGTCATAGGTAATTGTCATGAATAGAACCTCTATTTATATAAATATGTTTATTAACCTTCAGCATCTATCAGCAGTCCATGAAATACCTTTCCTTGTCACCCTACTAATTTCCTACCCCAATTTGTGCTTGAAATATTGCTTTTGTATTCAAACTAATTAATATTTCTTCACTAGGACTGATAAAGTAACCTTGTACAAAAGGAGATAATTCCAGAGAAAATAAATGTTCATCTGGTGATTTTAGAAACTGTATATCCAGATTTTCAATATCTCGAATTTCACGTACCAAAATTCCCAAAGACTTGCCTTGATACTGGAGTTTTATCACCATCAATTTAGAAAATAAATCTGTTTGTGATCCTAAAGGAGGATAACCAAACATCCTTTCCAAATCAACTAGCCATAGCATCTCACCACGCCAATTGTATACACCGACAACACAACTAGACACTTGTGGTACTCGACAAATATTTGTCAAGTCAATAGTGAATATTTCCTGGACATGTTCTAAGGTGATAAGCGCTATGTATTTATCCTTTAAAGTCAAGCTTAAATATCTTTGCTTGTTTTCTGTTTTCATCTCTTGCCGATCACTTAATTAATTGCTTCACCGTAACCACAAGCTCATCTTGATTGATTGGTTTACTGAGATAAGCATCACCGCCTAACATATTGCCCCATAACTTATCAACTTCGCTATTTTTCGTAGAACAAAAAATTACAGGAATTTTATTTGTGGCAGGGTTACTTTTAATTTCTCGACATATCTCAAAACCACTTTTTCCTGGTAAAATTACATCGAGAAAAATTAAATCTGGCTGACTTTGTAACAGCTTTTCTTCTGCTTCTTCACTACTTTTTGCTTTAATAACGGAATATCCAGCTTGTTGTAAGCAATTACAAATTAGTTCTAAATCAGTTAATCCATCTTCTACAACTAAAACAGTATTCATAGCAAAATCAAATCTTTTTTGCAAAAAGAGCAATAACATGTATTAGCAACAGTTTGGAGATATTATAGTAGGGTGACAGGAAAAATATTTATCATATCTCCACTGATTTTTTTATTCTGAGATATTTGTTGTTAAATAGGTTCAGTATCAATACGTATAATTTACAAAATTTACATTTTTTAATATAGATAAATTCTTGAATTTATCACTTACTAAGATTAACAAAAGACTTCACTGGCAAATATTTGTTTAGCATAGCCATAACTTGCTCAACTACAATTGGCTTATTGAGAAAATCTGTAGAGCCTACGACTTTAGCGCGAGTTCTGTCAAAAATTCCATCACTACCAGTTAAAATAATTATTGGCGTATTAGCAAAAAAAGAAATTTTTCTTAATTGAGCGCAAATTTCATAACCACTAGTGCATGGCATCATTAAATCTAAGAAAATTAAATCTGGCTTTTGCTCAATTAAATTTACTAAAGCTTGTGTAGAGTCTTGAATATGAATAAATCTCAAGCCATTATCAATAATAATTTTTCCCAATGTCTGACCTAATTGTGGACTATCATCTACATAAGCAACTAGTTGATTTCTGTGTTTTATTAGAAATTTATCTACAGATGTTGTAGCGTTATTAGATAAATTTAAATACCAGTCTTTAACTTCTTTTAGTTGAATTTTCCCTTGGTTGATATGTGGTAATAAATAACGAGTAATAGGCAAAATATCTTGTTTTATTTTTATTGCAATATCACGCAAAGTATAGTTACCATTAAGCAAAGTTATAAAAATTTTGTATACACTTTGACTAACTTGGTATTGCAGTTGTTCTGGTTGATTTAGGGAAGGTGCTAAATTAGGAGAAATTGCTGCTAAATCCGCTTTTGCCCAATTCTGCCATAATTGGTATGTACGGCGCAGAATAATTTCTGTGTTTGTAAAAATAATCGGCACATCTAAAACGACTTCTGAACGGCGATCGCAAAATACGTGAGTACAATGTGCCTCCTGGATGATATCAAATAATATTTCTGTAACGGTATTCTCTACAATTGTATTTATTTGTGACCATTCTATTTTTTGCATTTGATGTAAGGTTCTCAATAACTGGTAATCCCAGTTATTGATTGATAGATTTTGCCAACGCCATTGTAGACTCTGTAAATCAACTTGTGGAAAATTTTGAGCCATATGTCTGCGTAAGCGCCGATGGGGGTGAACACCACCTGTTCCCCAAATAATACTTCCTCGATGATAGTAAATACGAAATTTATGATGATAACTAGTTGTAATATCTAACGCGCCACTATACTGCGTCTGATTAAGGTGTAAGAATTCCAATAGTAAATTCTTCACATTCATCTGTTGCAAACAATCCATTTTGATTTGCTCCTAAAAAAATATATATTGTGCAGTACATCAAAATTACTTATATCTATTTATAATTTGATTATTGCAATTGCTTGAAAAATTTTATACCGTAAAAATTCTGATTTTTTAAATCTAGCTCCAATGTTACAGCTATGAGCTACTATTAGTTATCTAGGTAATTTTATTTAACAAATAAATACTATGTAAATATTGATTTTTCCTAATAGCAAAAATTTTAATATCTAGCTATTAAATAATTGCGGAAAAATAAAAATATATTCCCAAAAATCAAAATTTTTTTTCTAGTTTTTATGCTTTTTATATAAAACTAATTCCATCGCCTGAAAAATTATTTGATTGCAGGATGTAGATATTTGCGTATTAAAGCCATGGTTTTATCAACGGTAATAGGTTTGGAAATAAATTCTGTTGCACCTATTACCCTAGTACGAATTCTGTCTAAAAGATCATCTTGGCTGGTGAGAATAATAATTGGTGTATTTGTAAAGGTAGAGATACGTCGTATTTGTGTACACATTTCATAACCATTAATTACTGGCATGATCAGATCTAAAAATATTAAATCTGGTTTATTTTGAATTAAATTAGGTAATGCTTGAATAGGGTCTTGAATTTTAAGACATCTAAAGCCATTTGGTACCAGCATTTGCTCTAGCATTTGACAAACTTGTGGACTATCATCTATGCAGGCTACAAGTGGGGGTTTAGGTGCGTGTGGTGGAGATGATGAAACATTTTTGCCATGAACTAGTTGCAACATCGGTAGATCGGGAACTTCTACGAGTTCTATCACACCTTTAAGGATAAAGGGTAGTAGAGAGCGTGTAACTGGTAAAACATTTTGTTTAAGTTTGATTGCTAAATCACGTAAGGTATGCTTACCAGTCATTAAAGAAATAAACTTCTGATATATTTGGGGGCTAACTTGTTGTTGTAGCTCCTCTGGTTGACATACTATTGGTGCTAAATTAGGAGAAAATTTTGCTAAACCTGCTGCTAACCAAGCTTGCCATAATTGTTGTGCTTCCTGCAAAGCCATCTGTACATTTGTAAAACTCATTGGTGAATTTAAAATAATTTGCTGTTGGCGTTCATAGTTGATTACACTGTAATTTGCTTGTTGTATTAAATCAAATAGCAATTCATGAATAGTGCTTTCTGTAATGGTGTTAACCTGTTCTCTGTTGATTTTCTGTTGAGAATACAAAGTTTCTAGGACACGATAATCCCAATAATCTCTTGATAGATCAATGAAGTGCGATCGCACTTGTGCAATATCAATTTGTGGACAATGTTGTGCCATTAGTCTACGCCAACGCCGGAAAGGATGAGAACCCCCAGTTGCCCATACAATCCTACCTAAACGATAGTAAAAAGTATAGACTTGTCCCTTAACTATTTTGATTTTTAATTCACCGTTATATTGTAATTTTATGCAATTGTTAAATTCATTAATCAGTTGTGAGAAATTACTTTTTTCTGTAAAACTCATCATTTTATTATCCATTGTCTCAATTATAGAATTGTTAAACAATCACTAAACGCAAAATTATCTTTGATAGATTAACAAATATGAATCAAAAACAAGTTTATTTTGATTAAAAACTGTTGATTTTACTTAATTTTATGATGGATATTTTGTCTCATCTTTTGACTAGATTTATAGAGTCAGCCGTTACTTGAAGATGAACTATAGTCGAGTACGATTTATTATATTATTCAATTATTACAACCGTAATAACAGTAAAAATACTGTATTTTTTATCACTCGCTTAACAAAAGTATTTATTCGCAAGGGTTTTTCCCAAAAACTTGGAAGAATCTTCAGCTTTCAACCGTTGTATAAAATCTTTTTCAGTCTAATTGCATACTTGCCTAGCGATCGCTTACTGTTGCAGATTCTGCCTAATTCTACCCGTGTGAGGAAGGCACATAGAACTGCCACATCATAATTAATGTGCGATCGCAGACATTTACAAATTTTAACGCCTCTTATACTTTTGAATGTTGAATTTTGAACTTTGAATTCCCTTGCTTTTCCGATCCTTCTAAAGGTAAGAAGACTGTTAAAACCTCTCCATAACGAGGACGCTCACGCACAATCAATTTGCCACCAATAGCCTGAAATAAATGCTTAGTGGCATTGAGATTCAAGCTGATTGTACCTGTTTCTGGTTGGAACATCAGTAACTGACCAAGAGCCTTGCGAATTGGTGGCGTACAGTTTGATACAATTGCTGCGTCATTATCCCTCACCAGAGGCAATAATTGCAACTTTAGTTGATCGCCAGCAGGAATAACCTGTACTTGAATATGGCTACCCGCAGGTAAATTACGGGTGAAATTTTCTATTAAACCTGTGAGAACCCGGTCGAGCATGGTAGGATTGCTAACTACAGTCGGCAAATCCTGGGGTAAAACTACATCCAACTTCAAGTTACGCCGACTAGCTGCTTCTTGCCAACGGGGAATACTCGCCTGTAACACCTGCTCCAGACTCATTGCTGTCAGTTGATGGCTTGTAGCTTTATCTGTAGCAGATGTTTCTAGTTCGGCTGCTCTAAACAGCAATTCCATCCTGTCTATCTGCTCGGTACACTCACGATCAATAACTTTCAATCGCTTAATGACATTGGCAGGTAAATCGCGCTGTTTCAGCAATAGTCTAGTGATAGTGCGAATAGTTGTCAAAGGAGTACGGACTTCATGAGCAAAAGCTTGCAGCATTTCCACATCAGGATTTGGTGATGCAGAGTAAGAGGAATTCATCTCAGCTTTTTGTTCCTGCTCAAGCGATCCCTCTATTGCTTCCCTTGTTCCTAGCCCCCAGTCCCTTGTCCCTTCTTGCTCCGGTAATTCCGCTAGCAACAATTGGCTAAACTGCATGACTGTGCGATAATCTGGTGCAGTAGGGTAATAGTTCTGTACTGTCTCCTCAAGTTCAGCAAACAAATCAGGATTACTCAACATTACCCGTGCGCTCAATGCTCGCCACGCCTGCTGCACTACCTCTGAATCAAAGGAAAATAAAAAGGTTTTTTGACCGTTTTCTTCTGCTAAAACTAGAACTAATCTAAATTTTTTCGTAAAAATCAGACAAAACTGCTCTTTTGCTAACGGATCTGTTTTTAGCAAAGGTAAAATTGACTTATTAAAGATAGTTGCTTCTGCTGCGATCGCAACTTCCTGATCAGACATCTGAAATGGCATTAATGCCAAATGATTAAACGGTTCTGCTGTAAAAGCTATTGACTGCAACTTTTGAGTCAACTTGGGATCATCAAACACAGGTGCTGGCGCAGCTAAAACCAATCCTTGCGTTACATCTCCGTCAAGCGTTCTCAAGGTATCTAACAGCAATTGTTGTGTAGCCGCCACGCATAAGCGCCACTGTTGTTGAGCCTTTGTAGATGAACAAGAACCCATAGTTGATTGACTATCGGCTAATACTTCGCTCAGACTAGGCAAGATCCATTTGTACACAGGTATTCACCCCTTAGTTCAACAGCGACATCCAGCGTTTAAGGCAGAGTTTTCACTACTTTTTCACTGTTACTTACGAGGTTATCGATCTTTGTGCAATGGTGAAAGTCGTATAACCGAACAATAGAGGCGCAATTTCCGTTGATGTTATTTGTAGTGGTTGATTGTTGATTGTTGGTTGTTACTTATTCTTTAAACGGCGTTGCTGAATCAAAATATGAATTTACAATTTACGGGTGTGACCAGACGTAGCATTGCTAC
>NZ_MRCA01000008.1:0-223808 GCF_001904645.1 Fischerella major NIES-592 | reverse complement strand
TTTATCGGTGTGTATCGGTGGTCGATTTCTAAAAAAACGTTTTTTACCAGGCGCCAAGAATATTGCGTCTCCATATTCAATTCACATCAGGCGTGAATTAGGAACGATGTATGATATGTAATTTTTACAGGTTCCAACCCAAAGCTGACGCTACCTGAGGGGCTAACTCTAGAGGATTAAACGGTTTAGCGATCGCTGCTTTTATACCCAACTGAGCATAACGGCGACGGTCAGAAGCTTGGATCTTTGCAGTTAATAAAATTACCGGGATCGCTTTTGTGATTTGATTTTCTTTTAGTCTCTCAAAAGTAGTCAGTCCATCCATATCTGGCATCATTACATCTAACAGAATTGCATCTGGTTGATAGTTCTCAGCTTTACTGATACCTTCTTTCCCAGAACCTGCTGTCAACACTTGCCACCCTGCCACTGTTTCTAAACAAACTTTCGCAACTTCTTGAATATATTCTTCATTATCAATTACCAACACTTTCTTAGTTTTCATTCTTATCCTCTTGTTTCCTATAATTAGTCAGAGCGAATAATCCCTAAAAAAGACTCCGCTACCTAGTGCGCTAACTCTGCGCTCCTCTGCGTTTCCAAACACCCAAGGCATACTATTCCATAGAGACAGAAGTACAAGTATTCTGACTTATTATCTCCGAATTTGATTGTGTAATTTTGTGCAATAATTGCATCACTCGATGTTCAAATTCTTGGGGGGTTACTTGTCCTTTTTCCAGAAATTCTGTATGTCCTAGCTTTAGTCGTTTTCTCTCAGACTCTTGCAATTGTTTGGCCGAATAAATCATCAGAGGAATCTTGCAAAGTTGGTTGTGTTGCTGTAGCCATTCCACAACCGTAAATCCATCACCTTCAGGCAAAACTAAATCCAGAATCAGCAAATCAGGCTTCACCTTTTGACTGAGACGAATTGCTTCTTTACCTGTTTTGGCATGAACAATATTAATATCATGAAGTTTAAACAGAGTTTGCAAAACTTCCGCCAACTCGGGATCATCCTCAACCAATAACACACGGATTTGTTTAGCAGAATTTGTGAGTGCTTGTCGTAACGACTCAAATAACAAGCTTTCTTCTAAAGGCTTACTAACCCAATTAACAAAATCTTGATTTGGTTTGCTGTTATCAGTAGGTGTGCAAACACTGCAAATAATAACTGGAATATCTTGAGTATCAACCCGTTGTTTAAGAACTGTCATTGTTTCCCAGCCATTCATACCGGGCATGAGTAAATCTAGTAAAATCACATCTGGATGGCTTGAAGACGCAACCGCGATCGCTTCTTCACCATTAGCGACTGTAACTACCCGATAGTGACGTTTTTCCAGAAGATTTTGTAACTGGCTGCGAATCTCAGGATCATCATCACAGACAAGCACCAAAGGTACATGATCACTGTCACGGTATTCTAATTGATTAATATGAGCATCCTGCAATATAGGTAGTGTAAAGTAAAAAGTACTACCCTCATTCAGCTGACTATCTACCCAAATTTCACCACCATGTTGCTGGACAATACTTCTACAAATCGCCAAACCCAAACCAGTACCCTCATGATTGCGAGAATCTGAAGAATCCACCTGTTGAAAGCGCTCAAAAATACTCTCTAATTTATCAGACGGGATACCGCGCCCGGTGTCACGGACTGTAAATAAGATATGGCAATTAGGAAAGTGGGGTGATGGGGTGATGGGGTGTAGACGCGCAAGCGGTGAGACAGGGCGGTCTTGGGGGTTTCCCCCATGAGCAACTGCGAACCCGAAGGGCTTCCCGTAGGGTAGGGGTGGTGGGGTGAAGTCTTCCCCACTCACCAACTCTGCGCTTAACCAAACTGTAGAACCAGCAGTAGAAAATTTGATGGCGTTACTGAGTAAGTTGGTTAGAGTTTGTACAATCCGATCAGGATCTGCCCATAGCTGTTGAGATAAGCTAGAAACCGAGAGAGTTACCTTAGCTTTATCAGCTAGGGGTTGCATGACATTGATTGCTTGGGCGATCAAATCAGCGACATTGCAGGTTTGTTTTTCCATTTTGACTTTACCTGATTCAATGCGCTCGATATCAAGGATGTCGTTGATCAGCCTGACAAGACGGTCGGTACTATCCACAGCAATTTGCAGCAAGCGTTTCCCTTGTTCTGAATCTGGTTTGATTAAACCACTGGCTAACATCCCCAAGGAACCATGAATCGAAGTTAGGGGTGTGCGGAGTTCGTGACTGACAACAGAAACAAATTCATCTTTCATCCGTTCTACTTGCTTGCGATCGCTTACATCTTGCAAGTAAACCGTATACACTATTTCTTGACCTAGTTTTAACTTAGAAATAGAAGCCTCTGCGGGAAACTCTGTTCCATCTTTGCGCCGCCCGTAAATTTCCCGACGTTCTCCCATCCTGCGGGCAACTTTTGTAGATCTACCAAAGTCTGCTACATACTGTCGATGCGCCTGGATATATTGCGATGGAATTAATAAATCTAGGGGCTGTCCCAAAACTTCTTGACTAGTGTAACCAAAAATTTTCTCTGCTCCTTGGTTAAACAGAGTAATCTTTTGACTACCATCAATAGAAATAATTGCATCATCTGCGATCGATACTATACCAGCAAACATCGCTTGGGAGTTCCGCAGTTCTTCTTGTGTGCGTTGGCGTTCGTTGAGTTCAGACTGGAGTTGTTGATTAATTCTAGTTAGCTCGGCTGTACGTTCTGCTACTCGTAGTTCTAATTCTTCTTTAGCTTGGCGCAATTCTTGTTCTATCGTCGCTTGTTGACGCAGGCGGGTGTTGAGTTGCGTCTCTGCTTGTGTGTTTCCTCCTTGGTAAATTTCTCGCATCCGTCGTAAGCTAACCCGTTCTAGACGATTGACAATCCTAGTCACGAGTTCTGGCCCGACGATGGGTTTGCTCACAAAGTCATCTGCACCGACTGCAAAAACCTGATTAACAATACCAGCATCGTTATGAACAGTGAGAAATAAGATTGGTAATTCACTCCATTGGGGATCATTGCGTACTACTTGGCAAAGTTCTATACCATTTATCCCTGGCATTTCGATATCAAGAATCAGTAAATCTGGTGTGACTGCTTCCAGAGTTTCCCAAAAATGCAGGGTATTTTGCAAATATGTAACTTTGATTCCCCAAGGCAGTAGTAATTTTTGTAATAAAGCTCCTATTTTTGGATCATCGTCTACAGCAAGTATGTGGGCTTCTGCATGGGGAGACTCTTGCAACACTTGATTGACTGCTTCTAACACTTGGTTAGCAGACATTGGCTTGGGTAAAAAGGTGTGTCCACCATTGCGAACAACTTGTAAACGATTGCTAAAGTCACTGTCTTTAGTTAAAACTATTACTGGTACGGGGGGTTTGCGTTGGTGTAATTCTGCTAGCAGGCTAAAACTGTCTTCATGATCTGAAGAAACATCTGGGTCTAGCAGAACAATACTAGGATGGTTTTGATACAGTATAGTTCTGGCAGTTGCAGTATCAGTAGCGATCGCCACCTGTAAATTTTTGTTAGCAGCTTCCTGTTGAATTTGTTCTGTGAAAGTGCGATCGCAATCTACCACCAACAACAAAGGATGATCATCTTCACAATGGAGTGTAAATTCTGCATCTTGCTTATTACCTGCAATTTCCTGACGTAATTGCTGTACCCAACTCAGCAGCTGAGTAGTATCATCTTCACTCAGAGTTTTATTAGCTTTTAGCAACTGCTCAATTCTATGTGCTAGTTGGGAACCAACAGCAAAACTAAAAGTACCCAATGAGCCAGCAAGGGTATGTGCTTCTTGAAGAGCCTGTTTTCTGAGCTTTTGATTCAATCTTTTACGCTTGGCATCCTCAGCAGCTTGCTCGAGCAATCCTACTTGTTCTTCTACCCTAGCTTTATATTTATTCCACACTCCAGTCACAGCTGCAAGTGTCTGTTGAGAAGACGGGACTGTAATAGACGACGCGGAGAATTTTTCATCTGTATTCCCCGTGTCCTCTTGTCCTCCTAGCCCCACCTCTTCCCTACGTGGTTTCAACCGATAACCTATACCATAGACTGTTTCAATTAGATCCCCAGGCGCACCCACGGCTTTTAATTTGTGCCGTAATCCTTTGATATGGGTACGAACAGCCTCTTCTCCTGGTATATCGTCATAAGACCAGAGATGCTCTAAAATCATGCCACAGCTAAAAACTCGGCGACTATTTCGCAAAAATAGCTCTAGCAAGGCATATTCCTTGGGAGTTAATGGCAGCAATTCCCCAGCATAAGTAACTTCACAACTAGTAGGATCAAGCCGTAAATTACCCCATTCTAAAACTGGTTGCGATATTGCTCCTCCGCGACGTAACAACGCTCTGATCCGAGCCACTAATTCTTCTTCATCAAAGGGTTTGACGAGGTAGTCATCTGCGCCAGCATCTAAACCAATTGCCTTTTCATGACTGCTATCGCAACCCGTCAACAACAGAATTGGCATTTGCAAGCCATGCGCTCTAATTTGCCGACACAGTGTAATACCGTCTATCTCCGGCAAGATCACGTCTAAGAGAATTAGATCATAATCAAAAGTTTGTATTAAATCCCAAGCTGCTTGACCATTAAAGGCTTCTTCCACAGCATAATTGTAATTCGTAAGGACAGCAGCAAGTACATGGGCAACAAGCTCATCATCCTCGACAATTAATATCTTCATTGTAAAGAATTTAATTATATTAATGAAAACAAAAGCTTATGGATGCAAATAGTTAAAATCTAAGTCAAAAAAATAAGCATCAATGTGATCTTAAAAAATATATCAAAAAGAGTTAATCGCGCTTTACAAAAGTCTAATTTAGTTTATAAGTTTAAATACAAATTCCATAACGTACTCCTATTGGAATGCACAGCGATCGCCACAAATTTAGTGTCTGCAGACAAATAGATGCAAAATTTGAACGATTTCACCCTGTCTAGTGACAGCTATATGTGTTGTTAGAAGTAAAAAATGTTTAAATAGCCCTAGTTAAAACTGACGCGGTGACTCAGCAATGGTATGAACTACGAAACTGCTTGCAAATTTCTCATAGATCAAACAATCGCCTCTGAAGAAAACCCCGATGCGCTACTCAGCCGCTTGCAGCAGGGGAAACCACCAGTTCCCGGTCAGATCACCTCAACTTTACTGGCGTTGAAAGTAGTGTTTGAAGGTCTCAAAGAAGCCACTACTATTGAACGAGAACTCGCCTACGCTTTATATCAACTCACCATCAAAACTCAAATGCTGTTTGCAGCAGGACGCAAAGCAGGGGTTGACTGGCCCCCTCTGCTGAAAGAAGATTTATTGAGAATAGCGATCGCCACTGAAAGTATCTTTTCTGGTAAATGGCAAAATTTACATTAATGGTTAGGGGTTAGGGGTTAGTGGTTAGTGGTCAAAAATCAACAACTAACTACTAACTACTAACTACTATCTACTTTTCAACTGCGCTTCTAGTTTATTCAAATCAGATTTGAGTAAAACAGTAATTTGACCAGTAAAAGCCTTACCGTTCTTTGGTTGGGCAATTTCTACCCAGTATGCGTAGCGATCGCCTACACGTAATTCTCCCCGCAAAGCTTCTCGGATGGGAGTTTTGGCAAAACGAGCCGAGTTAACGGTACTTTGACTAGGATATTCGTAGATTACCTGAGCGCGTCTAAAGTCTTGGTAAATATCCAAGCCATATAACACTCGCAATGATTCTTCCAGGCGCTCAAAACTCATGCCATTAATGGCATCATACATGCTCAGTCTCTCACTCCGAATGCGACTACGGTCTTTGATAAACTCCACTTTTCCAGGAGCAAATACCGATGCTTGAAAAGTGAATCGCTGGGCTGCTGTATCGCTTTTCTGTATAAAAAATTTCTCGTTAATATTGGGACGCAGGGTAGGGTGTGCTTGAATCCAAGCACCTACTTCTTCTGTCGTTTGTCCTGGCAAAGCCTTGGCTTGGTCAGCAAAAAATGTTCCCCCACAGAGATAGGGGACGAGAGAAAAAGGCAGTATCAAAACTTTCAGTAGGGAATTTTTTAGCATTTCTTTATACCAACCTTTATTAAAAGGACTAAACTCATCCCACACCTTGAAGGAGTGGTAATAGGTAATTAGCCCATTACCAAAGGCGGTGGATCATGGTTCATCCCGCCCTTTGAAGGAGTCGGATGAACCGCCGCCTTTGAGTGATTTTATTTTTCCCCTGCTGTCTTGATTTATTTATAAGTAATCCTACGGAATCATCGCGACTTTAATCACTTTGCGCGATCGCATATCACAAAACACAGCTTCCAAATCTTGCAAAGGACGCTGTTCGCTAATTAACAACTCAAAAGGAATTCTGCGACTAGCAATTAATGATAACGCTGCCCTGACAAACTCAGGGGTATTATGAAATACTCCTTTGAGGGTAAGTTCGCTGTAGTGGAGTTGTTCTGTGTTGACGGTAATTGTCGTGTCTCGTGGACAACCGCCGAATAAATTCACAGTTGCACCAGGACGGGCGCAGGCGATCGCTGTTTCCCAAACACTGGGTAAACCCGTTGCTTCAATGACTACATCTGCACCCCAACCATCTGTAAATTCTTTGACTAAGGTAGGTATATCTGGTAACTGTCGATAATTAAACGTCTGGGCTGCACCAAGTTTTTGACCAATTTTTAGCCTGTCGTCATTACCACCGAATAACAGTACTTCCGCCCCTAAATCATGAGTCAACTTAGCTACAAACATCAGCCCGATCGCCCCATCTCCCAAAACTACCACCCGATCTCCAGGCTTGACGTTGGAACGAGCTGCCCCATGTAGGACACAAGCTAGAGGTTCTGTCATCGCTGCCAATTCATAAGGTAAATCTTCTGGTATTGGCAATAAATTATGCTCTACAATCGGCGCAGGAATTCTGAGATATTCTGCAAAAGTACCGTTATTCCACGTCAAATTTGGACACAGAGAATACTCTTGACGTTGACAAAAAAAACAATTCATGCATGGAGCCGAATTATTAGCAACCACGCGATCGCCTATTTGCCAACCTGTGACACCTTCACCAATGGCAACGATTTGCCCAGCAGCTTCATGACCAAAGAGAGTAGGAGGTTTCAGCATCTTGGCATGACCGCCGCGACGCCACACTTTTAAATCTGTACCACAAGTTGTCGCCGCTCCCACTTGGATCACTACCTCTCCTTTTTTGGGAGTAGGGTCAGCAACTGTTTCCAAGCGTAAATTTTCTTTACCGTAAAGTAAGGCTGCTAGCACAGCTTATAACCCACTAATAAGCTCCAACTGATTTTATCAAAATCAGGGTCACGTCATTTGTCCTTTGTCATTCTTCATGGGCTATTAAACTGTTCCCTGCTCAGAATGATTAGTCATTGCTCTTACTTTGAATGCGTACGAGTATAGTTCTGCACATAGTCAGGTAGACTAATACCCGAGTGCAAATGAGGATCTGGAATTGCTACTCCAGCTTTCTGTTGCAATGGCAACACACCAGCCCATACAGACAAACTGTAATCTGCCTCATCATCGAGTGGCGGACCTGTCCGTACCTTTGCTGATGCTTCATCGAGTAGCAGAGATAATACTAAAGTTCCTTGCAGTTCTTGAAGACTAGGTGGGCGCACCTCTGCCCATCGTCCCGACATCACATGTTCAGTAAAAGTGTGCAGCGCTGCTAGCTTTTCTTCAGAACTTTCTACAGTTGTTGCTGTACCAAATATCACTACTGACCTATAGTTCATCGAGTGGTGAAAAGCAGACCGTGCCAGCACTAATCCATCAAGTAGCGTTACGGTAACGCAGACTTCGATGGCATTTTGGAGCGATCGCAACATCCTACTTGCAGGAGAACCATGAATATAAAGTCTGTCTCCCACCCTGCCATAAGCTGTAGGAATCACAAATGGTTGACCATCTACAGCAAACCCGACATGGCACACCAAACCTTCATCTAAAATGTCATAGATAACTTGACGTTCGTACTGTCCACGTTGGGGGACGCGCTTGATTTTAGTGCGTTGCGTCACAGGCAACACATTTTCACTACTATTACTCATGATCAAAAGCTTGTTTCTATAGCGTATACTGTCAGCTTAATTGTTCAAGTGGTCTACTACAAGAGCCACTTTTGTGTTGTATTATCAGTCTACTTATATTATACCAATTTTGGATTTTAGATTTTGGATTTTGGATTAAAAGCCTAGATTCATAGACTATTCCAGAACTTTGAAACCAGGCTAATTATGCAAAATTAGTATTAAATATCACACAAAACTAGAGTATGGATTTAGCGATCGCACTCGACAGTCATATAGATGTGCCATTACATCAGCAATTATACGAGGAAATACGTAAAGCAATACTCAACGGACGCCTGCTACCTAATCAACGTATTCCATCCACGCGAAAGCTCTCCAAGTCCTTGGGTATTTCTCGTACTACGGTGACTACTTGCTATGAGCAACTGCTCAGCGAAGGCTATATCAAAACTATTGTTGGTTCTGGCACATATATCTGCGATCAACTCCCCGACGATCTGCTAAATTCCACCCCGATTGAGTCTTGCTACAAGCAGACTTTTGGGCAAGGATCGCTATCTAAGTATGCCGTCAGTTTGATTGAAAATGATGTATCTATAACTACAGAAACTGATGCCCCTATTAACTTCCGTTATGGACGACCTGCTTTGGAATTATTTCCCATGCAACTGTGGCGGAAATTACTGTCTCGTCACTGTCGCTCCCATTGTCATTGGTTAGATTATGCGACAGACGCCTTGGGATATCAACCGCTACGGCAAGCGATCGCTCGTTACCTGTCCCACTCCCGTGCCGTGCAATGCGAACCTGAGCAAGTTTTGATTACTAATGGCACTCAACAAGCATTATATTTGGTGATGCGCTTGTTAATTGATCCTGGTGATGCTGTTGCTTTAGAAGATCCTGGTTATCTTAGCGCACGCCGTATCTTTTTAACCCAAGGTGCAAAGCTTCTACCAGTAGCTGTGGATGAGTCAGGTTTGATAGTGAGGGAGTTAGACAACTATAGGGATGAACACATTAAGCTTGTTTACGTGACTCCTTCTCATCAGTTTCCCACAGGAGCAATACTATCTCTGTCTCGGCGACTAGAGTTACTAGCTTGGGCGCATTCTCATGGGGCTATGATTATTGAGGATGATTATGACAGTGAATATCGCTATGGTGATAGACCAATACCAGCCCTACAAGGCTTGGATAAAAGCGATTGTGTGCTGTACATGGGTACTTTCTCTAAGGTACTGTTTCCTTCACTGCGAATTGGTTACTTAGTCTTACCCAAGAGTTTTGTGCCAATATTTGCTCGTGCTAAGTGGTTGAGCGATAGACACTTACCATTGTTAGAGCAGTGTGTTTTGACTAATTTTATTGAAGAAGGGCATTTAGAAAGACATATTAGAAAAATGCGTAAGCACTATGATCAGTGTCGCCAAGTTTTAGTAGAAGCCTTAAGCGATCGCTTTGGGGAACGAGTAACAATTTTAGGCGAGAAGGCTGGGCTGCATTTAATGGTGAAACTACACACGCAACTCACGGATGAGGAGATTATTGAGGGTGCTGCATCCTTGGGTGTGGGAATGATATCTGCTCAACCCCAATATCTCAGAGGGAATGTGACAGGCGAATTTATTTTTGGTTACTCGGAACTGACACAGCAACAAATCCGAGAGGGAATTTGCAGATTGGCTAAAGTTCTTGTTGCATAGTTAATCCCATTTAATCGTGAGAATCATTGTTGGGAAATAAGTAGGCGATCGCAGCCCAACCAGATAAAGTTAGTAAACTCACTAAAAATGCAGCCATAAAAATCATAGACATAATAATTTATAACTATCAGTCTGATATGAACTAGCTATGACTGTGCTATGTCAATTTCTTGTATTGAATTTCTGATAATGCAGCACGCAACTAAACACTGAAGAAGCCATCTTAATTATTGGTCATTGTGCTATTCACTCGCTTTCTTCATCACCCCATCACCCCATCTCCCACTCCTCTCAACTCTGGGCTGAATTTGAAGATAAAGGCAGACAAAAACGAAAAGTGCTACCTTGTCCTAGTTCACTTTCTACTTCCATATAGCCGCCTTGTAGCTCTACCAAGCGGCGGGAGATGGTTAAACCGATACCAGTACCACCAGAATGGCGATCGCGAGATTTGTCAGCTCGCCAGAAACGTTCAAATATATGGGGTAAATCTCCTGGTGCTATTCCCATACCTGTATCAATGACTGCTATCCAGAGTTTTGAGCCATCAACCCAAGCCTTGATAGTAATTTTGCCTTGATTTGTGTAGCGTACTGCATTGCCAATTAAATTTACCAACACCTGTTCTGTCCGATCAATATCTGCTAAGACGAAAGGTAGCTGGGGTGGAGATTCTAGTTGCAGAACCGGGCCATCTTCAAGTAATTGATCGGCAAACTTAGTTACTAATGACTCTAATAAAGGACGTATATTTACAGGCTGGATATTAATTGGCAAATAACCAGCTTCTGCCTTGGAAAGTTCTTGCAAATCATTGACTAAACGTTCTAAGCGCTTAGTTTCTCTAACTAACCGTAGATAAATTTCTGGGGAAGGTTCTATACTCCCATCAGCTAGTTCCTCCAAATAACCGCGTACCACTGTCAGGGGTGTCCGCAATTCATGAGTCATATCTCCTATTAATTCCCGCCGCCGCGTTTCTACCCCTTCTAAGCTGGCTGCCATACGATTAAAACTTGTCCCCAGTCTGTTAAGTTCTGGAATGTCGGACATCGGTAGGCGAGCATTTAGTCTACCTGTGGCGAACTCCTGGGTAACTTTTTCCATCTCGGTCAAACCTTGCATAATCCGCCTAGAAACCCAGAAGCTTAATCCTCCTGCTGCTGTACCACCGACTATCACTGACCAGATAGTACTGCGTCTCCACGCACCTTCAAATCCGTCAACTAATTCTGTACGGACATTAAATAATCTGTAACCTCGTTTTTCTAGTTGCTGTAAGTGCAGGACAAAAAAACGTGGAGAAGAAAGTTTGCTGATGATTACAAGGGTAAGTACCCCCACAATCATCACTACCAAGTGGGAGAAAAATAAGCGAGTTGCCAAAGGTAAGGACTTTGTTGATCGCCGACCCTTGTTAATCATTTAAACTTCACACTACATGAGAGTCTTCAAATTTGTAGCCTATGCCTACAACAGTTTTAACAAAAGTGGGATTAGCAGGATCTGGCTCTATTTTTTTCCGCAACCGCGCTATGTGAGTATCTACCACCCGTTCATCACCATAAAAGTTATCACCCCAAAGCTTGTCAATTAGCTGGCTGCGGTTCCAAACTCGACCAGGACTGCTGATAAAAGTACTTAACAAATTAAATTCTAGAGCTGTTAACTCTAGAATTTCTGGTGGCTGAGAATCTATCTGACGACTGATAGTACGCTGTTCTACATCTACTGTAAAATGTTGCGTACGATAAATTTGATGTTGACCCCCACCCCGCAGACTACGCCGCAAAAGAGCGCGCACTCTGGCAACTAGCTCTCTGGGGCTAAAGGGTTTCACCATATAATCATCAGCACCAGTAGATAAGCCAATCACACGGTCTATTTCCTCGCCTTTGGCTGTGAGCATCAATATATAAGGATCTTTTACCCCTGGTTTTTGGCGAATTCTGGCACAAACTTCTAGCCCATCTAAGCCAGGAATCATTAAATCCAGAATAATTAAGTCTGGTGGTTGCTCTTGAAACATCCGCAAAGCGGTGTTCCCATCGCGACAGATGCGACAAACAAATCCTTCTTTTTCTAGAGAATGTTGGATCAACTGAGCAATTTCCGGTTCATCCTCAACGATTAAAATATCCATTTGAGTAAGAGGCGAGTAAAATGCACAGAGTAAATTAAGAGCAGTTTACTCCAGAAAATATCTACTGCTCTGGCAAGATACCAGTATAGATGAGGATGAATTGATCAGGAAATTTTTATTGTAGGCTGGTGTTTGATAGAGGACGGTAGTTGTAACCAGAATTAGAGTCTTTTTGAATGTGTTGTTTGATTGTATCTAAGTCAATAAAGCAGTCAGCAACATCGATTAGACTATCACTGGTCATTGATCGGACGCTCACAATTTCTACTCGTACTCCTTTGTAAGCGATCGCGTTCACAGCATAGGCTAAATCTCCATCCCCACTCACTAAAACCGCAGTATCGTAGTAGGGAACTAAATTGATCATATCTACAGCCATTTCTACATCTAGATTGGCTTTTTTAGAACCATCGGGAAACTGGACTAATTCTTTGGTAACTACCCGATAACCATTACGACGCATCCACAACAGAAAACCCTGCTGTTTGTCATTATTGCGATCCACACCGGTGTAGAAGAATGCACGCAATAGTTTTGCATTCTCAGTTAAGCAACAAAGTAGTTTGGCATAGTCTATCTCAATTCCAAGTTGTAAAGCTGTATAAAATAGACTTGAACCATCAATAAAAATAGCCACACGACCGCGATTTGAGTGACTGGAAATGACTGTATCTGCTGAAGAATCTGGCATAATTAGATCTTCAGTTTCAATACTGGTGTCCATTACATTCTCTCCCTGCCATTGCGGTCTTTGTTTAAGTAATTTATATGAGTTTGTCTGTTTGCTAAAAGTAGTAAAATTCATTGATACCTCTTGATTTTAAATCTGGAAAGTTTTTCCTAAAATTTGTCAACACAAACACTTTACTGATTTGTGACTGTGACAGCAAAGCATATCTATTCATATGTGGACTCCTTACAGGCAGCATACTCTTTGGGAGAGAATTAAGTGAGTCATCAGCACATAATCCTATTTTAACTAGGCTATTACTCTTCGCTTCATGGCATCATCTGGCTTATCAAAATAAATGGCTGACATTAAAAGAAATTAATGTCAATCGTTTTAGTTAAGTATGCAACAAATGAATACTAATATATTGCTATATCCCCACATCGTCTGGACAATATCAATTTAAAAAGCTACTGATAAATCAAAGTTATCTGAAATTTATTGAAAATAGGATATGTATTTACAAAAATTCCTGTTTTAACTTCTCATCTTGCACCAGTCCCAATAACTTCTCCGAATAGCTGGGAATAAATTCCGCCTACCAATATGAAATCTCGTACCTGTTGTTTCCATTTGAGTAGAGACCTGTTACGAGTTTCAATTGCAACAAGAATTTCTACCTGATATTGACTACCTGATATTGATTAGTTCCTTTAAGCAGTCTATTGAATTTCTTTATCTCCTTATTAAAAAATTTATTAAAAAATACATCAGTTTTTGAATTGGTCTTTAGCACCTAAATGCTAAAAATAAGCAATAAAAAGCTTACTATCAACCAAATTATTACAGTAGCTTAGTAAGTTATGGCTCACAAAAAAGCTAAAATTTAAATATCGAAACGATTATTTTTGAAACTTATACAATACTCTATTTATTACTGCTATGTTGTAATTTAATCAACATTGTTATAAAAGTAAAAATAAATTATTCTAATGCTAAATATCTTGAAATGTTATAAATATCTATCAAGAGCAATGGCACACAGGTAATGGATTATGAGGCAAAATAACAACTACCCATTACCATTACCCATTACCAATTACCAATCTACTTAAGTTTTGGTAGTTAGCTTATTTGGTTCAATTACATGAATTAATCCTTGTACGGTCAAAACAGAGCAGGGAGCGTGATGCAGAACATAATTGCTTACACTACCAAGGAAAAACTCACTGATACCCCGACGACCTCGCCGACCAATCATAATTAAGTCAGCTTTCCAATTTTGAGCTACTTCACAAATCACTCTACCTGGTTCACCAAAATTTTGGGTATATTCAGTTGTTACACCTTTGGCGATCGCTTGATCATAAAAAATCTTTAAAAATTCTATACCTTCTTGTTTGAGTGTTTCCCAGCGGCTCATGTAGTAATTTACAGCCTCCGGACGAAAACTGGGATAGAGACTGTCTGTGTGTAAAGCTATAGAACTGGGGTAACGCTCATCAAAAGGATCAAGAACGTGAAGTAACATCAGACTAGCGTTTAGTTTTTGTGCTAAAGCAACAGCTTCATCAAAAACGCATTGTCCAATTTCAGAATTATCTATGCCAACCAAAATTTTATAAAACATACTAATTATTCCTTAGTCAAAAGGCGCGTATAAACCTGAGCTATAAATTTGAACCCGTTCCTAAGAGGTTTTAGCTTTAAGCCGGAAATTTATTTCACGGCTGATTACAACTGGTGCAAAATATCATTTAGAACTTAATTCCACGTTATAGTAAGTAGTTTGACAAAATTAAGTTCATTCGTGGACACAGGCAATAGGCACTCTTAGAAATAATCTGTGTAGTTAATTCTGTCTAATTGCTTAAACTTTATTTACACTTATTGAGATAAAATATGCAATTTTTATTCTCATATTTGTAATTATAGAAAATGAATATGACGTTTTTATGAAGAATGATGTAAATTGAGGTTGCAATTAGATAGTGGAATACAAAAATTTATTTATGTTTACATTAAAAAAATAAACACTTGCGGTAAGCTTGAGAAAAATTACATAATTTAGAAATATCTTAAAAAAATATCACTAAATCCTTACATTAGGTGATCATTGTAAATAGATAAACAATTTTCTGTTTGGAAATCAATCAAGTCAAATTGGTGTAAACAAAGTTAATTTTCATGAACAAATGTAAATAATTACTTTGTTTAATAACCGACAAATAAACTAAAACTAACAGGAGAGCAATTTGTCCACAAGCTACCTTTAGGATTATTCCCCAACTTTTGCCGAATTTAATTTCTTCTGCACAAAATTTCACTAGTAACAGTCAAATCGCCAAGTCGTATTTATTCACACCAATTTACTTAATCAATAATTTGTTTTGATTTGCAATAAACACATTTAATTTAAAAAGTTTCAAAAGAATTATGAATTACTGTCCTTGTTGTTCCGGTCCCCTTTTATTACATATACGCGGCTCTGAAATATATTGGTTTTGTCGTCATTGCTGGCAAAAAATGCCTGTGCTGAACTGGGAAAAGCACAGATCATCATCTAAGCTATTAGTGAAAAATTTAACTCCTTCTACTGTTGCTCCATAAAAAAGCCCTTTTGGGTAGAGAACAGCTTCATTGGGAACAGAGAAGAGAATAAATCTTATTCCCCCTTCCCAATTAAGAGCAGGCGCTCTGGCGACACACCACCGGCTACTCAGGAATTAAAAACTTTTTCCTCCCCTACACTCTTACACCGGCGCATCTCTGTTTCTTCAGAGTTCTCCCTGATCTTTGAAAGTTTGATCCTTTTTCCCTATTGGGATATGTCCCTCTTGGCCCTAAAATTCTACACGGGGAGCCAACCAAGGCTCCGCCCATGTTTGACTATTAACTCAGGAGTTTTGTTGTGGACTTATCCCTTATTCCCCCCCAGCCTAAGCCAGGTCTAATTAACGTTCTGATTGAAATTACGGGTGGAAGTAAAAATAAATACGAGTACGATAAAGAGCTACAAGCTTTTGCTTTAGATAGGGTGCTTTACTCATCAGTGCAGTATCCATATGATTATGGCTTTGTTCCCAACACTTTAGCTGATGATGGAGACCCACTTGATGGTATGGTGATTATGGACGAACCTACCTTCCCAGGGTGTATAATTGCTGCACGACCCATTGGTATGTTAGAAATGATCGACGGAGGCGATCGCGATGAAAAAATCCTTTGTGTGCCTGACAAAGATCCTCGCTATGCCAACGTCAAATCGATTAAAGACATAGCCCCACATCGGTTAGAAGAAATAGCAGAGTTTTTCCGTACTTATAAAAATCTTGAAAAAAAAGTGACAGAAATTCTTGGTTGGCATGATGTTGATCAAGTTATGCCCCTAGTTGAAAAATGCATTCAAGCTGGTAAAAAGTAAAGGTGATCGGGGAAGGAGGAAGGAAGACAAGGAAGCAATATTTCTCCCTTGTCTTCCCCTCTTCCTTGTCTTCCCCCTCTCCCTTCCCTTGTCCTACTTCCTCCAATCCTCACAGGTAATGCATCGCACCCTTCTTCTCGCAAAAATTCACAACTGTACTCTGACAGCAGCGAATCTCAACTATATAGGTAGTGTCAGTATTGATCGCATCTTGATGGAAAAAGCTGGTATCTTACCTTATGAGCAGGTACAAGTAGTGAACATTACTAATGGCCAGCGCTTTACTACTTATGCGATCCCAGCTCCGGCAAATTCTGGAGCGATTGAGCTCAATGGTGCAGCAGCACGTCTAGGCATTACAGGCGATCGCTTGATTATAATGTCTTACGGGCAGTTTACTACAGAAGAGTTAAAAACTTACTCTCCGACTGTTGTCATTGTGGACGAAAAAAATCGTATTTTGGAAATTCGCTACTATGATGACCTGCTCAGTAAGACCTAATCGCAAAAAACATGTCAAATTTTGAGCTGTCGTCCCCCCAGAGCTACGTAAACCAAAAGCAAGCTACTCAAGTTCCTAACCATGAGCAAAAATTCGTAGTGCAATTTTGGGGTGTACGGGGCTTAATTCCCACCCCAGACAGCAATACCAGTCGTTATGGTGGTAATACCGCCTGTGTAGAGATGCAATTAGCCAACAAACACCTCATTTTTGATGGAGGTACTGGTTTACGTGTACTAGGTAAAAGTTGGCTAAAACAACAGCAACCAATAGAAGCTCATTTATTTTTTACTAATTCCCAATCAAATCGTATCCAAGGATTCCCATTCTTTGCCCCAGCATTTGTTCCGGAAAATTGTTTTCATATCTATGGAACAGCAGCCTCAAATGGAGCTTCAATAAAGCAATGTCTATATGATCAGATGCTGTTACCCCACTTTCCTTATCCTTTACAGGTGATGCAATCGGAATTGCAGTTTCACAACTTAAACCCAGGTAAGGTAGTAAAGCTAGATGATGTCACGATTACAACAGCACTAATTAATAAAACCCAAAAGTCAATGGGTTATAAAATCAGTTGGCAGAATTATAGTGTTGCCTATGTCACTGATTTACAAAAGGAAATTGATGCAGCTGAGCAAGAAAGCATCACACATTTAGTAAAAGATGTTGATTTGCTAATTACTAATATCAGCGCTCCTTTCACATTCCACAAAACTGACTCTCATTATTCACACTGGCAAACTGCTGTAGATTTAGCTATTACAGCTAACATCAAGCAAATAGTATTTTCTCACCATCACCCAGACGATAGCGACGATTGGCTTGATCAGGTGCAAATAGAAATTGCATCTATTTTTCCAGAAGCCTTAATTGCGCGTGAAGGGTTAATTTTAGTTGTTGGTCAATAGTCATCCGTTAATAGGATTTTAGATTTTGGACTTTGGATTGGTTCTACAGATAAATCTTGAAGGTTTTACCCTGCTCGGAATTATCACTTAACACTCAAGAGTCAATGGTTAGTAGCCTTGAATTATAGACTGTGGGGTTCAAGTTACAAATGCTTTGAGTAACTTCTTGAAGTTTGGCTGCTACTGCACCAGTTCTCAGTAATTCTTCGGCTTTTGCGATACCTGCTAGCATATCTGAACAAATACCAGAACGCCACAAGTAAAACCCACCGTTCCATAAAGCTGTTTCCATCAGTTCAGAAGGTATACCTTTGAGTACAGCTTGCATATCTGATACTAGTTCGACCGTAGTACCCAGGGGTACATTTTTGCTAGTAAAGCCGTAGTCACGGGGAACCAAATGTAATCTTGCTATTTCATTGCTAGTTGCAGGTGTTAGCAAGCCAATAATAGCAGTGCGATCGCGTGGTAAATCACAACTACCTTCTAATCCTTTTACAGTTGTAAAATTAGTTACTCCCCGCCTGGCTAAAGCGTCTTGAAACATAGCTTCTGTGGGAGGATGGACAAACCCCGCCACAATATGAGCATTGCCAGCATAAGGGCACCAAATTAATTCCATTGTGGCAAAAGGTGGGCGCTTACCTAACTGGTCACGGTACTCCCAAATACTTCGGGTTAAAGGAAAATGCTGAGGAGCGTAGACAAAGCCAATTCCCGTTTGCTCAAGCACCTGCTGAGTTTTTTCCAAAGTTAACCCAGTCCAATCTACCCCCAAACCCTGCCAAATTTCTACCAAAGGTAAACCATATTTGGTTGGTAAGCGATCGCCCCCATGCATCACCACTGGTTGTCCAGCAGTAGCTAACAATAAAGCTGTGATTGGGCTAATTGGTGCTGTGCGGGTTCTGCCATCATAGGGTATACCCAAAACCATCACTGGTCGCACAGAAGATATAGATGCTAGTTTTGGCCCTAGTTGATCATAAGCATCTAGCATCCCTGCTAGTTCTTCTCCCGTAGGACGTTTAATGCGGTGGGCAATTAAAAAAGCCCCGATTTGGGCTGGTGTCGCTTCACCCAGCAGCATCATCCTAGTTGCTGTAGCAGCTTCCTCACGAGTCAAGTTTTCTCCCGTATGATTACCACTGCCTACCTTTTTCAGTAAGTCCCGAAATGTATTGTTCATAGGTCAAAAGTTAGTGGTTAGTGGATAGTGGGTAGTGGTTAGTGGTTATAAAGTCAACAACTAACTACTGTACGGGCGAAGCATTTGTATGAATATCTTGAATTCAAAACTAAATATTTTCTTACAATTGCTTCGCCCCTACTAACTACTATCAATTAACAAGCCGATCGCTCTAAAATAACTTGTGGTGGTACATTTTCCCTCACTAACTGCCAAAAATGCTTAATAGGAGGAATTTGCAAACGGTCTTGAGTTGTCACCATCACAACTCGGCGAGTCAAATTAGAGTTGTCAGCAGAACTATTATTAGCTAGGGGACGAACCGCAAGGGTTACGTCTTTACGTGCTTCTACCAATGCTGAATTGGGTAGTAAAGCTACTAATTCTCCCTGACGCACTACTCCCCGGAAAGCATCCAAAGTGTTGACTTCTAAAACTGCCTGGAGTTTAGCTTGCAGGCGTTCAAACCGATCTTGGACTAGACGTTGCATTCCATAACCATCTTTGAATACAACTTGCGGATAACGAACTAATTCTGACCAAGGAATGCGTTCATACTGGGCTAAAGGGTGATTGGCCCCGACAAGAACTTCTATCGGTTCATCATATAAAACTTCTACCACCATTTCTTTCCCGGCAGTTAAAAAGCGATTATTCATGACAATTGCCATATCTACTAGCCCATCTTTCAGGACTTTTAAAGCCCGATCGCTACCCAAGGATGTTACCCGCAGTTGCACCTCAGGATAATCGTGACAAAATTGTTGCAATACTGGTGGCAAGTAGTAAGCACACAGTGAGTGAATCACAGCTACACACAATTCAGGTTGCTTTCCTGCTACTAAATCCGTTATCTCTTGGGTGGCTGTTTGCCACTCTTGGCAAATTTTGCGGGCGCGGGGTAACAGGCGTTCACCAGCTAGTGTTAGCTTTGCTTGACCAGTTCTGTGAAATAACTCCAACCCCAAATCTGCTTCCAGTGCCTGGATTTGGCGACTGATAGTCGATTGGGTAACACTACATTTTCTTGCTGCCCCTTGAAAGCTACCGGTGTCCGCGATCGCCAGGAAGGCTTGCAACTGCTCTAGTCGCATGTTGGTGTAGCCTGTATTACATTTATGGCCTTAACTAACTTAACGTATTTGTAGCAACATTTTAGTAGAGTTTGTTACATCTAATGACTTTTAGCAATCAAAACAACAATTTTTGTGTTTACTTATTTACGTGAATAGTTGGTAGTAAGTGGTTAGTGGTTAGTAGTTAGTGGTTAGTAGTTGTTTGTTGGTTGTTGATTGTTGTAGAGACATGCCATGGCACGTCTGGTACATTGGTTAGTGGTTAATCTTCTCCCAAGTCGTCCCCCTTCGCCCCTAATCCCCAGAGGGGACCGGTGAGTTCCCCCAAGTCGTCCCCCTTGTCTCCCCACACTCCTTACTCTCTTCTCACCTCAAGATTTCTCAGGGCTGCGATCGCATGTAGTCTCACTAGTTCATCAGCATCTTTCGTCAGGGCAATTAAAGCTTCTTTTGCTTCGATTCTGCCTAAATGTCCTAACGATAAAGCGAGGACTCCTTTAAATGCGGCATTGTCCAGTGCTGGGTGCTGTTTTTGCAGTATTGCTAATAATATCTCCGTTGCAATTGGCGTTAACTGTGGTTGTTTGATGCGTCCCAGAACAGTTACAATCTCCTGACATAGGGCTACTGATTCTAGTTGGTTAAGTGCTGCGCAGAGGTGTTCCAAACTAGAAGGCGTTTCCATCCAGCTTAAAGCGCGGATACATTCCATTTGTAATTTTCCTGGTGTATGGGGTGACATTAGTACCTGAAATAAATACTTAGCAGCATCGTCACCACCTATACGCGATAAAGCAACTGCGGCAGTACAACAAACCTCCAGATTAAAGTCGTAGAGTTTGGGTTGCATTTTGGTAACTAAATCTAATGTGTCGCGTAATTCTGGGCGGAAGCTCAAACCCTGTATAGCTTCTCGCCGCACCGGTGCAGCAATATCATCCAAAGCCCGTATCAGTACTGGTGGTACACGTTGATCATGAAAGCTACCAAGAGCTTCAATTGCAGTAGCGCGGACGGCTACTGAAGTATCTTCTACTACACTCAATAAAGGTGTAATCACTTCTTGATGACGGATCAGGGATAGCGATCGCACTGCCAACAAACGTGTGGTGTTATCTCTCAAAAGTTCTGTCAAAGCAGCAATTGCAAGTGTACCCATTTGTCCCAGGGCGGATACTGCCATTGCTCTGAGGTCTTCGTCATCTTCTGTTTTCAGTAATTCTACTAGGGCAGAAATGGCATCAGGGTGCTGAAATTCTCCCAAAAGGCGTGCTGCATACCAGCGCAGTTCTTCTTCCGCCTCTTCATCTGTCAATATCTCTATTAATGGGGGAATAGCGATCGCTCCCAGATGCTGAATCACCTTGACTATTTCCCAGCGTTGCTGAAAATCCCCCACTACCAGAACTGAAAGTGCTAGCTTTAGCAGTTCTGCTTGGTTTTCTTGTATTTCTGGGTTTTTTGGTTTCTTTTCTAGAACTAACTCATGCAGGTATTGAATTAACAACTGCCAGTCAGCAGTACCTTGTGCTGCTTGTGCTTGCAATAAAAGCTGGTTGATATGATTCACTGTTGGTAATTAGTGGTTACTGGTTGGAAATTTAGTTAATAGTGGACAGTACCAAGTGACACCTTGGGAATTATCTGATAACTGATTGCAGTAGTTGGTGGTACTTGATTGAGTCGTCTTCAGACGACTTTGGCTATGAATCAAGGATTCTAATCCTTGGCAATTGTTGCTTTCTCTTTCTCGCAGCGTACAACAATCAACAAACAACAATCAACAGACAACAAAATACTTGCAATCACAATCATTTAAGGGTTTTCCGGCGATTTATCGCTGATATTTAATGCACTAAATGCATATTTTTGATACATAATGTGCATTTTTGCAGATATTTCGTAACAAACTATACGATTTTTATGTGTTTACAACTTTAACCTGAATGCATGTGAATCAATATTAAGATTCAGTATCCCGGAAGAATTGACCAACTGATCAAATATCTAAGTCCCTTGTCATTTGTTCTTTGTCATTAGTGTCAGGCTAATGACCGACAACTAATGCCCAATATCTAAATGACTGATGATTAATAACTAATCATGACAGAAGCAGTAACTACCGTCACGGCCAGCCTCAATAAATTCGAGAAATTTAAGGCAGAAAAAGATGGACTCGCCGTCAAGGCAGAGATAGAGAAATTTGCCTCTATTGGGTGGGAGGCAATGGACGAAACCGATCGCGATCATCGCTTGAAGTGGGTGGGGGTATTTTTTCGCCCAGTTACTCCAGGCAAATTTATGATGCGCATGCGGATGCCAAATGGTATCGTCACAGCCGCTCAAATGCGAGTACTAGCTGAAGTAGTGCAGCGTTACGGTGATGACGGCAGTGCTGACATTACTACTAGGCAGAATATTCAATTACGAGGCATTCGGATTGAGGATTTACCAGAAATTTTTCATAAATTTCATCTAGTGGGCTTAACCAGTGTGCAGTCAGGAATGGACAACGTCCGCAACATTACTGGTGATCCCGTGGCAGGATTAGATGCTGATGAGTTGTTCGACACGCGCGAGTTGGTGCAACAAATTCAAGACATGCTTACCAACAAAGGCCAAGGTAACCCAGAGTTTACTAATCTACCACGGAAGTTTAATATTGCCATCACCGGAGGACGGGATAATTCTGTTCACGCAGAGATTAACGATTTAGCTTTTGTACCTGCCTTCCGTGAAGATGGGGAAAAAGATTTCACCCCAACTCCCTATAACTCCAGCAGCAAAGTCTTTGGATTTAATATCTTAGTGGGTGGATTCTTTTCTGCTAAACGCTGTGAAGCTGCCATTCCCCTGGATGCTTGGGTTTCACCAGCAGATGTAGTTGCCGTATGTAGAGCCGTCTTAGAAGTTTTCCGCGATCGCGGCTTACGTGCCAACCGTCAAAAATCGCGGCTGATGTGGTTAATCGACGAATGGGGTTTACAGAAATTTCGCTCAGAAGTCGAACAGCGCTTGGGTAAGCCGTTGTTACCAGCAGCACCTAAAGACGAAATTGATTGGGAAAAACGCGACCATATCGGCGTATACAAACAAAAACAACCAGAATTAAACTACGTAGGATTACACATTCCCGTTGGTCGGTTGACAGCCGAAGACATGTTTGAAATTGCACGTTTAGCGGATGTGTACGGTAACGGTGAAATCAGGTTGACCGTAGAGCAGAACGTTATTATCCCCAATATTCCTGATTCCCGCTTAGTGTTATTTTTAGCAGAACCATTACTAGAGAAATTCAGTATTGATCCCCAACCACTAAGGCGATCGCTCGTTTCCTGTACAGGCGCTCAATTTTGCAACTTTGCCCTCATTGAAACCAAAAACCGCGCCTTGAACATCATCAAAGCCTTAGAAGAGGATTTAGAACTAACTCGTCCGGTGCGAATTCATTGGACTGGTTGCCCCAACTCCTGCGGACAACCCCAAGTAGCAGACATCGGCTTGATGGGAACCAAAGCCCGGAAAAACGGCAAAGCTGTAGAAGGCGTTGACATCTACATGGGCGGGAAAGTCGGCAAAGAAGCACATCTGGGAACTTGTGTCCAAAAAGGTATTCCTTGCGAAGACTTGCAACCAGTATTGCGAGACTTATTGATTCAGCATTTCGGAGCCAAACCCAGGCAAGAAGCCTTAGTCACTCATTAATAGTGGGTAATTGGTAATGGAAAAAATACCGATTACTAATTCACAAACAACCACAAACAACAAACAACAAACACCTAACAACAAAACAAACGAATGAGCAATCTTTCCAGAAGAAAATTTATTCTCACAGCAAGTACTGCGGCAGCTGCTTCGATCCTGGCTCACGGTTGCTCCTCTGGTGGTTCCCAGTCAGCAACAACAGGTGGCGACAAACCAAGTGCAACCACAGCAGCAAATGTTTCTACAGTAGCTAACGCTCCCAAAGTCGAAACAACTAAAGCAAAGTTAGGCTTCATACCCCTAACTGATGCTGCACCCCTAATTATTGCCAAGGAAAAAGGTTTCTTTGCCAAGTACGGAATGACAGATGTCGAGGTGGTGAAGCAAAAATCCTGGCCTGTCACCCGTGACAACTTAAAAATCGGTTCAGCTGGCGATGGTATTGATGGCGCGCACATCCTCAGTCCCATGCCTTACCTGATGACCATCAACGATAAAGTGCCAATGTATATCTTGGCACGACTAAACACTAATGGTCAGGGTATCTCTGTTGCCAACAAATTGAAAGATTTGAAAGTCGGCTTACAAAGCAAAGCACTGAAACAAGCCGCTGATCAAGCCAAAGCCAACAAACAAGCGATGAAGGTTGCTATGACCTTTCCTGGCGGTACTCATGATTTGTGGATGCGCTACTGGCTAGCAGCAGGCGGAATCAATCCTGATCAAGATGTAGTTTTAGAACCCGTACCACCACCACAAATGGTGGCAAATATGAAAGTTGGTACCGTTGACGCTTTCTGCGTGGGAGAACCTTGGAATGCTCAATTGGTCAGCCAAAAATTAGGTTACACAGCCCTAGTTACAGGCGAATTGTGGAAAGATCATCCAGAAAAAGCCTTTGCGATGCGCAAAGATTGGGTTGACAAAAATCCCAATGCCACACAAGCATTATTAATGGCAATTATGGAAGCCCAGCAGTGGTGCGATCGCGACGAAAATAAAGAAGAAATGTGCAAAATCTGCTCCGACCGCAAATATTTTAACGTTGCAGTTGCAGATATTCTCGAACGCTCCAAAGGCAACATTGATTACGGTGATGGACGCACCCAACAAAACTTCTCACACCGGATGAAATTCTGGGCAGATAATGCCTCCTACCCTTACAAAAGCCATGATATTTGGTTTTTAACAGAAGAAATTCGCTGGGGCTATTTGCCAAAAGATACCAAAGTTAAAGAAATTGTAGACCAAGTTAACAAAGAAGACTTGTGGAAAAAAGCCGCCAAAGCAATTGGTGTAGCTGATTCCGAAATTCCCACCAACGTTTCTCGTGGAGTTGAGACATTCTTTGATGGCGTCAAGTTCGATCCAGATAAACCAGAAGCATACTTGAGCAGTTTAAAAATCAAGAAGGTCTAGTAATTTAGTTTAGAGGCTAGAAAATCGGGGATTGGGGATTAGAGATCAACTTAACAGCAAACTCATAATCCATCTGTGTTTATCGGTGTTCCATGAGTGTTCGTTCAACATTTCCCCTTATTCTAGGCAATTACCCATAAGAATCTAGCTGTCTTAAAAATAGCGATCGCACCTCAGAAACTAACCTAACAGCCAATCCAAAATCCATCAGTGTACCCTAAAAGCCACGCTTGGGCACGTCTACATCCGTGTTCATCGGTGTTCGTTCAATTTATTTCCTGGTTGTAGGCAATTACCCATAAGAGTCTAGCTAGAAAACTAGTCCCTTTTTCATAACTGCAAAAACTTATATCAAGTCAACTTGGAGCGCAATCGGAGAAATTAGAAAATGACAGCTACCCTTGGAAGCCGCACGATTAGAAAAAATCCCCGCAAGCAGATTTCTAAAATAATTTTGAAAAAAGTTGTACCGCCAGCGGTAGCACTAATTATCTTTCTAGTCATTTGGCAAATACTTTGTTTAAATCCTAATTTTAAATTACCCGGACCAATAGAAACCTTCTCGGAAACTTGGGATCCTTTTATCATTCATCCATTTTTTGATAATGGTGAAAGCGATAAAGGCTTAGGCTGGCAAATATTAAATAGCTTAGGAAGAGTTGGTTTGGGCTTTTCTCTAGCAGCAATTGTAGGAATTGTTTTAGGAATTTTAATCGGTGCCAATAAATTACTCTATTCAGCCGTAGACCCCATCTTCCAAGTGTTACGGACTGTACCACCCTTAGCATGGCTACCAATTTCTTTAGCAGCATTTCAACAAGCTAATCCCTCAGCAATTTTCGTAATTTTCATTACGTCGATTTGGCCAATTTTGATTAACACCACAGTCGGGGTACAACAAATTCCCCAAGATTACATCAATGTTGCCAGAGTTTTACGACTCAAAGGACCAAAGTATTTCCTAAAAATAGTCTTTCCTGCCACTGTTCCTTATATCTTCACAGGCTTAAGAATTGGCATTGGTTTATCATGGCTAGCAATTGTGGCAGCAGAAATGTTAGTAGGTGGTGTCGGCATTGGTTCATTTATTTGGGATGCTTACAACACTACTACTGAAACCAATTTAAGCGAAATTATCTTAGCGTTAGTTTATGTTGGTTTAGTTGGCTTGATGCTAGATAGATTAGTTGGTTTTGTCGCCAGCAAAGTTGTACCCGAAGAACAAAAGTAATGATTCGTAAATAATTAGTAGTCAAAAAAATTAACTAACACCAAACAACCAACAACTAATAACCAACAACTAACAATGACTACTTTTGTTGAAATTGACCACGTCGATCGCGTATTTCACCTCCCCAATGGTGGTAGGTATATCGCCCTGAAAAATATTGATCTGAAAATCCGACAAGGGGAATTTATTTCTCTAATTGGACACTCTGGTTGTGGTAAATCTACCTTGCTCAATATCATTGCAGGTCTAGATCAAGCCAGTGTAGGCGGTGTGACCTTGGAAGGAAGGGAAGTGAGAGATCCGGGGCCAGACCGGATGGTAGTATTTCAAAATTATTCACTGCTACCTTGGTTGACAGTGCGAGAAAACATCGCCTTAGCAGTAGATGAAGTTTATCAAAATAAGTCCAAAGCCGCTCGCCACGCCATCATCGAACAACACATCGATATGGTAGGATTGCGTCCGGCGGCGAAAAAACGTCCGAGTGAATTATCGGGTGGGATGAAACAGCGAGTTGCGATCGCTCGTGCTTTGGCTATTCGTCCCAAGTTGTTACTGCTAGATGAACCTTTTGGAGCGTTGGATGCGCTCACACGGGGTGGTTTGCAAGAGCAACTGATGAAAATCTGTAATGAACACAACGTTACCTGTGTGATGGTGACGCACGATGTCGATGAAGCTTTATTGTTGAGCGATCGCGTCGTCATGCTTACCAACGGGCCAGAAGCACACATCGGACAAATTCTGGAAGTGCCTATCCCCCGTCCCCGTCAACGCTTGGAAGTAGTCAATCATCCCAGCTACTACAATCTGCGGAATGAGATGATTTACTTCCTCAACCAGCAAAAGCAAGCCAAGAAACGCAAAATTCAATTTCAAGCACCTACGATCATCTCTCGTAATGGTTTAGAAAAAATCAATTTAGAAATTGGATTTCTGCCCCTAACTGATGCTGCACCTTTAATCGTGGCAAAAGAGAAAGGCTTTTTTGCTGATTACGGGTTAGAACAAATTACCCTCAGCCGGGAACCCAATTGGCAAGAAATCGCCCAAGGTATTACTACTGGCAGATTAGACGCCGCCCAGATGGTGGCTGGAATGCCCCTTGCCCTCACTTTGGGCGCTGCTGGCAAAACACCAATTCCCGTAGTCAATGCTCTCAATCTCTCCCGCAATGCTAACGCCATCACCTTCAGCAAGAAATTGTACAACGAAGGCGTCAGAAGCCTCGCAGACTTAAAAGCCGCAATTAACGCCTCTCCCGACACAATTCTCACCTTGGGAATTGTGCATCCAACGTCAATGGTGAACTTGATTTTGCGCTACTGGCTAGCATCTGGCGGTATAGATCCTGACAGAGATGTCAGCCTCACGGTAGTACCACCAACCCAAATGGTTTCCCAACTCAAAGCCGGAAAGATTGACGGTTATTGTGCTGGAGAACCTTGGAACTACCTAGCAGTGCATGAAGATGTGGGCTTTGTTGCTGCTACTGCCCTAGAAATTTGGTCAGGACAGCCGAAAAAAGTCCTGGGAGTACGGGAAGATTGGGCGCAGAAGTACCCAGAAACTTACCTTGCCTTAGTCAAAGCACTGTTAGAAGCCTGCAAATACTGTGATGATCTTCGCAACCGTGAAGAGATTTTGCAATTAATTTGTCGTCCTCAGTACCTTGAGATTGATCCAGTCTACGTCCGTCCTGGTTTCATCGATCCCTACGATCGCGGCGATGGTACACAACCCCAGGAACTAGCAGGATACAACCAGTTTTATCTTAATCAAACCAACTATCCCAACCGTACTGAATTGTTGTGGATGGTGACTCAAATGGCACGTTGGGGCTTAGTGCCTTTTCCCAAAAACTGGGTAGAAGTAATTGAAAGAGTTTGCCGTACAGACATATTTGGTGCTGCTGCCCGCGACTTAGGTTTACTCGATATCGGTGAAGATGACCCCATCCACTTATTTGATGGTAAAGTTTTTAACCCTTCAAAGCCGCTTGAATATCTCCAAAGCCTGGAAATCAAACGTCAAATCCGTGTTGAAGAAGTATTTATTTAGTGATTGGGGATCGGGGATCAAGGACCGGGGATCGGGAAGGCTAAAAACAAACAACCACTAACAACCAACTAACAACAATCATCATGCAAACAGTAAATGGAACTAACAGCGAAATTCAAATCAGTCAACTGCAAACTCACAAAGCAGAAGACTTTCTCGTCATTGAAGGTGTAAACAAAATCTATCCCACTGCTGATGGGCCTTACACCGTATTAGATGGAGTGAACCTGAAGGTACGTGAGGGTGAATTTGTTTGTATTATCGGTCACTCTGGCTGTGGGAAATCAACACTACTGAACATGGTCTCTGGTTTCAATACCCCCACTGATGGTGTAGTAATGCTACAAAACAACCCCATCACTGAACCAGGTCCAGACCGGATGATGGTATTCCAAAATTACTGTTTGCTACCTTGGTTGAGTGTCTTTGATAACATTTATCTGGCTGTAGATACCGTATTTCCTCGCAAAACTCAGGCAGAAAAACGAGCGATTGTCAAAGAACATTTGGCAATGGTGGGATTGACAGAAGCCGCTGACAAGAAACCCAGTCAAATTTCTGGTGGGATGAAGCAGCGAGTCGCGATCGCCCGCGCCCTTTCTATCCGTCCCCAAGTTTTGATTCTGGATGAACCCTTTGGGGCATTAGATGCCATCACCAGAGAAGAATTGCAAGAAGAATTGCTGCAAATTTGGCGTGAACATCGCGTCACAGTCCTGATGATTACTCATGACATTGATGAGGCATTGTTTTTAGCAGACAGGCTAGTAATGATGACTAACGGCCCAGCTGCCAGAATTGGTGAAGTCCTCAATATTCCTTTTGCCCGTCCCCGCAATCGTCGCCGCATTATGGAAGACCCCCAATACTATAACTTGCGGAACTACGCCCTAGATTTCCTGTATCGTCGCTGCGCTCATCCTGAAGAGTAGGGATCGGGGATTGAGGTGAGGAGATGGGGGGAGTGTGAGGGGTATGAGGAGTATGAGGATTAGTGAATAACCACTAACCACCAACCACTAACCAACAACCAGCAACAATCAACACCTTATGCTAAAAGGATTATTTTCATTCAACGGTCGCTACCGCATCTTACATTTGACTTGGTTTGCTTTCTTTCTCACTTTTGTATGCTGGTTTAACTTTGCTCCCTTTGCAACAACCATTGGCAAACAGCTAAACCTGACACCAGAGCAAGTCAAAACTTTGGGTATCTGTAACCTCGCTTTAACTATTCCAGCACGCATTATTATTGGTATGCTGCTGGATCGTTTTGGCCCGAGAATTACCTATTCTTTACTACTCATCTTTGCCTCTGTTCCTTGTTTGGCGACGGCACTATCACAGAATTTTGACCATCTAGTCATTAGTCGTTTGTTGATGGGTATTGTTGGCGCTGGATTTGTGGTGGGTATCCGCATGGTGTCGGAATGGTTCCCCCCCAAAGAAATTGGTATTGCCCAAGGCATTTACGGTGGTTGGGGTAATTTTGGCGCTTTTGGAGCAGAGTTTACTTTACCAACAATTGCAGTTGCTGCCAGTTTTATGAATGGTGGTGCTTCTAATTGGCGATTTGCGATCGCTCTTACAGGTATCATTGCTGCAATTTACGGTCTAATTTATTACAACAGTGTTCAAGATACGCCTGTTGGTAAAGTCTACAAGCGTCCCAAGAAAAATGGTGCTTTGGAAGTAACCAGTGTCAAAAGCTTTTGGGCGCTGATTATCTCCAATTTTGGTTTAATTTTTGCTCTCGGTTTATTAGCTTGGCGCTTGGCACAAAAGAATATTCACTTTTTAACTCAAAGCCAAATGTATTTGGTTTGGTTGCTGTTAGCAGGATTGTTTGCTTACCAAACTTACAAAGCTTATCAAGTCAATAAAGAACTTTTAATTGGCAAGAAAACTTATGCTCCTTCAGAACGTTATCAATTTAGACAAGTAGCATTACTAGAGTTCACTTACGTTACCAATTTTGGCTCTGAACTTGCTGTAGTTTCCATCCTACCTGCTTTCTTTGAAAAAACCTTTGGTTTGGAGCATGTGGTCGCTGGGATGATTGCCGCTGCCTACCCATTTTTGAATTTAATTTCTCGTCCCAGTGGTGGCTTAATTTCTGATAAGTTTGGCTCTCGGAAATGGACGATGACAATCATTAGCGGCGGAATTGCTGTCGGTTATTTGATGGCACATTTTATTAACAGTAGCTGGCCGATTCCTTTAGCGATCGCTGTGACTATGTTTGCTGCTTATTTTGCTCAAGCTGGCTGTGGCGCAACCTATAGTATTGCACCTCTAATTAAAAAAGAAGCCACAGGACAAATCGCAGGTAATGTAGGCGCTTACGGTAATTTTGGTGGGGTTGTTTATCTGACGATTTTTAGCTTAACTGACGCCTCAACACTGTTTTCTACAATGGGTATAGCTGCAATGATGTGTGCTTTTATGTGTGGCTTTTTCCTCAAAGAACCCAAAGATTCTTTTGCTGGTGCCTATGAAGGTGAGTTAGCAGAAACAACAACTCAAAGGTCTACAATCTTCACAGAAGAATAGCATTATTTTTCACTCCGCGAAGTCGGATACCCGACTTCTTAGAGAAGTCGGGATATGTGCCTCTCAATGTTCATAACTTAAATAGAATTTTTATTGGGACTTACACCAAAAAAGTTAACTTAATTTAACCGCCAAGACGCCAAGACGCCAAGAATTATTAGAGTGTGTGTGAGTCATGTTTATAAATGAAAACTATCTAGTAAATAGAAAAAATGTTCAGACAAATATTAAAAATGTATCAAAATAAACATTTTCTTTTTTTGAATTGATATCTAATAGTTATAAAGACTTATTGTAGTAGTTTATCCAAATATAGATAAACTGAATCATGAGTTTATGATAACTCAAATTAATAGTTTTTATCCATGCTAAATTCAAATATTTTCTGACGGGTATTTAGTTGATATTTATATGGTTTAAAAACACCAAATTTAGCTGAATTCTTATTCTATTAACCTGGAATTTCAATATTTAAAAAATCAGTCAAAACTGTGTAATTATATATGACTGAAGTTACTAAAACACTCTGTCCTTACTGTGGTGTTGGCTGTGGTCTAGAAGTTTCACCTCCAGCCCAACCTGGCAAAGCAACTCATCGAGATAGTCAAGGGAACCCAATTTGGCGGGTGCGGGGTGATAAAGCCCATCCATCTAGTCAAGGCATGGTTTGCGTTAAAGGTGCAACGATCGCTGAGTCTCTAGATAAAAACAGACTGCATTATCCAATGGTGCGTGACTCGCTAGATCAGAAGTTTCGGCGCGTGAGTTGGGATGAAGCTTTTGATTTGATCACCAAACGCATTCAAACTGTGCGTTTCACTCAGGGGCCAGAAGCGATATGCATGTATGGTTCTGGTCAGTTTCAAACCGAAGACTACTACATAGCCCAGAAACTGTTGAAAGGATGCTTGGGTAGCAATAATTTTGATGCTAACTCCCGCTTGTGCATGTCTAGTGCTGTAGCTGGTTACATCCAAAGCTTTGGTGCGGATGGGCCTCCCTGCTGCTACGAAGACTTAGAGTTAACTGACTGTGCGTTTTTAATTGGTACCAACACAGCTGAATGTCACCCCATCATTTTCAACCGACTGGAAAAGTACCACAAAAGGAACCGTAAGGTGAAAATGATTGTGGTTGATCCTCGTCGTACCCCAACCGCAGAAGCTGCTGATTTACATTTAGCGATTCGTCCTGGTACAGATATCGACTTGTTGAATGGCATTGCTCACTTGTTGATGCGCTGGAACTACATTGATGTCGGGTTTATTGATGACTGTACCAGCAACTTCCCCGCCTATGCTGAGGTAATCCGTCATTATTCTCCAGAAATAGTAGCTGACCGCTGCGGGATTGATATTAAAGATTTGGAAACAGCAGCTAGGTACTGGGGAGAATCACAACGTGTCCTGTCCTTGTGGTCAATGGGTGTGAATCAATCTTCCGAAGGTACAGCCAAGGTTAGAACAATTATTAATCTGCACTTGATGACCGGACAGATTGGCAAGCCAGGGGCGGGGCCATTCTCCCTCACAGGTCAACCCAACGCCATGGGAGGTAGAGAAGCGGGAGGATTAGCCCATTTGTTACCTGGTTATCGCTTGGTGAAAAATCCCCAGCACCGCGCGGAAGTGGAAGAAGTGTGGGGACTAAAGCGGGGGCAAATTTCACCCCATCCCGGTATGACGGCTTGGGATATGATTACTGGCTTGGAAGATGGAATTGTAGGTTTGCTATGGATCGCTGCTACCAATCCGGCGGTGAGTATGCCAGATTTGGAACGAACCAAAGCAGCGTTGATGCGATCGCCTTTTACTATTTACCAAGACGCCTATTACCCCACAGAAACTGCTAGTTATGCTCATGTCCTCCTACCTGCTGCCCAATGGAGTGAGAAAACTGGCGTCATGACCAATTCTGAACGTACAGTTACCCTGTGTCCAGCATTTCGCCGACCACCAGGGGAAGCGAAAGCAGATTGGGAAATCTTTGCTGAAGTTGGGCGGAGATTGGGTTTTGTTGGGGAATTTGCCTTTGCTAACTCCGCCGAAGTTTTTGCAGAGTTTGTCAAATTAACCCGCGATCGCCCCTGCGATATGACAGGCTTAAGTCATGAGCAATTGCGATTCCAAGGCCCGACTCAATGGCCCCATCCCGATTCTGGATTGGAGGTTAATAGTCAACAGTCAGAGATTGAAATATCTGAGGAACAATTTAATAATCCAAAATCCAAAATCCAAAATCCAAAATCAAAGCGTCTCTACACCAACCTCCGCTTTCACACCCCCGACGGACGCGCTAGATTTGGGGCATATCACTCGCGGGGACTAGCAGAACCACCAGATCCTGATTATCCTTTTGTGCTTACCACTGGTAGACTTTACGGACATTGGCACACCCTGACACGTACCGGTCGAATTGAAAAAACTCGGCAAATGCACCCCGAACCATTTATCGAAATTCATCCCCGTGATGCCGCTAGATTAGGAATTAGTGATAACCAATTAGTGGAAGTGCGATCGCGCCGTTCTAAAACTTTCTTCCCCGCCAAAATCACCAAAGCGATCGCCCCTGGTACAGTGTTTGTCCCCATGCATTGGGGGGCACTGTGGGCAGACAACGCCGAAGCTAATGCCCTCACCCATCCTGAATCTTGCCCTGATTCTCTACAACCAGAATTAAAAGCCTGTGCAGTGCAGTTAATACCAGTTACGGCTGAGTTAACAGTTAACACCAAAGTGTCAATCGCTGCAAAAATCTAAATTAAAAACACCGACTCTTATGGGTACGGTGTTTATTAGTTCACTTTAAGTTCGCAAATGGTCTGAACACCACAATAAAGCCTAAATTTTAGCCTTGCTCAGTAGAAAATAGAGATTGAAGGTCGGGGATAAGAAAAAGCAGGGTGGTTTCATACGACAATATAAATCACCAATTCTTACTAATTAAACTCTTTGTGTTCTTTGTGTCCTTTGCGGTTATTAACATAAATATGTCTGGATGAAAGGAATTAATTAAAATTTTCTGGCGCTGCTGAATCAAAATATGAATTTACAATTTACGGGTGTGACCAGACGTAGAGACGTAGCAATGCTACGTCTCTACTACAAAATTGTAGACAAAATTTTATGAAACCGCCCTGAGATATTGCTAGTCATGGCAGAAACAAACACGCTGGTTGACAAAAACTCTCACCAAAGAAGCGATCGCCTTTTACTCATCTTCAAACACAGCCCCTCGTAGTTTTAACTCTAGCTTCATCTCCAAAGAAAGTCCCTGATTATAGCCAAACAGAGCATTATCTACTTTCGCCCGTGTAAATTTGACATTACTCAAATCAGTATTTCTCAAGTCAGCACCTTGGAGATTTGCATCCTCAAAATCGGCATTTCTTAAATCTGTGTGCTTATTTTTATGATTTAAAATTTCCCAAACTAAACGCCATTTATAATCTAACTTTGTTGCCTGGTTAATTTTCACAGACTTTAAGTTTGCACCACTCAAATTAGCTCCACGCAAGTCAGCACCTTCTAAATTTGCACCTTCTAAATTCGCATCTTCTAAGTTGGCATGATCTAATCTAGCACCTAATAACTGGGTACCATAGAGGTTGGCATTCTTCAGGTTGGCATTTCTCAGTTTGGCTCCACTCAACTGAGCATTTTTGAGAACAGCATAGCTAAGATTGGCATGATTTAACTTAGCACTGCTCATGTAAGCATTACTTAAGTCTGTATTTACCAATTTAGCGTTGTTCAAATTACCATTCCACAAATACACACCACTTAGATTAGCTTTAGTAAGATTTGCACTCATAAACCGAGCATCACTAAGGTTAGCACTGCTGAGGTTTACACCCACTAATTCAGCATAGCTCAAGTCGGCACTACTAAGATTGGTATGTTCAAGATTCGCATTGCTGAGATCTGCACCTATTAGTTGAACGCTACTAAGATTAGCACTTACTAATTGAACACTCGAAAGGTTTGTACCGCTAAGATTAGCATCACTGAGGTTAGCGTAGTTAAGATTAGCCTCACTGAGGTTAGCACCACTGAGATTCGCTCCATTCAGGTAGGCATTGCTAAGATTAACGCCCACCAATTCAGCATGGCTTAGGTTAGCAAGAATTAAGCTTGCAGTATTTAAATCTTGTCCTATTATTTCCTGATTGAATTTTTTTTGAAGTATATTTTGGTTCACATAAATTTCTTGATTTTGGTTGATTTTCAAATTCTTACCATTACTGTTATTAACCAACAAATTAATCCCAAAAGATTTTAATATTTTTTCTGTTGAATTATTTAACAATTTTTTTTGATTAAAAACAACAAAAAAACTGGCTAATATAAAACTCAAAATTATTACAAATATCCATGGTTCACCATTTGTGATCAGCAGCATCACTAGAAAACCTAAGCTAACTAAAGTCATTTGCAAAACCGTTAAAATTAATTTTGATTTGGCTTTTCTACTAAAATTAATCTTTTTTGGATTGGCTATAGTCATGCTAACATCCTCCATTATTTACTGAAAAGAAACTAAAATTAATCTCAAAGATAACTATGAGTGAAAATATAAATGTTTATTTCGTATGAATATTCACAACCTTTTATACTAAAATAGTATAATTTTAGAAAATAAAGGCTATGTTTACCAATTAAAATTTAAGAGTAAAAAAATTGATAAAATCTATTACTTAATTCAAAAATTAATCAGAATATGCCTTCTAGATCGGCAAACCAGAATGAATTAAGAATAAATTGATAGAATTTAACCCATGATAAGCAGTAATAATTTTTACACTTTTATCTGAAACTTTCCAGATGTCAATAGGCAAAAATTATTTTTTGTCGATACAATTTTGTATTTTATTTAGCCTGTGTAGGCTAATTTGTACTAAAAATCAAGATACTATAAAATTATTAATCTAAACCATTTACCTTAAGCATAGGCACCGGGGAAGAGATTTTTGTGCGATCGCTGTGTGATTTATCGTATGACTGTCCAGCTTGATATTGATTCAAAGTTATATAATCGATTATATAGAAGTATAGTAATATTGCTATACTGCCAAATAATGGTAAGTTAGCTCTTGCTGTCTCAGTATTTGTCTTTTAAAAAACTACAATATAGTAAGTGTTATTTTGCCTTCAAATTTCGATATCTAAAAACTTATCTGACAAATAGCTCTAAATAGCTATGTGTTGAAAACGCTCATTTACATAATAAATTTAAATTGAGACCCATCAATGAGAGCAAAATAAAAAACTTCAGAATTAGCTCCATCTCACAAGGGAAGAGATATAATTTAGGTTTACACAATAATTTGATGACAACACAAGAGCTTACTTATAATGTTTTGTGCTTAATCCAGTTTTGATTATTCTCAAAAATATTGAAGTAAAAAATATTCTAAGTATAAATTTCATTATCTCTACATCCAAGTACATGGGTATTTTATGGCAACACTTGGAGAGCAAAACTACTAAGCTGGTAAATAGCACCTTCAAAAATCTACCAGAATTTCTGGTCTTGTGATTTAGAATTGGCTAAAGTCTGTCTCAGGCAAAAGCCCATACACCAGTGAACAGTGAACAGTTATCAGTGAACAGATCTATAGTCGAGGATTTAAACCTGTCAGCAAAGCTTTCGACTAATTTTTCAGGGACTTAAATCCAAACGACGATGCACTCTTTACTGAATAACTGATAACTGTTATATCACTAGCTAACTACCTGTAAAAAAAATTAATTGCTATGTTTGATGCACTTGCTGACCGTTTAGAAGCTGCTTGGAAAAAACTGCGGGGACAAGACAAAATATCCCAATCTAATATTCAGGATGCTTTACGGGAAGTCCGCCGCGCCCTGTTGGAGGCAGATGTCAATCTCCAGGTAGTTAAAGAATTTATTAGCGAAGTTGAAGCTAAGGCACAGGGAGCCGAGGTTATTGCTGGCGTGCGTCCTGACCAACAGTTCATCAAAATTGTTTACGATGAGTTGGTGCAGGTCATGGGGGAAACAAATGTACCCCTGGTACAAGCGCAAAATCCACCCACGATAGTTTTAATGGCTGGGTTGCAGGGAACTGGTAAAACCACTGCGACTGCTAAGCTGGCTTTACACCTACGTAAAATTGATCGTACTTGCTTGATGGTAGCAACAGACGTTTATCGTCCAGCAGCGATCGAGCAGTTGGTAACACTGGGTAAACAAATTGACGTACCAGTGTTTGAGATAGGAAGTGACGCTGATCCTGTAGAAATAGCTCGTTTGGGTGTAGAGCGCGGCAGAGCCGAAAAATTCGATACTGTAATTATTGATACTGCTGGACGTCTGCAAATAGACGCAGATATGATGGCAGAACTAGCTCGGATCAAAGAAGTCGTCCAACCCCACGAAACCCTCTTGGTTGTGGACGCGATGACTGGTCAAGAAGCAGCTAATTTGACTCGTACTTTTCACGAACAAATTGGCATTACTGGTGCAATTCTCACCAAGCTGGATGGTGATAGTCGTGGAGGGGCAGCGTTATCAGTACGCAGAATCTCAGGAGCGCCAATTAAGTTTGTTGGTGTTGGCGAGAAAGTTGAGGCTCTGCAACCATTTTATCCCGATCGCATGGCTTCGCGAATTCTGGGTATGGGCGATGTTCTTACTTTGGTGGAAAAAGCCCAAGAAGAGTTTGACTTGGCTGATGCCGAGAAAATGCAAGAAAAAATTCTTGCGGCCAAGTTCGACTTTACCGACTTTCTCAAGCAACTACGTTTGTTGAAAAACATGGGTTCTTTGGGCGGCATCCTGAAGTTAATTCCAGGGATGAACAAACTTAGCAGTGATCAGTTGCAGCAAGGAGAAACTCAGCTCAAACGCTGTGAAGCAATGATCAATTCCATGACCCAAGAAGAACGCAAAAATCCAGATTTATTGGCTAGTTCACCTAGCCGACGACGGCGGATTGCGGGTGGAAGTGGGTATAAAGAAGCCGATGTTAGTAAGCTAGTAAGTGACTTCCAAAAGATGCGTTCTCTTATGCAGCAAATGGGTCAGGGTAGCTTTCCTGGGATGCCGGGAATGTTTGGCGGCGGTATGGGCAATCCTCTAGCTGCCGGTGGCAATCGTCCTACTCCTCCCGGATGGCGGGGTTATAGTGGCGGTGCTAGTGCCAAAAAGAAGCCCAAGAAGGACAAAAAGAAGAAAGGTTTTGGTACTTTATAGTCAATGGTCATTAACTATTAGTTATTAGTCATTGGTTTTTGACAAACAACAAATGACACATGACAATTGACTAATAGCAGTTAAGCTCGTGCAAGTGCTAAAATTAGCATTTCAGTATGCAAGTTATGATCTTCTTTAAAAGAGGAACTAACACAAACTGATGAACAAATTAAATTTCTTGTAAAAGTCACTTTTGCAAGAGTCGGGTACAAGGTTAAAGGACAAAAGAAAAACTTGATGGTGGAGAAATTGGAAGATGAAGAAGTGGGGGAGTGGGAAAAGTGTGAGGGGTAGGAGAAGTGGAAGAAGATCAAAAGGTATTTTCTTCCCTACTCTCCCTACTCTCCCTACTCTTCCTATTCTCCCTACTTCCCATACCCCTTACCCCTGACCCAAATCCTTATTAACTATCTGCCAACTCATTGCTAACAATAGGAGAATAGTCCCTCAATCATGATTAAACTGCGCTTGAAGCGATACGGTAAAAAGCGGGAAGCGAGCTATCGCATAATTGCTATTAACAGCCTTGCTCGCCGCGATGGTCGTCCCCTGGAAGAACTGGGATACTATAACCCCAGAACCGATGAAGTACGACTGGATGTTCCCGGGATCGTCAAGCGACTACAACAAGGTGCCCAACCAACTGACACCGTGCGTCGCATCCTACAGAAAGCCAATGTCTTTGAACAGGTCAGTGCAAAAGCCGCTTCCTAAGTTTGTTACAAAATCCCCAACAGTAAGTCCTGACTACGTTGGGTTAGTACGTTTTTTAATGCAGCCGTTTTTAGAATCTCCTGAGTCTTTGAGCGTCGATTGTGAAATGTATCACACCCGCAAGCGGGCTTGGATTCGCATCGCTTTTGAAAGCACAGACAAAGGTAAAGTGTTTGGTAGGGGAGGACGCAATATCCAGGCGATTCGTACAGTCATTGCTGCTGCTGCTGAAGCTGCTGGTCACTCAGTATACTTAGATATATATGGCAGCAATGGTGTTGGTCGAGAGAGCGCAGCTTTTGAAGAAGAGGGAGAAGAGCGATTGCCCTCGAAATCAAGAGAAAGACGCACTAACGGAAGCCGTCCTGTGATTAAATCTCGTTCCCGCTAGTCTAAACTACGGAAAAAATGGGGTTAAAAATCAACAAAGCACAAAGGCAGACTAAGACCATGACCCCGGAATCAAATCCGGTTACTCGATCATGAGTGTACCCAACATGGCATCTGCCAATGAGACAGGAGAACCCAACTATAACCACAAGGTTTGGTTGTGGGTACTTTACAAATCAAACTCTGCCACTAGTAGATATTACTTGTGGTGTACAAATGGAGTAAGTGACTCAGATAATCTCTGTAAGGAGGTGAAACCAGAGAGTGGCTGAAGTCCGTTTAGGTGAAAATGAGTCGATTGACTCGGCACTAAGACGCTTTAAAAAGAAAATTCAAAAAGCTGGAATTTTATCTGAAGTCAAGCGTCGCGAAAGATACGAAAAACCTAGTCTGCGTCGTAAGCGTAAAGAGGAGGCTGCACGTAAAGGTAGTCGCTACTAAAACTAAAAGCTTTCAGCAGTCTGTAGTTAGCAATTAACTACAAAGTTGACAGCTTGATTGAAGGTTTGCAAACACTTGTTGTAGCCAAACCTACAAAAGTAGAGATGCTTGACTTTCCCACCCCTAAAAACCCCTAGACAGGGGTGGGGTTTTGTAGATTTTATTAGCCCTTTAGAACCAGAAGATTGGAAATTCTAAGTTAGAAAGAACTAAGAAATTGATAATTATAAAAGTAGAACTTAAACAAAGTAAATTATTTTTTATCTACCCTTCGGGAAAGGCAGAGGGCAGTTGCGATGAAAAAATTTCACGAGCTTTGCCATGAAAACCTCACCCCCTACCCCTCTCCTTGCTAAGGAGAGGGGTGTCCGATCGGACGGGGTGAGGTTACTTTCAAATCAGAGGGCAGAGAGTACCCATTACCGATTACCCATTACCGACGCCGACGCATAACATAAGTGTTTCAGTGGACATGATACTTATTAGAACAATAATTTCTGCAAATATAAGCTATTGGTAATACAGTAAAACTATGGCAGATGCCTTAACAATTGAACTGCCGAATATCGCAAGTGCAATCACTCTGGCTGGACAAGGAGAAGAAAATCTCAAAACTCTGTCTAAGCAAACAGGGGCCAGGCTGGTGCTGCGAGGACAGGAACTACATATTTCTGGAACAGACAAACAAGTTGATTTAGCTTCTCGATTAGTGCGATCGCTCGAATATCTGTGGAGCAAAGGTAATATTGTTTCTAGTGCTGATATTCTCACTGCTCGTCAAGCTTTAGACACCCATAGAGAAGATGAACTGCGAGACTTGCAAAAAGATGTCCTGGCAAAAACTCGTCGAGGCGAAGAAGTCCGCGCTAAAACTTTTCGGCAAAAACAATATATCCAAGCCCTACACAAGCACGACATGATTTTCTGTACCGGACCGGCTGGTACAGGTAAGACCTTCCTGGCGGTAGTTATAGCAGTACAAGCACTTCTGGCTAATCAGTATGAAAAGCTAATTCTCACTCGCCCTGCTGTTGAAGCAGGTGAAAAACTTGGTTTTTTGCCAGGAGACTTGCAACAAAAAGTCAATCCCTATCTGCGTCCACTTTACGATGCCATCAATGAATTTATCGACCCAGAAAAAGTACCATCATTGATGGAAAGAGGTGTAATTGAAGTTGCTCCTTTAGCTTACATGCGGGGGCGCACACTCAATAATGCCTTTGTGATTGTGGATGAAGCCCAAAATACTACAACTTCCCAGATGAAAATGGTGTTGACTCGCTTGGGTTTTAACTCCCGTATGGTCATCACAGGTGACATAACACAAGTCGATTTACCATTACATCAAGAATCTGGGTTGACAATGGCAATCAAGATTTTGAGGCACGTGGAAGGAATCGCTTTTTGTGAATTTAGCCAAAAAGATGTTGTGCGTCATGCCCTAGTTCAACGTATTGTGAATGCATACGAACAGTATGAAAAGTAGAGATTAGTTGGTAGTTGGTTGTTGTTTGGAAAAAATAACAACCAACAATCAACAATCAACAATCAACAAGGAAAAAGGACAAATGAAAAATACATTAAAAGAATTTTTGGAAGCTTGCGAAACTTTGGGAACTTTGCGTTTAATTGTCACTAGCAGCGCCGCAGTATTGGAAGCACGGGGCAAAATTGAAAAGTTGTTTTATGCAGAGCTACCTAAGGGTAAATACGCAAATATGCATACAGAAGGTTTTGAATTTCACTTAAACATGGACAAGATTACTCAAGTGAAATTTGAAACGGGTGAAGCGAAGCGGGGTAATTTCACCACCTATGCAATCAGATTTATCGACGATAAACAGGAACCTGCTTTGAGTCTATTTTTACAGTGGGGTAAGCCGGGTGAGTATGAACCGGGGCAAGTAGAAGCTTGGTACACTCTCCGGGAAAAGTATGGAGAAGTTTGGCAGCCTGCACCCTTGGCAGAGATTAGTTAATAGTTGTTGTTTGTTGATAGTTGTTTGTTGTTTGTAGAGCAAGTGCAAGCAAAGATCGAGCCATTGTCAGCAGCCCAACAAAAAATTAAGTTTGATTTATGGTAGTGCAGGGTATGTGGAGAATGCGCCCTGTAACTTATTTGTGCTAAACACAGGTAGGAGTTTTTGCAAACTACTAATCAATAGTTAACCCAATTAGATAAGCAAGGTATTTGTTAGACTTACATAGAGCGCGCGCCAGTAGCAATTAAACGCCTAAACAAACCTTGAGTCCAACCAGTTTCTCTAAGAACAGCATCTGATGATACCTCTACATAAGCTTGCTCAATAAATGCTAAATCAATCATGCAGATGCGGCTGAGGGCTTCTTTGAGGGCTTGGTTTTGACCATCAACTTGTAGGCGCTTTTCTACTTCGTGAATTACTGTCGCCATTGCTGGAACAACGTGCTGAGGTCCAATCCCTATACGGACATGAACTAAACCGATTTTCCAACGGCGATCAGCATAAGCTTGGCCCCAGTCATCCATACCTGTAAACATTTCGTGAAACCATTGAATAAAGGTTTCACGCAAGCGATGAATACGCCCGTTTCCATCATGCAAAATTGCACTCATTTCCGCATCACGCCCCAGGTAGGCATAAAAATGGTCAGCCATTTCGGGAGCAATTTGTAAACCCCAGTCGGCTTGGGACTTCAGTGTGGCTTTGTTCTCATCTGTTAAGCCTACACGCTGTTCTAGGGTAGACAAAAAGGCGAGTGTTTCTAAAGGCATTATCAACTTCTCCTTTAACAACTAAACAACTAAATATGATAATTTGGTAAACTCAAATACATCATAATTGCCACCACGCAATATAGATTCAGTATGCTTGCCTTGCAGGCGTTGATTAAAAGTTTCTTCTAGTACACCCCAAATAGCACCAAGGGTATAAGTACATTTACGCTGTGAACCTTGGGGTTCATCAGCAGAACATAAGGTTTCTGATGTATATAACTTGATTACCTCATTATCTTCTTGGACAATTTTCTCGACTATACACAGACGAGTGCCATCTTTACCGAAAACATGATCGAGTTTGTCGGCTAGTTCCTCTAAGGACATCGACGAGTTTGCTAGGTTTAATTCTTGAGCTAAGGTTTTGCCACGATAACGACCTGCCGCAGTTAAAGCGATCGCAGTTGCTTTTTCGCCCAAAGCCTCTTCCATACCTGTAATTGCTGCCTTGAAACAGATAATACTGCTAAAATCCCCTAAGATAGGACGTAACATCTGTGATGCTCCTGTAAATTCAATGCAATTTGAGATAGGAATCTTAAGATATAAAATCGGTAATCCAAACACTTGTGTATGGATTGTTTTGTGTTTTTAGTCAGGCTAACAGAGGCGAAATTCTTGCCACAGCACGTTTGACTTCTAGAAACAGTAAGCCTTGTTTGACTCCTGCACCAGCAAGTACTAATAAAACTGCATCACTCCCACAAGCAACTAGGACGCCGTAGCCTTTTTCTCCTTCCACAACAATACGTTCTACATTCCCACGAACTAGTTCACGACCAATCCGTTCACCCAAGGACAGCATAGATGCAGACATAGCAGCAGTTCGTTCTTCATCCATCCCACCTGGTAACACAGAAGCCAAAGCCAAGCCATCTGGACTTACTAAAGCCGCACCCTGAATATCAGAGGTTCCGGAAACAAAGTTTTGCAGTTCGTCTTGCAACATTGAGACGTTAATCATGAATTTGTCCTCCACAATATTTAATACAAATGTATGAGTCTTCTGGGTAGTTGTAGTGAACACAGAGTCTACCGTTACCACTGGTAACAAGTGTGCTGTATTTTCCGCAATTGTTGATTCTGGTAAATGTGCTTTTGTTAACAAGTGTGATTCTGGCGACACAGAGGATTTTGCTTGAAATCCCCTGGTGAGTAGTTTTAGTAAGTAGCCCAGAAGCATAGCGGTTAAACAGCAGACTATGAATAGCGTGATGGCGATCGCATCATCTGCGGCCAATAGCTGACTCCAAGAATTGAGACAACTCAAATATAAGTAACAAGGAAAATTCCCGATAACAGGATAAAAAATTGTTACTTGTTTTATCTTTTACATTCTGTTTAGAAGTTTGTTACAAACATCAAACTTGTTATTCCGTAGAATACTGGTAATATTTGGCAAATTCTTCCAGCAAGGCAATTAAACTTTTTTTTACAGAAGCAGCTTCCGTAGGATTAACAGATATTATCGGTAATCTGTTATTTTCATCCAGTAACCCTAAAGTTAAGGCTATATCTTCCATCGGCCAAGCTTCAGGGCAATCAGTATGAGTTAACCCTATTAAACATGGTATTTGTACCCGATGCTTCATAAACTGAAGAATTTTTCGACTATAGCGCAGATGTTCTGGACGGTGTGCATCAATTAGCAAAATGTAGGCATGGGCTTTTTGAATTAAGATGTCCCACATAAAATCAAAGCGTACTTGTCCAGGTGTGCCATAAAGATGTAGTGATTGGTTGGGTGCAATAGTCAATCGCCCAAAATCTAATGCAACTGTAGTTTTTTCTTTCAGGAGTGCGATTTCATCAGTTGCTTTTCTATCGGTATCTACCGTTTCGATTTCACTGATGGTACGAATAAAGCTTGTTTTACCTGCACCTACGCCTCCAGTGACTACAATGCGTAGGATTTCCATCAATTATTACTCCTCAAAAAGCCAACTAGATTTTGTAAAAATAAAGTACTGATCTTGATTGTTTCCATGACTGGAGACTGTCGTGATTCCAAGGAATTAACTAAGTTTAAATCTACAGGATAATCACTCAGTTCTGGTGTTGATGCCATCAAGGGAACTTCTTCTACTAAACAAGCTAAAATTAACCGAAAAGCTGCTTGCTGAACTAAAGCTATTGGTTGATTAATTTGAGATGCGATCGCACTTAAAGCAACACTACCATTAGCGAATTCCCACACTTGCCACTCTAAAGCATGTAAATGAATTTGTGGTTTACCTTGGGCAATACTGCGTATAGCAGAACTCGCATCTGGGAGTGCATCAGCTAATATTTTCCAGTTCTTTATTGTTCTTAAAGCCATGAGAGCCAGTTCTGTCGCTCTCAAACTTAAACCTGTCATTTCTTGAGCAGGTAAAGGTGCTTTGCTATCGAGTTTAAACACACCTTTTTGAATTTCAAATAACTGTCGCACCTGATGCAGTTGACTTGCAAATAATAAATTTAATTGCTCAGTATTCAGTAATCCTTGTGCTTTTAGATATAAACCAAGGGGCTTGTCCGTGGAAAATGTTTGTCGATATTGTTCTATAAGTGACTGATTTAACCACTTTCTTTGAGCAATTTTGTAGACTAAACCCTGACCATTTAAGCGGTTTGCTGCTGCAACTACACGTCCCTGTTTAAACCAGATGTAATAGTATTGTGATTTTGATTCAGGACTATGAATATCTGGTAAAGTACATACACTTAAACACCCAGATTTTCTGCCTTTGTCAATTATTTGAAATAACTCAGCCAAAGAAAAGTCAGTGAAGGAACTAGAGAGGTTCATTAGTTCATCCAAACATAAATAAAGTAATTTATGAAAGATTACACCCTAATAAATAACTGAATACCCTGTCGGTTTTAACTGACTACTATTCAACAATGATAAACACCTACAAAGTTGAGCTAATTATTTTGTTTAGAAATTAAAGCAATGACCAAAACAAATTAGAAGGAGTTCATAAAATAATTGGTAATTTAAGTTATAAACTCCAACTCAGCACTGTAGGCTAATAATTTTAATTTCCCAGTTCTCAATTGACATCTTACTCTAACAACTTTTTAGCAACAATCAAGGTTGATTGCTATTTTGCAAAATTATTTACATTTTTATTGTCACATCATTCAGAAGCATAAATATAGAATTCGCTTATTAGAATGAGTAATTTTACTAATTAAACTATTTATTATTGATGTAGCTTCAGTAATAACACTAAAAGCGTTTATTTACAAGTATAAATTAAAACTTTAAACTTACCTGATTCTAATTCTCAAGCTCTTCATGGATGCTAGTATCAAGCAAAAAGCATCAATTTAGATGAATTTTAGACAAAATTATGTGGAAAAAACACATGTCTAGCCAAATCAGCTTCTCTAAGCAGAAAAATAGGCTTTGAAGGCTAAAAACTCTTCAGTATTTTTGTAATCAGGTAATGTTTTTATTGAGTTTATTGATTTGATAGCTAAATTTAGTAACGAAATTGCAACATAATTTCTAATTAGATGAGCTTTTAATCCAGAAAAATTTACATTTTGCAAACAATAGTCTTGATAGTTAACATGAGGAAAATCTGGGGTTTTTGCTTGATTTTTTTATTCTTGCTGTGGAGTGGAGATGCAAAAGCAGAAGAGTTAGCCAAACGTTTAGATAATTTCCCTGTTTGGGAAAAAATTACTTCCACAAAACCTGCTGTGGGAGATTTAATATATCCTGACTGGATGGCGGGTGATTGGCAACTGGTTAGCACCCTTGTAGATATGGTTGCACCTTTAGCTCCTGATATTGTCACTCCTGGGTTTGAGGGAAATCGTCAGTATCTAAATCAGCCTCTGAGGTTTCAAGTACGATTTCTACGAGAAAGCACACCTGTTGCTGATACTAAATCAGCAGTAGTAGCAGATAGAGCGTTTAACGGGTTAAATTTGGCACGGGCTTATTTAGGCGATACAGCTGTAATCTCCGTCAAAGTAGATCCAGATTCACCCAATCGCCAGATAACATTTCTACGTCATGAACGTCAGCTAGTTTCAATTGTTTCTGCACGCGCTACAGAAACAACATCCGATGGTAGGTTTATAACAACCGAAGTTTTTCAACAAATATTTAAAGGTGGTGGACGTCCCTATTTCAACTCTGTAGAATCTACCACCGCTTACCGCAAATTATCTACTTCCAACCCAGCCATAGAAGGTGATCAAGTTACTGCTGTTTACCTTTCGCCACAAGATCCAGATTATTTTAAAGCTGGTTCTCATCCAGTTGCTTTGTATAGGTATCGCTTGGAATTTTTTCGATAGTTACTTGTCAGTTGTTTGTGGTGAGCCTTGTAACATTATCCAACCAACCACAATCAGCAACACACAGCTACCTAAAAATCCCAAATCCCAGGCTAATTGATGCACCCCTGGTTTCACATGATGAATACCGAGTTTTACTAAAATATAAAACGTTTTGAAGCGCGATCTTCTGCCTGGAGAAAAGATTTAAGTTTTTTACCTTCGTGTCTTGGTGTCTTGGTGGTTAATAAAATAATTTTTTCACCACTAAGACACTAAGACACCAAGAAAAATAGATAATCTTAACTTAAAAGGGCTATCTCACCCCGTCCTACCGAACATCCCTTTTGCGCGTTCGTTTGGGGTGATAATTTAATAATTTGCCTCTTGACTACAATGTAATATAAATGTAGTATAAACTTCCGGAGCTAAAGGCTCATGCTCTTGGACAGTGTGCATCATGGCTAACTTTAGAGATATTCTCAATTACTTTCGTCCTTACTGGGGGCTAAGTATTTTCAGTATTGCAACTACCAGTGTTTACGAGATTATCGATTTGGTCGTACCCTATGCGATCGGGCAAATTTTAAATGTGTTGTCTAATCAACCGTTAGATAAGCCACTGATAACAGCGATCGCCACAGTTGCAAACGTTATCAATTACCCAGTCAATCAATTTCTATCTTTGGGTGTATTGCTGGGTTTAATTTTTCTTGTGACCGTGGTGAGAGCGCCGACACAACCTTGGTTAGCTAATTGGTTTCATTGGGATATTGCCTTAAGGGCGCGTCGAGATCAACATCAAAAAGCGATTGAAAAGATTCTCACTTTACCCTTGGAATTTTATGACGAAAATAACCCTGGACGCATTGCTGGACGAGTAGCTAGAGGTGTCGCCAACCACACTTGGACTTATCCCGAAATTGCCGGACAGATGATTCCCAAGCTGTTTAGGGTGTTAGGAATTTTTGTATTTATCTGGTTTGTGGAGTGGCGAATCGCGATTTTGTATTTAATTTCCTTTGTGGTTATTCTTGGTTTTACCTTGAGAAAGTTAAAGCGCCTAGTTTGGCATGATAACCGCTTGGATAAGTACTCTGAAGGAACGGAAAGTCGGACTTCGGAAATTATCAGTAACATTAAAACAGTAAAAGCATTTGCCACAGAAGCAAAAGAATTAGAACGGCAAAAAGTCCGTTTAGAACGTGAATTAACTGTTGTGGATTATCGTATCCACAAAGGTTACGTGAGGCTGAATACGTGGCAAAGAACTGTGATTCAGTTTTGTGTGTTCACAATCTTAGGTTTGACGCTAGTGGAAACTGTAGCTGGTAGGATTTCTCTTGGTCACTTTATCATGACTCTAACTCTTTCCAGCATGGCTTATGCGGAGTTGGAACCAATTAGCGTGTTAGCGGAAATTTTTGCCCGTCGCTACAGTTCTATGGTGCGGTTTCACGAGTTTCTACAAGAACCATCAGGAGTTGATGCGGTTGGTCTTTTAGAAAAACGACAACCAGATTCTGCTTATCAATTTACAGGAAAAGTAGAGTTTTCCCACGTTAGTTTTGGCTACGAACCTCAGCGTCCAGTTTTACAAGACATCAATCTCTTGATTGAACCATATCAAACAGTGGCATTGGTAGGAAGGTCTGGTTCGGGTAAATCTACTTTGGTGAAATTACTATTGCGCTATTTTGAACCAAATCAAGGTCAAATTCTGATTGATGGTCAAGATATTCGTACTCTGGATGTGGGGAATTATCGCCGGAGACTAGCGATAGTTCACCAAGAAGTAGATGTATTTAACGGAACTGTCTTGGATAATCTCAAGTATGGTAGACCAGATGTCACCTTTGACCAAGTTGAAGAAGCCTGTAAAATTGCCAGACTTGATGAAGTCATCCAACATCTACCCCAAGGTTATTACACTGTTGTAGGGGAAAGAGGTGTAAGGTTATCTGGTGGACAAAGACAGCGCCTGGGAATTGCTAGGGCGTTACTAGTAGAACCAGATGTGTTGATTTTTGACGAAGCTACTTCTAGCTTAGATTATGAGTCGGAACGTTCGATTCAATTGGCGATGCGATCGCTCCAAGGAACTCGTACTACGATTGTGATTGCCCACCGCCTGAGTACAGTCCGGGAAGCAGATCAGATTGTGGTTTTAGATCAAGGCAAAATCATAGAAGTAGGTAATCACGAAGAACTTCTGCGTCATGGTGGTATTTACCATCGCTTACACGCACTACAAGAGACCGGTGAATTACTGAGTTAGTGGTTGATTGTTGATGGTTGGTGGTTGGTGGTTGTACCAGACGTACCATGGCACGTCTCTACATTGGTTAGTAGTTAGTTGTTTTAATACTCCCCACACTCCTCACACTCTCCATCACACTTCCCCACCTCTCCATCTTTCTCTTGACTAATGACCAATGACCAATGGCAATTGACCAACCTAATTTTTTTGAAAAAAAGCTTGGAAATTCTAAAAGCTTGTGCTAATATTTTTAATCGTGGGTCTCACGGGTCGGTGTCCGAGTGGTTAATGGAGACGGACTGTAAATCCGTTGGCTAGCGCCTACGCTGGTTCAAATCCAGCCCGGCCCACCTCTCAAAAATTAAAAATGTAAAATTAAATATTTAGTTTTACATTTTTAGTTACATAAATTTTGCCCGTGTAGCTCAGTGGTAGAGCACACCCTTGGTAAGGGTGAGGTCACGAGTTCAATCCTCGTCACGGGCTTTTTACTTTTACTATAATCTTTTACCTGAAACTCTTGAATATCAAGGGTTTCAGTTTTTATATATGAAAGGGATGCTATTAATTATGACTATTTTTTGAATATCAGTCTTGTCTTTTGACTATCATTTGACTATAATAGAGTACACCTTAGGATAGTCAAAATTTCACATGGATGTAACACAGAAAGCTACCAGAGGTTCAGTTGGTATTGAATCTTTCCGCGATCGCTTAAGGATTAGATTACCTAGAGAACTTTACAGTGGCAAACAAAAGTACTTGGGGCTTAGTTTAGCTGACACTCCCGAAAATCGACAGATCGCAGAACAAAAAGTACATCAAATAGAACAAGATATTAGAACTGGATGCTTTGATGAAACACTGGCTAAGTACAAACCTCACAGACATTTATCTATAGTTAAACCAGAGGAACCATACACAGTATTAACAATATCGGAATTATGGGATAGGTATATTGACTGCAAGCGTCAAACTTTAAAACCTAGAACCCTAGATAAACTATCTGTTCTTGAAAAACACATAAAACGCTGTCCTTATCAATCATTAGACGAAGGCGTCAAAATTAGGATTTCGCTGTTACAACAAACTACTAATTCCCAAGCTAAAGATGTACTTATGTATCTTTCAGCTGCTTGTAAGTGGGGTATGAAACATGGTTTAGTTGCTTTTAATCCTTTTGAAGGAATGTATAAAGAACTTCCCAAGCATAAATGGCAAGAGGATTCACAACCGAATGCATTCAGCGAAGCAGAAAAAGAAAAGATTATTCACGCTTTTAAAAATCACAAACCAACAAAAGGTATCGGCTATAGTCACTATGCACCATTTGTAGAGTTTTTGTTTTTAACAGGATGCAGACCATCAGAAGCAATTGGTCTGCAATGGAAGCATATTACATCAGATTGCTCTAGGATTTATTTTGAAAGTGCATTAGTTCAGGTAGGAAATGGTGAAAGAGTGAGAGTGAATGGTTCTAAAAATAATAAAAAGCGCGTTTTTAACTGTAATCAACGACTACAGCAATTATTATTAGAAATTAAGCCGAAAAATCCTGAACCAGAGTCATTAGTTTTTCTTTCTCCCGAAGGATTGTCAATTCATTACAGAAACTTTTCTCGCCGCGCTTGGGATAAAATCGTTGACCCGATCGCAGGACGTAAAACAACTCCTTACTCATGCCGTGATACTTTTATTTCTGAACAAATTGCTAAGGGTGTCCCTACTGCTGTAGTTGCAAAGTGGTGTGATAATTCTGTGGAGATGATTGAAAAAAAGTATCTAGATTCTAATTTTTTAGAACAAATAAAACCGTTGTAGCTGATCATTGAGTGGAACTATAGGCAATACCAGTAGCACTATATCCATCTTCTCGCTGCACAACAGTATCTTGAGTACGAAGTTCGATTTCTGTAGCACCATTAGGATTAAATCGGGCGTAATAATCGAAATTTCCTTTACCTAGATAGCTTGTCCAATTATCATCAGAACTTCTCTTGGGAGCTATATGTGTGGGAATATTATAAACACTCAAACTAGGGTTCTGTTTATTGTAGAGGTTCATCAATAGTTGTCCATTGCGACGGAAGACTCTGACGGTTTGAGTATTGGTTTGAAATGCTAGCAAGGTTTCTTCGTTGACTTCAGCATTATTTGGCTGAGTTGTGGCAAGAATTTGTCCTGTCTGCTGAATCACGCCACCACGAGAATTTACCAGCTTGAGAGTGCATCTACCATCAGAAAAAAATCTCACAGTAGTTACAGTTTCACCCTCTGATTTATATGAGATACTACCATCAATATTGCTTAACCGCGTAGCTAGGGAATTTTGCAAGTTTTTTGTGTTTGGAGGCTGACCCTGCAAAGTCATGTAGGGTTGTCCTTGCTGCCACTGTATGTATGCAGTATAGCCCTGTCCATCACAGATAATATCACTTTGTCCAGTGGTGACTTTCTGTCCTTTTTCCTCCATTGTCACGCTTCCATTTGTGCTTTTGACATGTAGGGAACATTTGCCATCAGAGAAAAACGTTACTGTCGTTGTCGTTTCTCCTCCCGAGATGTAAGAAATACTGCCATCTTTATTACTTACCCATGTAGCTGGTGCATCATTCAGGTGTTTTTTACCCGGAGGTTTACTCTCAAAATTTATCAGGGGTTGTCCTTGTTTCCAACTGATATCTGCAATATTTAATTGTCCTTCACAGGTGATATTTTGTCCCACAGCCTGAGACAGCTTTGCATCCATATGGGTGACAGAATTTAGGGCTATGGTTGCATTAGATGCAATTTTTGACCAAGCAGGCGATACCTCAGCACTTAGCAGGACTAAAGTAACTAATGTTGTTGTAAATATGCGTATCATAATCAGTGGATTCAAGCACAGAGAGTCAATTACTGCCTCATAGATTTGTCAAGCTATTTTGACAGGTTCCGAAATTCAAGAATTCGGAATTAGAAATGGAAATTACTGGTCTTTCTATAAGTTTTTGATCTCGGGATGCTAATTTAATTAATTAGCGATCGCAGCTTGCACCTTGGATAACAAAACTCTTATTGGAAATGAAATGATTTTCCAATGGCTATATATTAACCTGTATGAAAAACTCGTTAGTTTCGCAAATTCCGCTTGGCAAAACTCATGTTATAATTTAATGACATAGAACCTAATAACTAGCTATTTAAGTTTCTTTGAAAAGACAAAAAGTTCTTGAATTGACTGATCATTGGCTTTTCTGCTAATAAAAGTTAGTTCTTGTTAAAAGAACATTATCATACGTTATTAAGTTTTTATTAAAATATTTTAATTTAATTAGCTTATAGTTATATAAAAACAAGAAATTATTTCTTATGATATAGCAGTCCTATTTGATGTTAAAAATCCAAATACCCAGATCCCTGACTTATTAAAGAAGTATTCGTTACTACCTTTGACCTCAATTAAGTTTCTGTTTGATGTTGGATTTTTGAGTTGCGATCGCCTGACCAAATAAACACCTGAAAATCTTGCCCTACAATAATTCTAAAATTACCCGATATTTTTGAACTTCCTGGGGAATGTGGGATAAAAATCAACACTCAAAAAATAAAAATTACTTGTAAGTCCCACTTTTGCGGTTGACGAATAATTTTTACTTGACGAATGAATTCGCGAAAATAAAATCGTCGTTCTGCTTCGGATAAATCCAACCAAAATTGAGGGATGGAAACTGCTACTGCAACAGAACGCAAGTTTACTGGTGGTAAAGTTGCTAACTTTGCTTGCAGTGTAGATATTTCTGTGCGGAGTTTGTATGCTCTGAATTTGGCTGTTTCTGCATCTAGTACCCCAGTTTCGACTAAAGCTGGTAATTGTGTGAGTATTTCTTGCTGACGAGCGATCGCATCTCCTAAGCTATCCTTAACTGCATCCAATTGAGGAGAATTCATGTTGTCCACCGCTATAGGTAAATCCCGGCAAACAGCTTGAATAGTATGATCTAATACTTCTTGATAAGGAATAGCCCGACACTTGGGCTGTTTTATACAGCTAATTGGACGTAAATAGAGATACTCTTTGTCTTGGTTGCGAATAGTAACGCGAGCAACACCCATAGGTGATTGACATTCGCCACAGACAACCAACCCTGCTAGAGAACGCGGCGCACTCGCAGTCCGCGATGGTAAACGACTGTTACGACGTAAAAGCCTGTCAACTTGCGCTGCTTCTTCCTGAGAAAGGATAGGGGGGTGGGTATTGGCAAGAATTTCTCCATTTTGATAAGCAGTATTGCCACGATAAACTGGATTAGTCAACCAGCGACGTCCTGTGGTAACAGAAATTTTTTTACCGTATTTTTTCGCGAGATAACGCACTGCTCCCCGCAGGGAACCATAAAGCAGAAACTGTTCAAAAAAATCTTTCACTACAGGAGAAGTACTACGGTCAAGAATGTACTTATCTTTACCTCTACGATAACCATAGGGCGCTTTTCCAGGAGGGGGAGCAGCATCTAAACGGTTGCGGGCGTGACCTTGACGGATACGGCGACTGTGTTGCTGTCTTTGAATTTGATGTAGCAATTGCAACAAATTAGCATGAAGATTAGGAGATTTCTCAGCAGAATTGTAACCTTGCTCCACTGCAACCAGCGTTATCCCCATTGCTTCGATTTGCGAAAGGCGATCGCTCACTTCCTCAACGTTATCCCCCAATTCGTCTAGACGGCGGACAAGGACATAATCAGGCGGATCGTTTTGACAGTCAATTAGTAACTTTTGTAACTCCGTGCGCTGTCCTAAATCTTGATACACTCTATCTATATCCCATCCCCAAGTCTGAGGATCGGCAGCAGTTTCTAGTAAAGGATCGCTGTAGGTGTAAGCAACAATTCTCATCAAATAAGAGTTGGTTGTTGGTTGTTGGTTGTTGTACCAGACATGCCATCGCACGTCTCTACATCGGTTAGTAGTTAGTGTTTAGTAGTTAGTAGTTTACTACTCCTCACAGCCCTCACCCCTGACTCAACTCAATCACATTTCCATCCGGATCTTGGGTAAAAACAGCAGGGCGACCAGAAGCACTGGGTTGTATTAGACAGTTATAATTTAATAGCTGCTGTTTAGCGGCATCTAAGTCGGAAACTAAAAAAGCAACGTGGGGATTGCGTCCCCATTTTTCATTTTTGGCTTCATCCTGCACGCTGGGCGCTACGATCAGGTGAATTTGATACTCGCCAACTTGATACCAAGTGCCAGGGAATTTCATCGGACGTTCTACCTTGGGTAATCCCAACACAGTGCCATAAAAATGTTCGGAACGTTCTAAGTCAGTTACAAGAATGGCTGTATGAAGACACTGGGTAATCTGCATATAGGGGATAGGGGATAGGGGATAGGGGATAGGGGGACAAAGGGGACAAGGGAGACAAGGGGGACAAGGGAAATATCACACTCCCTATCACCCCACCTCCAGATCCCCTCTACGCAGGTACAATAAATTTCTCGCTACCTGCTAGTCCAAATGCTGCATGAATAACTTGTAGTGCCTTCACACCTTCTTCTTGGGCGACTACACAACTAATTTTGATTTCTGAAGTGGCTATCATTTGAATGTTAATATTATGCTGCGCTAGGGCTTCAAACATTTTTGCAGCAACGCCTGGTTGTCCTACCATGCCAGCACCAACGATACTGACTTTGGCGATCGCTTGATCTAAGGCTACTTCACCCCAACCATATTCGTCTGCTTTGGCTTGCAACATTTTCTGTGCTGCTTCTGCATCCATCCGCGCCACAGTAAAAGCAATATCGCGCATCGGCACACCATTAACTATATGACAGCGTTGGGACTGAATGATCATGTCCACACTAATATTGTTGTCTGCCAAAAGTCCAAACAGTTTTCCTGCTGTTCCTGGACGATCTTGAACTTGGCGAATCGCTAGACGTGCTTGGTTCATATCGAGGGCGACACCGCGTACGGGAGTGTGAGGGGTGTGTAGACGCGTAGCGGCTTCCCGTAAGGGTGGAGTGTGAGGGGTGTGAGGAGTGTCTAAATCGAACGCTTCCTTAAGGGCGGCGACGGCGCGATCGCATTCTTGGGCAGCAATTACGCAGCTGACTTTAATTTCACTGGTAGAAATCATTTGGATATTCACGCCTGCTGCTGCTAGGGTGGCGAACATTTTGGCGGCGACTCCGGGACGTCCGATCATTCCTGCACCAGCAATACTGACTTTAGCTATATTTTGCTGCACCATCACCTCAGCTTCTTCATTTGGGCTACTCTTGTGACTGCGGAGAACAGGAGCAATGGCAGCAGCTACGGCTTCGGCTTTTGGTAATATTGGTGTAAATACGGTAAAAGCGATGTCGTTTGTATTACCTTCATGAATTGATTGGATAATCAAATCTACATCTACATCCTGACGAGCAATTTCTCCAAATAGCCGTGCTGCTACACCTGGTCGATCGGGAACACGTAATAAGGCTACCTTGGCTTGGTCAGTATCAGATTCAACACTATCTACCGGACGTGCAATTTCTAAATTGATCAGCGATCGCTCCTTGACTGGGGGTGAAGTTACCCAAGTGCCGGGATCATCTGTCCAGCTAGAACGTACAACCAAAGGTACACCGTAGTTACGGGCAATTTCCACAGCGCGCGGATGCAAGACTTTTGCCCCTAAACTGGCGAGTTCTAGCATTTCATCGCAGGTGATTTCGCTCATCAACTGCGCCTCAGGAACTAGACGGGGATCGGTAGTGAGAATTCCTGGCACATCGGTATAAATTTCACAAAAATCTGCCTTTAGAGCAGCTGCGATCGCCACAGCAGAAGTATCTGAACCGCCTCTTCCTAAGGTAGTAATTTCTAATGCATCGGTTCTGCTAATACCTTGAAAACCAGCAACAACAACAACTTTGCCTTCTTGGAGATGCTTGGTGAGCCTTTCTGTTTGAATATGTAAAATCCGAGCCCGGGTGTGTTCAGCTTCGGTGACAATTCCTACCTGAGCGCCAGTCAGAGAAATTGCTGGTTGTCCTAGCTCTTGCAATGCCATACTCACTAGAGCAATAGATACCTGCTCACCTGTAGAAAGCAACATATCCATTTCCCGACGGCAAGGATTTTTAGAGATTTCCGCAGCTAATTTTACGAGTCCATCAGTGGTTTTGCCCATCGCCGAAACCACCACCACTATGGAATTTCCTGCTTTTGCAGTGTTAGAAACGCGTTGTGCAACACAGACAATGCGTTCAACGGAACCGACAGATGTACCACCGAATTTCTGAACTATGAGCGACATAACTTTTACTAAATGAATTTTGCTTGCTTTATCAACACCCGCACTGCATGAGTAAGTTGGTAAGGCTCTGGAAGTATATTAATTTAACAACTTATCAGAATTAGCTGACACAAAAAATGTCAAATTTAAACTTCTTTGATAATAGTTGCTGGAGAAACACAGTTAGCTTATGCCCTACAAAGGATTATGGCTCAAATCAATCAAGTGGATTTTTTGGTATATTTTATAACTTATTAAATACTTTGTGTTTTAGTGTCTTGGTGGTTCAAAGATTATCTTTTTCACCACTAAGACACTAAGACACCAAGAAAAATTCATTTCAATACTTACAGCTTAATATAGCTCCTAGAAGTATAGATATGTTGGCGACAGTTGCTGAATATATACAAGAGATTTCTGGGGAATCAAGTAAAGCTGCAATGCAATTAGTTTTAACAAATATCAATGACCTAGTGAAATTAAAGTTACCTTATGCATACTATACTGCTGCATCTCCAAATATTACTTGAAACTGATTACAAAGATTACATTTTTCGCATATTTCTAATTTCTGGATTAAAGTCATAGGAAAATTTGGTGCTGTCGTCGTAACAAGCTCCTGTTAAATTTGCTCCAAATAGTTTGGTATAGCGTAGTTTAGCTCCGCGTAGATTCGCTTCGATCAATTTTGCACCACTGAGGTTAGCTCTGGTTAAGTTTGCTTTGGCTAGGTTTGCTCCACCTAAATTAGAACCCCATAGTTTAGCTTTAGCCAGGTTAGCACCACTCAAGTCTGCTGCATACAAATTGATGCCAACTAGGTTTGCTCCTATCAACTTAGCTCCTGCTAAATTGACAGCAGTAAAATCTCTTTCTCCAGCAGCGTAACGCCGTATTAATTCATCGGCATCCATAATTGTTTCACCTTCATCAGTAAATCAGAAGCAATTTGTTCCCATTCTTGATCAAGTCCAGCGTGAAATTCCGGCTTACTACTACGTCTATACCAGTAACGGGCATTGCTCAAATCACCTTCTTTTCTATGCAAGTATGCATGAACCCAAGCACTATCAAGATCATTGGCATTTTGAACGATTTCATGCGCTCTATCCCAATTACCTTTATAGTCAAACCACAAAGCTTGTAGGGGTTTTGGTAAGGAATCGCGGCATTTTTGCTGTTTTTCTATTAATTGCTTGAATTCTTCTAGCGTCATCATTTTTACTCATCCAGTATCAAGCTTCTATTTACCACTCTACCAATGAGTTGTGGCGATCGCATGTGAGTATGAATTGAAATTTGGATTAGTACTAGTATAAAAAGGTAGGGAATTCTTAACAGCGAAACAATGTGTTGTAATTAATTCTGTTTAGCCACTTATAAATATCTACCAAAACCTGACCCTACTAACTAATGTAGAGACGCGCCATGGCACGTCTCTACAACAACTAACAACTAACAACTAACAACCAACAACCAACTATGAATGATTGGCTGAGTCAGAACCGTTCTGTTTTTCAACTAGCACAAATTATTGCTTGGGCAGCTAATCACCCAATTATCAGTTTCATCATTCTATTATTTGTCCTAGCTATACTTGCCAGTATTATGCAAGCAATTGGGCGTTTGGTTGAAGTAGTTAGTAAATCTATATTACAAATTCCTTTGAAGTTAATTTTAGCTGTTGTTAAGTTTAGTTTTTTATCATTTAATCAAATTGGTAGTGTGGCAATCAAAAAGTTAACTAATTCTCAGAAATACGACCATGATTTACCTGTTTTACCAGCAGCAAACTCTCAACTGATGCACATTCAAAAGCAACAAAGATTAGAAGAGATTTGCCAACGGCTAGCTGAAATTCACAAGGAACAACAGGAACTTTTGCAAGAAGCCACAGAACTTTTAGCTAAATCGGAGATTAAAAGCGAACAGGAGATAATTGGCAAATAATTTCGTCTTCTTTGCCACTTAAATAATTCGTAAAGCGTTGAGCTAAAGGTGGGACAATTACTAAGGGGTTGCTAAATCCAGAAAATATGTAGATTCCATGATATTCGGGAATAGCACCGATTACCGGAAGGCGATCGCTACTAAATGCCACTAAACAATGATGCCAAGTTCCTGGTAAACTAGACAATACTGGTAATATTTCTCCTATACTCCGCCTCAGCCAGCTTTCACTTATTTTTCCATCTATCTCAGCATTTGGCTCGGTGAGAACACGGCTAATTTGACCCAAGCGTATACTACGATCTTGAAACTGAATTGCACCCGCATCTAAAATTGGTGCTGCTGGTTCATTTCCGGGTTCATTCCATAATTCATCAACTCTGCTAGATTCTGCTTCCAATTGAAAGCGTTGCAGATGAGCCGGCATTACTAAGGTACGCAATTGCACTTCTACGGGTGGAGTTTGGATCATCTCTGCATGGGTGAAATACAAACGTATGGGAATACCGGCTGCTTTTAGTAATTGTCGAGAAAATCCGCCAGCACAGACGATAAGGTTAGCGCTGTGATAAGTTTTTGTAGTTGTTTTGATAGTAGCTGAAGCATGGTTTGAGGTGAAGTTCTGTACTTGGGTAATTTCCATTTCACCTCCAAGCCGCAGAAATGCTTGAATGTAAGCTTGTGCTGTTTTTTCTGGGTTAATATGACCGTGTTTGACAGTTAAAGCGCCTGCGATCGCTTTTTTATTTAATAATGGTTCCATCTCCCATGCTTGATCAACACTAAGTAACTTGGGAGGAATCGCAAAATGACTATAGGACGCCGCAGCTACTTCTGGATCGCTATCATTAGCGATGGTTAATAATAAATCCAACTCCCGAAATTCAATATCAGTGTCTAACTCTTGCGCCAGAATGCGATAACGTGCTATTCCCTCATCACACAACTGACGCGTGAGGGGAGTTGTACCAGACCAAAAAGCTAAACCACCATAACTATAGCGAGTGGCATTGCCTAAGGTAGCATCTTGTTCTAACAAAAGTACTGAAAAGCCTGTTCTGACTAGTTCATAGGCAAGTGCAGCACCCGTAAAACCCGCACCAATCACAATCCAATCGTAGGTTTTCATCGTTTCGTTACAACTAAAGATGACTTAATCCAAGGATAAGCCGACTTTAGTCAACTTAAGTTATTGCCCCCAAATTTATTTAAGGGCGAGATGTTAAGTGCGCCCTTGAGATTATAGGAAAAAACGAACACAGATGTACACAGATGCACACCGATAAAGTTGTAATTGATCTAAAGGAGAAGGTCTATATATTTTTTATTTCATAATATTTACTGGCTTATTTCCCCTACGTTTTGCTTTCAGAGCAATGGCAGCTAAGATAAAAAATAAAGCTGAACCCAAATAGGTTGAAGGTTCAGGTGCTGCTACTTTTACTTGGCTTTTTCTTACTGCTACTAAAGTGAGATTTGTTTTATTCTCAAAAGAGCGTTTATAAGAGCCATTAATAATAGCTCTAGCTAGTTCTTCGTTTCCCACAAAATCAGATTCTTGAAATTCATTCAAAAAGCTAATATTTTGGCTGTTTTGATATGCGAGAAAATCATCATTTCCAGCAGTATTGACATTGCCAGTGAGTAAAAAGTAATCTAAAGGACTTATGCCAATACTTTGATTGCCAGAGATCACAGCAGCAATCAAATCTGAGATATTTGCTGGGTCAATATCACTCGTATCAAATAACAAAAATGAAATATCTCCAATTGATCTGGCACTTTCTGTTAGGGGGTCATCTATTGATGTTCCTAAATTTAAAGAAGCTGTGAAATCAAAAGAAAACAACTCTCCAGCATCAATGTCAAAATTACCAATAATTTTCCCCAGAGTATCTGCTGTTCCTAAATAACTTGTACCTTGACCACTAGCAAGACTCAAACCCACTTTAGTGTATGCTTGTGGCGGAGTAAACGTGAAATCTGTTTGTACTTGTTGATTGAGAGTTAATACTGTTGCATCTTCACTAAAAGTAGAGGCATTGGTGTTAGCCTGATTTTGTCTGTCAATGATTCCAAAACTTTCACTAAAATTGGTAAAATTTAATTCTTCTTGGGCAAAAGCTAGAGTAGCTGCTTGGCTAGGTGGGGTTGCTAAGATAGAACTAGCTATCATTGGAGTAATTACCATTAAACATTGCTTAGCAAATCCCAGATATCGCTTCATATTTTCCTCTTTAATTCCTTTTGGAATCTTAGTTAATTTTCCTGAATTTTTGAGTAATAACCAATACTACTACGTGCAATGGTTTAATTTCGCAAATTCTCAAAATCCTTTGGCGACTTTTACTTTTTAAGTAAAAATTAATGCTTGTCTATGTAGACTCTAAGTTTAGTAAAGATATTTTGAAATTAAAGTTGTGTAAGCACAGTAACTCAATAGGTAAGCCATGATACGTAATTTAATGTGAATTTTCAACCAAAAAACGCAACAAAATTGTAAATTTTAGGTAAATACTGCTGTAATCTCAGTTTATTTCGTCTAGCAAGCCTGTAGTTGTTCGCAGCTTGGCTTCTCGAGAGATAAAGGTAGGAAAATTCTTTGTGTCTTGGAGTCTTAGTGGTTGAAATTTTTCACCACAAAGACACAAAGGCACTAAGTATTTACTCTTAAGTTAGGCAAAATTTATGTGCGATCGCCATTTGAGAAATTAAGCCAATAGTTAGATCCATCCAGCTTTCGGCAACCTATAATCTACAAAAGTTGAAACCGAGAGATGAAACTGTGGATGCACTATTAGAGCGATCGCACCAACTCAAGCAAGCGTTAATTGATTTTATTTTGGATGCAGACGATGAACTAGCACAAGCGTTGGAAAGTTATGCAGCAAAGCAGTTGCGTCGTGGTTCTGGTGATATTATCCAACAAGAGTTATCAATAGACAGTTTTGCCATAGAAGGTAAAGTGGGGGACAATTCACCGCTGGATCTGTTTATCCAATCTCATCCGGAATTATCGGAAAGCGATCGCCAATTGCTCGATAGTTGGCATCGTAGTTTTATGGGTTTATTTGCGATCGTTAAAGTATTGGATGATGGCTTTGAGTTGATGAACTGGCTGACAGCTAAAAACTACATTGTAAAATTCAATAATGCTAAAATACAACGGGAAATGTCGCGGTTAAAAGAAGGAGAGATTTTACTGACTCGTATTTCTCCTGTCACAGAATCCTACTGGACATTTTCTGGCCCCTATACACAAATGGGGAAATTAGGTAAACCAAAGTTAGCGGTGGCTATTGGTAATTTTAAAGAAAATTACAAAAACCATCTTTACAGTGATGCACCCGATTTATTAGAAGAAGCTTGGCAGTCGGTAGTAAGATATCATGAACAATTTGTTGAGTTTTTTGGTAGTGATGAAGTCACAATGCCAGGCTACCAACTCAACAAAAAAATCGCTGAACTCCAGGAAATAAGTACAGAAAAAAGTTTAGCCGCAGCAGGAATTGATTCCTCAAAATCTCTTGCAGAAATTGCTCAAGAAGCAGGGGTTGATGAAGAGGAAATTGAAACCGCAGCAGCAGATTTGGGTGCTGACTCGAAAGTAGTATCACAATTGTTGAAGAGCAAAACTACCACAGCCAAAATGGTAGCATCAAAGGTAGAGTTGCCTGCTGAACTCAAAAAAGCAGAAGCAGTGACAGCTTTTTCTCATCCCCGTTGGGGACAGATGTTTTTACCAACCTACACTAAAATCAAGACTATTTTAGTGGCAGAAGATTGGCAGAGTATTGAAGGAGCCGAAAAGCTAATTCTCCACTATTTAGAGAGTAAAAATATCAATGCTTTTATCTGGTATCGCCTAGCAACAGAGTATCCAAATTCATTAGAAAAAATATTGCAAACAGTCCTACAGCGTCCAGACTTTAACTTGAAAAATGACTTAGATGCACTTTTGCAAGAATACGATAAACCTCTAGAACCAGAATTACCAGAAATAGCTAGCGTACCTGTACATCTACATAATTTATTCCAAGAGGCTTTAGGAGAAGTCCATAAATCTAAACCTAAAAGCAAGGGACAAAAGAAAGCAGCAAAAGGCTTTCAAACACTGTAAGCATTAAACCTACAACGACAAAAATTAGGTTTAAAATATCGAACACAGATAAACACAGATACACACCGATAATCTATCTGTGTGCATCGCCTTGCACGGTGTTCGATTTCTAAAATAATTATCTTCACCGCTTTAAATTCTATTCAGATATTAATAACAAAACGCCAAACAAGTGTACTATTATGTTTCCAACAATAAAGCAATAATCTTTTTATCTACTTCATGGCGACGGCTAGGTGACATTATTTCTAAAGTACCTTCTAAATATTTAAAGCGATAATGAGAAGTATTTTGGCAACTTTTTAATAATGTCTCATATATATCCCAGCTAATCCCATTCATGAGTAAAATTTGGTCATAATCAACGTTTTGTAATGCTGAGTGACTTGTTAATTCTTCCCATTGACTCAACTTTGCTAGTAAACCTAACATTGTCACTGCTCCAAAATCGCGAGAGTCAGATACCCAACTTCTTTGAGAAGTCGGGTATTTTATTTGTTCTATTTCCCGATCATAATGCTTCTTTTAGCCAAACTTTTTCCCCGTTATTTCATCAGTTCGCTTTTCCTCAGTCCGCGTAACGCCATCTACCAAATCAGGATCTAAAATCCGTTCACTCAACTTTGCCAAAATCGCCTGTCGTAACTGCTGATCATCAGGTAATTTCGCTAGAATTTCGTCAACAATCTGCTCAACCTGTGATTCTCTCCCATGATCTACCCATACCATTTGATGGATTTCCTGACCATCAGGACGAGTCATAGTAATCCGTTGGGCTTCAAAACCTTCTCCTTTGGCGGCGACTTCCTTTTGTAAAGCTTCCAAATTTTTAAATCGTCGCACCAAATCCGCTAAGTTCATCTCAAAGGCGATCGCATCATCATCTGTCCACGATTCCGCAGGTTTATCCGCCACAATCATCACCAAAGTTTCCAACCATTGAGAATCACTCTTGCTTTCATCTGATGTGGCACGAATAAAACGTTTTAGTATCAAGTTCTGTATCTCAACCAGCTTGACTTAATTTCGGTTCAACCATATATACAAAAGGTACTAAAGGTGCGATCGCTTCCGATCAAACTTAGGACTTACGCACAGTCTACCAACCTTGGCGTTTGAACAACAAAAGCGGGTGATGGGACTCGAACCCACGACGTTCACCTTGGGAAGGTGACATTCTACCACTGAATTACACCCGCGCCTAGCATTTAGCATAAATCAAGCTAAATGCCATTATACTACTATTTTCTGATTGAGTACTGATGTGGTGGATCTTCGCTGGAAGATGGCATAATTACCACTTCATCCTCAACCACTACTGAACGCGGAGGTTTTTTCCCAAAGCCATACTTAACTGTATTGATCATCCAGGTTTGGAAATTATCAATGTAGCTGAACAGCACCGGAACAACCAGGAGTGTCAGCAAAGTAGAAGTTGTGAAGCCTCCCAAAATCGCAATCCCCATCGGTTGACGATATTCTGCACCCGCACCCACACCCAAAGCCAGGGGAAGCGTACCAGCAATAGTTGCTAGAGAAGTCATCATAATTGGGCGCAGACGCGAGACACCAGCTTCTATCAACGCCTGACGCTGAGTTTTCCCTTCTTGTAGGTTAATAATCGTGTAATCTACCAACAGAATTGAGTTTTTGGTCACAATCCCCAACAGCAACACAATACCAATCAGAGCATATAATCCCAAGGCTTTTTGGGCTATCAGCAAACCTATGAGTGTACCTCCTAAACAGAAAGGCAATGCTGCCATGATCGTGACAGGATGCAAGAAGTTGTTATATAGCAGCACCAGAATTGCATAAATAAACATTAACGCCAGTGCCAATGCACCACCAAAGCGACCAAAAATTTCTGCCATGATTTTGGCATCACCAGAGTTTTGCAGTTTGACTCCCGGTGGCAAGTTTTTTAAAGCAGGTAGTGCAGTCACAGCTTGTAGCGCATCCCCCAAGGAAATACCTTGCAAGTTAGCTTCTAGAGAAACTTGGCGGGAACGATCATAGCGATTGATGGTTGCAGGACCACTACCAAAGCTGATATCTGCTACAGAGACTAGAGGAACCAAACTACCGTTTTGAGTCGGGACTTGGAGATTTTTGATCGTGTTGATATCTTCTCGCGCTTTGGGGTCAATTTGGACACGAATCGGAATTTGGCGATCGCTCAAATTAAACTTAGCTAAATTGGCATCATTATCTCCAATTGTTCCCAGAGAAGCAGTACGGGCAATTGCTTGCACAGTTACACCCAAATCTGCGGCGCGTTGCGGATCGGGAACGATGACAATTTCTGGTTTTACCAAACTTGCAGATGAAGATACTTCCACCAATCCGGGAACAGTCCGCATTTGCTTTTCTACTGCCTCAGCAGCTTGATTCAGTGCTTCAGGATTTTCACTTTGCAGCAGTATAGTTAAATCTTTACGACCACCAACCGCCCCTGCACTTTCAAAACTGATTTTAGCTCCCGGGACTTGTTGAAACTGGGGACGTATCTGTTGTTCAAACTCTAATTGAGAAATCTTTCGTCCTGCTTCTTTAGACTTGAGCTTAACAGAAAGGGTTGCCGAGTTCACCTGTTCTGAGGCAAACACTGATTCTACTAGTGGATTTTTGTTGATGATATTGGTAAGTTGGGTAACTACCTTATTGGTATCAGCCAAGGTAGAACCGGGAGGTAATTCTACATTCACGGTGGAAATACCGATGTCACCCCCATCTACTAATCCCTTGGGAATAAAGGGAACTAGCATTACACTACCAATAAAGAAAGCCAAGGCAATCCCCAAAGTCGTCAATTTATGACGTAACGACCATTGCAGAAGGGATTTGTAGGGTTGAAAGCGACGACGGGACGAGATAGGGACGGGGTTATGGGGAGAACTTAGGATTAAATTCTCCCGAGTTCCCAATCTCCCCACCTCCCCACCATGGAGTTGCTTTCCTTGCTTATCCTTCAACAAATACGCCCCCATCATTGGTGTCACCATCCGCGCTACCAAGGTAGAGAAAATGGTGGAAACAGCAACGGTAACACCAAAGGGTTGGAAAAACTGACCCGGAATACCACCCATGAAGGCGACGGGTAGAAATACAGCGATGATAGTTGCTGCACTGGCAATTACTGCTAAACCTACTTCATCGGATGAGTCAAAAGCAGCTTGCCAAGAGGATTTGCCCATTGCCATGTGCCGTTCCATGTTTTCAATTTCTACAACAGCATCATCGACTAAGTTACCTACTGCTAATGCTAATGCCAATAAGGTCATGCTGTTGAGGGTGTAACCCAAGGCATACTGCACAGCAAAGGTAGGAATCATGGACAGGGGTAAAGCTACTGCTGTAATTAATGTTGCCCGCCAATCACGTAAGAATAAAAGTATGACTATGACTGCAAGTACAGAAGCCTGAATTAGCTCCTCTATCGTACTTTTGTAGGATTGCCGGACAAAATCTGCTCTGGTAAAAATTAATTCCAGCTTGACGTCAGAGGGCAGTGTTTTCTCTAGCTCCTTGATGGCTGCTTTGACTCCTTCCTCTACAGTCACCATGACGCTGCCGGTACTACGCAACACCTGGAAGGCTACCACAGGTTTATTATCTAGGCGTGCGGTTTGTCGAACTTCAGCGTAGCTATCTTCTACAGTTCCCAAACTAGATAAGGGAACAGAACCACCATTAGGTAGGAGAATTTCATAGGTTTTCAACACATCCACACTCTTAGCACTACCTAAGGTACGGATACTTTGTTCGCTACCACCAACTTCGGCGCGTCCCCCTGGTAGGTTGATATTCAGGGCGCGAATTTGATCGTTGACCTGAGTAGCGGTAATCCCCAAAGATTGTAAACGGTCTGGGTCGAGGTTGACTCGGACTTCGCGGTCAACTCCCCCCACACGCTTAACTTGGGCTACTCCTCTGACGGCTAGCAAAGCGCGGCTAATGGTTTGGTCAACTAAGTAACTCAGTTCTTCTACGGAACGTTGGTCAGATTTCACCGCGTAGGACATGATTGGTCCACCGGAAAAATCTACACGTTCAACTATGGGGTCGTTGATGTCTTGGGGTAGATTTTGCCGAATTTGTGATACAGCATTGCGAACATCATTCGTAGCTCGGTCTGTATTTGTACCTAAGACAAAGGTAATTGTGGTCGTGGAATTACCATCGGTGACAGTGGATCGCAGTTCATCAATGTTGCCTAAACTGGCGATCGCATCCTCAATTTTTTTGGTGACTTGGAACTCTAGTTCCGCAGGTCCCGCCCCTGGTTGCGTAACTGTAACCCGCACTGTTGGTAAATCAATATTGGGGTTGATATCAATTCCCAAAGAATTAAATGAGAACCAACCAACCAGAGTCAAAATTAAAAATAAAACTATTGTGGGGACAGGTTTTTTAATTGACCAAGCAGAAATATTGAAGGACATAGATTATTGTTGATAGTTAGTAGTTAGTGGTTAGTAGTTAGTAGTTAGTAGTTAGTAGGTAGTGGGTAGAGACGCGATGTTCCTCGCGTTTGTACAATAGTGGTTGGTGGTTAATATTTTTCCCATTACCCATTCCCTATTGCTACTAACCACTAACTACCAACTACTCGGACTTTGTCACCATCTTTGAGATATCCAGCACCGTCAACTACGACGCGATCGCCTGTTTGCAAACCAGCTTTGATTTCCACTTTGCCACCGTTGAGGATTTCCCCTAGTTCTACTTTTTGAGCGCGAACCGTGTCTTCACCCAATAAGGTGAATGCGATCGCACTTCCATCGGGTTGGGGTAGGATTGCTTTTTGTGGCACTACCACACCTGTGGTTGTATTAGTTGTGACTGCTGCCCGGGCAAACATTCCTGGTTTTAACAAGTTTGTCGGTGGTAGGTCAATTTTTACTGTTGCTTTCCGGCTTTGGTCGTTAACTATCGGTTCAATTTCTCGTACCTGTCCTTGTAAACGTACGCGTTTATCAGCATCCGAGGTAACTTCTACTGCTGCACCAACTTTTACCTGTGGTAGTTGCACAGCTGGAACTTCTGCTTGGAGTTCCAACTTGCCTTCCCGAATAATAGAAAACAATTTTTGTGTCCCACCCACCACATTTCCAACTTGAGTTTGGGGTGGTACACCAGTGACATCCCCGACTCTAGCCAGTTTCTCGGCAATTGTTCCCGATACAGGCGCACGCACCAGAGTTTGTGCCAGTTGAGTTTTCAACTGTTGGAGTTTGGCAGCATTACTTCTAACATTGGCTTGGGCGCTGTTAATGCCTGCTTGGGCGCTGTTAATATTTGCTTGGGCACTGCTGACATCTGCTTCGGCACTGCGAACATTTTCTTCGGCTACCCTGACTGCTTCTTTGGCAGTTTTCAAGGTAGTCTCCCGTGTTTCCAATTCTTGCTTGCTGATCGCACCATCGTTAGCAAGTCGTTGATAGCGCTGATAATTTCTTTGTGCTTCTTCTAACTTCGCCTTGGCTTGCGCTAAATCTGCTCGTTTTTGTTGCACTACTGCTTCAAAGGAAGCAACATCCGCTTTTTTAGCTTCCAGATTTGCCTGATTAGAAGCCACATCTGCTTGTCTCGATTCTATATCTGCTTTTGCTTGGCTAATTTGGGCTTGCAGTAGGGAATCATTCAAAACTGCCAGTAATTGACCGGCTTTGACTGTATCTCCTTCATTAACTAGTACCTGTTTGATTTGTAGACCGTTTGTCTGTGGTAAAACTGGGATTAAATCTCGTGCTGCCACTGTACCAGTGGTGCTGAGAGTGCGGGCTATACTGTTAGCTTCTGCTGAGACTACGGTAACTGTCATGGTTGGGGCAACTTGCCGTGTAGATTTTGTAACAGCATTTTTGCTGGGAGTCTGACGGTTACTTACAACACCCATCCCCAAAAAAGCGATCGCCACTCCCAAGCCAGTACCAAGTAACAACGGTAGCAGCCAAGGACTTCGCCTCTTCAGTTTTTTCCCTTCCCAGTCAGCATCTTCAACTTTCACTGACTGTTCTGTCCCCAGTTCCGAATAACTCTCCTTGCCCACTGTCTTGCCTCCACTTCCTGCCTGATTATCACTAAGCAGTTGTGCTTAAAAAAGTTTTAAGTAAGTTAATGTATATTTACTATGACCTATTTTTTCTATATTTTGCCAAAGTAAAAAATGGGTGATTAATAGCAGTACGTCCCTGTAGGGTATATATGCAAAATATAGTAATTTAATATACAAGTATACAGTTTTGCATCTTGTGGAAAGCATAACCTGTCTGTTGGTAGACCAATAAATGTTGATTATGTAAAGTCAAAAAAAAGCTTGCCATCATCTCAGATTAAGCAGTGATAATAACTACAAGGAGACACAAGCATTGCGCTGAATTTCGTATAATGCCCAGGTGTTTGGCTAGTTTGATATCAACGCGTAAATAATTTAGTTGTCCGACTAATTGCTTATGATATAAAGCTTGGATCTTGAGCATTGGGCATGTTGAAAAAATAACTCATGATCACCAATTACCCATTACCCATTACCCATCACCAATTACCGACCCCGACGGATAATAGTAAGTGTTCCAGCGGACATTATAATATGAGTAACTAGTATGTTCAATGCTACAGAAATATTAATAGATGCCTTTGTAAGGCAAATTCGAGAAGGCTACCGTCGTACCTATGGCTGCTTAAAAACCGATTATCAAGACATAATTGCTTGGGCGGGGAACATGGCTTTAGAAAACATTGCCAACAGCGACGCCCTGTATCACAATGTAGAACATTCAATTCTCGTTACGTTGGTAGGACAAGAAATTTTACGCGGCAAACACATTCGCGAAGGAGGTGTTTCCAGTGAAGACTGGTTGCACTTTATTATCTCCTTACTATGTCATGATATTGGCTATGTTAAAGGAGTGTGCCGAGAAGACCGTGAGGAAGAAGGCTTGTATGCTACAGGTAAAGATAACAGAATGATTTCTCTTCCCCCTGGAGCTTCTGACGCCAGCTTAACACCTTATCATGTGGATAGAGCCAAACTTTTTATTGATGAACGTTTTGGCGGTCACAAATTAATAGATTCGGAAGTTATTAAAACCAATATTGAATTGACTCGCTTTCCCGTACCTGCTGCTGAGGATCATCAATGCACAAGTAGCTATGCAGGTTTGGTTCGTGCAGCTGATTTAATCGGACAATTAAGTGACCCCCGCTATTTGAAAAAAATTACTTCTTTGTTTTACGAATTTGAAGAAACAGGGATGAATAAGGTTTTAGGGTATCAAACACCTGCCGATTTACGCAAAAATTACGCCAAGTTCTACTGGCATGGAGTTTACCCCTATATCCGAGAAGCACTACGTTACCTGACTCTGACACAGCAAGGCAAACAAATTATTGCCAATCTTCACTCCAATGTTTTTGTCGTGGAACATGAAGTTCCTCAAGATGAAAAGTTATATTTTGTTGATATAGTCAACAGTCAAGAGTCCATAGTCAAGAGTCCATAGTATTTTAAATAGACCATTGACTATTGACCATTTACCATTGACCATTGACTAACTATGAACTGGTGGCAAAGATTAAAGAAAAATCCTTTGGCGCGATTTGGGGCAATTTTGCTCTTAGTATTTTATGTAGCAGTAATTGCTGCTGATTTTGTTGCTCCCTATGACCCTTATATTCCGCAAGCAAGTGGTTCCCTGTTGCCGCCGACCAGAATTTACTGGTTTTCGACTTCAGGGCAGTTTATTGGGCCTCATGTTTATCCTACAACTCAAGGAGACACAAATTTAGAAACGGGCGATCGCGAACTGATTGTAGATAAAACAAAACCTTCGCCTTTGCGTTTATTTGTGCAAGGTCCAGAATACCACCTTTTACGGTTGAGCTTACCCTTACCTCCCAACTGGGATGAGGTGACTATTTTTGCGGGAATTCCTTTAAATTGGCATTTATTTGGTACTACTGGCGAAGCTAAAATCAACCTGCTGGGTACTGACGATCAAGGACGCGATCAATTTAGTCGCTTATTGCATGGAGGTCGTATCAGTTTATTTATTGGGATTGTCGGAGTAGCCCTGACTTTTCCTCTAGGGATGATTATTGGCGGTATTTCTGGTTATTTCGGTGGCTGGATTGATGCTGTGATCATGCGCTTAGCCGAAGTACTGATGACGTTTCCCAGCATATATTTATTAGTCACCTTGGGTGCAGTATTACCACCAGGATTAAGCAGTACGCAGCGATTTTTGTTAATTGTATGTATTACGTCGTTTATTAGTTGGGCTGGGTTAGCGCGAGTGATTCGTGGTCAAGTCTTATCCATCAAAGAACGTGAATTTGTGCAAGCAGCACGGGCGATGGGTGCTAAGCCATTTTATATCATCACTCGCCACGTTTTACCCCAAACCGCAACCTATATTATCATCTCTGCCACCCTGGCAGTTCCCAGTTTTATCGGCGCAGAAGCCGTACTAAGTTTGATTGGACTAGGAATTCAGCAACCAGATCCTTCTTGGGGGAATATGCTTTCCCTGGCAACTAATGCTTCCATCTTAGTACTACAACCCTGGTTGATCTGGCCACCAGCGTTGGTAATTGTCTTGACAGTTTTAGCGTTCAACTTGCTGGGTGACGGACTCAGAGATGCCCTTGATCCTCGCAGTTTGGAAAGGTGAGAAACAGTTATCAGTTATCAGTTACCAGCTAACTGTTAACTGTTTTGACCGATGTAATAGCGGCATTGTAAACAAACCCCATGCCAAACCTGTAACCAACCCAAACAAAGTTACAACATAATTGTTAAAACTCCACCACCCCAACACCTCGGCAGCTAACTCCAATGGATAAGCCATCATTAACACACTAGCAAGTGCTGCACCACTCCAACCATATTGGTACAGCCAGTAAAAACCTTGACCACCAGTCACCCCAAGTAACAATCTAGTCAGCAATAAACCAGTTACTGTCCCGTAGCAACGCATACATACAGCCATGAGAAACGGTGATGCTAACATCATCCCCATTTCCGGTTGTGGGCATACATGACGACCCATAAAATAAATAATTTCCGCAATTCCAGGTAAAATCAACAACCCAGAAGCTGCCAGAAAAGGCGCAGCCAGTGGCCCTACCACCATCCCCAACAATAGAAAATCAGCAATAAAACTTACCCAATTAATCCTGAAGCTTCTACCAAAAACAACTCCTTGCATCTCTCTTTCCTTCGAGTCCTTCGTGTCCTTCGCGGTTCGTTTTTATCATAAAACTTAACAAATACAAAACTGTCCAGTTTAAAGAATAAAAAATAGGGGAAAAATTAAAGGCAAAAGCTAATCACCTTTTCCTTTTCCCCTTCTCCTTTCCCTACTTTCCTACCCCATCTTGGCGGTGTAAGGACTTGTCAATTTATCCAACTGCTTAGTCAACAAACTCAGGAATAATCCGACATCTGTGACCACACCGACTGATTCAACTGAGCCCCTGTCGCTTAACTTTGTCACCACTGCTGGGTTGATATCGACACACACCATCTTCACACCCGCAGGCGTCATATTACCTACACCAATAGAATGCAGCATTGATGACAACATCAAAATCATCTCTGCACCTTTGAGTAGTTCGGCGTATTTTGCTTGTGCTTTAATCAAATCCATTTCGGTATCAGGTAAGGGGCCATCATCCCGAATTGAACCTGCTAAACAGAAAGGCACATTATTTTTCACGCACTCATACATGACGCCACTCTTAATGATTCCAGCTTCTACAGCTTTGGCAATACTACCGTAACGCCGAATTGTATTGATGACCTTCAAATGGTGGCGGTGTCCACCGCGAACTGCTACACCCCGCTTCATATCGACACCAAGGGAAGTACCCATGATTGATTGTTCGATGTCGTGGACAGCGATCGCATTTCCTCCCAAAAGTGCCTGTATGTATCCTTCGTGAATCAGCCGTGATAGGTGTTCGCCACCACCAGTATGAATTACCACTGGCCCGGCTGTGACAACAACTTTACCACCAGCATCGCGAATCTTACGTAATTCCCAAGCCACCTGTTCCACGACTAATTCCACGCGGCGTTCGCTGGAAACCCCTGAGGACATAAAGCTGAATTCTTCAGCATTGCGTTTTTCCCGCGATTCTGTTTTGCGAATAGTGCGGATACCTTGCACATCCACAACCACCTGTTCCCCAACTTCCAAGTCTCGTAGAATTTTACACTGCGCTACTAAACCTTGGGGAGTTTGGGAAATAGCGATCGCTCCATCCATGCGCTGATTCTGTACTATCACCCACTCACCATTAATCCGCACCTCGGTGGGATAAATCGTGCTGACATAGAAGTCATCAGGAGCAACACCAGGAATGGTAACAGGCTCTAGTTTGACATCTTGTTCATCTTGTGGTAGGTCTACTGCGCCCAAATCAATGAGTTGGGAAATAATTTCTTCCATCACCTCATGGGAAGGTGCAGATACCTTCACCTCTGCGGCTGAGGTGCTTTGTCTTTGTTCTCCCAAGTTAAAGTTCAAAACTTGGAAGCTACCGCCGTTATCTACGATTAAATCCAAAGCACGGTTAATTAAACCAGCATCAAGCAAGTGTCCTTCCATGCGCAGGATGCGGCTTTCCACTGACACATTAGCATGAAGTTCTTCTCTGACTGGTTCTGTAACCCGTAGAGTCAAACATTTTGCTGCACCACCCGCCTTGAGAAATTCCGTCAGCGGCGTTTCAATAATTTCAAAACCGACATCAGCCAAACGCTCTTTGAGAGGATTGCTTGCTTTATTCATGATCACGATACGATCCACATTCACCGCATTGCAGGCGAAATTCACCGCATCAGCTTCATCAATCGCTATCCGCTTTTCTGGTGCTACTCGCATTTCAATCAGACGGTTGGAGTAGGAATCAAAAGCCGCAGGATAGTAAAGCAAATAACCATCTGTTAACGGACAAAAACAAGTGTCTAAGTGATAGAAGCGATCGTCTATCAAACGTAGGGATAACACCTCAATATCCAGCCATTTTGCCAGATAGGGATGAGAATCTAATTCTGAACGGAAGCCGTATCCCGCCCATAACCAGCGTCCTTCCCGATCTAACAGTGCGTCACCTGCTCCTTCAAACGGTAAGTCTTTGGGTAGTTCATAGACTTTGTAGCCGTTTTCCTCAAACCATTGCTTGAAATACGGTTCTTCTCCTTGACGCTCTTTATGCAAAAAGCGACTTAAAACTACTGTATCTCCCAATACCAGACCAGCATTAGCCGTGAATACCATATCTGGCCAACCTTTTTGGGGTGGCACTAAATCTACGATCGCATGTTCTTTGAGAATGTGGTAAAGTTGATGCCACTGCTGCACGGCGCGATCGCGCGATGACTTATGAATATTCCCCTCCATCCAGGGATTAATCACATAGTCCACATCGTAGTGGTCAGGCGGACACATCAAATAGCGAATCTGGGAAGTCATAAAAATATCACAAGCGTATAGATGCGGTGGTCTCTCTTGAATACTAGTTGTTGATGAACCGATTCTGCAAAAATTGATACTAAATTTATACCTTTTGATAGTTGAACACTATCAAAAAGCTTCTTTCTTTTTTATAGACCCGTAGACACACAAGATAAGTTTTTAATACCCAAATATTGAGTGAGCAAAATCAAGAATTAATGAGTATTATCCGTATTTAGTCATTTAAACAGCCAAAATTCCTCGCAGCTAGACAGCTAAACTGAGTACAGAAAAATCAGAAATACAAGAAAAAATAGCTTTGTTTCCCCCTTGTCTCCCTTGTCCTCCTTGTCCTCCTTCCCTTGTCCCTCAACTCAATTGGTGTTCTAGAAAGTATTGAACGATATGATGTTGGAAGTGAAAAGATATTCTTAAATGCTGCTGCTAATCCAAGTTATTGTGTGTGTATTACTAGTAATTATCGTGGGTACTTGGTTATCGCGGAGTGCCGATATGATTGCTGAAAAGACGGGGTTAGGACGTAGTTGGGTAGGTGCTATTTTACTTGCTGGTGCCACTTCCTTACCAGAGTTGGCAGTTGGTATCAGCGCAGTAGTTGTATTTAACGCGCCGGATTTGGCAGCAGGTGGTATATTTGGCAGTTGCTTGTTTAACCTGTTTATTTTAGCGTTGTTAGATATTGTGACTGGCCCAGATCCATTGTTGCGACGAGCGCAAATCAGCCATGTTCTAGCAGCAGGGTTGGGATCTATATTGCTCGGTATTGCAGCAGTTGGGATCTTGCTAGCTCAAAGAAACAACAATTTGATCCTCGGCTGGGTTGGTATGCCTAGCATTGTGTTGCTTGTACTGTATTTAGTTAGCGCCCGCATCATTGCTCAATTTGAGTTACGACGTCGTGCAGAAGTATTGGAACAGGAAGTGGAAGTTTTTCAATACGAACATATCAGCCGCCAGCAATCATATCTAATGTTTGCTTTGCTAGCATTGGCGATTGTGGTATTGGGAGTGTGGCTAGCATCATTGGGCGATCGCATTGCCACAGTCACAGGCTCAGGTCAAAGTTTTATTGGAGCATTATTACTAGCAGCCACTACCTCATTACCGGAAGTCGTTACCGGAGTCGCAGCAGTTCGACTTAATGCAGTCGATTTAGCAGTATCAAATATATTTGGCTCGAATATTTTTAATATGGGTATCTTAAGTATCTATGACCTAACTTACTTACAAGGGGATTTGTGGTCAAACATCAGTTCTGTGCATATCTTCACTGCAATTGTAGCAATGATGATGACTTCGGTGGCGATCGTTGGGCTGATTTACCGTGCTGCACGTCCGTCCAGAATATATATTACCTGGGATGGAATGGCATTGATATTGCTATACATTGGCGGAATGTATGTTATTTATCGCAGTTAATTGGGCATCCTCATTTTTACCGTGGAGTAGCTGTAGGATTGGTAGTTTTTTCTTTAGCCCGATTATCGGCAGCTTGTTTAAATAATGGTTCAATTTTATTGCGCCAATATTCAATATTAGGTAATTTTTCTGGCTGATCTTTGTAAGCCAAAACTTTATCCCATTGCCCATTATCCAGTGCCTTATTTATATCATTGAATAAAGCTTCTGATTTTTTCCAATCTTGCTGCCATTGGGTAATCATTTCTGCTGTTTCTTTAAAATCAGACGCATTTAAAGGTATAGATTTCACAAGTGCGATCGCCCTGTCTAAATCTCCGGCTTCATACTCCTGTTTTGCTGCTTGTAAAAGTTCGGCAGCACTTTGATGAGAAGTTTTATTTTGTGTTTTCTCTGAATCTAATTTGGGTGATGGTGATGATGAAGGTTCTGATATTTCTGCTGGTGAAGTTTGTACATCAACAACAGGTTTTGATCTGGGAAGCGGACGACTAGCAATTACAGTATTATCATCTACTGTTTTGACTGTTAGACCTCTGTCTCGCAAACAAGCAACCCATTCTTCTTTATTCTTAATAACATCCCCATATATCCAAGCGGAATTTTTGGGGTCGATTTTTACTTCTACCCAACCGCGTTTTGTCCGCTTGCCGGTGACTTCTAACTTCTTGCCACTGCTAACAGTTTCTAGGATATTACCATTAGCGATCGCACTGGGTTGATAACGGAGATTGGCTTTGTTAGCCCCAATCTCAACAAAGCAGTTATTTGCACTAGCGTCATTACTCCCAGAAAAACTAGTAGTGAAATTTTGGACATTTTTGACTACAGCTGGGGCGACAGCCGCCGCACTACCTGCTAAAACCACCAGAATACACAGCTGTAGTAAATCAGGGCTATGAGAACCTCTGGGAATAGCCGTATGCTGGGGGGCTGCTGGTTTTTTTAAAACTGCATGATTTACAGGTGCAACAGCGAGAGTTTTTTGCTGAGACTGAACCGATGGAGATTTGATCAGTTGGTAGCTAGAATTTCTGGGGTTGGCTACAGGCTGAGAATGCATACCAAGGGAATGCAATGCTTGCAGTGCTTCTGTGGCGGTTTGGTAGCGATCTTTAAAATGATAGCGTACCATCTTGTTTAACACTGCTGCGAAATTTTGGTTGACAGGTACTAAATCCTGCCAAAGAATTTCGCCTGTATGAGTATCCTCTTGTAAATCTATTGGTGCTACTCCCGTCAGCGCTTGAATAGCAATAATACCCAAAGCATAAATATCACTGTTAGGACGGGGTTTACCTTGCCCTTGTTCTGTAGGCATGTAACCAGGAGTGCCGATCGCCACTGTGGCTGAGAAGCCCCCACCACCGAATGCTGGGGCATATTCGGAAGCAGAACGTAACTTTTTGACAGCGCCAAAGTCTACTAAAACTAATTTATTGTCAGAGGCACGACGTATGATGTTGTCTGGCTTGATATCGCGGTGAATTACCCCTTGGCTGTGAACAAATTCCAGGATACTGAGAACTTCTATTAATAAATCAATAACTTCGCCTTCAGTCCAAGTTTCATCAGGAACTAATTCATCATTTAGAGGATGTCCTTCAATAAATTCTTGTACCAAATAAAATTCTTGATTCTCGTCAAAATAAGCCAACAGCCTGGGTATTTGGTCATGATTGCCCAGTTTTTCTAAGGTTTCGGCTTCACTGTGAAACAGTCGCTTGGCAGTGTCAAATAATGAAGGATCGGTGCTGAGTGGCTTGAGATGCTTAACCACGCAAACAGGATTACCCGGACGCTTTGTATCTTCGGCAATGTAGGTTTCTCCAAATCCCCCTGTTGCCAAAACGCGGATAACTTGGTATCGATGGTCTAGTAACTTGCCAATCATATTCCCTTTCCTCCCCAGTGCTAACACCCAGTTTTGCTGAATGGTAATAAATATCTCCAACTTTTCATCGATAAAATCCGCTATCTTGAGAAAAGATTTGCACGTAAAAAACTGTTTTTGAATAGATACCCATTGTTAATTTATTTTTCAATAACATTTTTTAATACCCATGCCGCCTAAAATAACCAACTCAGTCGCCTGGCAGCAGGCTGAACTCCTCATGCAACCTGCTTTCATTCGCGTTGTTGATAACATTCGCAAGCTGCTTGATCTATCTGATTGGAAAGGAACTTACCAGGATGTACTGATTTGGCCCCCAGAAACCACAGAAGACACAAAAGCAGTGGTTACGAAGCTTCTGCAAGAACTAGAAGCTGCAACGCCAGACAAAGCTGTGGAAATCAGGGAAACACTAGCTCATCTGCCAATTCCCCATCCAGGATATCATTTGTGTTTGCAGCGTCAAGAGCAAGAAGTTAGCGTAGATTTATGGGAATTATGTTACCAAGTTTGTTTCCTTGATTACAATCTGCCCAACAATGATGTAGTTGAGATTGATACTAGTTTAATTGATGAGATGGGTGATGTGGATTGGCAACGTTTAGATAACAAAGCCAAGCAGTTAGTTGAACAGGTGTTTGCTTCTTTACCCGAAAATTAAGGGGTAAGAGGTAACAGGTAATAATTAGTTACTATTTATTCTCCCCACACCCCACCCTTACAGGAAGCCGCTACGCGTCTACACACCCCTCACACCCCACTAAAACTGACGTGACCATTCACTCGGCCAGCGTTCCACCACGACTTTAGTTTGCGTAAAAAACTCAACTGCGTGATTACCTTGACCGTGTAAATCACCAAAAAAACTGTCTTTCCAACCACTAAAAGGGAAAAATGCCATCGGTGCGGCTACTCCGATGTTGATACCGATATTACCAGCCTCCGCTTCATAACGAAACTTTCGTGCGGCTGCGCCACTGCTGGTAAACAAACAAGCCATGTTACCATACTGACCGCTGTTGACGAGAGCGATCGCTTCATCAATAGTATTCACATGGATTAAACTCAGTACTGGGCCAAAAATTTCGGTTTTGGCAACTTCACTAGCCGGATCGACGTTTTGCAAAATTGTCGGACGGACAAAATACCCCTTCTCATACCCCAAAATATTTGGTTGGCGTCCATCTACTAGCAACGTCGCACCACTGTCTGCGCCTTTTTGAATTAACCCTTCAATTCGTTCTTTACTTTGGGTAGAAATCACTGGCCCCATCTCCACACCCTGTTCCAAACCATTACCTACCACCCGCTTTTTAGCAGTTTCCGCGATCGCTTCTGTAAAAGTGTGTCGTGCTTCCCCTACCGTTATAGCGATCGATGCTGCCAAACAACGTTGTCCTGCACAACCAAAAGCACTATCAGCCGCAATGCGTCTGGTCATTTCCATATCTGCATCAGGCAAAACAATTATCGGATTTTTCGCACCACCTTGGCATTGGACACGCTTGCCGTTTGCTGCTGCCCGACTATAAATATACTTAGCTACAGGCGTAGAACCAACAAAACTAATTGCCCGAATTTGGGGATGATCCAAAATAGCATCTACAGCTTGTTTCGCCCCATTCACCAGATTGATCACACCCTTAGGTAAGCCAATTTCATCTAACAACTGGAAAATTTTTTGCATCGTCAAGGGCACTTTTTCCGAAGGCTTAACAATATAAGTATTCCCGCAAGCGATCGCATAGGGCATAAACCAAAATGGAATCATCCCCGGAAAATTGAACGGCCCAATCACCGCACAGACTCCCAGTGGTTGACGAATCATCATCTCATCAATTCCCCGGGCGATATCCTCCAGGTTTGTCCCCTGCATCATCATCGGAATACCGCAAGCGACTTCGACATTTTCAATGGCGCGGCGCATTTCACCCTTCGACTCAGCCAAAGTCTTTCCACATTCTTGAGTTATAGTACGGGCTAAATCTTCAAAGTTTTCTTCTAATAAATTCTTGAGTTTAAATAAATACTGTACCCGTTCCGTAGGTGGAGTTCGCCGCCATGTGACAAAAGCTGCGGCGGCGACTTCCGTTGCTTGATTGACCTCCGATGCAGTTGATAGGGGGACTTTCGCCAATACTTCTGTCGTCGCCGGGTTAATCACATCGAGAAACTCTGTAGCATTAGATGCACACCATTCACCGTTGATGTAATTAGGTAATGTGATAGTTGTTGTCATTAGCCAGATATTTTATTCCCAAAATAAAAATTCAAGAGTATGAATATCTTAGTCTTTCCAAAACTCCCTTGTTTGTAATGAGATATTTCTCACTAACATAACAGCAAACCCATAATCCATCGGTGTTAATCGGTGTTAATCGGTGTACCTTACGGAAGCCGCTACGCGTCTACGTTCACTTCTTCATCCCTCCTTGTGAGCAATTGCCCATGAGGATCTAGGATGAAAATACTTGGTGACTTTGGGTCTTGGTGGTAAAAAATCTTGAACCACCAAGACACCAAGACACAAAGAGTTTTCATATGTTCTGGTGTACGTAGCTACCTTTTTGGTAACAGAGGAAAATAACGAGATCTTAACGAAATTTTTACCTATATTAGTGACAATTATCACCAGTCAATATAGGAACTAAGCAGGATGAATCATAATGGAAAACACACAGCAAATCCGGACTCTATCAGTTGATATTGGTGGTAGTGGTGTCAAAGTCATTGTTTTAGATATTACAGGCAATCCTTTAACCCAAAGGTCACGTTTGGAAACACCCCAACCTGCCAAACCATTATCTGTAATTAGTGCGATCGCAACTTTAGCTTCGACTCAAGGTGAATTTGATCGGGTTTCGGTGGGTTTTCCTGGTGTGGTACGCAATGGTGTCACCCAAACAGCTGTAAATTTAGACGCAGATTGGATTGGCTTTGATTTGGCAGGTGTGTTATCACAACGCTTGGGTAAACCTGTACGAGTTGTTAACGACGCCGATATGCAGGGCTTGGGAGCAATCCAAGGTAAGGGTGTAGAGATGGTGATTACTTTGGGGACTTGGTTTGGTTCAGCTTTATTTGTGGATGGAAGATTAGTGCCAAATTTGGAAATGGGACATCATCCTTTCCGCAAAGGCGAAACTTACGAACAACAGCTAGGAAGAGTAGCATTAGAAAAAGTCGGCAATGACAAATGGAACAGGCGTTTACTCAAGGCGATCGCAACTCTGCAACATCTATTTAATTATGATTATCTGTATATCGGTGGCGGTGAAGCAACGAGGATCAAAATTCAGTTGCCGACAAATGTAAAAATTATTCCCAATATTACTGGTTTATTGGGTGGAATTGCTTTGTGGCGCGATTAATTGCTGATCAGTCTGTTGTTGATATATAGTCAACAAACGTTGTGATGCCGGAAAAACAGAAAAAGCAGATCTTTTCGATTAAGAAAAGGTTAATTTTAGGTTATGATTAACATCGGATTTTACTTACATAACTAACAGGGCTATTGCATAACTCAGAGAATGTTCAAGTAGGAGCCAGAGTATTAATTCTCGAACCAGCCTATGTGGCTGGCAAAATGGGAGTTGTTTTTTGTCCTGAACAACTTTCTGATGATAAACCAAGCGATCGCTGGCTGATTAAAGTAGATGATGAAAATATTTTGGTGTCGTTGACTTGTCATGAATTTCGGGTAATTGATTAACCGAGAATAACGCGATCGCGTCCCTTTCTTTTGGCTTGGTAAAGTGCTTTTTCGGCTGTATTAACTAAAATCTCAGGTTCGCTTTTCCCTTCAGGAATCATGCTAGCAACACCTAAACTCACGGTTAAAACGTTAGCTGGCAAACCACCAATACCAGGATATTCACAGGTGATAGCTAAAGCTTTGATTTGTTCGCGAATCTTTTCTGCAATGTATACAGCAGTAACTGCATCCACATCCAGCAAAATCGCAAATTCTTCTCCTCCATAACGAGCCACTAATAATGAGTTATTTTCGCTACCTATATTCGGATTGCGAGAATTTTCTGCACCTAAAGCTGTGCTGACATAGGAGAGATGATTATTTACCAAAAAATGCTTAATACTCTCGTGGATAGTGCGAGCAATTTGCTGCAAACAAATATCCCCAGCGTTATTTCCGTAGGTTTTATTGTAAATTTTGAAATAATCTATATCACATAAAATCATTGATAGGGGAGTAAGTTCACGCTTCGAGCGTTGCCATTCAAGTTGCAAATATGTATGAAAATAACGGCGATTAGCTAACTGGGTTAATTCATCTATACTATAAAGAATACGTAATTTTTGGTTTTCTTTTTCCAATTCTGCCACGCGCCAATTACTGTCACTATTACTTGTATTGAGTTTTTCTCGAAAATATAGGCGAAATAATTCACATGCTACACTAACGCGATCGCCCTCCAATTTCACAAGCCCCATACTATGTAATTGATATGCCAGCCTCGGTTCTATTTTGACAGGCTCTGTAACTGTAACTACTTCCCGAAACGCATTTGCCAGTTGTGTTTCCTGTTGCAGCATGAGCATGTACTGATGCAAATAGTCTCTATAAATTCCTGTGTCTGTGGGTGCTTGTTGTAATATCTGTCCTAAATCGTTTTCTAAGCCCCCCTTACCAACCAGATGATACAATGCCAACCTAACTAGGTAAGGATGTCCCCCCACCATTGCCATTAATTTGTCAGCATCAGAGTTATCTGTCCACTCTAGTCCGTGACACTGGGCTAAATTCTGCACTTGCTCTTTTGTAAACGGTGGTAACCGCAATGGTAAACCAATATTAAATGGAGATTGAGTCACCTTGAAAGGCAAAAAAATTTCTGTAGAGTAAACCATTACCATGCGGAGTTTTTGCCAAATCTCTACTCGTTTTGCCTGTTCATACCAAGAACGCAATAATGGTAAAAATTCTGAGGCAATATCTGGATACTCAAACACCCAATCTACTTGATTCAATACCAAAACTAGGGGAGTTTTGATTGACTGTAGTAAGTATGTCTGGACATACGAAGAACAGCTAATTTTACTACCCATATCTTCATCCCAAAACTCATTGAGTTTCGGTTCTAGCTGTAACTCTCTACTCAGATTGGCACAAAACCAGCGCAAAAATTTATCAAGGTTGACAAATACTGCTTTATCTGATTGTTGAAAGTCCAGGCTCACAATTTTATAGCCAAGATTGGTTGCATGAGCCAAAATCCTTAAAACGAGGGAGCTTTTACCCATTTTTTTAGGGGCTTTGATGCAGATAACACTTCCTGGCTCAGCAATTTCTGTGTACGCTAATTCCTCAATTGGTGGGCGAGGAATGTAAAATCTAGAATCGAGAGATACTGGTCCTGTGGGAAATTCTAAGGATATTGCTGTAGCAGCACGATTGTATTCTCTAATAAACTGGTGCTGCATTCTACTGAGTTGACGTGGCTCCAGAGTTTGGCGAAAGTTTGATTTGTTAATTGGTTCTTTCCAAAAATCACTCATTAATTGCCATAAATGAGAGGCAACTTTCCTAACTCGTTCTTCTCCGTAGTGTGCTTCTAACGCTATGTTAGTGTAAGTTTTTTCTTCCCAAGAAGAACGTAATACTAATTCTTGGAGTGGTGTCAATGCATTGGGCAAGGTTGCTTTTAGTAGAAGTATTACTTCATCTATAGTCATCAGCCATCGACTCTTACTGTATATAAATTTGCTTAAAATTATTTCTTTATATTTATCGGAGTGCTAAAACATTTTACAATTTACTAGAAACAAGAGGATATTTTTATCATCGTACCAGCAGCTATGCAAATTGAAAAATCTCTTACCAGCAAAGATAGCAATAATGTTTTGAAAATAACTCATGAAATTAAGGTATACAGGCTAATTAAGAAATTTTTTATACTCCTGCCTTTTCTGACTCTGCTTTTTCCAGCTAGCTAGTCATAAACTATATATACAAACATGCATAAAAATTAAACTGACAAAAAAGGATAAATAGTATCGAAGAACGGTTAAAAGTCTCTTGATTCTTGAACCATTACCCACTTCGCACTCTTAGTTACTTTATCAAAAGTCTATTTTTCTTTCTTTTTTGTTCCTTGCTGCATCATTACTGAATATTTATGACTTTAAGTGTTACTCCTAAGCATCGAAAGTTACCAACTCAAGCAACGGGAGCCAAGATTTTCCATTGGGTTAATATCATTAGCCTATTTATTATGCTCACTAGCGGACTGCAAATTTACAATGCTAACCCTGTTTTCGGTGGACGTTCAGGTTTGCATATTCCACCGATATTTACTTTGGGTGGTTGGCTAGCAGGAGGGAGACATTGGCATTTTGCAGCGATGTGGTTATTTTCAATTAACCTTTTGTGGTATGGATTTTATGTTTTCATCACCCGTCGTTGGCGACACCGATTTGTAGGTGCTAATGACATCAAAGCATTACAAAAAACCCAAAATTCTAAACGCCTTATTTATGCTTGGCATCGCATAGTTTATACAAGTATAATTCCTATTCTGCTTTTAGCTATATTTACAGGTATAGGTATGTATAAACCTGCTCAATTTCCTTGGATTGTTGATATGTTTGGTAGTTGGCAAGGATTGAGAATTATGCACTTTTCTTCAGTACCACTCGTGATTATTTTCGTGATTGTTCATGGGTGGTTGGGAAAAAAAGCAGGTGGTTCGGAGTTAACAGATTCAATGTTTTGGTGACGCAGTGGGAGGTGGGGGACACGGGGGACAAGGAAGAAAAACCAACCACTAACCACTATTGTACAGACACGATTAATCGCGTCTCTACCTATTAACAACCAACAATCAACAATCAACAATCAATAAATTATGCCTTTAATTCATAAATTATCACGTCGTCAGTTGTTACAAATTTCTGGACTATCTGGTATCAGTTTTCTTCTTAGTGGCTGTGGTGTGCCAATATTAGAAGATGTTGTTGGTGAAGTTTCTGAACCGTTAAACCAGAAAGTAGAAACTTTATTATTTAAATCACACCAGCCTGTACCAGAATTCTCTAAGAGTCAAATTCAACCAGAAGCTTTGATCATTAATAGCTTTAGAGGTACTCCCGTTATTGATCCAAGTAAGTATCGTTTGGTTGTCGATGGTGAGGTAAATAATCCCCTTAGCCTGAGCATAGCCGAGATTCAGGCTTTGCCTATGACTGAGATGATTATTCGTCATGTGTGCGTAGAGGGTTGGGCGGCGATCGTGCAATGGGGTGGTGTACGTCTGCAAGAAATTGTAGCCCTTGTCCAACCCCAAAATAATGTCAAATATGTCTACTTTCAATCAGCAGATGGCTATTATTCTAGTTGGGATATTGCTTCCGCATTGCATCCCCAAACATTATTAGCGTACCAAAAAAATGGTGAAACTCTACCAAAAGAGAATGGTGCGCCCTTGCGTTTAGCTTCACCTATTAAACTTGGTTACAAGCAAAGTAAATGGATCACTAAAATTACTCTAGTTAGTAATTTATTTCCCTTAAAAGGCTATTGGGAAGATCAAGGTTATGAATGGTTTGCTGGACTTTAAAAACTTAAAATTAATAGACCTAAATCCCCAACTAACGAGTATAAAACTGTAGTCAATTATAATGTGTAAAAACTCTGCTTTTCTCAGGTATCCTCTGCATTTAAAAACACTTATTGTTGAGTTTTTAGTTTGAAAGTTTCATTCTAAAAAAAATAGGAAGACAGTTTTAGGAGTGGGTATTGGTTATTGGAAATAACCAACAACCAACTACTAACAAATGTAGAAACGTGCCATGGCAAGTCTCTACAACCACTAAATATTAGACATTCACCATCTCTCTTGTTTTTTCTGGTGTGTACTTATCTAAGGGTTCTTTTCCTGTTATCAATCTTGCGCCACGGTTACGAGTGAAGTAGTTCCAACCCCACTGAATCATTACTATCAGTTTGTTGTCAAATTCAATTAAGAAGTAAATATGAACTAATAACCAAAATAGCCAAGCTACAAATCCTGTAAATTTGATAAATCCTAAATCTACAACGGCTGAGTTTTGCCCGATTACTGCTAAGCTGCCTCTGTCAACATAATAAAATCGTGACAATGATGTTTGACCTTGAAGTTTTTGTTTGATGAGTGAAGCGACGTATTCTCCTTGTTGCATTGCTACGGGTGCGACGCCAGGTAAGGGTTTACTGTTTTGATGAGCAAAATGAGCTAAGTCACCAATTACAAAAATATTTGGATAGCCTTTAATACTCAAATCTGGTTCAACTATAACTCGTCCAGCGCGATCGCATTCTATTCCTGTTCTTTGCGCTAAGACTTGACCGAGTGGTGAAGCTTTGACTCCTGCTGCCCATAATACTGTTTTGGCAGCAATTTGCGATACTTGTTCACCTTGTTTAATGGTGACAAAATCATTTTCGATGTTCGTCACTAAGGTTTTTGTCTGTACTGTTACACCCAATTTCTGGAGGGATGTTTCTGCTTGTACTGATAATTCTGGGGCAAATGGTGGCAATATGCGATCTAAACCTTCAAGTAAAATAACTTGGGCTTCGGTGGTGTCGATGTTGCGGAAGTCTTCTTTCATTGTGTGATAGGCTAATTCTGCGATCGCACCTGCCAATTCCACGCCTGTAGGACCACCACCGACAATGACAAATGTTAACCAAGCACGGCGTAGTTGCGGATCGGTTTCTTTTTCCGCAGCTTCAAACGCCATAAATATACGATGACGCATTTCTATTGCATCTTCTACTGTTTTTAAACCAGGGGCAAATGATTCCCATTCATCCTTACCAAAATAGGAATGTTTCGCACCTGTAGCCACAATTAATGTATCGTAGGGTATGGTTTCATCACCCATCAAAACTTTTTGCCCTTGGGGATCGATATCATTCACTTCTCCCAATAGCACTTTTGTATTTTTACTCTTGTTTAGCACTGAACGCAGTGGTGAGGAAATATCAGCAGGTGATATCGCACCTGTTGCAACTTGATACAAAAGTGGTTGAAACAGGTGAAAATTGCGTCTATCGATGAGGGTAACATTAACATTGTCATTATTCAGTGATTTTGCGGCATAAAGTCCGCCAAAACCGCCGCCAATAATCACTACCTGGTGGGGTGGTTGGGTCTCTGTTGTGTTCGCCATAAGATTTACTTACTTTGGTTGATAGTACTGCCACTATTCTTAACAAATTTTTATAAATTTGTTCACTTGATTCTGTTTTTTAATTACATATTAATTTTTGTAAAAGTAACTAATTATACAAGTTTAAAGTAGTCAAAACTACCTTTAGATTGAGATAGCTAACCTGAGTTCGGCATAGGGAAAGGGACAGGTAGTAAGCTGAAAATAGCTTTAAATAGAGATTGGGGATCAGGGAAGAGATTCTCTGATTCGTAAATTAGGTTTCAAGACACCAAAAAATCTAATTGATTACTCTATAAACTGCACCACACCCCACTGTCCATTTGTCAACCAATCAGAATCAGATTTTGATACTTTTTCAATTACTTCTGGTTGTAAACCTGCTGCTACTTCTGATTTGAGGGTACGTAAAGCCACAATTGGCACTGGTAAATAACACACAATATCTGCAATATTGGTTGTAAAATCCCAGTGCCTATCTCCCAATAATCTACGATAATTGGCATCACCTTTAATTAGCAATAAATCAGCATCAGCTAACTCTTGTTTGAGTGATTCGGGTATTTCCCAAAAAGCTAGAGGCGATGTCCAAAAATAATCGTCACCCAGAATTAACTTCCCGGATGCAATATAAGCTTGTAACCTTTGTGCAAAATTTGTTACTTGTTGATGGCTAGATGCTGCTAAAAACTCGACTGTATCATACACATCTTTAATCATGGCGTCAGATACAAAAGTAGGGTGAGGTTTTAAGTGCAGCTTGATTTGGTCAATGACACCACTACCTAATAAAAAATCTACTAAACATAAATCACAAATTAACTCAAAGCCAGCATTATCAACTACAAAATCAACACGTTGACACGCACTAGTAACTAATAATTCTGTAACTAGACCAGCATCATCTACTAATATATGAGCTTTTTGATTTTCAATATCAAAATTACTGCGATCGCTCTCAAATGCTGACCATAAACTCAAGTCTACTCGATTGCCCCAAAGTGCGAAATATAATAGTGTAGTCAGAACACCTTGATTAGTTTTTCCTGATTTTTCACTCTCTTGCAACCATTGGGTTACTTGATAGCACAGAGTATTTATCGCATCTAGGGATGTTTTTAAACCTTGAGATTTCTGTAAATGGAACGGATCTACACCTTGCCATTCACTAGATTGAAAATAATTGGTAATATTGAGAATTAATCTGTAAAAATAAGTTTCAGCAAAAAACCAAGGAATATCTATCCAACGCTGTTCTTTGTAGGGTTCTAAATATTTTTTCCAGTCTCCGACATCAACTCCAGAATCATCTTCAAAAGGTAATAAATATCCTGATGGCAGCTGATTAGCTAAGTTTTCTAAACTTTCATTAATATTGAGTGAAAAATTGTTTTCCGCGATGACTCGACGAGCAATATCAGGCATCCTTTGAGTTACTGTAAACTCAGTAAAGGTGCCGACCTCTGAGCCTATGAGTGATGCTGGCAGTGGTAACTTGGGAATTTGCAATTTCATCACTAAAAAATTTCTCTTTCTGATAAAGTATTATAGTTGTTAGTTGTTAGTGGTTGTACCAGACGTGCCATGGCAGGTCTGTAAATTAGTTAGTAGTTAGTGGTTGTTTACTACTCCCCATCACCCCGCCTCCCCATTCCCGAATTGTTTTGAAGAAAGCCATTAAATGCAAGTTAAAGCTAAAATGCTCAATGGTTTAGCAAAAATCCATCGACAGCAAACAGAATATGAATTAGCTCTTGCTAATCACTCAGAAGTTATTCGTATTTTAGAGAAAATAGGTGCAAAATGTGATTTAGCGATCGCCTATTTGCAATTGGCTTTAACTGCTCAAAGGATCGGTTGTAAGAGTACCTATTCCCTACCCTCACGAGTTGTTCATGAATCAAATCGGATTCCTATATGAGTGTTTTGAACGGGTATGGTTATTTAACCATTGGTTGTCCAACTTGGAATCTTGATGAACTTTACAGAGAAATAGTGAGGCTATTGCACTACCAATAAATAAAGATAATGAAAGTTAATCCACGCCATAACGAGTAAAAGCGTGATTAAATAAATTATATAAATATTTTTGCTTATAAATGTGTTTTATAGCTAAATTCGTCTCAAAATATGAAACTTTTATTTGTACAAAAGTTTAAATTTTGAGTAAGAAAACCAGAATTCAGAATTTAAGACTTAGAATAATATTAAACACAGAATTATGAGTTGATTTATTTAGATATATAAATTTAATTCATGATTAATCATTGCGAAGATAGAATTATGAGCTTATCTAATTCAATCGAAGAGTTGAGGATAAAAATATATTTTCTTTATATTTTTACTTCAATTTCAGGAAAGAATACACAAAAATCTTGATAATGAATTCATAACTCCTAATTAAATTGGTCAACCAAAATTTTTTAAATACGCATTTGTATTACTAAAAAATCAAAATTCAAAACTCTTAAGATGAAATCTAAATAGGTATTTATGTCTGAGTTCTGTAATGTTCTTTGGTTAAATGCTAGTCCAAGTTTGAAGGGTTTAGACAAACCATTACTTCAATACCTATCTAAGTATGTTGTGGTGGCACGATGGGAATACTTTCAAACTAAAGACGAAGCTTGTTCCCTAGATGCAGCAGTAGCACTGCTGTACGATTTTTTAAAATCGCATGATCGCCCAGTGCATTTGGCTGGTCATGGTATGAGTGGGGCGATCGCTTTATTATTTGCCCGTCGCTATCCGCAAAAAGTGCGATCGCTATCGTTGTTGGCTGTTGCATCTCAAAGCGCAAACACCTGGCAAGCACACTATTATCAACAACGCCTCTTGTTTCCTCTCAGTCGTGAACAAGTTTTAGTAAACAGTGTGCGGACTCTGTTTGGCAATCAATCTCCAGCAAATACCAAAAAGCTACTGACTGCTCTGATCAGAGATTTAGACGAATCTCCCACACCCCATTCTCTGTTTCGATTGATTCACTTACCCAAGGGTGGGGTTTCTATGCCAATGTTCGTATGTGGTAGCAACAATGATCCAGTTGTCAGCCCACCAGAGTTGCAAGACTGGCAGAACTGGTTGAAGCCAGAAGATATACTCTGGGAATGTCCTAAAGGATATCATTTCTTTCACTACTTCTATCCGCAACAGGTAGGCGAGCAAATGTTGAGTTTTTGGCAACGCTTCACCCAGAATTCAGAAACTACTCAAAATTCCGAACTGAGCCTATCGGTGGAATAGGGACAACAGGAAAAGGAAGACAACAAGAACAAGGGAAAAAAGGGGAATTAGTTACTATCTTATTCTCCTCACACTCCACCCCCAATCCACTTAGCTACTTGAAGCTTAGTTTTGATTTAATTGCTGCAATTTTGTATCAATTCTTTGCTCTGCTGCTAATCGTTCCAAAGCATAGTCATTGAGGTCTACAAAATGCATATTAGCTACCAATGTTGGGTGAACAGCATTTATTTGCTGATATATTTCTTGGGCAACTGTACGGTAGGAAGGATGTCCTTGTCGCGAACTTCGTAATTCCACAAGATGATAAACTTCCCGGAGATTCAACTTAATTCGCCAGCGCACTCGATAGGCGAAAGGTACAACATATTGTGCTGCGTCTGGTAAGTCTTGACTAATCAACTCGGTTGTTTCGGCTGCGTATTCCAAAGCTTTGCGATAGGTTTGGGCAAGGTTTGCTTCTTCCAGTTCTGTTGGTATTACGTACCCATGACGAACACAGTAGTGTTGACGTTCTTGGGTGAGAACACGATGTCGATGTAGATCACGGTACGCACCAATATCAGCTAGTACATCAAATGTGTAGTAGGTCTGCTCAAAAGCACGTCCCGGTCGATGAAATCGCGACTCGCGATCGCCTACATAGGTGTTGATAATTTCTACTCGCTCTTGGGTAGATAAACCAATAACATATTCTTGAATTTGCTCCCATGTCAAATCAGTGTGAGGATAAAGGATGGCTGCAACAATCTTGACCTCAGCATCTGGATCGTACTCGACTAACTGCACAGTTGAGCTTGCTGCTGGCTGAATTTGCCCTAAATGTTGTTGTACCAAATATTTTGTACGGTTCCAATTTGTTGATATGTAACGGGAATATTGAGCGCCTCGTTCAGTTTTAGCGCGCTTGACAAATGAAGGTATGATTTGATCTAGTTCTTGTTGCATAGAAGCCCCAAGAATACGCACTTCTGGATGAGGTGAAGCAGCAAGCTTGACTAGCAAATACTCAAATGCCCGTCCGTTACCAAACAATCCAACATTAGTTAGAGTTGCCATTGGTAGTAAACCACGCAACAAGTCCAAAGTTTTAGCTTTTGTTGCATTGTTATATGCTCGCTCGGAAGTAGTCCTATCTTTAGGGGTACGCTCTTGTACCCAACTCAACAAAGGCTCAATTAAATTGGTGTAAGTGTCGAATAAATGATCTAATGTTGCCTCATAACGCTGTGCATGACTTGATGCCATAATTGACGGTTCGCGATAGTAGCGGTAGCGTCCGTTGATTTTGCGATTAAAAGGAACATATCTTGTTGACTTTTCTAATGGAGAAATTCCTAAACGGCTGTCTTCAAGAGCTTTTGCTGCAATATTACTAATTCCTTCACAAGCAATGTGTGCGCCTCCTAGTTCTGCTACTGAGTCATCACCATAACCAATCAACACGCGATCGTAAAAAGCCTCTGCTTGTTGAATCGCCACTAATTGATCAGCACTATTGTCAGATCCTCCACCGACAATGCGAGTAAAACTAGCTTCTGGTGCTTTGATAAACTCATCCAGTAGAATACGCCGTAAACTTTTATCACTACGGCTATAGCGGGAGAACAATGCACCCTTGACAACCTCAGGTAAATTCCGCAAACCAAAGACAGCACGATCCGAATTTGTGATAAAAGGCTGTAGTAATAAGCTCTCCTCTTCAGTGAGCGACTCTTCCAAAAATTCTTGCATCATTTACCACCTTAGTTTAGTGCTGTCAGCTATTAGTCGCTGTTGGACACTTCACTATTATTAACGATTGAGTTCAGTGCCAGATCACCTTTGACCGTATTAAAACAGATCGGGATTGTGGGGTGATGAGCGATCGCATCTTAGAAGTCAAATAACTATGCAATAAACCTCTTGCATGAATCCTCAAAACCCCACCCCAACCCTCCCCTTACTGAGGGGAGGGAGTGAATATATTGTTTTCTGCCTTAACAAGGGGGGACTAAGGGGGGTATTTCAAATATTTGTGCAAGAGGTCTTATCATTGGCGCAGGTGAGTTCTTTCAATAAGTAAACAATGCGAATCTTACCGAGAATCCGCGTTCCTGCCACGGTAAGATTTTAGCCAAAGGAGTATCAATCCCTCGCAATTCTGATGAATGGAATGATTTTCTGAGCAGGATCACTAGCTATTTGTACCCAAACACTCATCAATCCTGATTCACTATCAAATTTGAATTCGGGTCTGTTGAGTGTATAGCCTAGCTGTTCTATATTTTGCGAGTGTTCGTTGAGGTCTTTTGCTGTGATTAAACGTCTATTTCTATCAATGTGAAAATATAGAGTTGCTTGCCATTGCTCGTAATCATTGTAAGCGCGGTCTAGAATAATTCCTAACTGTTCAAAATAACCAATAATAATGTTTGCTAACCATTGATCGTCACGAGTCGGTGTAGACCAATACTGAGGACGTTTGAGAGCTTTAATTTCCTCTTCTTTCTGAGCTAGCCGCTCCATAGCCTTTTCTAACTCTGCAATCACGTTTTTTATATATTGCTCATTCTTAGCGGCTACTCGCTCCGACTCTTCTAGTTTTGCTAAGACCTGGGCGTAGCTAGGCTTTGGATTTCTTATGTTAGCTAACCCGCTTTTGGCTTGTTCCTGATTGACAGCATTGTAAAGTTTCAAGCGATCGCTAATATTCAATGTTCTGATAAATTTAACTTTCAAAGATGCTAAGTCTTCGTGAATTCGACTATAAATTTCGATAGTATCATTCACGAAACCAAGGTTTTCATCGCGTTCTATTTGTGTAATCAAGTTTTTATAGTGAATAGATTTCACGTCAAGATCGCTCTTAAATTTATTTAATCTAGTGATAATTCTTTCATCCTTAATTTGCCTCAGTTTGGTATCTATTGATTTTTTCAACTTTTCAATACACTGTTCTATATGGGAATTTAAAATTTCTTTGATATTGAATAAAAATTTGTCTATAACAGCATCGGCAAATAACTTTTCTTCTTCTGCTTTACCTTGATAAACTTCTAACTCTGCCTTGAGATTGGCAACTGTATCTAACAATTTTTTGTTAACTGACTGCTCTAGCCGTAATCGGTTCTCAATTCCGAGTTTGATCTCTACTTCCTTGGTTAATTCAGCAATTTTCTCATCTTTGGGTTTAATAAAAGCTTCTATCTGATTGTTGGCATTGTCTTCATAGAAATGAGAACTGGCTTCATTGACTATGCCGATCGCAGCACTGCTGACAGCTACTATCCAAGCAAGTGTTTTTGCATTAGGATTTTCGCTTTTGACCGCTGTTACAGCAGCTAAGAAGGTTAAACAACCTGCGAGCGCGTTAATAATATTCCTGGGCTGTCTTAAAGAGATTTTATGTGTCATAATAATATCCCTAATCTCCTGTTTCGCCTATAAACCAAACAGCTTGAAACGGATCGTAGATAAATAAATACTTATTAGTTATGTGTATAAAAATACTTAACTACTGGACATGTTGAACCTGTTTCTAAATTTATCTGCAATGATTTTCTCCTAAAAAATCAAATTATACTCTATAAAATCCTAAACGATAGTTTTTGAGGCTGTTTGAGGGGAATTGCCCCTCCATCCGCTATGAGGGAATAATGATCAGCGATCGCCGATCAAACTTTTTGTAGAAGTCGCAAAAAGCTCAAAGGAGAAAGGGATAAAATCTTTCTACTATACACGAAACAACATCAACACTAGCCATAGCTACGCGCTCTAAGCTTGCGTTGGCAAAGTAGGTCGTATTTGTCGGTCATTACTAATTGTCTAAAACTTTGAAATTGCAATGACGACAGTGGTTATACCCTAAATTGGATTTTAGATTGTGAAACATTTACTGGATAAGCTTTGGAGTTATCCATCTGTCGCAATCATTTTTCCAATTGGTATTTAGTTGCTATTTAATCTATAAGTGATGAATACTAATGTTCCTGAGGCAAAATTCTGGGCATTATATTCATCGGTCTATCATCGCTCATTAAATGGGTAGTTAAGTTACTTTTTGGTGACATTCTAGAACTTGTTTATACCTTTACATCTCGCAGTCATTTGATTTTCTTGTTCCATCAAAGAAGTATCAGTCAACGAGCGAAACTTTGATAAAGATTTTTTCACAACTCTAGTTTTTTCTTCAAAATTGGTTTTTGCTGAGGATGGCTGCGCTCGAAATTATCCTTTTTAGGTTTAGGTGCTTGCTGTACTCTAGGTCTGTCTTTCTTAGATGCTTGCTGAACTGTAGCTTTATCCTTCTTGGATGCTTTGAGAAATTTGGGTGGAGTTTCTTGGGGTGGAGCTAATAGTGCTACAAAACCGAAGACATCACGCCCTGGCAGAAATTTCGCTTTGAGGGTGACAAAGGCCGGGTGGCCTTGGTCTTCTTTAGCAGCTTTGGGATTAAATCTAAAGGGTCTGACTGGCGCATCTTTCCAAAGCAAGGGTAAATGGCTAGCCTTCATAAATTTTACTTTTTGGGCAGGTTCGGCTTGCTTAATATATTCCAGTCTTTCGTGAGTAAAGTTGCGGAACACGGAAATGCAAGGAGTAGAACAAACAGGAATAAACTGCCATAGTCCTGAGAATTTAAACTCTAGGTCTAGTAGCTCTCCTGAAACTGCTTCTTCAACTCGCCCTCTGTCAAAGCCAACTAGCTGAAAAGCGATGCGATGCGGTTGCTCTTTGCGTGGAAAATGAATTGCTTTTGGATAAACAACTAAACGTTGATTGCGGTTTCCTGTTGCTTCTATTTCTTTTTGAAGAGCTTCAAATACTTTGCGTTTGCGGGGAACATAGAAAAGTGGGTATTGAGAACGACCGATAGTAACAGTGCTTTTACCGTCCTCAGTTAAGTTAACTTCCCCAGTAATTATCCCAACAGCTTGAAATATCGCTCCTGGATCTTCAATATCTATTTGTGACTCAGCATCCTGATTAACTGGCTCATCCTCAGATAGGCTTTGCAGCAAAGAAGCAGCCTCATCTGAAGTCGGGGAATTTTGTAGAGATTGATCTGGGGAGCTTAGGGAAGTTTTTTCCTGTTGCCCTGCTTGCCCAAAATCCGCTGAGGAATGCAACTCAGGATTATTAGGCTCATTAGGGTTGGGTTCGGCAAATGCCATAGCCATAATAGTTGTTCTTTTGTGAAATCGCTAATTATTCTATTTTATTGTCTACAAATTGTCTACAACATTGTCTACAAAAACGTAGACATTTTGTAGACAAGACTTTACTATGTATACAATTACGTATACATAAGTCTACACAATGGCTAGTAAAGTAATCTCGTTTCGGCTAAGTGAACTCGAAATTCAAGCACTGTCAGCGTTGCAAATTTCCGAGGATGAGTCACTAAACCAAACTGCGGCTAGGTTGCTCAGGGGTATTCTTGGCACGTCCACACCTGCGTCTACAGTGTCTACGAGTGTAGATATCAGAGAGATGGTGAGACAGGAAGTAGAAGCGGCGATTTCCCAGGTCAAAGGTGAGGTGGATAAGCGATTGGGGGAATTAGCCGCCTGAGAGAACAGGCTGAATCTCCCAGGCTCAAATCTAAGCCAAATTTTGAGGCAGCGGGTGATCGCACTTCGGGTTAAAAGAAAAGACCCAGACCATGCATGGAACCCGCGATTTGTTTGAAGCGATCGCGGGCGGCGACTATTATAAATTACGGTCGTCGTGTGGCAGAAGGCTTAGGGATTCCGATTAATTCATCCATGATGCCAACATCTGCTCAATCCGTCAGGGCATAATAGACCAGCCTTGGAATAAATTCCAAGGCTGATGCATCTGTCTAATTTCCCCCTTCTCGTTCAACTTCGTTGCCAAATTTTAATCGTCTTATCCAAACTCCCACTTACTAAAATTTCTCCAGAAGTAGTAAATGCTACTGCCGTTACTGTGTGCAGATGCCCAGTAAAGGTACCTAGTAATTCACCCGTTTGTAAGTGCCATAGTTTAATCGTTTTGTCAGCACTACCACTGGCAATAATTTGTCCATCGGGACTAAGGGCGATCGCATAAACTCCATCTCTATGTCCTTTGAGAGTATGCAACAATTCCCCTGTCTCTAGTTGCCAAACTTTAATGGTTTTATCCCGACTCCCACTGACAAGAATTTGGCGATCGCTACTCATCGCTAAAGAACAAACAATATGACTATGGCCTGTCAGAGTATTTAACAATTGAGCATTGGGAGTCTTACCCTCTTGTTGGCAAACTCGCCATACCTTAATTTTGCGGTAACTGCCTGTAACTAAAATTTCTCCGTCTGGGCTCAAAGCTAGAGAATGAGCAGCAGTATCATCTAAAGAGAGGGCAACTATAACGCGGCGTTGCATTAAGTCCCAAAAGCAAATTGTTCTGTCGTCTCCTCCTGTTGCTAACAGGCGTCCATCTGGAGTAAAAGTAACGCAGCGCACCATGCCATTGTGTTTGTGCAGAATATCGATCAAATCCCTAGCGCCGACATGCCACATTTTGATCGTGGAATCTGCACCTGCACTTACCAAAGTATGACCGTCTGGACTGAAAGCAAGGGCATTTACTTCATCTACTAGTCCAGATAACATCCAGGGATGCTCAGATAAGGTACCTACTAGTTCTCCCTTTGTCAAATCCCATAATTTTGTTTCTCCGCGACTTCCACTGGCTACTAAAGTAGAATTGCCACTTTTTTCACTTCCTGGATAGAAGGCAAGACAGTTTATGCCTCTACTATGCCCTTTGAGTGTTTGCCAACATTCCCAATCACCGATTACGCCTTTGAGAGGATGTTCGGGTGGCACAGTTTGAGTTTTTTCTACCACAAACATTTCATCAAATAACGACGGCGTATCTTGTTTGCTAATTCCTGTTGCTAAATACCAACTCAATCCACCCGCATACAACAAGTGACTGGGAGATACATAAATTTTTGGTTCACTAAATTCAATTTGATTTGTTGGTAAAAAACCAGTAACTATCGCTTGTTTCTCGTAACCTCTTTCACCATGAAATGGATAAAACAAACAGACAAAAATTAATACACTGTAATCTCTTAAATCTTCTTGAGTGACTGACCATTTAATTTTATCTTTTTTTATACCATTAAAACTTTCTCCATCAGCCACACAAACCAGAATTTTCTTTCTGGGATTATCTACCAATAAATAAGGAAATTTACTTTCACCACGTAAATTTCCTTCATCATCTAAAACCATACTTTTTACAGCATCTTGTGGTAATTTTTTCACAGACTTACCCAAGCGTTGAGACATGACTTGATCCACAATTTGCTCTCGCAAGATATAGTCTTCTACTTGCTGCTGAAAGTATGCTGAAAAGGGTATATTCCAATCGGAAAATTCTGGATAATCAGGTGGTGTAGGAGGTGGATTTTTACCAAGAATTTCTGCTTGTTGACAAGCAACTGTCAACATTTTTTCCAGTGCTTCGCCTGAAAATGCCATGATTTCAGTGTGGCAACCTCTGACTTGAGTTTCCAGCAAAGATACATTATGAGTCCTGGTTTTTTTCACCCGTTGAAGGAAATCAGCTTGTTGAGCTTTGAGTAAGCTAATCCAATCCATCGAAAACCTCGCAAGGGTACTGCAACCTTATAGCGCCAGCAATTAGTTGTGCAGAGAATTTAATAAAATTAGAAGGAAGAATAAGTCATAAATGAGCAAGTTCCATAAGTAAAGCTATGGAATTTAAAATAGATTTTTTGTTATTTTTCCATGAATCTAATAACTTGATTTTATCAATCAAGTTAATTTTCCCCGCCGAAATAATCACGATTTGTATCTCCAGGTAACTTAATTCAAGCTTGGTATATAGCACCCCTTAAAGGTTAAATTTTAATCTGTCAATTTGGACACAGACATCTTCCTGATAATTCATCAAAAAGCTACTGCATATTTACGTTAGGCTATACAGATCCAACAGTTCAACAACTAGTCAATCATATTATTGGAATGCATGGACAGACACAACTACTCACCAGATATTGATATCGTAGGTGACAAATTCAGACTGAATAAATTAGCTGATAGCAGTTTATTCTAACGAACCAGGAAAAGAAAATACTGTTCGCGCAGAAGCAGTTGCTGAGGAAAATGGCGAGTTAGACGCGATCGCATATATTTACCTCAAACGTCATATTGCTAAAAAAGGTGTGCGATCGCATTTTGCGATTGAGATTATGAAAAGCAATCTCGACCATGTAGGTAATGGGTAATTGGTAATGAGTAATTAAGATACTGATAATTTTCCAATGCCCAATAACCAACAGCGAAGCATAATATTGTAAGCAATTAGCCTCAGAACTTATATAATCGAGTTGTTAACAAAAAATTTCTTAAAATGGGGTTACAGCCTCGAAGGGACGAAAATCATCAACAGTAATTTGTCAAAATATGTAGAGACATTGCACTGCAACGTCTCCACAAAATCGATGGGGTGCGATTTTATCCGCTATCATCCCAAAATTATGCAACGCCTTAAAATCATCCCAATTATTGATAGTCTTTTTATCTGCCACTGCCACGGCCATCACTATCGATATTAGCCACATACTGCCCAAACGCTTGAATTTTCATAAGATGCTCCCTAATGATCTATCTAATATCATCTACAAAAACGAGTGAAAATAACAGGATCACTGACCTAGCAATTGGCATTTTGGCAGAAAGCGAACTTCAAAGCTTTTTTAATCAGATAATAATTAACGTCTAATGTGAATTAACAAAGGCGCTAATAGATCATGGGAAATACTCAACAAACCAATAACCATCCAACCACCCATGAAAGATCCATCTGTGTTATCTGTGTTTATCGGTGTGTATCGGTGGTCGATTTCTAAAAAAACGTTTTTTACCAGGCGCAAGGAATATTGCGTCTCCATATTCAATTCACATCAGGCGTAATTAATGATCATCAATGGGAAATATTGAGTTTCTGTAATTGCGCCAACCTGTAGGTGTTTGACACACAGAGGAACATTTTATACTTGAAAGCTTTGTCAGTTCTGGGTTTGAACTCCTCACATCTCATCAGAGATTGGCGCAATGTCTAAAACTCTCACCAGTCAAGCTTTTGAGATGATTTTTCCGGCCCACCCTTGACACTGCGATCGCTCAAAAGAAAATATTACAATCTGCCGTTGCAACTAACACAAATCCCTATTAGGGATTGGGCGTTGCATATTTACGGGATGAATGTATTTACTATTACAAAATAAAATTTTATTCTTGGTGTCTTCGTGACTTAGTGGTTCAATCTTTATCCCTAATATGTGCAACGCCAAGAATTAAAACGAATTCCACACTTGTTAAGCGCTGAAATAAACTTCGCGCTTAAAATTAACATCAGAATTGAAACATAAAAATATCCTCCAATTTTACCACAATGAGGGTTGCAACTGAAACAAATCCCAATCTTCAAGTAGTATATTCAGCGTTAATTTTCACATAGTCATAACTTAAATCACAACCCCAAGCTTTACTGGAAGCATGACCGTTACCAACACTTACAGAAATTAACACAGTATCTTCCTGGAGATACGCACCCGCAGCTGCTTTTTGTAGATATTCACTTGCTGCTTTGCGATCAAAAGCTAGGGGTTGACCATTTTCCATCATTAAAAAATTCCCTAACTGAATTTTAAGGTTCTCTTGTTCAAAAGGCACACCTGCACGTCCCGCAGCAGCAGCAATGCGTCCCCAGTTAGGATCACGGCCAAAAATCGCAGATTTGACTAAAGATGAGCCTGCAATAGTTTTGGCAATTTGACGTGCTGCTTGTTCATCCTGTGTGCCAGTGACTTGTACTTCTATCAAACAAGTTGCACCTTCACCATCACGAGCGATCGCTTTTGCTAAATGCTGGCATACTGCTGTTAACATCGCTTCTAATTTTTCGGCTTCGTGTCCCATTTCGGTAATTGCTGGGGTGCGGGATTCACCATTGGCAAGGGCGATTAAACTATCATTAGTACTCGTATCGCCATCAACAGTAATCGCATTAAAACTTTTATCTGCTGCTCTAGTTAACATTTGCTGCCAAAGATGAGGAGAAACGGCGGCATCACAGGTGACAAATGCTAGCATTGTGGCCATATTTGGATGGATCATGCCAGAACCTTTGGCAATACCACCAATTCTGACTGGGCGATCGCTGATAGTTGTTTCTAGGGCGATTGATTTTGGCACTAAGTCTGTAGTAATAATTGCACCTGCGGCAGCATCGGAACCAGTTTCTGATAGTGCTGCGACTAGTTGGGGAATTGCGGCTTTGAGTTTATTCATCGGTATGCGCTGACCAATTACCCCAGTCGAAGCCAGTAGCACAGAGTCACTGGAGATATTCAAGGCTTGAGCGATCGCCATTGCAGATTCTAAGGTATCTAGCCAGCCTTGCTCACCTGTAGCAGCATTTGCTTGTCCGGCGTTGCAGAGAATAGCACGGGCGCTGTGCTTAACTTGTAGACGTTGGCGACAATAATCTACACACGCCGCCCTCACTTGAGAGGTTGTGAATACTCCGGCGGCGATCGCTTCTACATCTGATACAATCAATGCCAAATCTGGCAACCCCGAAGATTTTAATCCTGCCTTAATCCCAGCTGCCTGATATCCTCTCGGTGCAGTCACACCACCAGTAATTTCATGCCAGTCTGCCATGATTTTCCCCTTGCAACTATTACCCGGTTGACTGGCGATTATATCAAGCTTTTGTTGTTTGTTGGTTGTTACTTATTGCAAACAACCACCAACCACCAACAACTAACCAAAAAAAAGAGAGAGCCACTTGGGCAGCTCTCCAGATCATCAGGGTGCATCTATATAGCATAGTATACCATGTTTGGGGTGAGGGGCAATACACCTCAATAAACTTGTTTTGTTTCTAGTTAAACGACTGGATGTAGCAAAGGTAATAAGGAAAAATATTTTGTGTTGATGGTTGCTAAATCGTACTGCGATCGCAACAAATAAAAAAAGAGAGCCTTTTGGGCAGCTCTCCAGATCATCAGGGTGCATCTACTTATCACAATATATCATATCTGGGATGTGGGGCAACACCCCCTACTGAGTTTTTTATCAAAATTTCCTGAAAAATCTCCGTAAATGCACTATTGGGGAGAACAACAGTTTGTTTTGCCATTTTAATTCTTCAAAGATACCCAGTAAATAACCTGAGTAAAAATTAATCATAAAAAAAAGAGAGAGCCACTTGGGCAGCTCTCCAGATCATCAGGGTGCATCTAACTAGCACAGTATAGCATTATAGGCATGAGGGGTGACACCCCTTTTTGAATTGATTTATTAAAAAATTGTAAAAGTATCTGGAGGAAAGGGATCGGGGACACGGGAGACAAGGGGGACACGGGAGACAAGGGAGACAAGGGAAATATTACACTCCTCACACTCCTCACACTCCCAGACGCGCCATGGCGCGTCTCTACATTACTCCCCATCTCCCCATCTCCCCATCTCCCCATCTTCCCATCTCCCCAATCCCTAAGCATTCAACTTCTTCTCTACCAATTGGTTAGTCAGCTTGGGGTCAGCGCGTTTGTTGGTCTTTTTCAGGACTTGTCCGACAAAGAAACCTTTGAGATTGACGTTACCGTTGCGGTACTTCTCTAATTCTTTGGGGTTTGCAGCAATCACTTCATCAATGATGGGTTCTAAAACATTGGGGTCAGTGATTAACTCTTGACCTGCAAAAGCTTTTTCGGGAGCAACACCACTTAGTAAATCGGGCAATTTTTCTTTAGCTTGGGCGTTGCTAATTTTGCCTTTTTCAATCCGACTGATGACATCAGCGAGATTGGTAGGTGTAAGAGCAATTTCGGTAATACTGAGTTTATTTTTGTTGAGGTAAGCAGCGATATCTTGAGTAATCCAGTTTGCAGCTGCTTTGGGGTTTGCACCGCTAGCGATCGCCGCTTCAAAATACTCAGCAGTAGCACGTTCCTCTGTCAAAACTCGCGCATCATAAGTTGAAAGTCCCAACTCATCTTCGTAGCGACGGCGTTTTTCGGCTGGTAGTTCCGGTAATTCATTTCGCCATTGTAGTAATTGTTCTTCTGAGACTTCAATGGGTGCTAAATCTGGTTCTGGGAAGTAGCGGTAATCGCTAGAACCTTCTTTAGTTCGCATACTAATTGTGCGTTGAGTGCTTTCTTCCCACAAGCGTGTTTCTTGAATAATGCGTTCACCGGCTTCTATGGCTGCGATTTGTCGTTCAATTTCATATTCAATCGCCTTTTGGATGGCGTTGAACGAGTTCATGTTTTTAATTTCTACTTTCGTGCCAAACTTTTGTTGACCGACGGGACGCACAGAAATATTTACATCACAACGCAGTGAACCTTCTTGCATATTGCCATCACTGACACCGAGATAACGCATGATCCGGCGTAATTCTTGGGCGTATTCCGCAGCTTCTTGTCCAGAACGTAAATCTGGTTCTGAGACAATTTCTACCAAAGGGACACCAGCACGGTTGTAGTCTACCAAAGAATAGGAAGAACCAGACAGGCGATCGCTACCGGCGTGTACTAATTTTCCTGCATCTTCTTCCATGTGCAGACGGGTGATACCAATTTTTTTACGGATGGGGTTTCCATCTTGGTCTACTAACTCAATTTCTAACCAACCGTGTTCGGCAATGGGTAGATCATATTGAGAAATTTGGTAATTTTTGGGAAGGTCAGGATAAAAATATTGTTTGCGATCAAACTTGCTGTATTTGGCAATTTGACAGTTGAGTGCTAAACCGGCTTTGACGGCGTATTCTAAAACTTTTTCGTTGAGTACAGGTAAAACCCCTGGCAAACCCATGCAAACAGGGTCAATATTAGTATTGGGGTCAGCTCCGAATTTTGTGGAACTACTAGAGAAAATTTTTGTTTTGGTATTCAGCTGACAATGGGTTTCTAGACCAATTATTGCTTCGTACTCTGTTTTTACTGTTGTAGCAGCAGTCATAAAAACACAAATTATGGTTAATTCTTGTTCAGGCTACTATTTTAGACTGGGATGGACAGTGCTTGAATACGGTTATTTAGATAGGTGTAGGGTGTGTAAGGCTGAAGCAATAACGCACCCTACTGGCATGGCAAGACTAAATTTGTGTATTAATAAACAGGTAAAGGTTGATCTAATTGGCTTAACTAGAAGTAGCGGTAGAAACTAGAGGCTGATAGGAAATTTCATTTTTTAGGGGATGACCCTGCTCAAAATCCGTGATGTTGGAGATTGTGGTAGTGGAGATATCAGTTAAAGCATTACGGGTAAAAAATGCTTGATGGGCTGTAATTACAACATTAGAAAATGATTGCAACAGTTGAAAAGCGTCGTCCTGAATCACAGTATCAGATAAATCTCTAAAAAAGAGTTCATCTTCTTGTTCGTAAACATCAATACCCAAGTGACCAATCTGGCCAGATTTGATACCCTCAATTACTGCTGTGGTATCTATTAGCCCACCTCGACTAGTGTTAATCAGCATCATACCAGGTTTCATTTGAGCGATCGCATTTGCATCAATTAAATGATAGGTTTCGGGTGTAAGAGGACAGTGTAAGGAAATAATATCTGCTTTGGCGAATAACTCTGGTAATTCTACATAACGCGCATTAGCGATCGCCTCAAATTTGGGATTGGGATATACATCATACCCCAGCAAATGACAGCCAAATCCCTGCATAATTTGAGCAAAAATCATCCCGATTTTGCCTGTACCAATAATGCCGACGGTGCTACCATGCAAATCGAAGCCTAGTAGCCCTTCTAGGGAAAAATTATCATCCCGCACTCGGTTGTAAGCGCGATACAGGCGGCGATTCAACATCAAAACCAAACCAACAGCATGTTCCGCCACAGAAAAGGGAGAGTAAACCGTGACTCGTGCTACCTTAATTCCCAATTCTGCGGCTGTTTTTAGGTCTACATTGTTGAAACCAGTAGAACGTAGTGCTATAAAACGAGTACCCTGTGCAGCCAAAATTTTTAAGGTTTCAGTACCCACATCATCATTGACAAAAGCGCAAACTGCTGGAAAATCAGCCGCCAGAGAAGCTGTTTTCGGGTTGAGTCTAGTGTCAAAGTAAACCAACTCATGATTTGCTTGGGCTGTTGCATTTGCTGCATCCAAAAATTCGCGGTCATAAGACTTGGTGCTGAAAACTGCAACTCTCATAAAAATTATCGGACGAACTCAATACCTAAATTTTCAGCTGCAATGATTCTCTACTATTACGAGAGTGTACACAAGAGCAAATAAACCAATTAATACCATTTTAGATTTTTGATTGGGAAATTTTGAGCGATCGCTTCCCAAACACTCATACAAATCCCCATAATCATCGACTGGAACAATTTTTGGCTGCAATTACACCCGCAAATCCTCAATATTCTCCCTTCAAACCTCAACATTCTCGTTTGAAACTCAAAAATTCTCACTTCCAACTACTTGGTTTTTCCCATTACCTAATTACCCATTACCAATTACCGACCTTCACAGATATAATAAGTCTTCAAACGGACATGATATGGTTGGTCATTATTACCAAACAAACGGAATTAAACGACTACTAGATTTCTGATAATCAGCATAGTTTGTATACTTGACAGACATAGACTGTTCTTTTTGAGAAATACGCTGCAAATAAATAATTAATATCACTGCTGGAACTAAATAAGCCCAAACAGAACCAGCTACAACTGCAAAACTCAGATACCGCAACAAATCACCAAAGTAATTGATGTTGCGGGAAAAGCGCCAGATTTCGTCACGAACTAATTCTGCACCGTATTGCTTGGCTGTCAGTTTTTGGATATCGGCGGTGGCGTTGATAAGAGTGCCAAAGATGTATAAAGGTAATGCGACAGCAGTAGCGATCGCTGATAAGGGAACAGGATTAGTAAATGCTAGGTATCCTGGTAATGAATAAAAAGCACCGACAAATAAGAGGGACAAGATTAACCCACCAATCCCTACAGGTTCACTAAATATCTGTCGCCGTTGGGGGAAAAGCCACTGTTCCAGCAACCACCAGAGACAGTAGCTGACATGCAGACACAGATATATTACTTGTCGGAAGTCTTGGATACCAAAAACAAAGCTATAAATTAGTAACAAGACAATAGTCAAAACCTTGGCTATGTTAATCGCCGTCAATGCTGTCAATCCTGATTTTTCCGCGTTAGCAGTATTTTCCATGAGTATAACAATCCAGTTATCTTAATTCAGAAGGCAGTCTCGATGAAACAAGCTTCACGAGCTTTGTCATGAAAAACCTCACCCCCTACCCCTAATCCCCACTCCCCCAAGGGAGTGGGGACCCCGAGTTCCCCTCTCCTTGGTAAGGAGAGGGGTGTCCGATAGGATGGGGTGAGGTTACTTTCAAGTCAGTCTCGATCCCCGATTCCTTTTGATCATCTACGACGATTTACAAGTATTGTGCTAGCTTGGTCAACAGGCATCAAGATTACTTGATTAATATTGACATGGGATGGTCGGGTGGCACAGAAAAACACTACATCAGCGACATCTGCGGCGGTGAGGGGAGTTACTCCTTGGTAAACTTGGTTGGCACGTTCTGTATTACCATGAAAGCGCACTTCGCTAAATTCCGTTTCTACCATACCGGGATCAACAGAACTGACTTTCACCGAAGTTCCCAACAAATCTTGTTTTAAACCTTCAGAAATCGCTCTGACTGCGGCTTTTGTACCACAGTAAACATTACCACCAGGATAAGTTTGATAGCCAGCGATCGAACCAATATTGATCACATGACCGCGATCGCGACTTACCATCCCAGGTACAACATAGCGGGTGAGGTAAAGTAAACCCTTGATATTGGTATCAATCATCTCTTCCCAATCTGCAAATTCGCCCTCATGCAGTTTATCTAAACCACGACTTAAACCAGCATTATTGATGAGAATATCAATCTCTGACCAAGCAGGGGGAAGACTAGAAATAGCAGATTCTACAGCAGAGCGATCGCGTACATCTAACTGTAATAAATGTATCTGTTCAGATGTGCTGTGGTACTTTTCGACAAGACTATCTGCCAACTCTTGCAAACGTTCCTGACGTCGCGCTGCTAAAATCAATTTTGCCCCAGCACTAGCGAATACTGTCGCACAAGCAGCACCAATACCACTACTGGCGCCGGTAATCAGAACGATTTGATTTTGTAGAGAAAGCATTTTTGGTCAATTGTCAAGGGTCAAGGGTTAGTTCTTTGGTTTTGTAAACCTAAGCAATAAGTTTTCTTCGTGTCTTGGTGTCTTTGTGGTGAAAAAATAAATCTTTATTAACCACCAAGACACTAAGACACCAAGTCGAATCTGGAAAAACTGGGTAATGAAAGCAGATTTTTGGCATTGCTGAATCAAGATATGAATTTACAATTCACGGATATGTAGAGACGTAGCAATGCTACGTCTCTACAAAAATGTATACAAACATAATTCATGACCAGATTGAGCAACGCCAGATTTTTTATCCACGTTGAAAGGACTGGTGTCATGTGTCAATGGTCATTGGTAAAAACTCTGGACAATTGACCATTGACAATGGACTAATTATTTTTTCACCACTTGCATTCGTTGAGTGATCATTGTCATACCATCTCCGCGCATAATCACCGCCGATACCCATTGACTACCAGGAGTCATGGGTGCTTTACCAATTTTGAAAAGTCCACCAGATGAAAGTAATTCTAAATCTACGGGTGTAGGGCTGAGATATTTGTTTGCTTGGATTGGTTCTTCCAAAGCTGTTCCCAAAATATAATCTTCACCTAAGGGTTCTTGGACGATCGCATCAAAGTTATATTGCTGACCGATTGTTACCTGTTGTGGCAATTTAAAATCAATTTGGGGTGGTTTACTGCCAGAAGTAACTTGGGTACGTTCGGACAAAATGTCTTGACGAAGGATTTTTCCCCCAGAAACTTGCTGTCGTGAGGTAATTGTGGCTGATAGAGCCATGTTATTATTGTTTGGGGAAGGTAGGCTGGTTATTTTTGTGACTGTGTCGGCGATGATCACATTACCTTGAGGTTTCCACGATTGCAATTGTGTACTGTATCTCAGCTGGGGATATTGTTTCCAAAGCGCATTCAAAGCTTGTTCCATGGTTTGATAGTTTAATCCATCCCCATGCTTGAAACTGGGGCTGTAGAATTGCATTACCGCTTTGACATTACGCTGGTTTGCTGCTGTATCAATTTGCGTCAAGAGGTTTTTGAGTTCAGGGGGTGCGTTTGTTGGCGCACTGGCTTGGGCGCATTTCCAACCAGCAGTAAAACCGAGAGTGAGTAGGAGCAAAATTAGCCAACGGCTGGATGCAAAGCGTGATTGGCGTTTGGAGAGTAGGAGAATCAGTCTACGCATTGGTATTAGGTTGGTAGTTTGATTACAAAAGAAATTTCCATCTTAAAATCAAACCCATGAATGTAAAGCTGTTGCAGATTAATTTCCGAAACAGTTTACAACAAGGTAGGGAAATTGTTTTATCTTAGTGAAACTAAGCGTTGACATGGTAGTGGGTAGATGGTAGACGCAGCAACAAAGTTATTGATAGCAGCAAGTGGAACTGGTGGACACTTATTTCCAGCGATCGCATTGGCGCAAAAATTGCCAGATTATCAAATCGAATGGTTAGGTGTACCCAATCGGCTAGAAACTCAGCTTGTCCCCCAACAGTATAAATTGAATACTATTTCTGTTGAAGGATTTCAAAAAGGTTTTGGTATATCATCGCTACTGACGTTAGGTAAACTTGTCGGTTCCGTTCTTAAAGTTAGAAAGATTTTACAAAATGGTCAATTTCAGGGAGTATTTACCACAGGAGGATATATTGCTGGACCGGCGGTGATTGCGGCGCGATCGCTAGGGATACCCGTGATTCTCCACGAAGCAAATGCTTTCCCAGGAAAAGTCACCCGCTTTTTCGGACCTTGGTGCAATGCAGTAGCATTAGGATTTGCAGTTGCTGCGAAGTATTTACCCCGCGCCCAGACGATTTACACTAGTACTCCGGTACGTTCGGAATTTTTAGAACCGGGTGTCGCCTCATCACTAGATTTAGGTATTCCAGAGAATGTACCTGTCATCGTCGTCTTTGGTGGTAGTCAAGGCGCAGTCGCTGTTAACAAGTTGGTGCGTGAGTGTGCAACAGCTTGGTTTGATGCTGGTGCTTGGGTTGTGCATTTGACTGGAGATAAAGATCCAGATGCAGAAAATTTAAAACATCCGCAGTATATTTCTCTGCCCTTTCATAACAACATGGCGGCGTTACTGCAACGGGCAAATTTAGCCATCAGTCGTTCTGGTGCAGGTAGTTTAACAGAATTAGCAGTGTGCGGCACACCTGCAATTTTAATTCCTTATCCGTTTGCAGCGGAAGATCATCAAACCTATAATGCCCAAGTATTCACTTCAGTGGGTGCAGCATTGATGTTTCAACAAAAAGAATTGACAGCTGAGAAATTGCAAACAGAAGTTTTGCGATTGTTACAGTCACCACAAGAGTTAAAAGCAATGGGAGAAAAAGCTAAAACTATTGCACCTGCTGATAGTGCAGAGAAATTAGCCCAGTTAGTGCGGGAAATAGTAGAAAAATAGAGGAAAATAGAAATGTTACGAATTAAAACCAACTTTTAACAACAGCAAACAACTGTGCTTATGGGTAGCTTCATCAAGCGATCGCTATGTTATCCTTTTATGGCTTCCTTGCTCATCGGGTTAACGTGTAATTCAACCATTGCTCAGAATCACAGTAAACATTTTCAGATTAAGCAAAAACCCCCTCAACCTATCAAGATTTCTCAGGCTACTCAAGCCATTGACGAAAAAACAGCCCTCAATTTAGTTTGGAAACTGCCACAAGTACAACGTAAAGCCAGAGAAATCGAAAGACTATCAAAGGGAAAAATACGTGTTGCAGCGATGGTTGATGGTTCTCCGACTCCAGAAGCACCTTACTACACAGTTCAAGTATATGAAAATCATGTAGATTACATTGACACGATTTATTGGTTTCGTGTCTTAAGTCCGAGTGGTGATATCCAAGTTTTAGATATCATCCAGAATGAATACGTATCCTTAGAAAAATGGAAACCCAATTAAATCAGTGATTGGTAATTGGTAATTGGTAATTGGTAGTTTTCTTCCCCATTCCCCATTACCAGCAACGCCTGAATTCCCAGTCTTACCGAACTGAGAACTGAAGCAAATGTCTGAACGCAAATCTATAAGTCCTTGGAAATTCAAACCTTGGTGGTGTCAGCCTTGGTCTATCTTGCTCACAGGTATACTGCTAATTAGTGCAAGCTGGATAATATTCAAGACAGTTTGGCTAACAGTTCTAATTGCCATTCCTGTGCTGACATGGATGGGTTTTTTCTTATTAATCTGGCCACAATTAATAATTCGCAGTGGCATTTTGGAGTCGTATCAATTATCAGACGATGAAATCCCAGAGCAAAATTGACATCTGATGTAAATTGATATAGAGAATGCAAGGAAGATTGCATCTGGTAAAAAATCGTTTTTTTAGAAATCGACCACAGATGAACACCGATAAACACAGATGACACAGATGGATTTTCCGTGGGTGGTTGGCTGGTAATTGGTATGTTTACTATAAACAACAAACTAGTTATTAATTCGAGTCATTTCAAACAATTGTTGGGCATTTCTGCCTAAAAAAGCATCAAACAATACTTGCTTACCTGATTCTTCCACCATATAGCGTTGGGCAATTTCATAATAGGCGTAAGTCCAAGGAATCTGAATTTCTGTGTCAGTCAATTCATCCAATACTGTTACTATCTCCGTTACTGCTTGCGTTGCTGTTTGTCGTAAACCACAAGCAACATCCCCTTCAATTTCTGGTTTCATCGGTACGCCTAAATTCTCCAAACGACGGGCGGTAGTATCAATGTCTGGATATTCTGGGGTATTTTGGCGATTCACATAGCCTGTAAAGTGGTTCACAGCGTAACCGTGCAATAATACCCAAGCGCCATATTGAGTGACTTTATTCACCTGTTCTACTACAGAACGTCGGGGAGGTTGCCAAGGGCAAGTAAAAATTTTCCACAGTTCCTTGGCAAGACGTTTTGTATTATCATCAAAATTCTTAAATATTGCTGAAGGACTTAGTAAATTGACACCTTTTACCGTTTGTTGAATGAGTTGAATAGTCTCTTCTGGCAATTCATCTACAATCAACTCGCTAATAAACAACTTGGGTAAGTCAAATGCTTCTTGTTGCGGATGGCGATAATGACGAGCATAGAGATGGGTTTCACTAAAAGTATACTCTCCAGCCACCTCATAACCTAAAGCTTCGGCAACTTGCCCCAAATACTCAATTCCCAAATTGACTTTACCCTGTGGACTATCCACAGTCATACGTAAAGACCGAAAGGCGATGTGATCATTAGCAACAGTACCGCCTGCTTTAGTGATCATTTGTGCGTAGGTTTGAGCATAACTTACCCTACTGCTATATTCTCGCCAAAGTAATTCCCATAGATGACAAGCAATTTCAGGGTTCATATCAGATTTTGTGAACTGCGCAAGACAAGGGGGACAACAAGGGAGACAAGGAAGACAAGGGGAAAAGGAAGAAAAACCAACCACTAACCACTAACCACTAACGCATGATCTATCTGCGTCCATCGGTGTTCATCTGTGTTCATCTGTGTTCGATTTCTACAGCATTAAACCTCTGCTAATACACTAGCGAAAATCTCCAAAGCAGTTTCAACCTGCTCACTATCAATTACTAACGGTGGACAAAAGCGAATTGCTGCTTTCCCACAACCAAGCAATAATAAACCTCGCAAAAAAGCTGCTTGTAAAATGCGATCGCGTAACTCCCGATCCAAACTTCCTTGATCATCTAATAAATCTACTGCCACCATCAAACCCTTACCACGAGGTAAGGAAACTTTGGGAAACTGTTGATGTAACTTTACTAAGCCAGCTTGCAATAACTCTCCCATTTCGGTAGCATTTCTCATCAAGCCGCCTGCCAATAGTTCTAAAGTCGCAAGCCCAGCAGCACAAGCAACAGGGTTGCCACCAAAAGTAGTAGCATGGGAACCAGGTGGCCAAGTCATGATTTCTGATCGGGCAAGAATTGCACCTAGAGGTAAACCACTGGCGATACCCTTGGCAGTAGTAATAATATCAGGTGTGACGCCCCAATGTTCGATCGCAAACAATCGACCCGTACGCCCCATTCCCGATTGCACTTCATCCACTACCATCAAAATGCCGTAGCGATCGCATATCTCCCGAATCCGTTGTAAAAATCCATTCTCTGGCACAACATAACCACCCTCGCCTTGAATGGGTTCAACGACAATTGCTGCTACTTCATGGGGTGGTAGCATGGCGGGAAATAGTTGTTTTTCTAGGTAATCTAAGCTGGCGTGAGTCCCATAAGGAATATGCGTCACTCCTGGAACGAGAGGGCCAAAACCTGCTCTCTGTACAGCTTTGGAACCAGTCAGAGACATTGCTCCATAGGTGCGCCCGTGAAATGCTCCTAAAAAGGCGATAATTAGGGAACGTTTGGTGTAGTGTCTAGCCAGTTTGATTGCACCCTCGTTAGATTCCGCACCAGAATTAGTAAAAAATACTCGCGCACCGCCAGGAAATTCTACGTGTGCAGCTAACTTTTCCGCCAGTTCTACCATCGGTTTGTAGTAAAAATCCGTACCAGACATGTGTATTAACTTACTGGCTTGTGCTTGGATAGCTTGCACAACTTCTGGATGGGCGTGTCCTGTGGCGGTGACAGCAATTCCCGCCGTCATGTCTAAGAAGACATTGCCATCTACATCTTCGACCATACAACCTTCACCACGACTCACAACTAAGGGATAGTCACGGGTATAGGAAGGAGAAGTCACAGCGCGATCGCGTTCGATAATTTCTCTCGCACGCGGCCCCGGTAAAGAAGTAACTAAGTAAGGCGAGCTTGGTAAGTGCTTATTTATAGAGATACTTAACATAATTTTTTTTAAGGGTTTAAAGATTATCTCTGATTAAATGCTGAGTTGATATTACTTGCAGTAGCTTATGATTCTATTTGTAGTGTATTTACTACAAAATTAGGTGTATACAAAACAACCATAATTGGTAATTAGTGTTTTTCCCCATTACTCGCAACAGTAATTTGGCGTCTTTATACTTATTGGGATTATGTAGTTCAATAACAATTACTTTTTAAATTGCAATTTTTCTAAATAAAACTTTAAATATACATTTAATCTTAAGTAGATCAAGTTTGATTCTCGTAGCTTGAAAACGCTTATATTTCTTGTTAAGTAGCTATTTAGATTAATTTGATAGCTATAACTTTAACTTTGATCCCTGAACCTTATAAGATCGAGTTTGGTTTATAACAAAAAACCTCACCCCTAGCCCCTCTCCTTGGTAAGGAGAGGGGTACCGAAGGCGGGGTGAGGTAAACGGGAATTATAAGTAATCATGTGAACTTGATATTAAATTCGTGGCTCAGGAAATATCAATATATTCGATTCATCGAATGCTTTGGTGTAATTACCGAATATTTTAATGTTAGGTCATTAATTATACATACTATCTTGAAAAGATAGTATGTTTTGCAAATAAGCTAATTGAGCCATATTTCTATGATTCCAGGCCGACATACAGGATAAAATTATCACTGTATTGATTTTTGAGATGACTAACAGCAAAAATTTTCTCTATCGCAATAAGTATATATACTTTTATGTAGTAATATAAAATAAAAGATAAGAAAGTAACTTTTAGTAAAGCTTGACTAAATTCTATAAAGCTACAGAGAAATAGTCAGGTAGATATTTGTTGACCTCGAAAGAGGTAAATTCTTATTTAAAATGAAGAGGTAAATAAGGGAGTGAGCCTGCAAACCCCTATACAAAACAATCGACGTTACGATCCCGATGAGATCGCTAGTTATTACCGCTATCGTCCTTGGCTAGCTTGGGCGCGGGCGCTGAACATCATTTGGTCTTTTGCTGCGTTTATATTTAGCTTGAAGTGGGATGAGTGGCAAAATCAAGTTGAACAGAACAAATCAAAACGCGCAGCCCAATTACGTCAGTTACTAACGCGCCTGGGACCAACTTTTATCAAAGTAGGTCAAGCTTTATCAACAAGACCAGATTTAGTACGTAAAGATTTTTTAGAAGAACTGGTGAAACTGCAAGACCAGTTACCACCGTTTGATAATGCGATCGCCTACCAATTGATTGAAACCGAACTCGGTCGTCCAGTCAAGGAAATATACAGCGAACTGTCACCTAGTCCCGTTGCTGCTGCTAGCTTGGGACAAGTCTACCGGGGTCGTTTGCACACTGGTGAAGAAGTAGCGGTAAAAGTACAACGCCCTAACCTACGCCCAGTTATTACCCTCGATCTTTATTTAATGCGGTGGGCGGCGGGTTGGTTAGCCCCTTGGCTACCTCTGAATCTTGGTCACGATCTGAGGTTGATCGTGGATGAATTTGGCACCAAATTATTTGAGGAAATAGATTATCTCAACGAAGGTCGCAACGCCGAAAAATTTGCTACTAACTTCCGCAACGACCCACGTGTGAAAGTTCCGGCTATTTACTGGCGCTATACTTCCACCAGAGTTTTGACTCTAGAGTGGCTAAATGGATTTAAGTTAACCGATACTCAAAAAGTCAAGGAAGCTGGTTTAGATCCAGAAGCGATCATCGAAATCGGCGTGACTTCAGGTCTACAACAATTATTAGAACATGGTTTCTTCCATGCTGACCCCCACCCCGGCAATTTATTTGCCATGCCAGATGGCAGAATGGGCTATATTGACTTCGGCATGATGGATCAGCTAGATGAAAACATTAAGGAAACTCTAGTAGATGCAGTTGTACATTTAGTTAACAAAGATTACAACGATCTAGCCAAAGATTATGTCAAGCTGGGATTTTTAACACCAGACACAGATATTCGTCCTATAGTACCAGCCCTAGAAGCAACATTAGGCAATGCGATCGGCAAAAATGTCGGAGATTTTAACTTCAAAACCATCACCGATCAATTCTCAGAATTGATGTATGATTATCCCTTCCGAGTCCCCGCTAAGTTTGCTTTAATTATTCGTTCTTTGGTGACTCAAGAAGGTATTGCCCTCAGCCTCAACCCCAACTTTAAAATTGTGGAAGTAGCTTATCCCTACGTCGCAAGGCGTCTGTTGATGGGCGAATCTCCACAATTACGCCGACGGTTATTAGACGTGCTGTTCAAAGATGGTAAATTCCAATGGCAGCGCTTAGAAAATTTAATTGCGATCGCCCGTACCGATGAGAATTTTGATGTCTTACCTACAGCTAAACTGGGGCTACAATACCTCCTATCTGATGAAGGCAAATATCTATGGCGTCAGCTGATATTAGCTCTTACCGAAGATGATCGCCTACATACCGAAGAAGTTCAAAGTTTGTGGAACTTAGTCAAAGATGATTTAAAACCGAATCGATTATTAGATGTGGCGATCGGAGTTTTGACAGATTTATCCAAACAGAGAGTTGCAGCCATATTACCTTCAGTAACTGCGATCACCACTTTTGGCATGAAACGCTAAAAACCCTTATACAGAAAGACACTTGAGGGTCAAGAGTCAACAATTTAAAGTTAATGTTTGACTCTTGACTTTTTAATCTGCACTTTTACCTTGTAAAATCCATACCAATCAGGAGTTTTATGTACTACTACCCTTCACAACCGCCATATTTACTACTCATTATTGGTTTATTTGCTGCATTAACCTCTGGTTTGGCATTAGCCGGAACACTAAAGGTAATTGTAAACAAATGGCAGAGTGATGGCGCAGAGAAATCCAGTACTCAGTTGTCAATTAAACAGTTATCTGTGCCATTTCTAGGAATAACTGTCGGTGTGGCGTTATTTATGTGTTCTGGGTTTGAAATATTTGGTTTTCCACCCTTGCTTGCTTATGCAGTCGGTATACCAGTAACTATTTTGACTTCACTGTTAGTATGGTTCCAGTTAGGAAGCATGATGTCTTTTGTGGAACGGCGAGGAATACAATCCCTCGATTTAGATTCGATGAATTAAGTTGAATTTATTTTGGGATTATTCTACTGGCGCAACTGCCTTAAAATAGTGCATTAATAAACCGCATGAGGCAAGAGAGAACACAGAGATAGAAGAGGAGATTTTTGCAGAATTTTAGTTGTGTCAGTTCACTACTACTGCATCCGATTAATTTTGACAGGTCGCGGGTGTTCAGATCCCCGACTTTTTTAAAAAGTCGGGGATCTATGACCTCTTATAATTTGCATAGCGGACTACTACTTTCTACTACTTTATTGTGATATTACAAAGAAGCCTAATCGTATGAAGCGATAAGGCTTATTTTTTAGATTCATCGGCAATATACACGCCTACGCAACATTACTTAACATTTATGTTAAGTTGAGGGTATCTAGTTGAAAAAAGTTGGTTTTGCTTGAGCAAAAACAGAGTACTTGGTAGTATTAATTACAAAAAACACTTACCAAAGTGGTGTCAGATGGGGAACTGGTACTCTGGTAAATTGAACTGTTAACTAGATACTGTTGCAAATAAATTAAGAATATGAAATTCTGGTGTGAAGCGATCGCTATAACTCAGCGTATTTTAATTGAACTTTTGCGGCGAAGACGCAGTTTAATTTTTTGGATTATTTTCCCTATCTCTATTCTGCTGATCAATGGATTTGTGTTAGCAGAAAGTATGCAGCTATCCACAGAAGAGGGTTTTGCATATGCTGCACCCTCAACTTTGGTAGGAGCAGCACTATTTTTTAGTTGTTTGGGTGGTAGTGTCGCCACTGTAGTCTCAGAACGAGAACAGCAAACCCTCAAACGCTTATTTATTTCGCCTTTAAGTGGTACATCCTATTTTTTGGGGATTTTTTTAGCTCATAGTTGTATTGGTTTTGGGCAAACACTAATTATTTATACTATTGCTGCTTTTTGGGGTACTACATTTAAAGGTTCTGTATTTTTGGGTGCAATTATTATATTAATGAGTATTGTCGCTTATGTTGGTTTAGGCTTTATTTTGGGTACTCAATTAGCACGCCGTACTGAAGATGTAAATTCTCTGGTAGCTGCTTTTGGTGTACCTTTGTTGATTTTGGGGGGAGCTTTTTTCCCAATTCGTTTTTTACCAGAAACACTACTTGAACTTGCCAAAATAAATCCTATTTATCACATGAATCAAGCTCTTTTAGCAGTATCAACCCAGGGGGATAATGTACAAGATATTGCGTCTCACTTCCAATTTTTATCAGGGTTTACTTTGATGATGATCTTGGGTGGATGGTTTTCTTATCGAAGGATGGTAATGCTAGAAAAAAGGCTGTGAAGGGTGAAGGATCAAAGGTGTAAGCAGTTATTTTAGAGCTACTTATTAAATTAAATATGCTGTATATAGAAAAGCTCAATAAGTCTTTTAAAGATAGGCAAGTCCTTCAGGATTTAACACTATATGTTGCCCCTGGAGAAATTTATGGTTTACTAGGTGCAAATGGAGCAGGAAAAACTACTACAATCAATATTATTTGTAATTTATTACAAGCGGATAGCGGTATAGTCAAAGTTAATCATCAGTTAGTTTCAGAAGCAACTAAAAAAATCATCGGTATTGCCCCACAAGAAAATTTATTATATAGAGGCCTTTCTTGTGAAGAAAACATCAAATTTTTTGCCAAAATTTATGGTTTAAACAGAATAGAAAGACAAAAACAAGTTAAGGCAACTCTTAAGGCTGTAAATTTATTAGATAGAGCCAAAAGTCCGGTAGAAACCCTCAGTGGGGGAATGCAACGACGCCTAAATATAGCTGTAGCTTTGGTGCATCAGCCGAAGTTAGTGATTTTAGATGAGCCAACTACAGGGTTAGATATTGAAGCAAGATATGAGATTTGGGAGTTAATTAGACAATTAAAAAATCAAGGAATTACTATTTTATTAACTACTCATTTTTTAGATGAAGCAGAGCGCCTGTGTAATAAAATTGGTATTTTAAAAAATGGTCAGATTTTAGCAGAAGGTAGCCTTGAGGAGTTACGTACTTGTATTGCAGCTAGAGAAATTTTAGTGGTGCAAACTTCAGAAGCAGAAAAAGCGATCGCACGAGCAATTGCATGTGGTTTTACACCCCGGCGTTATGGTAATGACTTGGCTTTTTGGCTACCGGAGCATTTAGAATTAAAGGAAATTATTGCACGTTTTGATGGCATTCATATTGACTCTATTTCACGACAGCCAATCAGATTAGAGCATATTTATCTGGAGTTAACACAAAAATGTTAGTGTTGGGGGTTGCTTGTTGATTGTTGATAGGGCGCTTTGCGCCTAGAGGATGCATACAGCAAACAATTAATATCGAGTTTGGTTAATCACTTAATAATAAAAAAACCTCACCCTGCCTTCACTACCCCTCTCCTTACTAAGGAGAGGGATTAGGGTGAGGTTAAACGGGAATTATTAAGTAATCATGGGAACTGTAACTATTTATTATCCGCCTCCTGTCTTCTTCAACCTTCGGGATCATCCTGAGAAAAATGTACACGAATGGTTTTAGCATTTTGACAATCAGCATCTGTTGCAGTCATCACATAGTCAATTAAGCTGTCTGTAAAAGGAATACGCAGGTGGAAAGTACCATCTGGTTTGAGTTTAATGTTATGACCAGCAACAGCAACACTTGAACCAGGTTCAGTCGCCCCATGAATAATTAACTCTGCGTCAGCAATAAACCAGAAATCTTTCTCTGGACGACTGAAAACACGAACAATTTCTGAACGGGCAAGTAATAACCATTGATTGTCTGCTGTAGTATAACCAATCTCAGCCATGTAATTGCGATCGCTCGTCGGAATTGCTACATATCGGTCTTCTGTTATCTCTTCACATTCATACTGCTGCACAAGTACAGGAGTTTGATAACTCAGGTCAATGTCAGTAACATCATATAGTCGCAGTATAAATTGCGATCCACCTTGCGATCGCAGTGTTTGTTTGGCATCATCAGACACTTGCCAAGAAACATAAGCCCATTTGGGAGTACGCGGTGTGAGAACAATAATATTTTCTGACTCTACATCTTTTGGTTTGGCAGTTGCTGTGGTGACTGGGGTAGCTTCATCCACAATATTATGTGTTTGTGGTGAGTCAGCATTTAAGTTTTGATTGTTGCCAATCCCATAAATAGTAGCCCATGTACCAATTTCTGCACCTGTCGATGGAGTTGCTTGTTCTGGGGGGTGAAAGTTAATTACAGAGGAATCTGCTGTTGGGGTAGTTTGGGCTACTTCCTCCGTTAAATTAACAGTAGGTTCGGCTGTATTCGCTACCACATCTAATGACTCTACGGATGCCTGTGGTTGCTCTGGGGTCGTTTCTCCATCTGGGACAACAGTATTATTTTGTTGGGTGGGTGTATCATCCCAAACATCTGGAAGTGGAGGATATACAGTATTTACGACTGTCGGCGGCGTTTCCAAATCCAAAGCTGCTTGATTTGTCTCAGGCTGCTGGGGAATAGTTGGTGTTTCTTCCGTAGATGTGATTTCGGTAATTTCAGGTAACTCTAAATCTGGCTGCTGGGGAACAGTTGGTGTTTCTTCCGTAGATGTGATTTCGGTAATTTCAGGTAACTCTAAATCTGGCTGCTGGGCAATAGTTGGTGTTTCTTCCGTAGATGTGATTTCGGTAATTTCAGGTTGTGATGCTGATGCTAACGGTATTTGTACTTGGGTTGCATCTTCCCAAAGATCTGGCAGTGGAGAATATGAATTTTCCGTTCCTGCTGGTGGGGCTTGCACTTCGGTGACATCAACATTTGCTGGTGTCTGGTGATCTGTGACATCTGAGTGATGGGCAGATAATATCTGAGTATTGTCTTGCAACAATGTTGCTTCCGGATTAGAAGCATGAAAACTATCCGACACCTGCGGATAGGCAGCATTAACAACCGTTACTGGTGCTTCTAAGTCTAATGGAGATCCATCAGTTGATGGAACTTGCACAGAAGATGAATGATTTACCTCTGTCTGATCTTCAGCCGTGATTTCTGAATTTTTTTCAGACCATTTTGATACTAATGTGCTTCCTGCTGCTATTGCAGCGCCACCTGCAATGCTAGCAGCTATAGTAGGAGTCAAATGTTTGGCTGTATTTTGCTCAGATGGGACAATGGTTGTGTCTTGTGTAAGATCACTAGGTGTTGCTTGCGTAGCAGAACTGACATTCGCTGTTGGCTGTGGTGTGCTTGCATCTACAGGAGAATCGGGGGGACTAGATTTAATCGTAGTATCTGTGGCTTTGCTGTCAGTTGGGCGCTTTTTACGTAAAAACCACAATAATAACCCGGCAATAGCTACAGTTGATACTGCCAAAATTGACCACAACAGCAATTTGTGATCTTGGCTGGTTTGATTGCTTTGGGTGGGAGCCGCTAACGTATAACTATCAGCAGTAGTGATATTGTTTTCATCAGCTGACGATGGTGAGACACCAGCAGCAGATGTAATATCCGCGCTGGGTGAAGTAGTAGCAGTGTCAGTTGTGGTTGCTGTTGGAGACTCAGCAGTCATTGCAGCTGCGATCGCTTCCGCTTCTGTTGTTCTTGCTGCTTCTATAGCCTCCTGTCCTGGTGCATTTGTGACGAAGCCAAGAAAAGCAGCCACATTCACACCAGGATTTTTTTTGTAGACATACACCAAAGGCTGGGAAAAAGGATAATTGGGATTGTCTGGTAAGGTTCGACTCACCCTCAGGACACGCACACCTTGGAGTTTCGATACCTGATGAGCCAAAACATAGCCAATACCGTCTCTGCCTAACTGTTTGATTACTTCAACTGGGCTATCTTCATTTAGCTGAACAGCAGTTGCACCGGTTTCAAACTTGGCATTCTTGAAGACTGGGTAGCTGCGAAAAGACTCGCGTATGTCGCTATTCAGCGGACGATCTATAACCCGAATCTTACCACTAGCTCTTCCTAATTCTGACCAATCTGTAACTTCTCCTCGAAAAATTCTGGCAAATCCCCGGTTAGTCAGGTTTCCTTGGAAGGGATTTTCTTCGCTAACTATGATCGCAATCTTTTCTCGACGTAAGCGCAGTTGTTCTAAACCTTGTTTTTTTTCCTCTGGCGTTAAACCACGACCAATTGCTGCTATGTCTATTAATCCTTCTTTCAAAGCTATTAACGCCACATCCGCACCATTAGCAGCAGCTTCTACTCTCGTGCCAGGAAACTTCTGTTCAAACCGTTCTTTCATGGTTTGATTAATCTTATACAAGCTACTCGAGCCATCAATCCGCACTGTAGTGCCACTTTGCACTGCTTTGGGCAGTTCAAAAGACGGAACATCATTAGATTGTGCCAGTGCTAAGTCGGACACTACAACAGAAGCCGCCATTGGGGTCGTTGCTAATGTTAGCAATAACACCAAGCTGACTATTGAGTTATCTTTTTTTTCTTTTTGCCACATATGCCCTCTGATCAAGTAGTTAGAGGAAACTAGGTAGAGTAAAGGCGCTAATTATACTTCTGAGCGGAGAATTGTATTCAATGCTTAGGGCTTTACTTTAAACGAATACCAGGATATCAGACACTCTCATTAAATACTTGTTGAGTGACTTTTGCAGATAATGCCTGATTGTCGAGAGTTATTTGACATATGATTTTTGGATTGTATTGTAGTTGAGACATTCTCCTTTAAAAATAAATTTTTTTAAAATATTTGATTGTTGGCGTGGCTAAACAGAATTTTTTGCTAAAAAGCATACTTTGTCAACTTATGCCAGTGTAATGCTTTTTATCAAGATACATTTGTATAGCAATATGTTTAACAAAATTTTTGTATTGAAATTAACATATTATCTGTGTAGCCCAAGTTGTCAATCAGTCTGTAATAAATACTTACCAGAGTCCAGTTTCCTACCCTTTACAAGATGCAGCTGGCAAATCAGGGGTGACATCCTCATCGAACGATTTTTCGTTATTTAACCAGATGTAGAGACGTGCCATGGCACGTCTCTACATTGCTGTATTGGGGTAAAGTTCAGATTTGTGTGTACACCGTAACCCGTAAATGGGGGTTAATTTTACCTTTGCAACAAGTCTAATGGCTCAAATAACAATGACAATCAGGTTTCTCAATCACTGACTCAACCAAGGAATTGAGAGCAGTAGCTGCTAACAAGCCACCTCCGATAGTTCCCTCAACCACAATCCAAGCACCGTTTGTTTGCATAAGTTGCCGTTTGGCAGCAGGTGCATGGCTAAAGCCGATAGGCATACCAATAACTAATGCTGGTTGAATTTGCTGTTGTTTGATAGCTTGGCAGATAGATAGTAATACTGAAGGTGCATAGCCAACCACAAAAATGCAACCTTTTTTTACTTGCTGTAACTTTTTCCGCCATTGTTGCTGCTGCCAAAAAGCTTGTTCTGCCTCAACAGCAGTAGTAACGTGAGGATTATCAATTAAGGTTTCGATACGACATCCCAAATGAAATAGTCGGGTTTGATCCAAAGCAGCTGCGACCGTAGGAATATCTGCAATAATCTCACATCCTAATTTGAGAGCATCACGACTTGCTGCGATCGCTTGCTGACTCAACTTGACAAACGAGGCTAAACTCACATCTCCACACGCTAACACTAGTTGAGAAATCAGTTCTTGTTCAATTTCAGAACGAGCCGATAAATCTGGTAATACATGCTTTAATGATTCATGAAAATCTTCTGGGTGAGCATGAATTTGGGCGTCTAAACCACTCCAGAGTTTTTCTAACTCCCCTAGTCCGACTTTTGTTTCTACCTCGATTAACTTAAGTTGGGCAAGGACTTCAGCTTGGATAATTTGACAATCGCGATCGCGTCCCAACAAACCCTCTAATGCTGATGCAGTTTGCCGCAGTTGGGAAATTTGCTGGATAACTGCTCGATATTGCTGTTGTAGTTGCAACATCAAATTGGCATTGGGATTGTTTGGTGGTTCGACTTCTAGAATTTGGCGAATGTGGTTAAGTTGAAAACCCTGTTGCTTTAACGCCACAATCCGTTGCAACCGAATGACATCTGTCTCTGTGTAGAGACGATAGTTGCTGTGCGATCGCATGGGTTGGGGTAATAATCCTAACTGATGGTAATGTCGTACCATCCGGGGCGTAATCCCACCCCCGACTGCTTCAGTGAGTTCTTTGATCGTCAAACCATCAGCTTTCATCGCTCAATTATCACATCTGGGGAATAGTCATAGACCCGATCACCAGTCTAGCTGATGAAAAGACTTGGTGTCTTTGTAAATTTGTGGTAAAAATTTTTTTGAACCACCAAGACACTAAGACACAAAGAGATAAAGATGATCTTATTTTTTGGTGGAAATTACTGTTGATTCGGTGGATTGATGAGTCTGACTGGTTAACTTTTGTTGTGTGGAGCTAGGTTTTTGTAAAAAAAGTATTACTTATTTTTTCTGTGTAGTTGCATTGCTGCAAGATAGTTTTTTAAGGGAGTAGACTGGAGCTGAAAGCAGAAAATTTGCAAAGGTAAATCAATGCTCTGGCTGATACTTATGATACCCCTATTGGGGATTTTGATAGCAGTTGCGATTGCTGGTTCTTTTTACACCGACCGAGCTATCCGACAAGCTGAAGCTGATTTTCCTCCCCAGGGAAAATATGTGAAAGTGGCTGGAGTAAGATTACACTATGTTTGCAAAGGTTCTGAGCAAGCAGTGGTTTTGTTACATGGTAATCCTGGTTCTGTGCAAGATTACCCACCCGAAACTATTGATCGCATTGCTCAAGAATATTGTGTTTATGCTTTTGATCTGCCTGGACATGGTTACAGTGACCGTCCAGCTATAGCCACACCACTTGTACAAGCTCAATTACTGCGTAGCGCCTTGCAAAAAATTGGTATCGAGAAACCTATATTAGTTGGATATTCTTGGAGTAGCGCGATCGCCCTTGCCTATGCACTGCGTTATCCTCAAGAGGTTGCGGGTATTGTTCTCCTTTCTGCAATAGCTTATAAGGCTGATCATGCACTTTTACCGCTAGCTAATTTTGCCCAGTCCTCATTGTTGGAATTTTTGCTCAAATTTATTCCACCTAATTTGGTAGGGTATTTTCTTTTTGCACACTTAAATAAAGGATTTTTACCACAGTCCCCAAATGTAGATTATTTCAAAGCAGCACAAGCGTTATGGACAAGACCAATTCAAATTCAAGCTTCCCTAGAAGACAGTAAAAACTTGCCATCAGCCTTGGAGGAAATGAAAAAGCGCTACAGCGAGATTGATGTTCCTGTTGTGATTGTTGTGGGTGACAGTGATAGTTTTGTCTCTGCTAAAGAAAATTCTTACCGATTGCGCGATCGCCTCTCTCACTCGCAATTGCTTATTTTACCCGACACAGGCCATGCCATTCCCCAAACCCAGCCGCAAGCAGTCGTCAACGCCATTAATATTATTGGCAAACAATTGACAAAGAATAACTAAATTTTACCCATCTACAACAAGCCGCTTAGCGTCTAGATCGGTGGTTAATTTCCAAAACATTAATTTGTCGTCATAAAGGTTGGCGATCACTTGATTGAAGTGATGATGCACTAGAGTTATCATACAAATTTATCAGTGCGATCGCCTTTTAGTTTATATTCCAATCATTATAACACACTCTAAAAGAGGTAGGTTTTTATAGTCTTACCTAATTCATAGAAAAAATCTTTTATTACTATAGATTTTTCATAAACTATATTAAATTCAACAACTTTCAGAGCAGTTTATGTGCGCGATCGCTAATTAACTTTATATCTCTTAATAACTAAAATTGAGAAACCTAGTAATTTGCTCAAGACTGTGCATGTTGTTGATTTTTATCTCTGAACCTCGATTTTACTGAGCTTTGGATTAAGCATAGACTTTAACTTATATACATCATAATTTTTTAAATATTCAATACATCTCAAACTATGGTCTGACTATATATATAAACTTTTTCTTATCTAATTAATCCAATATTTTTTTAATAAAAATGGTTTAGAAATGAACCATTTTGATGGGAAAAGCTGTAAGCTATTTTCAACAGGCTTAATGATTGTTTAATGATTGTTTCAGGAAGATACACACGACTGTACTTGCAAACGCAAAGTTTTTACAAGGGATTTTCGTCGCCTTTCTTTGAATGATATGGGCTGATGTAAACTATCATGCATATTTTTCTTGTACAAGAAACATCTACTGTTTCCTGTGCCTAATTTTCATGCGTATAAAGATGAAATTCACAAAAAAAGGAGTATTATGTCAGAAATTTTTGATCACATCTCTCGCCGCAAGTTTATAGTTACAGCTACTGCTTCCGCGGGTGCAGTATTTCTCAAGGGTTGTTTGGGTAATCCACCAGAACCAGGTGGAGGTAGCGCTCAAACCCAATCAGGAGCACAGCCAGTTGCCAATATTAGCCCAGAACAAACACCAGAAACGAAAACTGTCAAATTGGGATATGTCCCAATTGTGGAAGCAGCGCCTTTAATTATTGCTAAAGAAAAAGGCTTTTTTGCTAAATATGGCATGACTGATGTTGAACTATCCAAGCAAGCTTCTTGGGGTTCAGCCAGAGATAACGTCGAAATTGGCTCTGCTGGCGGCGGTATTGATGGTGGTCAATGGCAGATGCCAATGCCACATCTGATCACAGAAGGTATAATCACCAAAGGTAATCAAAAAATTCCCATGTATGTTTTAGCACAGTTAAATACCCATGGGAATGGAATAGCTATTGCGAATAAACATCAAGGTAAGGGTATTAGCTTACGACTTGCTGGTGCTAAGTCTTTATTTAGTCAACTCAAATCAACCAACACACCTTTTACCGCAGCTCAAACATTTCCCGCAGTCAACCAAGATTTTTGGATTCGCTATTGGTTAGCCGCTGGTGGTATCGATCCAGATACTGACATCAAACTGCTAACAGTTCCAGCAGCTCAAACTGTCGCCAATATGAAAACGGGGACAATGGATGCTTTCAGTACAGGTGATCCTTGGCCCTACCGTATTGTGAAAGATAAAATAGGCTTTTTGGCAGCATTAACAGCAGAAATTTGGAAGAATCACCCCGAAGAGTACCTTGCCATACGGGCAGACTGGGTTGATAAAAATCCGAAAGCGACTAAAGCGCTACTTAAAGGCGTTATGGAAGCACAGCAGTGGTTGGATAACTTTGACAACCGTAAAGAAGCTGCTGCAATTCTGTCTGGACGCAACTATTTTAACCTTCCCGAAGAAATCTTGGCAGGGCCATTCCAAGGCAAGTATGACATGGGAGATGGGCGCACAATTGATGATAAATCAATGGCTCCTTACTACTGGAAAGATGAGAAAGGAAACGTTTCTTATCCTTACAAGAGTCATGATTTGTGGTTTATCACAGAAAGCATTCGTTGGGGTTTCTTACCAAAAGATTATTTAACAAAAGCAAATGCATTAATTGATAAAGTCAACCGCGAAGATATTTGGAAAGAAGCAGCAAAAGAAGCAGGCATAGCAGCGGCTGATATCCCCACAAGTACATCTCGTGGTGTAGAAGAATTCTTTGATGGCGTTAAGTTTGATCCCAAACAACCAGAAGCATATTTAAAGAGTTTGCAAATCAAGAAAGTCAGTGTTTAGTTGGTTGTTGTTTGTTGTTTGGAACTAACTATCAACCATCAACCACCAACCAGTATTTACTATTCCCCAAGCATCAACCACCGTACAAAGGAAAAGAGCAATGACAGTAGCCAGCAGACGCCGTAATAATACAAATTTTGATAGTAGTTTAATATCTCGTTTACAAAAACAATTTCCTGATCTGATACCTCCTGCGATCGCCCTTATTATCTTTCTTGTTGTTTGGCAGACTTTCTCTTGGCTTCCGGGGGCAACACTACCTGGCCCAATCCAGGTTATTCAAGATACCTGGATGTTAATTATGTATCCCTTTTATGACAGAGGTGGTATCGATAAGGGACTGTTTTGGCAGATTTGGGCAAGTCTGCAACGGGTTGCAATTAGCTACACTTTAGCTGCGATCGTTGGTATTGGAGTGGGGATTGCGATCGGTGTTAATAAAACAATTTACAAAGCATTAGATCCCCTCTTTCAGTTATTACGAACCGTACCACCTTTAGCTTGGGTTCCCATTTCTTTGGCAGCTTTAAGACAAAACGAACCTGCTGCATTGTTCGTGATTTTTATCACCGCTATTTGGCCAATCTTAATCAATACCTATGTAGGCGTGACTCAAATTCCTCAAGACTACAACAACGTCGCCAAAGTTCTGCAACTCAATAAAAAAGATTACTTTTTTAATATCCTCATTCCTGCTGCTTTGCCCTACATTTTCACTGGTTTAAGAATTGCGATCGGTCTTGCTTGGTTGGCAATTATTGCTGCGGAAATCGTGATGTCCGGGATTGTGGGAATTGGCTTTTTCATCTGGGATGCTTATCAAAACAACGACGTCAGCGAAGTTATACTAGCCCTGGTTTATATCGGTATTGTCGGTCTGTTGCTGGACAAACTCATGGCTTGGATTCAAACACTAATCGTTCCAGCAGAACAAAAGTAGTTATTAGTTAGGAGTTAGTGGTTAGTAGTTATTAGGCAGTTCAACTAACCATCAACCATCAACCATCAACCATCAACAAAAAAAGATGAGCGTATTCGTTGCTGTTGACCAAATTGATAAAGTTTTTAATCTCACTGGTGGGGGTCAATATATTGCCCTCAAAGGAATTGACCTCCAAATTAAAAAAGGCGAATTTGTTTCCTTAATTGGTCACTCTGGTTGTGGTAAATCCACCTTATTAAATATGATTGCAGGTTTGGATCTACCAACAGAAGGTTTAGTCACCTTAGAAGGAAAACGCATCACCAAACCAGGTCCAGATCGAATGGTGGTGTTTCAAAACTATTCTCTATTACCTTGGCGAACAGTCAGAGAAAACATCGCCTTAGCAGTAGATTCTGTGATGACACATTTGCCTGCAGGGGAACGTCGGGCTATTGTCGAAAAACATATAGATATGGTCGGTTTGCGTCCCCATGCAGACAAACCACCCGGAATGTTATCAGGAGGACAAAAACAACGGGTAGCTATAGCCCGCGCTTTAGCCATTCGCCCCAAGTTACTATTATTAGATGAACCCTTTGGGGCATTGGATGCCCTCACACGGGGTAACTTGCAAGAACAATTAATGCAAATCTGTGAAGAAAACGAAGTCACCGCCGTCATGGTGACACACGATGTAGACGAAGCAGTGCTACTTTCTGACAGAATAGTCATGCTCACCAATGGGCCAGAATCAAAAATTGGTGGCATTTTGGAAGTAGATATTCCCAGACCCCGTAAACGGATGGAAGTAGTTGAACATCCCAGCTACTATAGCTTGCGGAGTGAAATGATTTACTTCCTCAATCAACAAAAACGCATCAAAAAAATTCGGGCGCGCAAAACTACAATTGTCTCCAAACACGGTTTAGAAAAAGTCAATCTTGAGATCGGCTTTGTACCGCTTACAGCTTGCGCGCCTCTAGCAATAGCCAAAGAAAAAGGCTTTTTCACTAAACACGGTTTAGATGATGTCAACTTAGTCCGCGAAACCAGTTGGCGTGGTATTGTCGATGGTATAAGTGGCAGATATTTAGATGCTGCCCAAATGCCCTCCGGAATGCCGATTTGGTTAACTCTGGGAGGAAATGATAACCGACCTCTACCTGTTGTTACCTCCCTCACCATGACACGCAACGGTAACGCTATTACCTTAGCAAAACGCTTTTACGACCAAGGGATACAAACCATTGCTGAATTTAAACAGTATCTGAAAAGTACCCGTACAGAACCCCACATCATGGGAGTAGTACATCCTTCCTCAATGCACAGTATACTGTTGCGTTACTGGCTAGCAGCAGGAGGTGTTGACCCTGACGCAGATGTCGATATTAAAACCATTCCCCCAGCCCAGATGGTAGCAGACTTGCAAGCCGGAAGTATTGATGGTTATTGTGTAGGTGAACCCTGGAACTTCCGCGCTGCTTCCGAAGGTATTGGCTTTACGATCGCCACAGACTTAGAAGTTTGGTTAGGACATCCAGGTAAAGTGTTGGGTGTACGGGAAGATTGGGCAGCAGCTTATCCTAATACCTATATAGCATTGACTAAAGCTTTACTAGAAGCTTGCTATTACTGTTCACTCCCGGAAAACGCTGAAGAAATTCGCCAGATTTTGGCACGACGGGAATATGTCAGCACTGATATGGAGTATATCCAAATTGAAGATCCAAATAACGGCACCTGTGACTTAGATCACCCCATGCGGGAATATGCCCATCACCAATTTTACGGGGAATCTGCCATTAACCGCCCCAGTCGCACAGAACAGATATGGATTATGACGCAATTGGCGCGTTGGGGTGAAGTGCCTTTCCCCCGAAATTGGGTAGAAATTGTCGAACGAGTATGTCGAGTTGGTGTGTTTAGTACTGCTGCCCGTGAATTGGGTATGGATATTAGTTATACCCGTCAACCAATCAAGTTGTTCGATGGCACCAGCTTCAACGCTGATGACCCGATCGCCTATCTAAACAGCCTCAAGATTAAACGTGATTTTTCAGTTGCGGAAGTTATTCTTGACACACCAGTCAGGAGAGTAGCCTAATTTGGGAGACAAGGGAGACAAGGGGGAACTCGGGGTCCCCTCTGGGGATTAAGGGACCAAGGGGGACAATATTGTTACTCNCCCACACTCCCCACACTCCCCACACTCCCCACACTCCCCACACTCCCCACACTCCCCACGCTATCCCTAACTACCCACCATGCATAATCGCAATTTTACAATTACCGACACTACTGCAAATACCCTGGGAAGACCCCTAGTAACTGCAACTTGCAACCGTCAACCTTACTTAGAAATTAAAGATGTTAGCAAAGTCTATCCCACAAAAAATGGCCCTTTTACCGTATTAGATGGAGTCAACCTCAATGTTGGTGAAGGAGAATTTATTTGTGTAATTGGTCACTCTGGTTGTGGTAAATCTACCCTTCTCAACATGGTATCTGGGTTTAACCAACCAACCAATGGACAAGTTTTGCTAGAAGGGAAACCCATTACCAAACCTGGGCCAGACAGAATGGTGGTATTCCAAAACTATGCTCTACTACCCTGGCGGACTGCTTTTGAAAATATCTACCTAGCTGTCAACGCGGTTTATCCTAACAAACCGGAAGCAGAAAAGTCAGCAATTGTCAGGGAACACCTGGCAATGGTGGGGTTAGCAGACGCTATGGACAAGAAACCCACTCAAATGTCTGGTGGTATGAGACAACGGGTTTCTATTGCCCGTGCTTTAGCAATTCGTCCAAAAGTCTTGATTTTGGATGAACCTTTCGGGGCGCTAGATGCTATTACCAAAGAAGAGTTACAGGAAGAACTGCTGAAAATCTGGAATGAAAACCGCTGTACAGTGTTGATGATTACCCATGACATTGATGAAGCGCTGTTTTTAGCAGATAAGTTGGTAATGATGACCAACGGTCCCCGCGCTAAAATCGGCGAAGTCATGGAAATTCCATTTCCCCGTCCCCGTGATAGACTCCGGATTATGGAAGATCCGCAATACTACAAATTGCGTAACTATGCCCTAGATTTCCTATTTAACCGCTATGCTCACGATGACGTAGGATAGGGCAGGTTTATCTAAAGAGTCTATTAATTAGACATTTGTTGAAAAAGAATCTAGAGACACGAAATTTTGCGTCTCTACAAGGATTCCAGGTAATATTGAGTTCGGTTAATCACTTATAATCAAAAACCTCACCCCCAGCCCCTCTCCTTAGCAAGGAGAGGGGTGCCGAAGGCGGGGTGAGGTAAACGGGAATTTAAATAATCATACGAACTTGACATAACCCATAATTAATTTCTGGAGACGTCTATTGGAGAAACTCGCTTCTACGTTGCATTTTTTGATCGTTTGAAAAGGAACTAATTTTATGTGCTGAATGTCTTTTTGGTTTGTAGAGGCTAAAGAAGTATTTATCCTCAGCTTCACTCATGAATATCATAGATAATTATCTATCCATATACTCTTAGAGCATCATTTCCTGAGGAACCATAAGCAATTACTTATCAAAGCTATCTAATTTTTATTTAAGAATTATTGCCTAAAGGTTAACTTTTTAGGCAATAAAAGTTGTATGCTATTTTTATAAAATTAAATACGCTTTACGCATAAAGCGGTTTTTGCGAACATCAGCTAATTTTATAAAATTGCGGGAGTCTGCTTTTTAAGCTTAACTCGGCGCAAGCTGCGCTTGTGTTGGAAACAAGCCATCTGGAGCAAGAAATAAAATATATTTCTTGTAACGTTTTGCTTGCAATAAATACAATTCCTGCTTTTCAGCTTTGTGGAGATTGGAGCGACCAATGAAATAGCACAATCAAATATTTCAATAAGATGTTTTGGCAAACTAAAGTTGTATAACAAAGCAGTTTTTACAAGATTGAAGAAGTTTTTCTAGATACAAATGTCTTCGTATATCTTGTATTAAGCTTATTTTTGCCAAAAATATGCCAAAATAATAACTGCTATTTACCTCAAAAACAGATTATTATTTGCACAGGTGAGTCGGCTATTCATTGCTGCACAAAAATATCTACTTAATGCTAAGTGTAGCATGATAGCAGTGAACTTAAGCAAGCAAGTTTTTGAGGTTTGAGGCAGGTGCATGTTTTGGCATATTTGAATGCTAAATCCAGGCTGGAAGCTTGTGAATTCACAGTTCTGTTGTGATTAAATCCCCATCCATGCAACTGACTAATACTATCCATTTCCGAAATTTACGTGGTGATCTTTTTGGTGGTCTAACAACCGCAATTGTTTCTTTACCATTGGCGTTAGCCTTCGGAGTCGCCTCTGGTGCTGGACCTGTGGCTGGTCTTTATGGCGCTGTTTGTGTCGGGTTTTTTGCGGCGCTGTTTGGAGGTACGCCGACCCTTATTTCTGAGCCAACTGGGCCGATGACCGTAGTCATGACTGGTATTGTCGCCACGATGACTGCAAATAACCCAGAGAATGGCTTGGCAATGGCATTTACTGTGGTGATGCTAGCAGGGATATTTCAAATTTTATTTGGCGTATTCAAGCTGGGCAAATACATCACCCTCATGCCCTACAGCGTGATTTCAGGCTTTATGTCTGGAATTGGCATAATTTTGATTATTCTGCAAATTGCTCCTTTTGTGGGACAGCCTAATCCCAAAGGTGGTGTACTGGGGATGGTGCAAAACCTGCCCCAACTGCTATCAAATATCAATCCCATCGAAACCCTTTTGGGAGTACTGACACTGGCAATTATTTTCTTAATGCCGTCGAAATTCAAGCGCTATGCTCCTCCCCAACTAGTGGCATTAATTGTCGGTACTGTGGTTTCACTGGTTTTCTTTGGGAATGCAGATATCAGACGCATCAATGACATCCCAATGGGTTTGCCACAATTGCAAATGCCTACATTTACTCCATCACAAATCACCGTCATGCTCATTGATGGGGCAATGTTGGGGATGCTGGGATGTATTGATACTTTGTTAACTGCGGTAATTGCAGATAGTTTGACTCGCACCGAACACAAATCTGACAAGGAATTGATTGGTCAAGGTATTGGTAACTTGGTTTCTGGTATATGTGGTGGGCTACCCGGTGCAGGTGCCACAATGGGAACTGTGGTCAATATTCAAACAGGAGCGACAACAGCTTTATCTGGTATAACTCGCGCGATTATTTTGCTAGTGGTGGTCTTGTGGGCTGCGAATTTGACCGAAACTATTCCAATGGCGGTGTTAGCAGGTATTGCCCTCAAGGTCGGTATTGATATTCTCGATTGGAGTTTCCTCAAACGCGCTCATCAAGTATCCCTGAAAGGAACAATCATTATGTACGGGGTGATGTTCCTGACAGTGTTTGTGGATTTGATTGTGGCTGTGGGCGTTGGGGTGTTTATTGCTAATATCTTGACCATTGAACGTCTTTCTAGCTTGCAATCAGAGGAAGTTAAAACTATTACTGACGCTGATGATGCCATTGTTTTGAACGAACAAGAAAAGCAGTTGTTAGATCAAGCCAACGGAAGGGTATTGCTGTTCTACCTGAGTGGACCGATGGTTTTTGGAGTTTCCAAAGCGATCGCTCGTGAACATAATGCCATCAAAGACTGCGATGTTGTCATTATGGACTTGAGTGACGTACCTTTGTTGGGTGTTACTGCTTCACTGGCAATTGAAAATGCCATCAGAGAAGCAGTTGAAAAAGGTCGCCATGTATTCATAGTTGGTGCAACTGGCAAAATTAAGCGGCGCCTAGAAAAATTAGGCATTATGCAATTGTTACCTCCACATCACTTACTAATGAATCGTACAGAAGCACTGCAACAAGCACTTATTTTGGTTAATGGTTACGTAGCCGATACGAACACTGCAACAAGCACCACATACCGAAGCGATTTTGGTGACACTGCTGTAGTCCAGTAGTAACTAACTAAAAAGAGACGTTGAATGCAACGTCTCTAGCAAATGTAAAATTACATCAGCATCAGTAATCTGAGTGAGTCGCTACAGAGACGTAAAAAATGATTTTTCCAGAATTAATAGTTAATTCAGTTACTTGGGTATCTTCCTGGAGTCCTTACTTACAGTTTCCTGTTTTAGCAACAGCAAGCGAATCAGAATATGCTCCTGTTGTCCTTACTGGAGTATTACTGAGTTTAGTTGTGATTTATCTTGCCAGTAAACTCGGTGGCGAATTGTCAAGGATGATGGACTTTCCGCCAGTTTTGGGGGAATTGGTTGGTGGAGTCGTAGTTGGTGCTTCCGCCTTGCATCTGCTGGTATTTCCTGAAAGCGGTGCGATCGCGACAGACTCAGTAATCATGAATATACTGCAATTCATCGGCAATCTTAGTCCGGAGGCAGTAACATCTGTTTTTCAAAGTCAAAGTGAGGCGATTTCGATTCTAGCCGAGTTGGGTGTAATCGTTCTTTTATTTGAAATTGGCTTGGAGTCAGACTTACGGGAACTAAAGAAGGTCGGTTATCAAGCAGCAATTGTCGCATGTGTTGGGGTCGCGGTTCCTTTTGCTGTTGGTACTGCGGGACTGATGTTTTTCTTTCACACCCCAGCAATTCCCGCTATTTTCGCTGGTGCAGCACTAACCGCTACAAGCATTGGTATTACCTCCAAAGTTTTATCAGAACTTGGACATCTCAAATCTCGAGAAGGTCAAATTATTGTTGGCGCTGCTGTAATTGATGATGTTCTGGGTATTATTGTTTTGGCAGTAGTAGCAAGTCTGGCTAAAACTGGCGAAGTAGATATTTTGAACGTGATTTACTTGATTGTCAGCGCTACTGTTTTTCTGATTGGTTCAATTCTCCTGGGTAAATTCTTTAATAAAACCTTTGTCACCATTGCTGATAAACTACAAACACGCGGGAAACTAGTTATTCCAGCATTTATCTTTGCATTCTTCATGGCTTTTATTGGCAACGCCATCCATTTAGAAGCAATTTTAGGCGCGTTTGCTGCTGGATTAGTGTTAGATGAAACCGATAAACGCAAAGAATTAGATCAACAAGTGATTCCCATTGCTGATATATTAGTGCCGATTTTCTTTGTGACTGTGGGTGCGAGGGTTGATTTAGGTGTCCTCAATCCCATTGTTCCTGAAAATCAACAAGGATTAATAATTGCGATCTTTTTGGTAGTAGTGGCAATTATTGGTAAGGTAGTCACAGGTTGGTCAGTGTTTGGTCAGCCCGGAATTAACCGTTTGGCGATTGGTGTCGGGATGATTCCTCGGGGTGAAGTGGGTTTGGTGTTCCTTGGTATTGGTGCAGCTAGTGGTGCGATCGATAAACCTTTGCAAGCAGCGATTATTATCATGGTAATTCTCACGACCTTTTTAGCACCGCCTTTCTTACGGTTGGCATTTAATAAACAGTCAGGAGAAACGGAAGAGTTAGTTGAACCAGCTGATTTGATTGGTTAATTTTGGCTTTCGTTAGAAACGAACCACATAGGACGCAAAAAGTAGCATGAACTACAAAGATCCCCAACTTTTTAGAAAAGTTGGGGATCTTTATCTTTCTAAAAAATCGGAACATGACTATCAAAATGTGAAGCTATACCTTAGTGATATCAATACTACATTATGATTACTTTGCAAAAAAGTTTAAACAGTTTAATTATTACAGGCTTGCTTTTTATCAGTCCTATCTATACAAGTACTCCTGTTCCCGCTCAATCCTCTCAAACTTCTATTTCTCATGCAAGTACAAAGATTCTGATTAAAGATGAGTTGTACTTTGGTTTATCTAAACCAGGAGGAAAGACAGTATCTGAGGTTGAATGGCAGCTATTTTTGAACCGTGTGATTACACCTCGGCTTCCTGATGGACTAACTGTGATGGATGTCTATGGACAGTATTTAGACAGTTATGGCAAACTAACCAGGGAAAAAACCAAACTAGTTATTCTGATTTATGAAAATAGCCAAACTCAAAATCAGAAGATTGAAGAGATAATAGCAAGTTATAAAAAGACATTTCAACAAGAATCTGTTCTACGCGTCACTAGTAGTGTTAAAGTATCTTTTTAGGTACGGGTTGGGTAAAATTGTAGTGTTTTGGAAACGCAGAGGATCGCAAAGGAGGGCGCAAAGGGGCGCAGAGTTTTGCTATATGTCAATTGAAGTGGAAGCAAAGGAAATGGCAACATGAGGGGGAAGCTAATTAGTTTATCCCTTATTGTTTTATGAACAGTCTAGAACAAGCCCAGACGGAATATGAAGCTTTTATTCAAACGTTTCAAAGTGCGATCATTGCTACATCTGACGTGCAAGGAATCCCGAATGCTAGCTATGCTCCCTTTGTAATTGATGAGTTTAAGAATATCTATATCTATATCAGTGGTCTGTCAACTCACACCCAAAACTTAGTTGTTAATCCTCATGCTAGTGTGATGCTGATTGAGGACGAGGATAAGACAGAGCAAATTTTTGCCCGTCGTCGTCTAACTTTTGAGTGTACAGCAGCTTTGATTGAGCGTGATTCCGATAAGTGGCGGGAAATCATGAATAATTTTCACGCTCGTTTTGGTGAAATTATGGAAGTATTGAGCGGCTTACAAGATTTTCGCATGTTTAAGCTCACTCCCAAAGAGGGACGCTTTGTAATTGGTTTTGGTGCGGCTTACTTTATTAGTGGTGATGACCTGAACAAACTAAAAGGTCGTTAACAGGGAACAGGGAACAGGGAACTCGTCATATAAAGAAGTCATAATTTGTTACATTGCAAAAACAGATGGATTGATGAGGAGAAACATGCGATTTCTACTGTGGGGAGTCATTGCTAGCTTAGGAATTTTACCATTGCCAGTTTTAGCGCAGACGCAAAACCAGGTATCTGATGCCCAAGTTGCGGCGATGGTAGAAGCATTACGACTAGCTGCACCCAATACAGGTAAAGCCAACGATGGCTACTACAGCGACTGGCAAGTCAAACCAGAAACCCTCAAAGGTTGGTCTAGATATTGTTTGAAAAAAGAAGTGACACCAACACAATTTGAAAATAGTCCCCAATTAGCCCGTCAAGTTGTTTCGTGTATTGTACGGCGTGAGTTAAATACTCAGTATGCAGCTAACAAAAATAATGAAATTGGTGCTGTACGTGGGGCTGCTTGTTGGTGGATGACTGGTAATTACACAGGCTGCAACAGTGGTTTTACTGGTAAGTATGTACAGCAGGTAGTTAGCTATTATCAACAACAGCGTTCTAAACGTTAACAGGAAACAGGGAACAGATAACAGTTCCATGTTCTCTGTTCCCTCTGATAACTCACTTCAAAATTTGCAATTATTTTCAGCACAATATACTGATTGATATGTACTAGGACGCTTACCAAACAGAGTATAACGATTGTCGCGGATTTGTTCGTAAATGCGATCGCCTGCCCATTTCACCCCTGGTAAGGCCCGATACGCATGCACAAAAATACTACCAAATGGTAATATACCGCCAATTTCTTCAGCAGCAGCACTACCTTGCCAACGTTGTTCTGGCGCATTAGCATTAATCAAAATCATACCCAACTCACAATCTTGGGGTGTAATTCCCCATTGTTGAAGAGTTTGCTGATCTTGCATAGGGATGTAGCGAAATTGGTTTCCCTGGTCTAGATTTTCCAGTAGTTGCACCAAGGTAACGCAAAGATTGCAATTTCCATCGTAGATTACGTAGTAGTTCATAGTTATTGGTCGTTGGTCATTGGTCATTAGTTACTAATAAACCACTAACCACCAACAAACAACCATCAACTCTAGCTCATTGTATATCCACAAAAGAAAAATACTATCTATCGCCAGAGAGTTTCGTACGGCAGGGTACAATCTGTAGACTTGTCTTGTCGTTCAAAAACAACAGAACCAGAACAAAGAGAGTTAGAACTATGGCAGATAAGCTTTCATCACGTCTTTACCCCAGCCGCATTGACCTGCCTGCTGATGCACGCGTCAAAATTGTTGAACTTCTCAATCAAACTTTAGCCGCAACAACAGATTTGAAAACTCAGACAAAACAGGCGCACTGGAACGTCAAAGGAACCGACTTCTACCAACTGCATGAATTATTTGATGAAATTGCAGATGAGTTAGAAGAGTATGTTGACATGTTTGCAGAAAGAATCACCGCTTTAGGTGGTTATGCTTGTGGTACAGCCCGGATGGCAGCAGCTAATTCAATTTTGCCAGAATATCCAGTTGATATTTTGGATGGTATGCAGCATGTTACCGCATTGACAGAGCGCTTTGCACCTTATGCTAAACACATCAGACAAGCGATCAACATAACTGATGATTTAGGTGATGCAGATACAGCCGATCTTTACACCGAAGTATCTCGCACTATTGACAAGCGACTGTGGTTCTTAGAAGCTCATTTGCAACCAGCAGAAGTAAAATCAGAAAATGGTACTACAACTGCTAAAACCAAAGAAAAAGTTGCTGCTAAATAATTAAGACAATGTAGTTATTAGTTAGTAGTAAGTAGTTATGTGGCATATGTAGTAAATAATTGCCAAAAATCAACAAAGAACAAATTTTTTAGGTACGTTATGCTCAATACAACGTACCCTTTTTTATACTTTAATATTTGATTGTAATTTAATGTGAGAATAATAACTTTTTGGTAACTTCCTTACTTTTAAGTATCTACTTTTCATTTTGAAGACATATACTCTAATATTGAAATAGGTAAAAACCAGGGGAAAATAAATCATCAATTCATGCTTGCTTTATTGATATTTGATTAAAAGCAATTTAACCTCTGGTGAAATATATGTAAACAGATGAATTTTTAGCAAAATAACAGTTTGCAAAGTTTCAATTATTCATGTAAATCACCGTAGCTTGCTAATTATCAAAAAGCGATCGCCGCAAATGCTGTGCATGAATTAAGTGAACCTTGGTCTCTAATTGGAGAAAACCATAGGTGATGAGCAATCATATTATGGCACAACCGACCAGCTTTATGTAAAGTTGTGTATGGAGCGATCGCACTTAAAGCAAAACTGAAATAAACCGCTTGAGAGTATAACTATCCTCAAGACGGTTCATAGTTGATTTTGATTTTGAGGTGATCTCAATATCAGCTATAAAACATTAACTTTCTGACAATCTACATCTACTGCCAAATATAGAGAAGCACAAACAACACAATCCAAATCACATCAACAAAGTGCCAGAAAAGTGAAGTTGCATTCACACCAAAATGACCAGACTCAAAATTACCTGGAATAAAAGAACGCACCAAAATAATCAACTGTAAGAGAATACCTGTGAGAACATGCAAACCGTGGAAACCAGTAAGCAAGTAGAACATTCCACCAAACGCGCCAGAAGTAAAACCAAACTCCAAACCTCTCCACTCAATCGCCTGTCCAATCAAAAAGTAAGTTCCCATCGCCATCGTTACCAACAAAAACAAGCGATATCTCCACAAATTATGACGTTGCAGCGCACGTTCTGCCAAATAAATCACAAAACTACTAGCAACCAAAACCACCGTATTAACAGCAGGGGCTACCACTTCCAACCCATCAACTCCAGATGGTAACCAATTAGGAGTTGTGAGTTTATAAATAATATATCCGGCAAAAAAACTGAGAAAAATAACACTTTCAGATAGCAAAAACACGACGAAGCCAAACATTTTATTGCCTTCTTCATCGTGAGTATGCTCTGCGTGATGCAGATGCAACTCCTCTGAAATCATATAACCATCCATTCCTGAAATTCTCCTTTAAAATTTTTTACCTTCGTGTCCTTCACGTCTTCGCGGTTTAATAATTATTTTTGAACCACGAAGGCGCAAAGAACGCGAAGATTGATCAGTCTACACTCGTCAAAGTAGAGTTAGTAGACAGATAGTTATGCCTATGAGTTTGAGCAACTAACGGTTCTGATTTTCCATATCCATAAGGCTCACTTACAACCACAGGAATCTCTGCAAAATTTTCTACAGGTGGTGGAGAAGAAACTTCCCATTCTAATCCAATAGCTTGCCAAGGATTAGCCGATGCTGGTTCGCCACCTATCCAAGCACTAATCATATTCAGAATAAAAGGTAGAGTAGACATACCTAGCATAAATGCACCAACACTAGCAACAATATTCCATAACTCATACTCTGGAGTGTAGGAAGCCACTCTACGCAACATCCCTTGTAATCCTAAGGGGTGCATGGGGAAGAAGTTGAGGTTAGTACCAATGAGGGCTAACCAAAAATGCAACTTACCCAAGCCTTCGTAGTACATTTTGCCTGTCATCTTGGGGAACCAGTGGTAGATGGCTGCATACATCCCCATAGTTACTGTCCCGTAAAGGACATAGTGGAAGTGACCAACGACAAAGTAGGTATTGTTGACGTGGACATCTACAGGGACAGAGGAAAGCATGATCCCTGTAATTCCGGCGAAGACAAACAACACCAATCCACCCAAAGCAAACAACATGGGTGTAGTGAGGCGCAGTTTACCGCCCCAAATTGTTGCTACCCAAGCAAATACTTTAATACCAGTAGGTACAGAGACAAACATGGTTGTCAGCATGAAAAGCATCCGCATCCAACCAGGAGTACCACTGACATACATGTGGTGTACCCAGACGATCGCACTGACTACGGCAATTAAGATTGAGGAAACGGCGACTACTTTGTAACCAAATAAGGGTTTACGAGCATAAACCGGGAATATCTCTGAGAAAATCCCAAAGATGGGCAAAATAATCACATACACAGCAGGGTGGGAGTAGAACCAGAAGTAGTGCTGGAACATGACTGGATTTCCACCATTGGCTGGGTTAAAAAAGCCAGTACCAACGGTGAGGTCAAGTAACAGCATGACTGCACCTGCTGTCAAAGCTGGGAGTCCAAAAAGTTGGATAATTTGAGCGCTGAATACAGCCCAAACGAATAGGGGCATTCTAAAGAAGGTCATGCCTGGTGCGCGCATCTTCACAATCGTAGTAACAAAGTTGACTGCTCCCATAATCGAAGACACACCAGAGATGGCTACTGCCAACAACCAGATGACTTGTCCGTTAATTAAGTTACCTGTGGGATTCTGGAGACTGACGGGTGGGTAAGACCACCAGCCGGCTTGAGCTGGGCCACCAGGGACAAAAAAGCTAGCCATCAATAGAATTCCCACAACTGGAACCATCCAAAAAGCGGCAGCGTTGAGGCGAGGAAATGCCATATCCCGCGCCCCAATCATTAGAGGTACAAGGTAGTTAGCTATACCAACTAGGGATGGAAATGTCCACAGGAACAGCATGACTGTACCATGCATGGTAAACATACCGTTGTACATGGTGCGGTCAATCAAATCTGATTCCGGGGTGATGAGTTCTCCCCGCAGTATCATTGCAAAGATACCGCCAACTAGGAAAAAGATAAATGAGGTAACAAGGTACTGAATACCAATGACCTTGTGATCGGTGCTAAAGCTGAAGTATCGTTTCCAGTTATCGGGACTGGGGTGATGGGTTTGTTCACCTGCGATACCCATACTTTCGATGGTAATGTTGGTCATCGCTTTGTTTCCTTTTAGCCAGGATAATTAACTAGAGGAGGTGCAGCAGGGGCGACGGTTGTCCAGCCATCTGCTTGAGCGTATTCAGAAACTGCTTGGTTTTTGGCTGGAGAAGGTTTGCGGGTTGCAGCTTTGGTCAGCCACTGCTGGTAATCTTCTGGTGATTCAACTACAACATCGGCTTGCATGGTTGCAAAATACGTACCACTGTATTGAGAATCAGTGAGTTGATATTTACCCAGCCGGATGGGAGTGAATTCAAAGTCTATGGTTTGGTTGGGAACTATGTCTTGTTTGAGGCGAAAAGCTGGTACGTATAAGCCATGTAGAACGTCTTCAGATTGTAATGCTAAACGCACTCTTTTATTAGCAGGTAGGTGCAGTTCGCTACTGGTGACATTCTTTTCTGGATAGTGGAAGACCCAAGCCCATTGTTTAGCAAGAACGTCGATTTTTTCTACAGGTGCAGTGGTGACATTAACAGATGCGTCTTTTGGTGCTGCATAAGCTGATTCCATCCCCATCGGCATATGGAAGTGGACGTGTTCATTTGGGCCTTGAATCCCCATTTGTTCGTAGATTTGGTAGCTGTAACCAGCAATCCACAGCACCAGCATAATCGGGATGGCTGTCCAGACGACTTCGAGGGTAATATTTCCTTCAATTGGTGGGCCATCACCAATTTCACCTTTTTTCGCTCGATGGAAAATTACGGAATACATCAGAGTTCCGGTGACACCCAGGAAGATAAATGCTCCGAGTGTTACCAAGAAGCTAATCAAATCATCAACTAGTCGCGATTCCGCAGCCGCTTGGGGAGGAAGCCAGGAGTAAGCTTGTTTCCCAATCCAGAGACTGGTAGTAGTCAGTGCGATCGCACTCGTTACAAAGGTCAGTATTTTTAGTAATTTCTGGATTTTCATAGCAATACAACAGTTTGTTGTTAGTTGTTGATGGTTGGTTGGTGGCTGCTTGACTACTAACCACTGTACAGGCGAAGCATTTGTACGAAGATCTATAGTTTTTAACAAAGATACTCATACAAATGCTTCGCCCCTAACCACTAACCTTTTATAATTGCGTTGAGGTCTTGACCGACTCTGAGCAATTGATCGGCGGTGTTGTGTATGCCGAATTCCGCAGCCATTTGCGCTCCCAAAGTACCGTGGATATACATCACAAACATGATTGCCATTCCGACAGCGAGATAACTCAGCTGCACTTGTCTATCTTCGTCTTTGCGCAAAATAAAGCGCTGGAATCCGCGCCAAACAGTCATACCAACGATTAGCGCTAAGAGTAAAACACCACCCACACCATGCCACAGCATTGTTTCCATCGCTTGCATACCCCAGGCACTTTTAACATCCACTGGTGCTTCTGCAAGCATGATTTCGTAAAAGCCTGCTGCTACTGTAAAAAAAGTGATAATGGCTGAAGCCAGCATGTTATACCAGCCAACATCAAAGAAGTTCGCGCGTTCGACTGGTAATGCCAAATATTTGTAGACGAATTTATGTAGGGGGAAAAATACACCGACAATATCAAAGAGAATCCCAATGATGAACAGACCCAAGGTCAGATGAACTAAGTTGGGATGAATAGGAATGGTGTAAGGTAGTCCGTTTGCGCCTAGCTTAGCCCCCAATTGATCAATCAGTTCTGTGTTCATCGCAAAATACCATCCTTTACTGCTTCAACTACTGGTACTGTGTGCAGTCCATACACCCAAACAAGTTGATCTCCCAGATATACTTGCATACCAACGATGGTGACTAGTAGTAGTCCTACTCCTAAATATCCAATGGGTAATTTCTGGGGGTTGCGCGTACGAATTACATAACGCCAAGCTGTAATTGCAGCAATAATTCCTGAAAGTGACCAGCCAATCAGAGTATGCATATTCAGTACTGACTTTGCTAGGTGATAAGGCTTTGCCAAACCTGCTTCAAACTGACCAAAAATGATCGCCACAAAGATGGCGACGGTAGCAAGACACATGTTCCACCAGCTGACCTCGAATAGCCGGGAATTGCGGCTAAAATAACCTATCACATCACAGCAGAAGGCAAACAACACCATTGCTATGACAAAGTGAACAACAATTGGATGAATCGTATCTGGATAGGGTAGATTGTGGTCGTTCAAACGCGTTAGATACTCAAGCATAAAATTCTCCTGGGTATATCTGCTGCATATAAGCTCAAGTTCCAAGATTGGCATTTCAAAATATCATTACCAGCATTCATACCTAACCAATTTGGTTATAATTTCTGTGCGGCGAAATCTGGTTAATTAAGAGTTAGCTTGGTTGTAGAATAGGATGAATTTAGTTTAAATTTTAGAATCAAAACTTAATAATTAGCATACAACTATAATATTCTTAAACAAAGCTAAAAAATGTATTTTTTAATCAGAATTGTAATTGCTAAATGTGAATAATGAACTATTATTAATAATGCATTAATATAAAAATTTTGCGAGTTAATAAAAGTATTTTTCAGTAATTTTTATTAAAAATAATGGTATAATACTAATTCATTTATGTTTGTAAATAAAAACATCAGGTAATTTTTCTATTTTCGTAATTTCCACCTGATGTGAATTAAAACAATATGCTGAAAGAGTTTTGGAAAAGATAATGCATTAGATTTATTTAGCCTAATGCACCCCACTAACTTTACGAAAAACAAATGACAAATGACAAACGACACATAACTATTATTGGTTGCGGAAATGTTAACCGCAGTGATGATGCTGTGGGTGTCATAGTCGCTCAACGCCTACAGCAATATCTTGCTGAACATCCCCATCCTCATGTGCAAGTTTATGATTGTGGTACTGCTGGGATGGAAGTGATGTTTCAAGCAAGAGGTTGTAAACAGCTAATTATTATTGATGCAAGTACAACAGGTTCCGAACCGGGCGCTGTATTTAAAGTTCCAGGAAAAGAACTAGAGGCCCTGCCAGAAGCAAGTTATAATTTGCATGATTTTCGTTGGGATAATGCTTTAGCCGCAGGCAGAAAAATCTTTCAGAATGATTTTGCTCAAGAGGTGATAGTTTATTTAATTGAAGCGGCGAATCTTGATTTTGGTTGGGAGTTGAGTCCTGCTGTTAAAGATTCTGCCGACTTGGTTTTTGCAGAAATTAAAGCAATGATTGAATAGGGGGTTAGTGGTTAGTAGTTAGTGTCTATCGATCAACAAACAACTAAGAACCACTACGCCATATCCCGATAAACCGATAACTCATCTACTCTCATCTCAAAAGGCATTCCCTCTTTTTTCGGTGGACAAATGCGAATTTTGGCGCTACTGATAATGTCGCCTAAAATTGCTGCCATTGGCACGATTTTTTGCAGAACACGCCAGTTAGTAATTTGATCTGGACATTCGACTACTAAAGTCAAAGCATTGGCATGACTAAGAATGTACCAGCGACAACTAGATAATAAGTTTTGAATAGTGCGATCGCAAGCATTAAAAAAATAACTACTAATAGAACTTTCTAGTTGTTGGCGCAATATAATGTCTGCTGAAGTTAGCTGAAGAGGGTGAAAATCATCCTTTGGTAAAAATTCCTTATTCATCTCCTTCTCTCTTAATGACTATATAGAATTTACACTCACAATGGTTGAGATTACAGTTTTTATTACTCTCAACGGTTACATTAAAACCTCCAGTCATTCTAGATGGCAAGAGTAAATATATTAAAATTAACGTGAGTTTTAAGGGTATAGATTTACCTCTCGTTAAACCTTTTTCATGGACTGATAGAGACTAACAAACCTAATTTTAACTACTCCATTCCTATGTTTTAGGAGTAGGAGAGCGAAGGGAGAGGTTCGTTGTACTGACGTTAAAATTAAAATTTATTTTAGGTTTCTGTCTAGATTAAGGCTGAAGCAGCAAGTTTACATAGATTATTGATGTTTTCTATCTACAAAGCAATACTTCAGGCTTTTATAGTTCCAGCTAGATTTATAATAAACACAAATAATTAAAAAAAAGAATCCATTGATACTATTGCTGGGTAAAATAATGATCTCCAAGTTAATATCAATGGATTTTTATATCTATGTTAGAAAATAATTCTCAAGTTCTAAATCATAAAAGCAAACTGCTACACTATCTATTGTTGAAAACTACACCTTAATAGGCTCAATCAAGAGCCTTTTGCTTATAAAAACTGACTATTAATTTATAAAAATAGCTTTGAGAAAATTTTTCAAAGATAATTACACTAAAAGCTTATTAATAAAGTAAATCTTAAATTTTTAGTTTTAGGGTGCGTTACACCGCGTTAACGCACCTCATAATAGCTACATAGTTTCTATTTATTAACCTACGCTCACTTGATGACATCCATTAGAGAATAGTTGTCTGGCTGGTTTTTCTGGCTTGGGTGCGCCATAAAAACATGCTTCTGCTTCGAGTTCGTCTACAAAATCCCAAGCTTCTACAGCTTTTTTGGAATCCGCGCCGTAGTTACTGGAAATTGAGCGAGCATTTGATATGGCTTTTTGGAGTTCTTTTTGCAAGAAAGCTAATTTGGGTTTTTCCAGGAAGTCACCTTTGGTAATAATGTCGGTAACAGAAATAATGCCAAGTAATTCACCTTGAATGACAGGCGCACGCCAAACACCCGTATTAGCAAATAGTCGTGCTACGTATTCTACATCAAGATCGGGATTGACGACGATGCAAGGCTTACTCATGATTTCGTAGACGTGTACCTTTTTGGGATCTTTTCCATAAGCAACCACCTTAGATACAATATCTGTCTCAGTCACAATACCGTATGCATCTGCGTCATTTCGAGGTTCTACAATCAACGCCCGTAATTCTTTAAGCCTCATGAGTTTGACTGCTTCTGCTACAGTAGCCGAACCACGAATAGTAGCTACATCTTGAGTCATAATATGCTTGGCTCTCATAATTTATGCTCCTTTTCCTTTATGCAAGGAAATTTATTCTGTGATTCTTTCCTAGCTGCGTGAGCGTCGAAGATACACGCCTTGTCTAAATAATTAGGTTAAATTGCAATTCCTGAAAATCACTGCTGCAAAAAGTGATTACTACTAAATTTAGTCAATCTTTGTTTTATGATTTCTAAATTACTTTGACTTTTTTAGAATAAGATTTACGCCTTCGCCCATCATTAATTATCTGAAATATATTTTGATTTCTCTAGATTGAGAATTTAGTCAAAGTTTAGAAAATCATTAATTTAGAAAGTGTAATTACTTTTTACTACTGAATATTTAGATTTTTAGGAAACAATTTATCCTACATTCATATCTTATATTGATAACAAAATAAAGCAAGAGATTAGTTATAAAACTTTGCACTAATATTAGTTAATAGAACATTAATAAAAACTAAATTTCAGATAGATACTGCCATTTTCATAGTAAGTAGTCATGCTTGATTTAAATGATATTTAGATATGTTTATTGTCAATAATAGATGATTAAAATTGTTCCATTATTGATATTCTATGTCATTGTAACCTTCAGTATAAACATCGCAATATTGAATTTTGCAAAATTTTGCTAATTGGCATAACAGCTACTGAATAACCAAAGGTTTACAGTCACATTAACATAGGATAATATGCTTGATAAAAGTAAATTTGAGCAAAAGTAATAACTTGTCTAGGAGTTAAATAAGTATAAAAAACTAGCTTCTGAAAAAAATCTAAAGAAATACATACTAATTTTCTTAAATAGATAACATAAGTTAAGAAAATAACCGAAGATGCAAAAAGATGAAAATCAGCGCTCGTAATACCCTAAAAGCTACTGTGAAAAAAGTCGTGCCAGGATCTGTAAACACCGAAGTGACATTAGAATTAGCACCTGGAGTAGAGGTAACTGCTATTATTACAAAAGCTTCAGCAGATAGTTTGCAGCTAGCTGAAGGTAAAGAAGCTTATGCAGTTGTAAAAGCAACAGATGTGATGGTTGCTGTTGATTAAAAAAATAGTTAGTAGTTAGTAGTTAGTAGAGAATATTAACCACTAACCATTAACTACTAACCATTAACTAATTTCATCATTGCTTGAGTAAAATTTTGGGTAATTGATAAACTATCAACTACCATAGCAGCACACAACAACATCATGTAAAGAATAGAGTAAAGAAAAAGCGATCGCGCTGATTGTTTATTCTGTGAATCTTGCAAAAGCGCCCAGGCTTTTTTAAAAAAAATAGCTCCCATAATAAAGGCTATACAGCCATAGACAGTACCTACTGCTTGTAGAGGATCGATCAACAAAAATGTAGCAGGGACAAGCATTAAAGTATATACCCAAATTTGCCGGGCGGCTGTGATATTATCAGTAACCACAGGCAGCATGGGTACACCTACCTTGGCATAATCTTCGCTAATCATCAAGGCTAGCGCCCAAAAATGGGGAGGTGTCCATAAAAAAACGATCGCAAATAATAACCACGCTGTCCAACTCAGTGTACCAGTGACTGCTGCCCAACCCACCAACATGGGAACAGCCCCAGCTGCACCACCAATAACAATGTTCAGCCGTGTGTGACGTTTGAGTAAATGAGTGTAGACGCCTACATAAAATAAAATCCCCGACATTGCTAGTAAAGCACTGAGCAAATTTACAAAGACTGTCAGCAATGTAAAAGAAATACAAGCTAAAGCGATCGCAAATATTAAAGCATGATTAGGTTGGACACGACCAGAAGGTAAAGGACGATGGCGCGTGCGTTCCATTTCATAATCAATATCGCGATCGTAGACGCAATTAAAAGTTTGAGCGCTAGCAGCAGCAAAAGTACCACCAGCCAAAGTTACCAGTAGCAATATTGGATCTAATTTCCCCTCAGATGCGATCGACATACTAGCAACTGTCGTAATCAATAGCAAAGGAATAATTCGAGGTTTTGTTAATTGATAGTAACTATGAACGACTTGTAAAAAGTTGTGATAGTGGCGCGTGACGGTATTCCCTGTCATATTTTTACTATTAAATGGGACGTGGGGTGTAAGGGTGTAGGAAAAGTTATATTTCCATATTTGCTTGTGGAGATTTTCCCGTGATTGATTGTCTTGAAAATATAGTAGAAGGCATATCTACATATTTTTCAGTCCGTTACAACGGACTTTAGCTATAAGCGTGGAACTTTAGTTCCAGGCATACTCAAATTGAGGTGCAATATCTAAATATTCTAAAAATAATTAAAAATCAACCAATAACCTAATTCATAACAAACATATAATTACCTATTCACAATTCGGACATAAATGTTACGAGCAATTTCCTTACTAATCTTTATTCTTCCTTGCCTGAGGTTGATCACAACATTAGGAAATTCCTGTTCTACAGTAAAGTATGTTCCTGGAGTTAGACCTAAAGATATCACTTGATTTAGAATCTTTTCGTCCTGAGTGTTACAGAATTGAATAATTCCTTGCTCTCCTATTTTCAGTAATTCTAATGAAGAACCAGTGACATTGAAACCGTTAAACATTTAGTAGTTAGTGGTTGGTTGTTGATTGTTGTAGAGACGTGCCATGGCATGTCTCTAAATTGGTTAGTGGTTAGTAGGGTTAAAATACTAGTAGGAGTTACGCAGTGGTCACGGTAAAATGAACCGCAAAGGACGCAAAGAACGCAAAGGAAACAGGCTTTCAGAGTGTTTTTGCGTAAGTCCTCACTAGATATTTAAGTTAGTTGTAAAATAAAACTAAAGAATAAACCAAAATCTATAAAATTACGTTATCCTATAATTAGGAACAATATTTGAAAAATAGTTGTTATAAACTACTCACTTCAGTCAGTATAAAATCCTTATTCTTCATTAATAAAGAAGTCATAGCTGTGTAATAGCTATGACCTCAAGAATAGCTAAGGAAAGAAAAATAAAAGGGAGAAAAAAATGAGAGGTTTAAACAAGATAAGGTTCTTGATGTGTTTTAATTGTGCAATTAGAACGGGGATAGGTAACGCAAAGTAATGCGAATCCTTTAGAAATCTGCTCATCATCTAAAAAGATTTGCTCAGATTGATCTACTTCGCCTTCAACTACCTTACCAACACAGCTAGAGCAAGAACCAGAGTGGCAAGAGAAGGGTAATTCAATACCATTTTCTTCTGCTGCATCTAAGATAGTAGTATCTTCATCAACTTCAATTGTGGCGTCAAGGTCTTCTTTTTTGTTGATTAATCTTACTTGGTAGGTAGCCATTTTTGTGTTCTCCTCAAAAAAACTTGATTGTTAGTTGTTAGTTGATAGTTGTTCGTTCCATAGACGCGTAGCGGCTTCCCGCAGGGTACAACAAGCAACAAAGAACAAGCAACATTTATTAATTAGCTGCAAGGTACACCTGCTGATGAGCAATCACTCGTTTTAAATGATTTGCCACAACCGCAAGTTTCTGTTGCATTGGGGTTGATAAATTTGAAGCCACCTTCCATTACACCGTCGATAAAATCGATGACGATTCCTTCAAGTAATGGCGCGCTTTTAGCATCAACGTAAAGGATTACTTTACCTTGTTGGATAACTAGATCGTCTGGTTTTGGTTGACTAGTGACATCCATTGCATATTCATAACCACTGCAACCACCATCTTTAACAGATATGCGGATACCTTTTGTAGCGCCATTGGCATCAGGAGCAGAACCTGCTAAAAATGCCCGTAGACGAAATTCTGCTTTTTCTGTCAAAGTAACAGTCATTAGACCTCCTGACTTTTAAAAATTAGTTGTTTGTTGGTAGTTGGTAGTTGATTGTTAGTTGTTCCAAACAACAAAGAACAAACAACAAACAACAATTTACTAATGACTAATGACTGTGGATTTTGATTGCAAGTATCTCCAAGGTGCATCGTTACCGCATACTGGACAGCAGCGATCGCGATAAGAACGGCGCTTAGCAAATTCCATGCGGGTCAAATCCATCGTCAGTAGTTGCGATAACAAAGGTTGACTATAACCAGTGATCAGCTTGATTGCTTCCAAAGCCGTCAAACAAGCAAGAGTACCCGATACAGCACCTAAAACTGCAAACCCACGTCTATCCCAGTCTGGTTTTTCTGGAAATAGGCAAGATAAACAAGGTGTCACACCAGGAATAATCGTAGTCAGGTAAGCCTCCATCCCGTCCATTGCTGCTTCTACCATTGGCTTACGCCAACGTACACAAGCTGCATTTAGCAAATCGCGTTCCGTAAAATTATGGGCGCAGTCTAGTGCCATATCAGCAGATTGCACCAAGGAGTCTACATTCTCCTGATTAATATATTCATGAACCGCTTCCACCTTGACATCAGGATTGATGGCTTCGAGAGTTTCCTTTGCCTTGAAAACTCTTGGCTGACCAACCCAATCGTGCGTCATCAAAATTTGACGATTCATATCATCTAGTCGCAAGTCACCACCCCGGACTAGGATCAACCGACCAACGCCTGCTACTGCTAGGTAAAGCGCTGCTGTACCACCTAATCCTCCCACACCCGTCACCAGAACAGTTGCTGACTTGAGACGCTTCTGCGCTACTTCGCCAAAATTTGGGAGCATCATTTGGCGACGGTAACGTTCTAACTCGGTAGGTGTTAGGTCTATCACTTTTTACCTCCTAATCAGAAGTGATTTCTGTCAGCGTGACTACATTTTTAGGCTTCTGTTTAAATACTTTGAACAGCTTTTGTTCTTGAGGTGTGGATTCCAGAAAAACCTGATAAGCTTTTTGCAAAGCCTCACAATATTTATTTAATCTCTCTTCTACACTCAAGTCAGTATAATTCTCATCAATTTCTTGAATAGATTGAGAGAATTTTTTCAAAATATGTAGGCGATTTACACTTACAACTTTTTGGTCATAAGGTAAACCAAAAAAATCAAAATATTCCTCTGCTTGTGTGAGCTTTTGGAATTTACTCCAATCTTCGCTCATTGCTTTTGCTCCATAATTTTTAGTTGTTGTTTTAGTTCATCCATCTGGCGATAAATTTCATAAGTTGCAGCAGCTACATCCATGATTTTTTGATAATCTGTTGGTAGCCCCTCTGCCAAATCATGCAGATCCATTTTCATTTGACCTGCTTTACTGTTGAGGCGTTTGATTTGAGTTTTTAATTCTTCAATTTTCGTCATTTGTCATTTGTCCTTTGTCCTTTATCATTTGTCATTCGTTATTTTCTTTTATCAATGACTAATGACCAATAACTAATGACTATTCATAACCTTCCCACTTCGGGAAATCTTTGAGCTAATTCCACACCTTTTTGAACTAGTTTTTCTCCTTCTTCTGCTACTTTTTCCAGCGATTCAAAACCGAAACGATGAGCATCTCTTAAGGTTTTAACTGCCAACAACAAACGACCAGAAAAAACTAGCGCCCAGCCAAAACCTTCATGACTTAAATCAACTACAACTTGAGATAACAAACCTGTTTCTTTTTCAATGCAGGCAGCGACAGCGCGATAAAATGCCATAATTCGCCCAATTGTTACTGGATCAACTTCACCCTCCACAGAAATTTCGCGTTTCTTTTGTTTGCTAACTATAAAGGGTTTAAGAATTAATTCATCCGACCAATTGCGGTACACACCGTAACTATCTTGACCACGAATTTGTTGGACGATCGCTTGCAAAAAAGGCGAATTTATAACTTGATTTTGGGCGGTTCCGTTGACACTATTAGTTGTACTCATACAGTTGTTTCTTCTTCCAGTTCCAATTCATCAAAATTCAGATTTTTTTGCTGCAAAGCTTTGCGTAACCAAGGTGGTGGACTACCTTTGAGAGTTTCAACTAATTTGTTGAGCGTATCAGCAATTTCATCTTGCTCTGAGCGTGCTTTAATTGGAGTGACACCTGTTTTCAGTAATTTGGCAGCAGCACTACTACCAATTGCTGCAACATACACAATTGTGCATTCTTTTAATGCATTGAGTTTAGGAACAAGTTTATCCTCGTTACCATCTTCTTTGAGGTTTCCATTAAATTTGATAGTTTCTACAAATTGATAACCATCTTTGGAAACTTCATAAACATCAATCATCTTTGCCCAACCAAAATGAGCATTGACATGAACTTGATCACTAGTTGTGAAGGCTATTTTCATTTTTTGATTAGTAGTTAGTTGTTAGTTGTTAGTGGTTTACTCCCTACTGCCCCTAATCCCCAGAAGGGGCTCCGAGTTCCCCATCTCCTCACACTCCCCCTATTTCCCTAATCCCCCTGCACATCTCTATCTCTGACTTTCGTTTCCTCTGCGTGTAAAAAGAGGTTCCCAATATCAAATAAGAGTTCCATAGTGCCACGGTAGCCGACTTTGGTAAATTGACCGTTACCTAAGCGATCAAAAATCGGAATACCCTGGCGATACAGAGGAATTCCTAAACGTTTAGCGATCGCCTGAGTATGGGAATTACCAATCAGCAAATCAGAACCAACTGCTAAGTTTTCAAAGTCTTCAAAATCGCCGATGGTGACACTATCGATGGGCAGTTTTTCCAATAGTGGCGATCGCGTTGTGGTGACAGCAGCTTGAATTTCCGCACCCATTGATTGCAGAAAATATACCGTTGACCAGAGTAAATCTGGTTCCAGCGCCAAGGACACCTTTTTCCTGCCAAAGTAAAAATGGGTATCTAACATCGCATCTTGCAATTGGCGACGTTGACGGCGATATTTCTCTGGAACTGCGGTTCCACTCAAATTTGCCAAAAACTGCATAAACTTATCTACCGCTTCTAATCCAGTCAGTTCAGTAAACACTTCGTAAGGTGTGCCAAACTTTTGTTCTAAAATTTTGGCTGCACCCCGCATACTTTCACCTAGTGCTAGGGTATACACAGAACTACCGACTTTATGCAGTTGTACTAAAGTTGTTCCACCCCCGGTAATCGGACTGTAGGAGTCATCCAAGTGACCATCCAAGGAAGCTGAAAGGTCAGGGACTATAATTGGTATTAACCCAAAAGTACTGACAATTTCCTTGATTTGTTGCACATCTCCTGGTGTGAAGGCGGAACTCATCAAAATTGTCACCTGCTGCGCCTTTGGTTCTCCCGGTTGGGGAACTTCTTTGACGATACTTTCTACCGCTGCTGCAAATCCATCTTGCAGTGCGCCTTTGAAATCCGGTGAGGAGACAAGTACAATTGGCAACTCATCCAACTCCGGATGACGTTTGCGGAAATCCTTAAGAATCCCGTCCATGTCATCCCCTCTGGTTTCCGTTAGTCCAGTTGTACACAAACCAATAATTTCCGGCTGGGACTTCTGCACTAAAGTTAGAATTGCTTGTTCCACATTTTCCTCACCACCCAAGATTGTACTGACTTCTGTCATCGCTGTCGTGGAAAGGGGTATCGCTTCTCGGAAATGCCGCACCAGTATAACTTTGGCAAAGGCAGTACAACCTTGGGAACCGTGGAGTAAAGGCATCATCCCTTTCAAACCCAAAAAGGCTAGGGCTGCACCTAAAGTTTGGCTTTGCTTGAGGGGATTAACTATCACTGGCTTGTTAGGAGTGACAACTTTTGCCATTAGTAGTCCTCCTCCTCAAAAGATACAGAGATGGGCAGGTGTGTTGAAGAGGAGAACTTTCCTGTATCTCCTTGTCCCCGTGTCTCCGAGTCGTCTTCCCAAGGTGCTGGTTTGCGGACTTGTTCCCACACAGGGCTGTAGAGGGCTTCATCTAATTCCCTAGCCATTTCTACCATGCCGCTATAACCTGCGTAGGCGTGGTGGCGTTCTTGATTGATGTCGAGAAAAGGAATCCGGGCTTTCAGGGCGGTGTATTGGTTACGACCGCCAGCAATCAGCATCTCTGCGTTAGTTTCGTTAATCACCCGTAGAATTTCTTGGGGATTACCTTTTTCTAGAGTAATGCCATCTTTGCCGAGTAATTGCTTGATACGAGCTTTATCTTCCTCAGTACTTTTCTTAGTACTGGTAGCAACGACTTCCATGCCTAAGTCTTTAGCGGCGGAGATAATAGACCAACTTTTCACACCTCCGGTATAAAGGACAACACGCTTGCCCTTGAGGCGATCGCGATAGGGAGCAAGTTTAGCATCGAGGGCGGCTGTTTCTTCAGCAATCAGCTTTTCTGTTCTTGCTTGTAAATCAGCATCACCCAATTTTGCCGCAATATTCCGCAGACAGCGATTCATGTCTTCTACGCCGTAGAAAGATTCTTCGATGTAGGGAATACCGTAACGTTCCTCCATTTTCCGCGCCATGTTGATTAAAGCTTTAGAGCAAATCATCACGTTAAGCTTGGCACGATGGGCGCAACATACTTCTTTGTAGCGAGCATCACCTGTAATTTTAGCTAAAACACGAATACCTAATTTTTTAAATAACGGTAATACATTCCACATTTCACCAGCGATGTTATATTCACCGATGAGGTTGATGTCGTAGGGTGTGGTGTATTCTGGTTCTTCAGTACCAACTACGTATTCTAGTAAAGCTTCTCCACCGATGCGGTTGCCAAGATTTTTGCTACCTACGAACCCTGGTGAATTGACAGGGATAACAGGAATGCCGATTTTATTGCTAGCAGCTTTGCAGACTGCATCCATGTCTTCGCCGATGAGAGCAGTAACACAAGTGGAGTACACAAAAACTGCTTGGGGACTATAGCGTTTGTGAATGTCGAGGATGGCTTTATAAAGCTTTTTTTCACCACCGAAGATGACATCATTCTCACTCAAATCGGTGGTGAAGCCAAATTTGTAAAGTTGAGGCCCAGAAGATAGGCTACCACGACTACCCCAGGAATTACCAGCGCAGGCGATCGGCCCGTGAACTAAATGAGCAGCATCAGTGATGGGTACTAGGGCAATCATTGCACCATCAAAGGCACAACCCCCTTGAGCGGCTCCAGGTTGAGCTTGTTGCGTGCAAGACTTGTTTTTCTTTTCCCCGTTTTTGTGATGATTATGTTCGCATCCTGGCTCAGAGAGCAGCTCGTTGATTTTGCCTTGGGTGATTATCATCTGTTTCCTCGCGCTGGATGAATTTTTAGTAGTAGGAGCGAAGCATTTGTACGAAAATATTTCGTTTTGAATTCAAGATACCCATACAAATGCTTCGCCCGTACAGTAGTTAGTAGACAGTAGTTAGTAGTTCATCGTTGTTTGTTGATTGTTTCCCCACTAACTACTAACCAATAAGCACTAACTAATTAGTAATGGATAATGAGTATTAATAATGAGTAATTCGTAACGACTAGCAAATATATTTCGAGACATCTTCTCCACATTCATCGCTGAGGTAAGATAATGCCCGAAAACGCAATCCTACAAAATTATCATATAAAGGATTAAGTTTACAGAGCGAAGGAATGTGAAATATGCACCCAAACAAGTGAATATCTCGCTCAAAGGGGCAACAGCAAGGAATCATTTGGCAAATTAAATGAGCAAGATGATAATTTTTGATTTGGATGCTATCGATTAATCGACGTAATGGATGTAGAAGATCAAAACCGCCAGATTTTTGAGCATTAGGCGGGTGATAATTAGGGTGAGCATGAGTATGATTGATCGATTCCATAATTCTATTTCGAGGAAAAAGTAAAAAGGAAAAAGTAAAAAGCTAAAAGAATCATCTTTAGAGTTTTTACTTTTAACTTTTTACTTCATTGGCACGCCGCGAGTTGATGAGATTCTTAACGAATCAAGTCAAAAGAAATATCGGTTACACCGGTGATGTTGGTGTTGCGATCCATTTCATCGAGAATGGTATTGACAACCCAGTTAAGGAGGTTGATACCGCCTTGATAACCGATGGTTGAATAGCGGTGTAAGTGGTGGCGATCGAAGATAGGATAACCAATCCGTACCATTGGAATCTTGGTATCACGCCACAGGTACTTACCGTAGGAATTACCAACAAAGAAGTCTACAGGCTCGGTGAACAGCAAGCTACGGAAGTGCCACAAATCTTTTCCGAGCCAAATAGTTGCTTGCTTACCGAAGGGACTCTCGTCAAGAATAGCTTGCAATTCTTTCTTGAACTCTTCGTCACCGTTGTGGCAAAGAATATGTACTGGTTCAGCACCCAATTCCAACAAGAAACTAACAATACTGATAATCAAGTCTGGTTCGCCATAGATTGCAAACTTCTTGCCATGAATCCAAGCGTAGGAATCGGTCATCGCATCAACTAAGCGACCACGTTCGATTTCTAATTCTTGGGGAATGGGCTTACCAGTCATTTCTGACAGTGTCATCAAAAATTCATCTGTACCCTTGACACCGAAGGGACGTAAGACCTTAGTTTTTTGATTCCACTTGGTTTCAATGTATTCACGGGTCTTGGGAGTGGTGTAGGCTTGCAGAGCAACAGTAGCCTCAGCGTTGCAAGCTTCAGCAGCATCTTCTAACTTAGTACCACCTGGATACATTTGATATTCACCATTATTAGGTGAATCAAAGTAATCGCTGCTATCAGAGAGAATAGTGTAATCTACTCCCATCAAACCAAGCATCCGCTTGAGTTCCCGGTTATTGCCTACGTAGGTGTCAAAACCAGGGATGAAATTGATTTTGCCGTTAGTTTGCTCTTTCTTCTTACCTTCACTTAGGTAAGATAGAATTCCCTTCATCATATTGTCGTAACCAGTGATGTGGGAACCAACAAAACTGGGGGTGTGAGCAAAGGGTACAGGGAAGTCCTTAGGAATAGAACCAGCGTTCTTAGCGTTGGTAATAAATGCACCCAAGTCATCACCGATAACCTCAGCCATACAGGTGGTGCAAACAGCAATCATCTTGGGCTTGTAGAGTGTATAAGCAACACTCAAACCTTCAATCATGTTATTCAAGCCACCAAACACGGCTGCGTCTTCTGTCATAGAAGAAGAAACAGCAGAGCAAGGTTCTTTGTAGTGACGGCTGAGATGAGTACGGAAGTATGCAACACAACCTTGAGAACCTTGGACAAAAGGAAGAGTTCCTTCAAAGCCAAGGGCTGCAAACATTGCACCTACTGGTTGGCAACCTTTGGCTGGGTTAACTGTTAGTGCTTCGCGAGCAAAGTTCTTTTCACGGTAGTCCCAGCTTTTTGTCCATTCGGAAACGCTTTCTACTTCTGCGTCAGAGTGTGCACCTTCAAATTGTTCGTGCTTCCTCTTGAAGAGTTCAGTGTACTCTGATTGTTTAAATAGGTCTACGTGGTCTACAATTTTGTCAGGATTCTGTGGCATTTTTGTATCTCTTTTGCTTGCTGGGTGGGTAATGGTGTTTACAGATCGCAGACCAGGGATTAGTGATTGGGAATCGGGGAATGGGAATTGGGGAAGAATTCTAACCTAATTCCTAATCCCCACTCCCTAATCCCTAGTCCTTAGACTTTACTTAGGCAACTTTGGCCTTAGGTTCTTTCTTGTTCCAAGGAGCATCAATTAATCCCCAAGTTGGGCTATTGAGTGCTATATCCATATCGCGAGCGAAGACAGCGAAGCCGTCATAACCGTGATAAGGACCGGAGTAATCCCAAGAGTGCATTTGGCGGAAAGGTAAGCCCATCTTCTGGAATACATACTTCTCTTTAATTCCAGAAGCAACAAGGCTAGGTTTCTTAGCTTTGACGAATTCCTCAAACTCGTAGGCGGTAACGTCGTCGTAAATAATGGTGGCGTTGTCGATGTAGTGGGTGGTGCGCTTGTAGTCGTCGTTGTGAGCAAACTCGTAGCCAGTACCGATAACTTTGATACCCAGGTCTTCAAAAGCAGGTACAACGTGACGAGGACGCAGACCGCCAACGTATAACATAACGGTATGACCTTCGAGGCGGGGGCGGTATTTCTCGACTACCGCATTCATGATTGGGGTATACTTAGCTATAACCTTCTCTGCGTTTTCTTGGATCTTAGAGTCAAATTTAGCAGCAATTTCACGTAGAGAAGCAGCAATCTTGGTAGGACCAAAGAAGTTGAACTCCATCCAAGGCATACCGTAAGCTTCTTCCAAAGCCCGGCAGATGTAGTTCATGGAGCGGTAGCAGTGAATCAGAACTAATTTAGCTGCTAGACCGTTAACCAATTCGTTAACAGTACCGTCACCAGACCACTGAGCAACAACACGCAAGCCCATTTCTTCTAGTAACATGCGGCTTGCCCAAGCATCACCACCGATGTTGTAGTCACCAATTAGGGCTACATCGTAGGGGCCAGGTTCAATAGTGAGTGTATTTTCCTTCTTCGCTTTGTTATAGCGAGGGAACATGTGGTCACGGATAGCATCGTTAGCGATGTGGTGTCCTAAGGACTGAGATACACCCCGGAAACCTTCACAACGTACAGGTATAACGGGCTTATTAATTTCTTTAGCAGCTTTCTTTGCTACAGCTTCGATGTCATCTCCAATCAGTCCAATAGGACATTCAGACTGAACACTGATACCGCGGTTGAGAGGGAAGAGTTCTTCAATTTCTTGAATAATTTTGGCCAGTTTCTTGTCACCACCGAAGACGATATCACGTTCTTGGAAGTCGGAGGTGAAGTGCATGGTGCCGAAGGAGTCAACACCTGTTTTACCAACATAGTAGTTACGACGACCAGACCAAGACCAGTAACCGCAACCAACAGGACCGTGGCTAATGTGAACCATGTCCTTAATTGGGCCCCAAACCACACCTTTGGAACCTGCATAAGCACAACCACGAGCGGTCATCACACCAGGAACTGATTTGATGTTAGATTTAACGCCGCAGTCAGATTTACCTTCTTCGTGAACGTTCAGGTGTTTTTCGCGCTTTTTGCGAGATTTTTCAGGGTACGCTTGGAGAACGTCTTTAATTAGTTGTTTATTTTCTTCTATGAGGTTCTTGTTTTCTGGAGGTGTCATAGTCTGCCTCGGTTAGACTTATGGGTTAGGGTAATTGCAGGTATAGAAGGGAGGAATGGGAGAAAGGGGAGATGGGGAGATGGGTAGATGGGGAGAAATACTCCATGTCTCTGCATCTCCGTGTCTCCTTTGACTACGGCATTACTTATTTAGCAGTAGCCTCAGCTGGTTTGCCAATGATGTCTGCGTGCTTGGTATCGTCGTCAAGAATACCGTATTCAATCAATAGAGCTTCCAGTTCATCCATTTCCAAAGGAGTAGGAATGGTGAGTTTGGTGTTGTTGATGATTTTCTTAGCTAATGCACGATATTCATTAGCTTGGTTGCTGTCAGGTGCGTACTCGTTAACGGTCATACGACGCAATTCTGCGTGTTGAACGATGTTGTCACGAGGTACGAAGTGAATCATTTGAGTATTGAGTTTTTCAGCCAGAGTTTCGATTAGTTCGATTTCTCGGTCAACTTTACGGCTGTTACAAATCAAACCACCCAAGCGTACACCACCAGAGTGAGCATACTTCAGAATACCGCGGGCAATGTTGTTTGCAGCATACATCGCCATCATTTCACCGGAGGTAACGATGTAGATTTCTTGTGCTTTACCTTCACGGATAGGCATAGCGAAACCACCGCAGACAACGTCACCTAATACGTCGTAGGATACAAAGTCTAAGTCTTGGTAAGCTCCGTTTTCTTCCAAGAAGTTGATGGCGGTGATGATACCACGACCTGCACAACCTACACCAGGTTCGGGACCACCGGATTCCACGCACTTCACACCACGGAAACCGGTTAACATTACTTCTTCGAGTTCTAAGTCTTCTACTGCACCTCTTTCTGCTGCTAGGTGCAGCACGGTGGTTTGAGCTTTACTGTGGAGCATCAAACGGGTGGAGTCAGCTTTGGGGTCACAACCTACAATCAGGATGCGCTGACCCATTTCTGCCATCGCAGCTAGGGTATTTTGGGAGGTAGTAGATTTACCGATACCGCCTTTACCATAGAATGCGATTTGTCTGATATTCTCAGTCATGATTATTTATTCTCCTGCAATTGGTTGGTTTGGTGGGTCTAGAGGATTTGTGTTTAGGTTCACTTTAGTTGGGTCAGCAGTGACCGCTTTTCATAGAACGTCACCGATGGAGGTGCTCGCTCTATGGCAAAAATGGTTGTCATAATTTTGGTGTTTGTTGTTTGTTGGTTGTTGTTTACTACTAACCAGTAACTACCAACTAGGAACTAATTACTAAACTGCTTCAACTACAATATCTTTGCTTACGCGATCGCGTAGTCTAGATTCAATTGCAATCTTTAATGTGGCTATGCTACTAGAACAGGAACCACAAGCACCTTGCAGGATCACTTTGACGCGAAGGACGCTTTCGCATCCAGCTTCGCTAACGCCTTCGACATCGAATAGTTCTACGTCTCCCCCATCGGCGATCAAAATGGGTCTGACTTCTTCATCTAATACTCTTTGAATAAGTGCAATTTTTTGCACTGGCGTCAGTGTTTTTACTGCTGACTTCCCATTGGTCTGACTGAGGGAATTACTTACAGTAGTGACAGATGCTTTTTCCTTTTGCACAGATGCAATGATGTCATCAATACTTGCTAAACAAGATCCGCATCCGCCACCAGCTTTGACGTAATTTGTCACTTCTTCGGCGGTGGTGAGGTTATTTTCAATAATCACCCGTTTGATTTTGGCATCACTAATGCCAAAGCAAGTACAAACTAAAGCTCCTTCGTCATCATCTTCATGAGTGTCTAGGGGTATCCCACGGTAATTATAAATAGCTGCTTCTAGCGCTTCTTGTCCCATTACCGAGCAGTGCATTTTTGCTTCCGGTAAACCACCCAGGTAATTAGCAATTTCTTTATTAGTAACCTTAAGGGCTTCATCCAAAGTTTTACCCTTGATTAGTTCTACCAGAGCTTCAGATGAAGCAATCGCACTGGTACAACCAAAAGTTTGAAAACGCGCCTCAAGGATTTTCTCTGTTTTTTCCTCAACTTTCAGATGCAGTCTCAGGGCGTCTCCGCAAGCAATGCTACCCACATCACCAACAGCAACTTTAATTCCTGGTTCACCTTTGTCTTCTATTACTCCCTGATGTTGGGGATTGTAAAACAGTTCCAATACTTTATCTGTATAGTCCCACATAGCTTATTTTTCAATTGGTAATTGGTGATTGGTAATTGGTAATTGGTGATGAGAAGTATTACCGATTACCTATTAGCGATGTGCTAGTGCTTTTTCTTGCTCTTGCAGCCAACTTGCTTCGTCATTCTTGAAAGGTGAGAGGGAGCGTAGGTGTTCAATAATACCAGGCATTACTGCTAGCACAGCATCAATTTCGGCGTCTGTGGTATAACGACAAAGACTGAAGCGAATGGAACCGTGCAAAATTGTGTAGGGTAAACCCATTGCTCTTAAAACGTGGGAAGGTTCCAAAGAGCCAGAACTGCAAGCAGAACCGGATGAAGCACAGATACCGTGTTTGTTGAGGTGAAGGAGAATTGCTTCACCTTCAATGTACTTAAAGCCAATGTTAGTGGTGTTGGGTAATCTTTGCGTAGAATCACCGTTGACTTGGCAATCAGGAATAGTTGCAATAATCGTTTTTTCTAAGCGATCGCGCAGTTTTCTTTCTCTAGCTGTCGCTGATTCTAAATGTAATAATTCTAATTCGGCAGCTTTACCAAGGGCTACAACTCCTGGAACGTTTTCTGTTCCCGCCCTTCTACCACGTTGCTGTCCACCGCCAATGAGCATCGGACGAAATCTCACACCACGCCGCACATATAAAGCACCAATTCCTTTGGGTGCATGAATTTTGTGACCAGACATGGTTAACATATCAATGGTGCTAGTTTTCATGTTCATCGGAATTTTACCGACTGCTTGCACCGCGTCCACATGGAAAAGAGCGCCGCTTTCTTTAACTCTGAGACCTATCTGCTCAATCGGGAAAACTACCCCAGTTTCGTTGTTAGCATACATAATGCTGACTAGGGCGGTGTTACCAGTGAGTGCAGCTTCTAGTTCATTGAGGTCTAACTGCCCTGCGTGATTTACTGATAGATAGGTAACACTGTAACCTTGCTTTTCCAATTGTTTGCAGAGAGTTAAGACTGCTGGGTGTTCTACCTGGGTTGTGATAATGTGTCGTTTGTCTGGTTGTGCCAACAGTGCAGATCGAATAGCAGCGTTATCTCCCTCTGTACCACCACTAGTAAAGATAATTTCTGATTCATCAGCCCCAAGGAGAGCAGCAACTTGTTCATGGGCTTTGTTAAGTGCTTTTTTTACTTGCCCGCCAAAAGTATGCATACTAGAGGGATTACCATAATAATCCGTTAAGTACGGTAGCATTGCCTCTACAACTTCAGGATCTACTTTGGTGGTGGCATTATTATCTAAATAAATACAATCTTTCTGCATTGTTTCCAATTCTGTTTAAAATTTGTTCCTAGTTGTTGGTTGTTAGTTACAATCAACAACCATCTATCAACAATTAGGCAACTTGGTGCTGACTTTTTTGTAACTGCTCAGAGAATCTTTGGGAATAAAAATTAAACCAAGTCTCCCAATAATCTTGTTTTTTTGTTAATTTTGCTACTAATGGGTAATAAGTGTTAAACCATTTTTCCCAGTAATCGCTGGGGACTTTGACGCAACCGTTGCTTGTTGGACAACCAGCTTTGCACTGGGGTACGGTGTGAATAGTGCCAACGCAGTTTGTACAAAGTTCAGGATCAATCCAGGGGCGATCGCCATCCATTTTGATTGCACCAGTCGGACATACAGATTGACAAAGATTGCAGGAAATACACTCGCTGGTAATTTGGTAAGCCATGACTATCCTCCATTGAAGGGAGTAGATTGAGGATTGGGTTCTGGGTAATGAGTGCTGGGTAATGGTGATGGTTAGTAGTTAGTGGATAGTGGTTAGTGGTTAACAACTAACTAATAACTACTAACTATGAACTACTAACTAACTGTTTCCTGGACGTATTGCTGATAATATTCCAAAGCAGCTTTGTCAATCATGTCGTAAGTTTCAACGGTTTGGATGCCTGCGGCGTGTAATTTTTCTTTGGGACAATCACCGATTTTGGCAACAAATACCGCTTTGCAATCTGCGATCGCTGCAATGATATTTTCCAGAGTGGCTGTTTCGCCATAACCACCTTGGCAATAGTGGTCTATTTTACGATGACCGATAAAGCGTACTTCCTTACCATCGACTTCGTACACCTGGAATTCCTTGGCATGACCGAAGTGTTGGTTAACTAAGCCGCCACCTTTGGTTGCGACTGCGACTAAAATTTTTGGCGCGTTTTGTAGAGACGTTACATGTAACGTCTTTACAGCTTGTTTGGCAGCTTTGAGTTCTTCTCTAAATTTGTCAATCCCTGCATGAACTTCTTGGCGTTGAGCAAGGTCATATTCTGGAGCCATTGCCATGAATTTATCTTTGGTAAATTCTTGGCTGCGGTCTTCTCCCAATAATCCTACTGCATCGGCACGGCATTGACGACAGTGGCGCATCATCTTCATGTTACCAGCACAACTGTCTTGTACTGCCTTTAATTCTTTGGGAGTAGGACCACGCTGTCCTGTTAAGCCAAAGTGAGTGCCGTGTTCTGGTGCAGAAATCAACGGCATAATGTTGTGCAGGAATGCACCATGAGAGCGAATAACTTTATTAACTTCTACCAAATGTTCGTCATTAATCCCCGGAATCATCACGGAGTTGACTTTGCAGAGAATATCGGCTTCTTTGAGGGCTTGTAATCCTTCCATTTGCTTTTCGTGGAGGATTCTGACGCCTTCAATACCTCTGTAACGTTTGCGTTTGTAGTGAACCCAAGGATAAATCTTAGCGCCGATTTCTGGGTCCACCATATTAATGGTGATAGTAACGTGATCTATGTTTAATTGTTTAATGCGATCGATATATTCGGGAAGCATTAAACCGTTGGTTGATAAACAAAGTTTGATATCGGGTGCTTTCTCTGCTACCAACTCAAAGGTGCGAAAAGTCCTTTCTGGATTTGCCAGGGGGTCGCCGGGACCTGCAATTCCTAAAACAGTCAGTTGCGGAATTTTGCCAGCAATCACTAAAACTTTGTGTGCTGCTTCTTCTGGTGTTAACAATTCGCTCACTACGCCGGGACGGCTTTCGTTAGCACAGTCGTATTTGCGATTGCAGTAGTTGCATTGAATATTACAAGCAGGAGCAACTGCCACATGTAACCTAGCATAGTGATGGTGGGCTTCTTCGCTATAGCAGGGATGTTTGGCTATGCGCTGTTGCAGTTTTTCATCCATTTCCCCTGTGGCGCTGCTGCTGCATCCGCCGCAACCACTGGATTTTGCTTCAATTGTAGTTTCCGTAATTGGGGAGGTGACGAGTCCTGTAGACGGTGGAGTCATTGAATTTCGCAAGATGTCGATGGACTTTGGCAGCCACTGTGGGAGATGGAAACACTAATCAGTTGTCAGGTTATTCTTAATTTGATAACTGTTCACTGATTTATAAGGAATGGAAGTCGCGTCTGTTTATAGCGCTGCCCACCGGGGTTCGGGGTAGGCTATTAACCCTCGTTTTCTCGGCTGGTGTGTCATGCAGAAGATGCGGGTGGAATTTGCGCTGACAGCCACGACTTCTGTTCACAGGGGCATGGTGCTATCTCATCCCTCCACTCACTCATCGCTCCTTGATTGGTGCGTCAAGTGATTGGCGATATATGTTTTATATCAGCCGTGAAATAGGGAGGGTGGATATGCAACTTGGATAAGATTTATTAGATTTATTAAGTTTGTACTCAAATTTTTCAGCCCTGATTATGAGGGCATTGTGAAGAATTAAAAAATTTTTTTGGGTAGGGGTACTAGTATTTTGGGGTGGAAGTACAAGTATTTATGGAGAAGGGGACAAGTGTTTTTGTACTCACCTCAAACCTAGTCACAGCAATGATTTGCAAACAAATTAAGTTTTTTTGAGCTTATCTTTAAGTTGCACTCATAGGCTCATGACAATCAGCCCAAAGTACTACTATTTATGCGGTTTTGCGTTTTAGAAATCTGGAGTAGACTACGGACAACTACTCCAGAAAGATGCGAAATTCAATTCTGTATCCAACATATCACTTTTTTTTTGATAATAAATGCGATTTAAATTTTTTTAATTATTGGGAGGAAATCAAGGCTGAAGTATTGCAAAAGCCTGACTCAGAGAGAGTTAGAGAAAATCTTAAGTCTCAAAAATGAGAATAAATTGCAGAAACTATTACCTAAAGTTACTGCTGAACTTCTGTTTTGAAAAAATATTGCTTTTTCAGTTGCCCAGAATTGCTATTTATTTAATTGTTGTTTGTTAATGGTTGGTATCTGGTACCAACTATATACCAATCAACTCTAAGTTACTTGGGGATTTGGACAATTTGAGCGAGCAGTAGTTGATATCAATTCCGGCTAATTACTTACGATATGGTTGGTCTTGCAGGTAACAAGTAATTGGTTTTTCCTATTACCTATTACCCATTACCAATTACCGGCCTTCACAGATATGATAAGTCTTCAAACGGATAGATGAGCTTACCCTGGGGGTAGAAGAGAAGATGGGGGCGATCGCAATGTCATTCCTCTACCAAAAAACTAGAAATCGACCACAGATGCACACCGATGAACACAGATAAACATGGATAGGTTATGGCTTTGCTAATAAATTAATCTGCCTTCCAAGTCTTCAAAAACTATTCTGTGCCTACAATTCAAGTACAAACAGGTTTTATTGATAATCCAGAAGATGCTGCTCGATTGAGAACCCCAGAGTATCAAGATAAAATGGCTGAAGCGATCGCTCAAGGTATCCTTAAGTATCTAGAAAAACAGTAACCACTTATAAATAGCTTGGCAAAACTGCGATCGTTTAATTCACAATTATTTGTAGTGGTGAACAGCTGTTTGCTACTACAACAAAACTGTATATTAACTGTATATTATTAAGCTGATTACCTGAAAGTTCAGTTTCGGACCAGCTGTGATAAACTGCCATTCAGCATGTATGTCAAACAATTTACTACTATCCCGACCTCTGTGTATTATCCTTGTTGCCTTCAGTTTTGGACTTGTCGGCTGTAATTATGCTGGTAATTTAGTAGGGCCATCTTCTCCAACTACTGTATCCTCAAGTGAAACAAACAATAATCTGCCCAAAGTTGTTGCTACTACTAGTGTACTTTGTGACTTAGTTAAACAAGTGGCAGAAAATACAATTAATCTGACTTGCTTGATTTCACCCGACACAGATCCAGATCGTTATCAACCAAAACCAGAAGATCGTCAAGCAATAGAACAAGCAAAAGTTATTTTTTTCAATGGCTATAACCTTGAACCAAGTTTATTCAAATTAATTAAAGCTAGTAAAAACGGTGCAGCTAAAATAGCGGTTGCTCAACGTGCAGTTCCTAAACCATTGAAATATCAAAAGAACGGCAAGTTAGTATCCAACCCTTATGTCTGGCACGATCCTAAAAATGGCATCAAAATGACAGAGGTAATTAGCAGTAACTTAAGTAAAGCTATACCTGAAAATGCTACTTTATATGGAAGGAATACTCAAAAAATCAAAAAAGAATTAAACCAGTTAAATGTGTGGATTAAATTGCGTGTTGATAGTATTCCTGCTAATAATCGTAGACTAGCTACAACTAATAATGCTATGGCTTATTATGCTAAAGCCTACAATATCACATCTATAAATGCCTTAGAAAGTATTAATACTAATTCTAAACCTACACCAGCAAAAGTTAAAGCTGTAGCTAGAGAAATCAGAAGATCCAAGGTGCCAACAATTTTTGTAGACACTACAACTAACTCTAATGTTATTAATACAGTTGCCAAACAAGCAGATGTGAAAGTTTCAGAAAGGAAACTTTTAACTGATAACCTGGGTAAACCAGGGAACTATGGAGATACTTACCAAAAGATGCTAACTGCTAATACCCGCACAATTGTGGAAGGATTGGGAGGTACATATCTCATATTTGAGCCGCAAGCTTTTGCAAATAAAATTTCATTTATACAATTTCACTTTTTTGATGATAAAAATATATGAGTAAGGGCGTACAGTTTTACGCCCCTACAAAAAATTTAATATTTTTTACCTATATTTTCTTGGACTTCGCTGTAACCTGCAAAAACAAAATGTTCGCAGCAATTAACTTTACTGCTGTCAGATTAAATTTTGCTATATTTCAGTTACCTCATCGCAAATCACCACCCCCAACTACCAGGAATACCTTTGAAAGGCCCGACAATATCATTTGTGATCCAGCCACCATAAAAGTTACCTGGTTGTGGCTGTACCTTTTCACCATCCACATAACAAGCATCCATAAAATGAGCATAAAAAGCTACATGATTTTTGAGGGATGCAAAAGCAGGTGTGGGATTCGGATAGAACCAAGCAGCATTTTGCGCTTCTTTATCGCCTACCCGGATTGTGTAGTAACTCGCATTTCCTTTCCACTCACAAAAGCTAGATTGCGGTGATGGAATTAAGTATTCCATTTTGATATCTTCTGGAGGAATGTAGTAGACAGGTGGATGACTAGTTTCTAAAACACGTTTGGCGTGGTGAGTATCAGCGATCGCGACACTATTAAATATTATTTGAATATGCTTATTTGTTTCCTCCAGGCGAGGAGGACGGGGATAATCCCAAACTGATTCTTGTCCGGGACCAGGTTCAATGCGTTGAGGTTTAATCATTTTATTTGTTGGTTGTTGGTTGTTGGTTGTTTGAGGTTCTTCAATTAACAAACAAGCATGGACAAAGAACAATATTTACTAACTAAATTATTTTCCACACCATAGACGCTGTAAAAATTTAAATACTCTCACAATCATTTCTTCTAGCCATAGCATAGCAGCATCTAACCATGCCAAAATTTGCTCTAATGGATGTTTTTCATAACCAATGATTTTGGCTTTTGTTTCAATCCAGTCTGGTTTTGCTTCTACACCTGTAGTTTGCTGACGTTGCTGCTGAAAAATAGCAAATGCTGTTTTTGTTACAACAGATATTTTGTTAGATGTTGTGTGATTAGAAGTAATATTGGTAACTGGTTTTTGCTTTATTACTAATCTTCCTTGGGGTTGTGATGTCAAACTTATCAAGCGATAAATCAGGCTGTGCAAAGGATTATTTGTTGTTTGACTGCTAGGAAGGGCTTGGGTAGAAATTGTAGTACTGCTAATTATGTTATTTGTATTGTTGGGATGATGAATAGATTTACTGATAACTTGAACATCACCAAATACATCACTTTCACTCAGCCATAATTCTACTAATTCATCGCTTTGTAATTTAGAAGTTTTTAGTAATTTTTTGGGTGTATAACGTTGTCTTTTTTTATGATTAACTAACAAAAATGGAGGAGTTTGATTATTGGATTTACAATTATCTAATTTTTTACTCTGACGTTCTCCAAAAAAGAAATTCAATGCTGCCCAAATCAAATTTTGAATATTTGATGTTGGATTTTGGGTATTCTCAAGAGCGGTTGTTGTTTGTTTACTAAATGCTATTTGCTCTTTTCCATAAATAAATATTTGCAGTTGAGTTTGTAAGAATTGGATGAGTTCACGGCTAGTATGAGAAATCGGCTCTAAAGCATTTGACTCTAGCTTTGCAATAGTTGCATCTAAAAAAGCTAGCGATCGCTTCGCATTTAATAAAGATAATTCCTCTGTATTTTGTTTTGCATTGACAAATGGTAGTGCTGGTGTTTTGTTTTCACCATTACTACCAGTCAGCTTTGTCATCAAGCGATTAATTTCACCGACTAGCTTTGTTTCTTCTTTAACTTGACTTAAGCGCCATTGACGCCAGTAATTCGCGATTTCTGTAATCATTCGCTCTTCTAATTCGTGCTTTTGCTGAGGCGTTAATATATCTAAAATTTCATTTTTGCAAGTGACGAGTACCAGTTGGCGATCGCATAACTGGGAGGCGATTCCCTGGATGTTTGGTGATAGGTGGGGGGGTGGGGTGTAGACGCGCAAGCGGTGAGACAGCGGGCTTATGGGGGTTTCCCCCATGAGCGACTGCGTTCGCGTAGCGTCCCGAAGGGAACTACCCGAAGGGCTTCCCGTAGGGTAGGGGAGGTGGGGTGAGTGTGAGGGGTTGATGCTTAGTCTTTCTACAACCTTTAGCACTCGCTGAATGGGGATGTCGGGTGCTAGCGGTGCTTCTGGTTGGAAATCGGTATAATTTGCTTGTAATTGTGGAGTTTGTGTTGGTTGTCCAGTAGCGTGTAGTTGTTTACCAGCTGACTCTCGCACTTTTTGAAGCAGCATAAATACGGGGTACATTAGTGCTTCTAAAGACCAACTGGCAGCAACCTGTAGATGACGAAAGGTGCGCCCTACTCCTTCACTCCAACGTCGAGATTGTTTGTGAACGAAGTTAAAAAGTCTGCTTTGATAGCGTTCAGAAGAAGCAGAAGGCATGGTAGTGAATAGTTGTTGGTTGTTGGTTGGTGGTAATCCAAATACTTCGCCTGTACAGTAGTTAGTAATTGACTACTAACTACTATCCATTAACATTACAAGAGAAATACATTATATTTACGCCATCAATAATAGCGAAAATTATGACAGATATATCTTTGATGGTATAAGCCTCTAGATTTATCTGTGGAGTCAATCCAAAATCCAAAATCTCAAATCGAATGACCTCTCCCGTATCGCCATCCAATACCAAAATCATCTCAGCAGCAATTGAGAAATTGCGCTCTTTTTGCCAAGCGAATATTCTCCCACATTGGCGCTGTTTTGCAGGTGATTTGGCTGTGACTGATGTGAGTGCATCTTTGTTGTCTGAGTGGACACCCGCCCAAATTAATGCTAAGGGCTATATTGTTTGGGCTGGGGGACAAAAAGTTTTGTGGTTAGCACAGAAATTGGTGATTCCCCAGGATTTAGAAGGTTATGCACTACAGGGTTTGTCTTTGCGGCTGGCGCTGGTTTGGTGGGCGAATTCCGCGAAAATTTATGTGAATGGGGAGTTGGTGGGTGAAGGAGATTTGTTTGACAGTTCGCCTCGGATTTTAGTTAGTCAGGCGGTAACACCAGGGGAAGAATTTTTCATAGCTATACGTTTGGTGAGTCCGGGACATTGTGATGGGGCGTTGGTGCGATCGCTTTTAATGTATGAATCCAATGAACAGGAGTGTCCTGATCCTGGTTTGGTGGCTGATGAGTTGGCTGTGACGCAGCGTTTTTTGCAAAGGTTTGCGCCTGAGAGGTTGGATCGTTTGGCGGTGGTGGTAGAGGAAGTAATGAACCGCCAAGACGCGAAGGACGCCAAGGAAGAGAGGGGAGAGTTTGATCGGAGGCTTTTATCTTTACGTAATCATCTACTGCAATCGAAAATCGAAAATCCAAAATTCAAAATTTATTTGTTGGGTCATGCTCATTTGGATATGGCTTGGCTGTGGCGTGTGAGTGAAACTTGGGAGGCGGCGCAGAGTACTTTTGAGTCGGTTTTGCAGTTACAGGTGGATTTTTCGGAGTTAGTTTTTTGCCATTCGACGCCGGCTTTGTATGCTTGGGTGGAGGAAAATCGCCCGGATTTATTTAGGGCTATTCAAGAAAAAGTAGTAGCGGGAAGTTGGGAGGTTGTTGGTGGTTTTTGGGTGGAACCGGAATTAAATTTAATTACTGGTGAATCGATTGTACGGCAGTTGTTGTATGGTCAGCGCTATGTACAAGAAAAGTTTGGCAAGCTAGTGAGTGTGGTTTGGGTTCCTGATACTTTTGGTTTTTGTGCAACTTTGCCACAGTTTATGGAACAGGGAGGAATTGAGTATTTTGTCACGCAGAAGTTACGTTGGAATGATACAACAAAGTTTCCTTACGGTGCGTTTTGGTGGTGTTCTCCTGATGGCAGTAAAATATTGAGTTTAATGTCCGCGCCTGTGGGTGAAGGTATTGATCCAGTGAAAATGGCTGATTATGCCATTGAATGGCAAACTCAAACTGGATTTACACACTCACTTTGGCTTCCTGGTGTCGGCGACCACGGCGGCGGTCCCACCCGTGATATGTTAGAAACTGCCCAACGCTGGCAAAAATCCCCCCTATTCCCAGAGTTAGAATTTACAACTGCTGAAAAGTATCTCCAACACCTGCAATCAATAATCAATTCTCACACTCTCCCCACCTGGGATGACGAACTCTACCTCGAATTCCATCGCGGTTGCTATACTACCCACGGCGATCAAAAACGTTGGAATCGTCGCTGTGAGAATTTGTTGTATCAAGCGGAATTGTTTGCAGCGATCGCCACTATTCGCTGTGGGGTAAATTATCCAAAGGCGGAATTGGAAACTGCTTGGAAGCAAGTTTTATTTAACCAGTTTCACGATATTTTGCCTGGTTCCTCAATTACTGAAGTTTATGAGGATGCTTTATCACAGTGGCAGGAAGTGGAAAAGGTTGGTACGGGGATATTGGAGGAGTCGTTGCGAGCGATCGCAGCTCAAATTTCTTTCCCAACACCGCCACAGCCAGATAGTTTACCTGTGGTTGTCTTCAACTCTTTAAACTGGAAGCGTTCTGAGGTTGTCACTGTTCCCTTACCCTCTACGACTGCATTCAATCAGGTATGGCAGATTTACGACCATTCTGGCAACCAAATTGTTTCCCAGTTAGGTGAAGCTTCCACACTACTGTTTTTGGCTAGGGATATTCCGTCTGTTGGCTACCGTGTTTTTTGGCTGTGTCCTTCTCTGCCTAAAAATCCACATAACACAACCCAGTCTGATGATACCAATTTGAGTTTGCAAAAGCAAGAACAATTTTCGCCAGAAAGATTGACTTTGGAAAATGAATTTTTGCGAGTCATCATTGATGAACAAACTGGTAATTTATCTAGTGTTTTTGACAAGGTTAATAACAGAGAAGTTCTCAATCAAGCAGGCGGGAATCTATTACAAGCTTTTCAAGATAGTGGTCAATATTGGGATGCGTGGAATATTGACCCTAATTATGCCCAGCACCCTCTACCACCAGCTACTCTTCAATCTATCCAATGGCTAGAACAAGGACCAGTACAACACCGCTTGCGTGTGGTACAGCAACTTGGTGAATCAGAGTTTTGCTGTGACTACATTCTGTCAACAACTTCACCTATGCTGAAAATCGCCATGAAGGTAGATTGGCAACAAGAACATGTATTGGTGAAAGCAGCTTTTCCTCTCAATCTTGAAGCAGACTTTGCTACTTACGAAATTCCCTGTGGTGCAATTCGCCGTCCAACCAAACCTCAAACCCCAGCAGAAAAGGCAAAATGGGAAGTCCCCGCCTTGCGTTGGGCAGATTTGACAGAAGAAGTAGACAAGGGGAACAAGGAAGAACTTTTTACCAATCCCCAATCCCCAATCCACAATTCAAAATCCAAAATCCAAAATCCTTACGGTGTTAGTTTACTAAATGATTGTAAGTACGGTTATGATGCTCAACCACATCAACTACGGCTAACACTTTTAAGAAGTCCTAACTGGCCTGACCCTCAAGCAGACAGAGGTGTACATGAATTCACCTATGCTTTGTATCCCCATGCTGGTGATTGGAAATCAGCCCACACAGTCCGACGCGGGTCTGAATTAAATGTACCTTTGCAAGTAATAGTGTGTCCTGCGAATCCTCCCCTTTTAGTGAATGGAGATGGATTAGAAGCAAGTTTCTTAGATTTATCAGCAGAAAATTTAATCTTAATGTCATTTAAACAGGCAGAAGATGACCCACACAAGTGGATTTTGCGTTGTTATGAATGTCACGGAGAAACAGCCGATTTGTCTTTACAGAATAATCTGGGGCTGAGTTTGGAGGAATCTGTGGATTTGTTGGAGCGTCCTTTTTCTACTTCTGAATTTTCATCTACAGCTATTGATCAAAAATTCACTATCAAACCCTGGAAAATAGTTAATTTAAAGTTACAAATGAGTGATTCTGCAACTACTTGATTACAACTCAACTCCTAAATTTAGATGAATGGATAGTGAATTACAGACTGAGTACAAAATTGCATAAATCCATGGCAAAATTTTGGCACCAAGACTCTGCGTCCCTCTGCGCTGACTTTGCGTCCCTTTGCGTTTGAAATCGCTACGATTTGACACAAAGCTGTACCAAGAAATAGGAAGTGACTAGTTATTAATGAAATTTTTACTAGTTTGTTGCTAGTAGCCTCTAGTCACTCACCTCTAACCCCTAGTTTCTAGTTCCTAGTTCTTGTCTAATCTTCATGGTCTTCAAAAGGATCGCTCAATTGCTTAGAAGGAGGACCAAAAGCAGTATAAATAGATAGCGCTGTGATGACGATCACAATCGCGCCAACGGAAATGCTAAGAACTGTTGCGGGTTCCATCATAAAAGGATAGATTATGAGTGCTATTCTTATAGAATATTACAGAAGATTAAAAAATGCTTTGGCAACTATCTTAAGGTGAGATATGGCACAACGGACGCGGTTAGGAGATATTCTCAGACCCCTGAACTCTGAATATGGTAAAGTTGCCCCAGGTTGGGGTACTACTCCCCTGATGGCTGTTTTTATGGGCCTATTTTTCGTGTTTCTGCTGATTATTCTGCAACTCTATAACAAGTCAATAATTATCCAGGACGTCAGTGTGGATTGGCGGAGTTTAGGACGTTAATTGAGAAAGAACCTTTACACTTGTATTAAAAAGCTTCCCCACCCGGTCACTCCGGGTTTTTTTGTTAAGTTTGTTGTTGGTTCTTCCCACAACCATGAACAACCAACAAAGAACTATCAACCACTAACCAGAACTAATGTCTAAACTAAATTTATGGGTTTCTGTAGCAGTTTTTAAGTTGACAGGAGAAAGCACAAATGAACGTATTTGGTATTGGTCTGCCGGAAATGGCTTTAATTATGATGGTGGCATTGTTAATATTTGGTCCGAAGAAATTGCCGGAAATTGGTCGTAGCTTAGGAAAAGCAATTCGCGGTTTTCAAGACGCTTCTAAGGAATTTCAAAATGAATTTCAAAAAGAAGCAGCTCAAATAGAAGCAGCTGTCAAAACTACTGCTGAACTGGAACCAAAACAATTAGAAGCACCTCAAAAGGAAGAAGTGTGAACAAAAGGCAGGAGGCTCAGTTGGCAGGAGGATAAGATATTAAAGACTTCATTTTCATAATTCATACTTCAAATGACAGAAGCTACTGCCAAAACAACTTTGGTGATTCCCCAATTAATTGTTGGGTTGGGGAATCCAGAGCCAAAGTATGACCAAACACGCCATAATGTTGGTTTTGCTGCTTTGGATGTTCTATCCCGTTCTTGGCAGATTCCTTTGGCAGAAAATCGCAAATTTCAAGGTGAGTACGGTGAAGGTATTGCACCTACTAACGACAAAATTCGTCTGCTGAAACCACTCACTTATATGAATCGCTCTGGACAAGCTATACAAGCTGTCACTAATTGGTATAAATTACCGCCCGAATCTGTGTTAGTCATTTATGATGACATGGATTTACCTCTTGGGAAAACTCGTCTGCGCTTGTCGGGTTCAGCTGGCGGACACAATGGGATGAAAAGTGCGATCGCACATTTGGGAACACAAAATTTCCCTCGCCTACGTATTGGTATTGGTAGACCCAAAGGTGCTACTAATGGTGATGAAAATACTGTGTCTTATGTGTTGGGAAAATTTTCGACAACTGAAACGAAGTTTGTTTCTGAGGTATTAAACTTTGTCTGTGAATGCGTAGAATTATGCCTCAAACAAGGAGTGGAAAAAGCAATGAATCGTTGTAACAGCAACGGTCTTGTCTATCATGAACCTGAAACTATCAAATAATAAATACGTAAAAAGTATGACTTATATTTTACGTATATTTCCAGAATAAAATCAAAGAATTTTATTAATTAGTTTGAAAAATATGTTTGTCTTTTTTATATAGTTAGGTTGATGGGCAGCAATTTAGCTTGCTCCATCTAACCATAATCGGACACTCGGCGCACTCCGTAACTTGGCAAGGCTATTAATTTACACCCCTATTTGAGGGGTGGTTCTTCTTGCTTATTTTTTTTCAAAATGATAACGGAGGCTCTGTAGCTGTTTTAACATTAATCTTGTCAAGCAACGTCAGTGCCGATGTTTTTATTTAAAACGCCGTTTACGTCTAGCAGCTACTGCTTTGCGTTTGCGCTTTTCTAATGGTGTTTCAAAATGCCGATGATACTTAACATCAGCTAAGATGCCAGCTTTAGAAACCTGACGCTTAAAGCGACGCAGAGCTGACTCTATTCCTTCATTCTCTCCTAAAACCACCTGGGTCATTCTTTGTCCTCATTATCAATCATGATCCATTGTAATGGGTATTGGGAATTGGGTATCAGGGATAGAGTATTGGGCGATTGTCAATTATCATTGGTCATTTGTTATTAGTTAGTAGTTAGTAGTTAGTGGTTATTTAATAATTACTCCTCACACTCCCCACACCCCTCATACTCCCCCCCATCACCCCTACCCTACGGGAAGCCGCTTGCGCGTCTACACCCCACCTCCCTTGTCTCCCTTCTAATCCCCAATCTCTATACTAAGAGCCAGTTGATAAAGTTGGCGGCGGGGTAGGGAAGTTACTTTTGCTAACTCTCTGCTGGCTTGCGATCGCGACATTCCCTGAGTAATGAGTTTTGTTAACTCAGCTTTTAATTCTACTTCTGACAGCACCAGTTCGCTGGGTGGACTTCCTGCCACAACTAAAGTATATTCTCCTTGAGGTTCCTTATCACTACAATAAGCAAGCGCCTGTGCTAGGGTTCCCCGCCAGAATTCCTCATACAATTTAGTTAATTCCCGTGCCAACACAATTTGGCGATCGCTGCCAAAAATATCTGCTAAATCTTGTAAAGTCTCTGGCAAACGGTGGGGAGATTCGTAGAAAATTAGAGTGCGGGATTCTGTCTTCAAAAATTCTAAATGTTCTCGTCGCCCTTGAGCTTTCGCTGGTAAAAATCCTTCAAACACAAACCGAACCGTTGGTAATCCTGCTGCACTCAATGCCGTAATTGCAGCGTTTGCACCAGGAATTGGCACTACAGAAATTTCTGCTGCAACACACGCTTTCACTAATTCATAACCAGGATCAGAAATACCTGGCATACCTGCATCTGTCACCAAAGCGATCGCTTTACCCTCACCCAACTGCCTTAATAATTCTGGGATACGACTGTTACGATTATGTTCGTGGTAGCTAATTTGTGGAGTCTTGATTTGAAAATGGTGTAGCAACTTCCCCGTATGACGTGTGTCTTCCGCCGCAATCAGATCCACCGTTTGTAAAATTCGCACTCCTCGGAAAGTCATATCTTCCAGATTCCCAATGGGGGTGGCGACGATGTAAAGTGTTCCTGGTTTTGGATCAGTTTGCATGAAAATTAAAAGTTGTTAGTAGTTAGTAGTTAGTAGATAGTAGTTAGTAGTTTGTGATTGGTTTGTAACCATTAACCACTAACCATTAACCACTAACCAATGACCAATTATGGCTTATTTGTCGGTTTAGTAACCCTCGATCTAATTTATCTCGCCCAATCTCCCCCGAGAAACAATCAAAAAATAGTTGCTGCTGACTATACTGTTACCGCAGGTGGTCCTGCAACTAATGCTGCTGTTACTTTTAGCCATTTGGGTAATCAATCTGAATTGTTGGGTGTAGTAGGTTCTCATCCGATGACACAGTTAATTCGTGGAGACTTAGAAAAATATCAAGTAGAAATAATTGACCTTGATCCTGCTACAACCAATCCACCACCAGTTTCTTCTATTATTGTTACCCAAGCCAGTGGCGAACGGGCAGTAATTTCCATCAATGCTGTCAAAACTCAAGCCAATAGCCAGGCTATCCCACCAGACATTTTACAAAATGTTGATATTGTTTTAATTGACGGACACCAAATGACAGTAGGAATAGAAATAGCCCAAATGGCAAAAGCAAATAATATCCCAGTAGTCATAGATGGTGGTAGCTGGAAACCTGGTTTTGATAAACTTTTACCTTTTGTAGATTACGCCATTTGCTCTGCCAATTTCCATCCTCCCAATTGCCAGACTCAGGAACAAGTCTTTACCTATCTCAGTAAATTTGGTATTCCTCACATCGCCATTACCCAGGGTGAAAAACCGATTAAGTATCTTATACAGGAAACGGGTGCAAGTGGCTTTGTAGACGTGCCAAAAACTACTGCTGTTGATACACTGGGGGCTGGAGATATTTTTCACGGTGCTTTTTGTTATTACGTATTACGGGAAAATTTCCTTGATGCACTAGCATCAGCAGCAAAAATAGCTGCTTTTTCCTGTCAATTTTTTGGCACACGCCATTGGATAAGAAGTCCGGAAAAAGGTTAAAGGGAACGAACACAGATGAACACCGATGCACACCGATGGATTATGGGTTGGCTGTTAGGTTAATCCCCGATTCCCGATCCCCGATCCCCTTTCCCTGTTTTCAGGTTAGTAGAATATAGGACAAAATTAATGCCAGATTTACAAAATATACTCGAACTCACTCGTTCTGTTGGTTGGGCTGCAGCAGAGATACTGCGGTCTTATTACAATGGAACTCAAAAAAATCTCGATGTCCAGTATAAAGATAATGATCCTGTTACGGCTGCTGACTTAGCCGTCAATCACTTTATTTTGGAGAAATTGCAAGCAGCTTTGGGTAATGAAGACTTTGCTTATATTAGTGAAGAAACCTATAAAGAAGAACAAGCCAAGCATCCAAGTTGTCAATGGTCATGGATCATTGATCCCTTGGATGGTACACGGGATTTTATCGAAAAAACAGGTGAGTATGCCATTCACCTTGCCCTAGTACAGGAACATCGTCCAGTGTTAGCCGTGGTCGCAGTTCCTGAAGCAGATAAATTATATTATGCGACTAAAGGTGGCGGGGCATTTGTAGAAACTCGCGATCGCCAAACTACGCCTTTAAAAGTATCATCACGAGAACGCATCGAAGATTTAACCCTCGTTGTTAGTCGTTCCCACCGCAATGACAGACTCGAATATTTGCTGCAACATCTACCTTGCCAAAATCAAAAAGCTGTTGGCAGTGTCGGCTGTAAAATTTCGACTATTGTTGAACAACAAGCAGATATTTATATTTCTCTTTCTGGGAAATCTGCGCCTAAAGATTGGGATATGGCTGCGCCTGAATTAATCCTAACAGAAGCTGGTGGTCAATTCACCCACTTCGATGGCAGACCATTACAATACAACACCGGAGATATTAACCAGTGGGGTGGTTTATTAGCTAGTAACGGTCAATTTCATGAAATACTTTGTCGGGAAGGAGAAAAGATTTTAGCAGAGTGGGATAGAGTTAAGAGTTAAGGTAATGGGGAGGTGGGGTGTGGGGGTGTGAGGAGTAAAACAAATAACCACTAACTACTAACCACCAACCATCAACAACCAACTAAATTAATTGAGTGGCTACTTTCATAATGTGGGCATGATATTCAAAAGGTAAATTATCAACAGAAAGACTTGGCACACCTTTAATCCCGTCAATTGCAGGGCCATGCTTCACAATTGATTCCAAAATATAAAACTCTGTTTCTGAATTTAAGCCAGAAAGAATTGCTATTTTCCAATCAGGACGAAGTAAAGATAAAGCTGTTAATAAACCAGTTGCCCCCCAATTAGAAACACCACATACTATTAAATAATCACAACTAACAATACAAGCAATTTTTTCGCCATGCCGAATATGTTGACGAATTATATCTTGAGGAATGTTGCCCATACCTAATTCATTTCCACCATCACCAATCCCCACTGTGATGATATTTTTAGATGCAAATAAAAGATGTAAAGGTGCAGTATAGGCTGTAATGTCTTGTCCTCGCATATTGCGGACAATACCATCATGACTAGGACCTGGTCTTTCTATGGAAATCAGATGAGAAATAGGTGTTTCTAAAGATTCCCATAAGCTCAGGAGTGAAGAAACCGCTTGCTGATTTTTTGTTGTCTCTACTGGCACAATATCAAAGGGAATTTCGGCTGTTATTCCTGCTGCTTGCACTGCTATTTTGACGGCACGAAAACAAAGAGAATCTGTAATAATTCTTACAGGAATTCCCGCCCTCAGCAAACCTGCCGCTAACAGCGCACAACCAATCGGACCATCGGTTTCCGGTGCAGGAGGATTACCGTAGGGTAAAAAAAAGCCTGTCATAATCGCCACATGGGGAGCAGGATGTTGGGCGATCGAACGAGCAGTTTTGAGTAGTCCTCCCCTTGTTGCTTCTACTAAGGGTTGAATTCCTCTGCCAACATCTTGCCCACAAATTGATTCTAGTTGAGTGATTTTGTCAATGATTTCTTGGCCTTTACCCTTTAACCTTTCCCCCATTTTGACAGAAGGTTTATTCATCTTTAATATCCGTGATGAACATGTGTCCAGGAGCATGAGTAATCGCTATCTCTGGTTTCGCCTGAACTATTGCAGTTTGCGTTGTCACACCACAAGCCCAGAATACAGGAATTTCTCCTTCATGAATAGTAACTGGATCACCGAAATCAGGAGAATTGATATCTGCGATCGCGATCGCATTTGGATCACCCAGATGTACTGGCGCACCATGGGATTTGGGAAAACGACTGGTAATTTGTACAGCACGAATAGCGTCAAGGGGCGATAAAGGACGCATGGAAACCACTAAAGGCCCAGAAAAGACCCCAGCTGGCATACAATTCAGGCTAGTTTTATACATCGGTACATTTTTGTTTTCTTCGATATGTCTCACAGGTATTCCCTTATTCAACAGCGCCCCCTCAAAGGAAAATGAACAACCAATCAAAAAGCCAACAAAATCATCACGCCACAATTGTTTGATATCCGTAACTTCTTCTACCAGTTCACCATAGCGAAACACATGGTAACGAGGTAAGTCTGACCTCAGATCAGCACCTGGTGCAATCATACGAGGTTCGGGATCGCCGACTTCAGTTACATCCAATAATGGACAAGGTTTGGGGTTGCGATGACAAAACAACATAAAATCAAAGGCAACAGACTGAGGCAAGACGACTAAATTAGCCTGTACATATCCAGATGCAACTCCTGGAGTTGGGGCTTGATATTTTCCCTGGCGACACAATTGCCGAACTTCGCTAGCAGTTAGTAGTTTGTTCATCACTATCTTAGTGGCTGGGCTTTATTTTTCAAGGAAAGTTAAGTAGTTGGAGATTATTAAACTTAAAATACTAACCAGTAAAATTAGTTTGAATTTTCCTATGTTCTCAGATATGGTTTTAACTTTATTTGGTTGATCAAGGCAGATGATATGAAAACGAAAAGCTTATTTATATTTGCAATGGGGGCTGTAATTTTAGGACTTTTTAGCTGTGCTATTAATACTAATGCGACTAGATCCAATTCTGCCATAAACACTCAAGCAGAGCAAGAAATTAAAATTGCTGGTTCTAATAGTGTTTATCCAGCTTTGGAGGTGTTAGCTAGTGCTTACGAGGTGAAAAATCCCACTACCAAAGTTTCAATACTCACACCTTCTTCATCAAAAGCAGGTATTGCTGGAGTTAAAGATGAATTGTTAGACATTGGAACTCTCAGTCGAGAATTGCAGCAAGAGGAAAAAGCAGACAAACTAGAATATTACTTACTTGCTAAAGACGGCTTTTTAGTTGCTACCCATCCCAGTGTTAAAAATATAATTAATGTGACTACTGAGCAACTGAAAGGAATATATAGTGGTAGTATCAAGAACTGGCAAGAATTAGGTGGGCCTGATGCTAAGATTGTTGTCTTAGATATACCAAAAGAAGCTGCTGAAAATTTATTGCGGAAATACTATCTTGGTCAAGACCTTAAAATCTCATCAGAAGCTGTTGTTCTGCGTAGAGAAAGTGAATTGATTGCAGCCATTCAAAATACACCTTATAGTATTGGTGCTTTTTCTTTAGCATATGCTATTTATCACAAATTACCAGTGAACCACCTTAGTCTTAATGGTGTGGAACCTAGCCTTGAAAATATTAAAAATAATAAGTATCCAATGATTATACCGATTGGAATTACTATTAAAAAAACACCAGCAAAGTCTGTACAAGAATTTGTGAATTATGCCAGGAGCCAATCCGGAAAAAAAGAATTAGCCAAACATAACTTTGTTGTCTTTACACAGAAAAAGTAGGGTAGAAGCTAGCATTGATTGTTGGTAGTTTTTGTCTGTTACGGGAAAGTATATCCGCTGTCGTAGGTTTTTGGTGAATCCGCTTGTATTATCTGTCTTTATAACCTTGAAGACACATTCATTTATTCAGCGATGTAGTCAAAGAATTTTTTTGCTATACTCCCAGTAACAGGATTTATTTTCGGTTGAGAATTTCGTTTTGATTTTCACAAGCGTCTCTCCGAATCTAACTCTCTACAGCAATTGATTTGGGAGATGCCCTATGTCTATTTACGTCGGTAACTTATCCTACCAGGTTAGAGAAGAAGATCTGAGGGAGGTTTTTGCTGAATATGGTACAGTTAAGAAAGTTCAGCTACCTACAGACCGTGATACTGGACGGGTACGTGGTTTTGCTTTTGTAGAAATGCAGTCAGACGAAGAAGAAGAGCGTGCTATTGAAGCGCTAAATGGTGCTGAATGGATGGGAAGAGATTTAAAAGTTAACAAAGCAAGACCTCGTCCCGAAAGAAACAGTCAAAGAAGTTACTCTTCTGGTGGCGGAAATTGGGGTAACAGTGGTCGCAATAATCGCCGTTACTAAATTTATATAAAAAATTTTAAATATTAGGTCTCCAGCAGATTTAATCAATGACTCAACTCTGCTGGAATATTTTTTCCTTTAGTTGATGCAAAGTATCCACCCATACCAGGAGTAATAAAAATGGCGCAAGTAGTATTAGGAGAAAACGAAGGGATTGAATCAGCCTTACGACGATTCAAGCGCCAAGTCTCCAGAGCTGGTATATTCCAAGATATGAGGAAAAAGCGTCACTTTGAGACTCCATTAGAAAAAGAAAAGCGTAAAGCCGTTGCTAGACACAAACAGCGCCGTAACAGCGGTTCTCGTTCCAGGTAAAATTTTTTAACTCTATATTTCAGAAAAACCAAAAAGCCTGCATCAGCAGGCTTTTATTAGGTAATAGGAGTTTTTTAAGACTTGGATGCGTTCGACACGCTGAAGTACATCATCTCTTGCTGCTTCCATTCGAGCAATTATCCTATTAGCTTGCTCTTGGGAAATATCCTCACAAGAGCTGAGGATATATAGATCCAATTCAATATTTCCTCTCCTCGTTGTGTGATTTACCACATAATCGTTTAGCTTCTTAGTGCCTTTGTGCCTTGGTGGTAAAAAAACACCAACCACTAAGACTCCAAGACACAAAGAATTTTCATCCTTTCTAAATGTTAAATTTCTACTGGTTTGCTGTCAGCAAAAGCGAATTGTAAAGGAAACTAGGGGCTAAAAGAAGATGAACAAAGTTAGCAAGACTAGCAAGAAATATATTGTCTCTGCCATATTTTTGACCATAGCTGCCAGTCTTAGCAGTTGTAGTTTTAACCCTACTTATGAAGGTAAATTTAAGATCACAACATCACCAACGCCAAACAGTGAAACTCCTGCATCGACTACCCAATCACCAACTCAAAGTACGGCCAGGCTCAATGTTCAACCCAGGAGTGAATCACTTATGACAGATAAAACTGTGAATGTGACTTTATACATAAGTGATACACAATGTCAAGAACTAGTTCCGCAAACAATCACGGTAGCAGCACAACAACCCGTGACAGATGCGGTGGGTAAAATTTTGGAACAACGGGATAACGGTGACTTTAGCTTTTTTGGATATCGAGTTAATATCAAAGACGGTGTTGCAACAGTAGATTTACGCCTAGATCCTAAGTCTCGACGGCAAATCACTTCCCTATCAAGTTGTGAACAGTTTGCTTTATTTGGTAGTCTCCGCAAAACTCTCACAAGTAATCCGCAATGGGGAATTAAAGATGTTCGCTTCACTGAACGAGGTGAACAGATAGTTTTATAGAAGAATTTGAGATTCACCATGCAACTACAATCGGCTGTGTCTATGCAAAACTATGTGCCTTACCTTCCTGCCATGATCAAATTCTAGTTCTAGTTGGTAGCAATCACTATGGGAAACTCGGAGCCCCTGGTGGGGATTAGGGGCTGTGGGGAGATGGGGGGAGTATAGAAGAATCACTAACTACTAACCATCAACAACCAACAACCAACCAACAATCAACATTGGATCGGTTTTCCTCCCATCACCTTTCCCCTAATTTGAAAATAATTTCGCCAGAATTTAAGTAGGCTTTGATTTGGAAAGGTAGTTATGTTTCCCTTTAATTTCTGGTATAACTCTTGCTACGATATGGAGCCTGTTTCTCGGAAAAATCGTTTGGAGCGCAAGCTAAGATTTCTCAAGGCAATGCGTGATGACCTAGAAACAAAGCTTGCTGGTTTAAATGGTGCGATCGCTAATCTTGAACAGCAAATCAATCAGGAAGATGCTACTCAAGTTTAACTAGGTTGATTGAAATCAATTTTATGTTGATAGAAATTTACTAAACTGTGTAACTATACGGGTGAAATATTGTGTTAAACAATACACAATCACCCGTTTTTTGATTTGACCCACACCAAGAAAATTGATCATAAAATACTAAAAAAATCTGGTTTGTTTCCGGATCGGGGTACAACAGAGTTGGTGTTATTTTTCAGTACTACAGTTTTTTAAATTTACATTTATGCGTCGATTTTTAAGTGTTCTTACCTTAGTGACATTAATACAATCCTTTCCAATTGTTGTTTCTGCCCAAGTTCAACCACAAGCCAAGCAATCATCCGATCCAATTCAGATGGTGTTAGCTGCGAACTGGATGACTAACTATCCAGATAACAAATTTTATCCAGAAAGGATAATCAGTCGAGCAGATTTAGCCTCGATCATGGTGAAAGCATTTCGACTAGATAAACGACAAGCAACAAGCAAAGAAAATTTTGTAGTTCCAGATGTACCACCCTCTCATCCGGCTTATAAAGATATTCAAACTGTCTTAAAAACAGATATCATGAGAGGCTATCGGGGTAACTTATTTTTCCCCAACCAAAGAGTGACAAGAGCAGAAGCTTTAGCAATTTTTGCTCAAGCCTATGGTGTTTTTCAGTTTCCCGATGAGACAGTCAATGAAATTCTGGCTCCCCATCCAGATGCAGCATCTATTCCTCCTTGGGCTAGAAAAGCGATCGCTACAGTAGTAGCCGAAGCATTTGTCAATACAGACACTCAAGGAAATATTTACCCATTAAAACCCATGACTCGTGGTGATATGGCTTATGTATTGAGTAAATATCTGCAAAGACAAGGACAAGATGCAGAAATCCCAGATGCACCCCCTGCACCTCCTCAGCCTTAATTAGTAGGGTCGGTAATTGGTAATGGGTAATTGGTAATTGGTAATTAAGATATTGATGATTTTCCCATGCCCAATAGCCAATGCCCAAGCTTTGTATCATAAGCAATTAGTCGGACATGATATTACACATACATCAATATGATTTAGCCAACAGTAGTTAGATTTTTTTTTGCAAATCTAAGGTTGAAAACGCTGGATTTTTTATCTTTGCATCCTAGCTATGTTTATCCAAGATCACTTCTAAACCTAGTAAGTTGATCAATTGCAAACTGAGTTTGATTGCTAAACAAGAAGTTTTATTAGCTCAAATTAGGCAAATCTAAATTTCATACTCATCTGTTGCAAAATAAGTTAGGTGCAATGATGAGCAAAAATAGATATATAAGAAGTAAAACTTTATATGTTTCGAGAGAAAAATTAATAATGTTAAAATATAACAAATTTAGATACAGTAAATTACACTCTTTATTTAGTTAGCATAATTTAATAATCAAAGTGTGAGGAGGATTGAGACTTTATGCGAGTTTTACTAGTCTATCCGATATTTCCCAAAACCTTTTGGTCATACGAAAAGATATTGGCATTAGTAAATCGGAAAGTTTTGCTGCCACCCTTGGGCTTGGTAACTGTAGCAGCGATTTTGCCCCAAGAATGGGAATTTAAATTAGTAGATCGTAACATTCGTCCTGTTACAGAAGCAGAATGGGCTTGGGCAGATTTAGTCATCTTCTCGGCGATGATTGTGCAAAAACAAGATTTGCTCGAACAAATTCGGGAAGCAAAAAAACGTGGTAAGTTAGTTGCTGTCGGTGGTCCTTATCCCACTTCTACACCTAGCGAACCAAAAGCAGCTGGTGCAGATTTTCTCATTCTGGATGAAGGAGAAATTACTCTACCGATGTTTGTTGAAGCAATTCAACGGGGAGAAACATCTGGTACTTTGCGCGCTACAGAAAAACCAGATGTCACCTCAACCCCCATACCCCGCTTTGATTTGCTAGATTTTGATGCCTACGACATGATGTCAATTCAATTTTCGCGCGGTTGTCCCTTCCAGTGCGAATTTTGTGACATTATTGTTCTTTATGGTCGCAAACCCCGTACCAAAACTCCTGCCCAATTATTAGCAGAATTAGACTACCTCTATGAATTGGGTTGGCGGCGGGGTGTTTTCATGGTAGATGATAACTTTATTGGCAACAAACGCAATGTCAAGCTGTTGCTCAAAGAGTTAAAAATTTGGATGCAGCAACATAATTATCCCTTCCGCTTTGACACTGAAGCATCCGTTGATTTAGCCCAAGATCCAGAATTGATGGAATTGATGGTTGATTGTGGTTTTGCGGCGGTGTTCTTGGGAATCGAAACACCAGATGAAGAAAGTCTACAACTAACGAAAAAATTTCAAAATACCCGCAGTTCCCTAGTTGAATCTGTGCAATCCATCATCAAAGCCGGGTTGCGGCCAATGGCTGGATTTATTATTGGTTTTGATGGTGAAAAAGCAGGTGCAGGCGATCGCATTGTCCGTTTTGCCGAACAAGCTGCAATTCCTTCCACCACCTTTGCCATGTTACAAGCGCTACCAGATACCGCTTTGTGGCATCGCCTCAAAAAAGAAGGACGATTACGGGAAAACAAAGACGGTAACATTAACCAAACCACTTTGATGAACTTTATTCCTACCCGTCCCCTGGAAGAAATTGCTAGAGAATATGTTGAGGCATTTTGTACTTTATATGACCCAGTCAAATATTTAGACCGCACCTATCGTTGTTTTATGATGATGGGTACACCAAAATGGAAAGCACCCTTCAAAATGCCAGAGTGGGTAGTTGTCAAAGCATTGTTGATTGTGATTTGGCGACAAGGAATCAAACGCGAAACCCGTTGGAAATTTTGGCATCACCTCTTTAGCATTATTAAGCATAACCCTAGTGTTGCCGAACATTACCTGGCTACCTGCGCCCACAACGAACATTTCCTAGAGTATCGCCAAATTGTTCGTGATCAAATTGAATCCCAGTTGGCGGAATATCTCGCCCAAGGTGCAGAAAAGCCCTATGTACCAGAGAAGGAAAAAACAGAAGCGTTAGCTGGTTAAGTACGGAGTCTTTCTTCGCGAACTTTGCATCTACCCTGCGGGAAGCCGCTGACGCGTCTTCGTGGATCAAAAATAATTATTAAACCGCAAAGGCGCGAAGAACGCGAAGGATTTTTATGTTTGCATATAAAGTTAAAATAAGGGATTTCTGGTTGAGAACTTGAATTTTTAAACAAGCTCCCCGACTTTTATCAAAAGTGGGATATCTGGGTGCGATCGCACTGATACACTTATGATTTTTGTACAAGCGGGAGTGTCACCGTAACAGTAGTTCCTTCGCCAAGTAAAGAATTGACTTCAATCTTACCCTGATGTTTTTGGATAATCTGATAGCAAATCCACAATCCTAATCCAGTACCTTTACCCACTTCTTTAGTTGTAAAGAAAGGGTCGAAAATTTTATCTTGGTTTTGTGGTTCAATTCCGCAACCATTATCTGTAATTCGTACATAAATGCGATTTCCTGCTGCTTTGTTTGTATGAATTAGTATTTGGGGATTGACTTTATTATCTTCCAATGAGAAATTATTCAAGAATGACTCTTCTAAAGCATCAATTGCATTACTCAAGAGATTCAAAAACACTTGATTTAATTGTGCTGGGTAACACTCAATTAATGGTAGTGTTTCTTCGTATTCTTTAATTACTTGAATTCCTTCTTTTAAGCGATGATTGAGAATCAACAAAGTACTGTCAATTCCCTCGTGGATATTCACAGCTTTTTTCTCAGATTCGTCCAATCGTGAGAAATTTCGTAAAGACAACACAATTTCCCTGATTCGCTGCGCTCCCATTTTCATTGAGGATAAAATTTTAGGCAAATCTTCGCTAATATAATCTAGCTCGGTCTTTTCTAGACAAGTTTGAATCGCAGCAGTTGGTTGAGGATATTCTTTTTTGTATAAATGAAGTAATTCTAATAGTTGTTCAATATATTCTTTGGCATAGCTAATATTGCCATAGATAAAACTAATAGGATTATTTATTTCATGAGCAACCCCCGCTACCATATTACCCAGTGAAGACATTTTTTCGGTTTGAATCAACTGTGCTTGAGTTTGCTGAAGTTCTTGAATAGCATAGCTAAGTTGATCGTAAGCTAGATTTAATTCCTGATTTTTTTGTAAAAGTTGGTGAGTGCGTTCTTCAACTCGCTTTTCTAAAGTTGTACGAGCTTGTTCTAATTCTTGAGTGTATTCTGCAACTCGCCGAATTAAGCTATTAAGAGAAGTAGCTAAAATTCCCACTTCATCATTTCTTGTTACAGGAGCTTGCAAATCAAAATTCCCTTCCTGAGTAGCTTTTTGAGCAACTCTCGCCACAGTCAATAAAGGTCCAGAAATATTTCGCGCTATATTCTTACCCACCAAGGTACAAATCAAACCCCCCACTAGGAAAAAACCCCACAATCTCAACCATAAATACTGTACTGTATGGTTGAGATCAGCAAGCGATTTTAGCAATACCACTGTTAAAGAGGTGTTGCTTAGTCCAGGTAGAAAAATACTTTTGGCTACATAATGCTTATTTGTAAGTAAGATGCGCATTGGTGGAACAGAAGTAGGTGGTAACTGCCAATTTCTATGAGTGACTGATGTTAATGTAGAAACAACAACTGTTTTATCTTTGTTGAATACAATCAAGTACTCATCTTTGGCTGCTATTAGACTTTTGAGGAATTCGTTATTGATGAGAATACCAATTTCAACTGCACCAATCACTTCTTCTTCGTTAGACTTAATTGGAGCTGTACCTACTAAAATTAACTGTGTTTGTCCTCGTTGTTTTTCAACACTGACTACATCTAAAGGGTACATCCCACCCAATGCTTGAGAAATAGTTGTTCTATCTTCTAAGTGTGATTCATTTAATCTTGGCTCTCTCAGATCTAGCACTACTCCACCATTTTGATTGACAACCTTGATCAGGTCTAATCCCAAATTAGTCTTATGTGAAACTAAGATTTTCAGCAGTGCTTGAGTATCTTTCTGTTGCAGTACGGTACGCACATCATTTCGTTCTGCTATTAGCTGCACCCAAGAACCCAAGTCTTGTTTTTCTGTTTGCAACTCTTGCAAAATCACCGCTGCGCTTGATGCAACAGAATTTTTGATCTGGTGTTCCATTCGGCTGGTAAACCAAAAAGCAAAGCTAATCACAGCTACCACCATAATGCTAAAGAATACCAGCATAAAGGGCATGATAATTCTTTGGCTTAAAGGTAGTTTTGAGTAACTAGCTTGCAACCTCACACCCCGTCCCACTATTTGCGGGTTAGATTGTTGCTCAGTACTTTGATTGAAAAAGCTGAAGAGTGGCATTTGAGTATTAGTATAATTCAGCACCAGAACAATTGGTAGCTAGAAGTTATAGAGCCGCAACTCCAACTCCCTAAATTGTTGCTTGTTTATCACCTTATTATGGCTACTGTTGTTGTACAACAAGGGTTTAATTATAGGCTTTAGGCATTTTATTTTGATTAAATAAATTTTTGATTCCAAAATTAATTTTTATACTTAAATCAATTAAGTTTTAAATAATATTGTAAAAATGTCTTCGCTGTCAAACCTACGTTTAAAAAAGTAAGTTTTAACACCTCGCTATCATTGCATACCAAGTTTATTTAGGCATAAGTGTTGGAGGGAGGGTGTGGGGAGTATGAGGGGTGTGAGGAGTATGAGGGGTGTGAGGGGTTAATAATAAATTAATTACTAACTAAATAACTGCTAACCACTGACAACCAACAACCAACAACCAACCACTAACCATTTACCATAATTTACATTTCTCCATAATCTTTGTAAAAACCGTTAAACTTCATTGCAAACCTAACAAGCCAGGTAAAATGACATGATAAGTTTTGATAATGTGAATCAGTAACTTAGGGATTAACAAACAAAGGAGAAAACAGTGGCGATGGAATCACAGTTCCTCAAGGGTACAAATGTAATCGTTGAAGAAGACTTTAGTGAATATGTTGCCCACCTCCAAATGCACATGGCTCTGCAAGCTCGTAATTTGGTTCCATCCCTGAAGCATACACAGGTAGACAGCCGAGAGCAATTACTCCATCAAACCCAAGCTAATTTTGAAAAACTAATTTCTCGTTCTCGCCGAGCTATCTAGCTCATAATCTATATCTATACAAATCTTCAATAAAATTTAAATAAAATCAAAGCAGAACTTGTTGAGCCTAGGCTAATGTAGTCATCAACTAGTCTGCTTTTTAATATTGAGTTGTGAAAATCACTCTTTTGGAGCAATAGAAAGGGGTGGAAAGCCGTTAATATTAATGCAGCAGTACCTCTGTTTCTGTTACTTAAGGCGCAATGGCGGCTCGAATGAAAATGAATTCATTACTTCAGAAAAATCTTAGCGTTGTGATCCGACCAATCCAATATCGAGATTTGGATAGTATTGGACGTCTAGCTCTAGATTCATTCGCAGCTAAAACCAGAAAAGGAGCCGATTTTGCTATGCGGCAAATGCAATGGCTGCGCCGCTGGTATGGATTGTTGAAATTTTTAAGTTGGTTTCCCAACCCATTACAGTACATTTTCTGTGGTTATGTAGCAGAACAGGGGCGATCGCTTTTAGGAATGATCCAAGTCTCGCCATTTAATCGTACGCGTAGCACTTGGCGCGTAGACCGTGTGATTCTAGAGCGTGCTGCCGATAAGCAAGGAATTGGCTCGCAGCTTTTGCGTTACTGCTTTGAGTCAATTTTAGAGGCTCGGACTTGGATATTAGAAGTAAACATCAACGATACAGAAGCACTGGCACTGTATCGACAAAACGGTTTTCAGCGTCTAGCTGAAATGACCTATTGGGAAATTAAACCAGAACTGCTAGCTGAATTGGCACAGGTTAACCCAGATTTGCCTAATTTGCTGCCTATAAGTAACGCTGATGCTCAGCTGCTATATCAGCTAGATACAGCATCAATGCCACCTTTGGTACGGCAGGTATTTGACCGCCAAACCGATGACTTTAAAACCAACTTATTTAGTGCCTTGGTTGATGCTGTCAAACAATGGGTGACTAAAACAGAAGTAGTAACCGGTTACGTGTTTGAACCCCAACGTAAAGCAGCGATCGGTTATTTTCAGATTATGCTAGACCGCAAAGGTGAAGAACCACATTGGGCGACGTTAACAGTCCACCCAGCATACACTTGGCTGTATCCAGAGTTGTTGACTCAACTTGCTCGTATTGCCCAGGATTTTCCTCAGCAACCATTGCAACTAGCTTCGGCAGACTATCAACCAGAAGGAGAAGAGTATTTAGAACAAATAGGAGCAAGTCGTATAGAACACACTCTAATTATGTCTCGCTCGGTGTGGCATAAAGTACGAGAATCTAAATTTGTCTCATTGGAAGGAATTCAGTTACCCGAAGTACTACAAGGTCTGCAACCAGCACGCAAACCCATACCAGGGGGAATGTCATGGTTACCACCGCATCAGCAAACTTCTCCAGACAGACCAGCACAACCCAATCCATCAAAAGAAACTATTTCCTTTTCTTGCAAAAATTCTCACCTAGAACCATTTTGTCAGCCAGACTCAGCTGATGGACAACAGCAGGAGTAGTTGTGTGGATATTGAACAAGGACAAGGAGGACAAGGAAGTAATCTTTCTCCCCTGTCTCCTCCCTCTTGTGTGTCTTACCTTAACTCTAAATATGTTTCTGCTTTAGGGTTAGATGTTGGTCGTAAACGTATTGGTGTGGCGGGGTGCGATCGCTTGGGGTTGATAGCCACTGGCATTACGACTGTAGAACGCACATCTTTTGGGCAAGATGTAGAACAAATACAAAAACTGGTCAATGAACGAGAAGTAGAAGTTTTAGTCGTTGGTTTACCTTATTCAATGGACGGTTCTTTGGGGTTTCAAGCCAAACAAGTGCAAAAGTTTGCCACACGATTAGGCAAAGTTCTGAAGCTGCCTGTAGAGTATGTAGATGAGCGATTAACCTCTTTTCAAGCAGAGCAGTTGCTCATTGCTGAAAACCGCTCTCCATCACGCCATAAAGCTTTAATTGACCGTAAGGCAGCAGCTTTAATTTTGCAGCAATGGTTAGATACACGGCGAGCTGGCTTACAATCTACAGAATTATCTGCTGAGTAAGCATACCTTGTCGCATGATATTCTGAAATCTGTTAGCCAGCAAAGGTAGGAAACAATTGAAGGTTAAAGAGAAACAGGGAACGGAAAAAGGGTAATTAGGATATCGCTCATTTTTTCAACCCCTAATCCCTAATCCCTAATCCCTAATCCCCTTTCCCCCTCTATCAAGTAGCTGGTAGTCATACAGTTTATATCTCGGCTATGTCTTTTTCTTATTTTTCGGACGAACACGATCGCGAATCTGCTGGCACCATCACTTTGAGCGATGACAAAGGGCGATCGCTCGAATGTTACATTGAGCATTCACTAGAAGTAAATGGGCAAGGATACTTTTTGCTTCTTCCTGTTGACTCACCTGTAGAAATCTTTGCGTGGCAAGGTGAGGAAGAAGAAGAGGCTGTTCTCGTAGAAGATGATGCCACGATCGAACAAATTTTTGGCACTGCCCAAGCTGTACTATCGGAGCAAAATCTAGTCCTCAAAAATACAGCTTATGCTTTAACTGTTGCAGGTGAATTACCGCCAGTTGAAGAATCAGAATTGTTCACTTTAGAAATCGAAGACGAACAATCAGATTTGGAACCAGAGCAATTACAATTGCTAGCTAGCTTTTACCATGAAGAGCAGGAGTATGCAATTTATACCCCTCTTGATCCACTGCTGTTTTTTGCACGGATATCTAAAACTGGTAAACCTGAATTGCTTTCGCCAGAAGAATTCCGTCAAGTGCAACCGCTCTTAGAAGAGCATTTGTTTAATGGAGTTGAATAAAATTAAAAATTCAAAACAAAAACGGCAATATTTAGTCTCTACATGAGGAATTTTTAATTATTATTAACTATGGGCATAAGCATTTGACAGTCTTTTTGCCAAATGTTTTAGCTATTGCATAGATTTCTGAGAAATTATGTCTATAGTCCAGTGTCCATAGTCAAGAGTTATTTACTAGTGACCATTGACCATTGACTTCTGCCTAAACTATGCGCTGGAACAACCTCCTACAGCCTGATTTAATTTTGGAAGGTTCAGTGTTGAATCTCACACCTGGTATTATCCAACAATATGGGCTGAAGGGGCTGGTGTTGGATGTAGATGAAACATTAGTACCAATTAGAGTAGTATCGGCTTCAGCAGAACTACGAAATTGGGTTCAGGAAATCCGTCAGGTAGCAACTCTGTATCTCGTAAGCAATAATTTAAGTGAAGTCCGCATCGGTAATATTGCTCAGTCATTAGATTTACCTTACTACTTGGGCGCTGCTAAACCCTCACGACGTAAGATCAGAGCAGCACTCAATGCCATGAGTTTGCCCGCGGAACAAGTCGCAATGGTGGGCGATCGCTTATTTACCGATGTGTTAGCTGGTAATCGGCTGGGAATGTTTACGATTTTGGTTGAACCAATAGTTCATCCTGATGTTGCTTTGCGCTCGCACCCACTCCGTAACTTTGAAGTTTGGGTATCTGAAATTATGGGAGCCTCCATCAGCCCAGCAAAACGCCGATTTACAAAGCTTCACAAATAGTCAGGAAAGTAAATCTAAAGAAAAAATTAAAAAATCTTTGTTTACTACAAAAATAGGGGATCATTTACCTATAGATAACATTGGGGTCAGCAAAATAAAGGCCCTAAATATAACAAGTAAGCTAAAAACTAATAAAGTGCCAGCTCCTATTTACATGAGCTGGCACTTTATGCTATTTAACAGTGATTAATAGATTTCTAAACATAACAATAAAGGGTTTGAGATGCAGATCTCAAATATTCAAAAAACCGCCTGCAATTTAAACCGCAGTCTCATAGCTTAAATCTGTTGTTTGATTTATTTGACTCGTCTTCAGACGACTTTAGCTATGAAGCTGAGGATTTAAACCCTCAGCCGTATATTGAAAAAAATAGGGATGCTCCCGTTTGAGATTCGTTGCATATCTTGGGCATGATTACAAGATTTACCAAATGATTATTTGGCTATATGCTTAGTAATATGCTCAAGTTGTTAGATTTGTAAAAGTACAACTAGACAACTAACTCGGTTAAGCTATTGTTGATGAGTATTTAGGGGAAAGTAGAGCTTTATGGAATTGGAACAGTGTTTGAAGCTGAGGCGTGATACACGGCATTTCCTAAAAGACGATGTCCCTGAAACTGTATTGAAAAAAGCGCTAACTGCTGCTCACTGCGCTCCCTCAGTTGGTTTGAGTGAACCTTGGCGATTTGTGGTAGTCCGTAATCAACAGACTAAGGCAATACTCAAGCAATCTTTTGTGAAAATCAGGGCAAAAGCAGAAGCAAATCTGGCAAATGAGCAAGACAAGCTCAAGCTTCATAAAAGTCTGAAGCTAGAAGCGATTGAAGATGCTCCGATTGGTTTAGCAGTATTTTGCGAGTACCCTAAAGAAAACTACACAATAGGCACTGTTTGGACTGATGAAACGTTGAAATGGAGCTGTGTGTGCGCGATCCAAAATCTTTGGCTGTCCCTAACAGAGCAAGGATACAGTGCGGGTTGGGTTTCCATTCTCGATTATGATCAACTCAAACAAGTACTTAGTGTTCCTGATGATTGGGAACCACTAGGTTATCTTTGTATAGGAAAACCTGCTACAGACTATGATGGACAACCAATGCTGGAACAAGTTGGTTGGAAACAACGTTGTTCAGAGCCTGTGGTGATTTACAGATAATCAGTTATCAGTGATCAGTTAATATCAAGTCTATTGCCTATTGACTAGTATCGGTTATTAGGCATCGGGCATAGGAAAATGAATAGTTAGTATCTTTATTACCCATTACCAATTACCAGCCCACGCGACAATAAAATTATGGCGTTGCTGAATTTGGTCATGAATTGTGTTTGTCTACATTTTGTAGAGACGTAGCAATGCTACGTTTCTACACACCTTAATTCCCAGCCTTTAACTTGGGATATGCAATACGTTTGTGATGAAATTGTTGCCAAACTTCTACAAAAATTTCGGCAATTCTGCTCATCTCTTCTCGTGTTAGTCCTGAGTCTACTAATTGCTTGTCTTGCCATCTGGCACGGAGAATATTGTTAACCATCACCAAAGCTTGTTCACAACTAGCATCTTTGAGCGATCGCAATGCTGCTTCGCAGGAATCGGCTAACATCACAATTCCTGTTTCCCGTGATTGAGGAATTGGCCCATCGTAGCGAAAGTCTGCTTCATCTACTGTCAAATTGGGATCTTCTTTAGCAATCTGTTGAGCTTGGTGATAGAAGTAAGCAATTTGCATTGTGCCTTGATGCTCTGGAATGAAAGCTTGAATAGAAGAAGGCAAACTGTGTTTTTTTGCCATCACTAAGCCTTCGCTGACATGCTTTTTAATGATGTCGGCACTATGCCAAGGGTCTTTGATTTCTGTATCATGCTTATTTGGCCCCCCCATTTGATTTTCAATAAAGGCTTGAGGGTCGTGCATTTTGCCAATATCGTGATATAATGTACCAGCTCTCACTAATTCAATATTGCATCCTAATTCTTTGGCGGCAGCCTCAGCCAGAGTAGCGACAAATAGCGTATGCTGAAAAGTCCCAGGGGCAACTGTTGCCAGTTTTTTTAATAAAGGACGGTTGGGATTTGCCAATTCTGCCAAGCGAATCGGGGTAACTAAATCAAATAATTTTTCTAAATAAGGGCTTAACCCCAAGGCTACAATACTCCAAGCTAAAGCAGATAAAGCAAAAATCCCTGCTTCTTTGAGGACAACGTAAAAATAGGGGCCAAATGCTGCACCCAAAAAGATTTGAATGAGTAGGTAAACACCACCTTCAGTTAAAGCGATCGCTACACTTAATAGTGCTAATTCCTCGCGCGATCGCAACCTATGGGCCATACAACTGCCTAATATTCCCCCAGCTGCACCTGCCAACAGGGAAATTTTGCTGATTTCTAGGCTCATACCTAATAATGCTACCAGCAGCCCTACCACTGTCACACCCGCGGTTGCTCCGTAAAAGCTACCCAGCAATAAACCCACGCCACTCCAGGTAGTATAAGGCGTACCCATCGTCACTACCAAAGGGGTACTCAAAGTCAGCAATAATACTAACAGGCGATCGCTGTGTCGCCATCGATACTTAATACTCCGTTCAACAAAAGTAAAAATTCCTATAGAAAAGCTGACACTTCCAGCCAAATACATTAATCCCAACCAGTTAATTTCTCGGCGTAGCAGGTGGTAGTGTTCCAATACATCTAAATGCCAAGATGTAATGCGATCGCCCTTGCGGACAACTATCTCACCTTGCTCCACAGCCACGATTACAGGCTTAACTTCTGCTGCTGCTATTGCTGCTTGTATTTTGGTTTGTTCTTCATCTTGCTTAAGATTCGGTTCCAAAACCTCCAACAGCAGTTTCTTAGCAAAAGATTCTGTTGGTTGTGGTACTAATTTATGCACATGCAAATTGACTGCATTTTGTAAAACACTGGGGGGTAGTCCTTGAGGAATACCTTGAGCTAAAATCCGCTCAGCACTCAGTTGTACCCCTATTTGGGTTTTTGCCCAGTCTTCATCAGAGAAATTCAGGAAAGAAGTAGTTTCATAAGCAGTTTGGGGGTTTTCACTCAGCAGTTGTGACAACTTGACGGTGGCTTGGGTATAGCCTTGGCGTGCTTGAGCAACTTTACTCAATAATGAAACCAAGTTTTGCGTAGAAGTCTTGAGGCGATAAGCTTCTAATTCTGCCATTGCTTGGGCAAATTCTGCACTTTGGAACGAATCATTGGGTTTTACTTCTGGAGTGGAGGAAACGCTGAGCAAGGAAGTCTCTGACTTCGATGAAGAGGATATAGGGATACCCAAACGCGATGGTACGGAAACATTCTCCGTATCTCCAACTCTTTGCTTATTTGCGTTTTGATTCTGCTGTTTAGTTTTAATGAAAATGCTTCTGAGGTTTTGAGTTAATACTCCTGATTTTTGTTGATTGGTATGTTCTAGAGCCACCAACAAGTCTTCCCATTCTGAGTCAGCACAGGAGCGCAGATAACGCTGACTAGAAACTGACAAGACAAAAGTATCAAAAAAAGGAAAAGAACCGGCAGCAGATCGAATTTCATTACCCTGAGCTAGAAGTGTTTGTAAATTTTTCTTGATTTTTTTATTAATATTTTCATCAACCATTAACACAGGCACAAATTTTTTGCTGACATTTCTGCGCTGTGCTTCTGTTTTTTTTGTATCCTCGATTAAGCTACTATAGGGCGCTCTAATTGTTTCTGGTGCGGTGGTTCCTATTTTCAACTGAGGCTGGTTGTAGAAATTTTGCCCAATGATTCCAGTCAGAGACACTACTGCAATTACGAAAACAACAGGAGAAGGTTTTCCAGGTAAACTACCACTAGTTACCTTTGGTTTTGGCGCTCTTTGTTTTTTATCTTTGCCTTTCACAGTTGGTTTCGATAAATGTAAACGGCATAGGGCTTTGGTAAAGTTGCTTCCAGTGAATAAATCGCTTAAGTCAAAGATGAAAAAATGGCTGCGTTTTCATTGTCTATGATCGCAGTTTTTTGCTTGATTGCTTTGAGTCAAAACACTTGAAGCCTGCTTGCCACAATTGCTACCTACAGAACCCGATTGAATTTTAATGTTTCCCCAAACTATAGTATATTTTTTTACTAAAATTTAATTTATTGTAATAGAAAATTTCTATGTTTTATACTTTGTATCATTAGTAAGGTAGAAGTGAGATTAACGCAACCGGATCACGCGGGGAGCTGCGATCGCCTCTAGAGGTAGATCACTCAGAGTTATGGGCCATTCTGCATTTACCTCGCTTTGATGCAAAGTGGAATCATACACCCCCGACCAGGTAGCAATGAGTATATCCGTTAATTTTACCATTTGGCATAAATCCGTGACTTGCCATTGTGCCGCCCTATTTTTAGCCAATAAAAACCGCCAACTCACAGGAATGCCTGCTGTAGCGTTATAAGCTCCTGATAAAGCAGCAGTAATTGTACTGATATAAATCGAACGGGAGGTAAATTGAGTAGCCCGTAAAACTGAAAGGCGAAAGTCTTCTAAACTACTAACAAAGCAATAAAAAGCAATTGCTAAGGCATGATTCAGCTTTTCTTCTGTACACAATTCAGCTTGCGTTATTTCTAACCCCGCCTGTTTTTCTAACAAATTGTGTAATTTCAATAAAGTCTGTGGCACAGATGTGGTTGTTTCTCCCAAAAAGCTAATCATTTGGGGGATGAGAGTAGCAGGAGTAAGTTTTTCTGTCAGAGACTGAGCGATCGCATAGCCTACTGCTAGCGCCCAATCCTCTACAGCTTGGTTATTTTGCCAAAATTTAACTACATCTAGCAAGTTTTGTCGCAGTTTGATAGGATGCTCATGAAAAAAAAATGCTACTGGTAGTGTAGCTAAAATTACTTGTAACGAAGTGTCTGGATGATTCTCTAAAATAATTCCTGATTGTTGCTGACGCCTACTCCAGTCGCCTAAGTCAAATCTACCCAGTTCGATTAAACTTTCTGCACTCAGAATTGCGATTTTTTGCCAATAGCTAGATGCCAACTTTTGCACTTGTCCGCCTTGAAAGGCCAAATTTTCCCCAATTAAAGCCCCTAATATGGTTCCTCTAGTACGGCTGACAAGAGAATAATGCATAATCTAATAGGACATGGGGATCGGTAATCGGGGATTGGGGAAGTGTGAAAAGTGGGCATTTGGCATTGGTACTAACCATTAACTAATCTTATATATTTTTTCTCAAATAAAACGTTAACGCTTGTAATCCTAAAATATAACTTTGTGCGCCAAAACCGCTGATTTGGCCAATGGCAATGGGGGCTATGTAGGAGTGATGACGGAACTCTTCTCGCTTGTAAATGTTACTTAGATGTACCTCTACTGTGGGTAAATTTACAGCAGCGATCGCATCTCGCAATGCTATACTGGTGTGGGTGTAAGCCCCAGCATTAATTAAGATGCCTTGGTGTTTTCCCAAGGCATCATGAATTGCATCTACCAATACCCCTTCATGATTTGACTGCATGGTGAATACTTTCACTGCCAGTTTTTGTGCTTCTGTTTCTAACTGGCGGTTGATTTCGATCAGAGTCAGGGAGCCATAAATACCAGGCTCTCGCTGTCCTAGCAGATTCAGGTTTGGCCCATGCAGCACCAGAACGCTTAAGGGATCTAATTTTAACTCCTGCACTTTTGCTCTCTTAGCGACGGCGCGAGCGATCATCTACAGGAATTGGAATTAGCTCCGGTTCTGGCTCAGCTTCTGGCCCTAAAAGGGCTTCAATCAGCTTGCGTGCCAACTCCTTAAGCTTTTCTAGCACCTTTTCAATATAGTCCATTGGACTGACCGCTCCTGAAATACTAACTCGATTTTTCGGTTATCAGCTACGGAGAAACTAGCTTTTTTGCACTTTGGCTTTTGATCGGCTAACTTTTGTTCCCGTATTTCGGGTTTGAGCCATTTCTTAAAATTATAGTGTTATTTTCTCCCTTATTTTTTAGATTATCACATCCCTTACCTAGACGACTCATCTTACTAAAGATAGCTTTTTGAAAAAAGGGACTAGGGATTAGAGAATAATACCGTCTCATTGTGAGTCTAATAAATTTGGCGACTAGACTCAGGAGGAAAAGGAAGATAAGGGAAGCGACTGTGGTAGACTCTTTCCCCGCAATAAAGCAACTGGCGGAAAAGATTTTTTATCAGTAAGTATTATGAAAACAAAGTAAGAATAAAAAGGGAAAAAACTTTATTTTTGGCAAAAGAAACATAATTTTGTCATCCAGACTATTTTGTAAGTAAGTACTTGCTATATAAGTTTTTTCAATAGATTTATGATTACCGATAATTATTCGTATGAGCGCACGATGGGTAACGCCAGTTGCTCATGGGTAGAACCCCCTTAGGTGTGAGCTACCTCATCTACAAACTTTTTACAAAATCCAAAATCATTTAAGTTTATGGAAGTTTTGTTTATATTATTGATAGCAATAGTCATTAGGGGCGAAGCATTTGATAAGTAATAAATATTTTCACTCAGTTAATAAAATATTACCTAAAAGCTTCGCCCATACATATAGATAGCCAATAGTCAGACTGCGGACTATGCCCTATTCGCAGTTATCAGTTAGCAGTTTCATTGCTAGCGAAACACCATGGGTTTGATAACTGTTCACTGATTTAACTGTTGTCTTTCGCTAGTTTTTTTGGCAGCAGTCGTTGATGATTTGGCTTTCGTTGATTTGCTACGCGAACTAGTTGTAGATTTAGTGGTTTTGCGAGTGGATTTACCGCTTGATGTTTTGCTTGCTAGCAACTCCAATGCTGTATCCAGCGCTATATTTTCTGGTGATGTACCTTCTGGAAGACTGACATTGGTTTTGCCGTGCTTGATGTAAGGCCCGTATGGTCCATCATAGATGTTTACAGGTTCTCCATCTTCTGGGTGAGCTCCCAATTCCCGTAAAGCCGCCTTAGATTTACTACTTGTACTGCGTCCTTTTTTCGGTTCAGACAATAATTCTAATGCACGTTCCAAGGAAATTGTCAATACATCGTCACCTGCTTTGAGGGAACGATAGTCTTTGCCCTCCTTGGCGTTATGGACGATATAGGGGCCGAAGCGTCCCAAATTAGCTTGAATGGTTGCGCCTGTTTCTGGATGTGTGCCTAGTGTCCGGGGTAGGGATAAAAGACCAACAGCCATGTCTAAGGTGACATCTTCTGGCTTGACACCCTTGGGTAGAGAAGCTTGTTTAGGTTTAGGATTTTCATCAGACTTGTCACCCAATTGCACGTAAGGGCCGTAGGGACCTATGAGTAGGTAAATTGGTTCGCCTGTTTCAGGGTGACGTCCTACCTCGTCCGGACCAGAGGTTTTTTGCCTGAGTAAGGTTTCTACCTTTTGGGGATCGAGGTCAGCAGGAGTCAAATCTCGAGGAATCGATGCTGTAACGACACCATCACCATTTTCAACTTCAATGTAGGGGCCAAATTTACCGATGCGGATTTTGGCGTTTAAGTTTTCTAGTTCTACAGTTCTAGCTTGGTTGGCATCAATCTGGTCTTCTTTTTGTTTGACCAGGGTTTCTAGACCATGATCTCCTAGATAAAATTGCCGCAAATATGGTAGCCACTCAGCTTCACCAGCAGCGATATCATCGAGAGTTTGCTCCATTTTGGAGGTAAAACTGGGATCAACGACATCGTGGAAGTATTTTTCGAGCAGTTCAGTGACAGCAAAAGCAGTGAAACTGGGAATGAGGGCATTATTAGTCAGTTGGGCGTAACCTTTGTCAATAATTGTGCCAATAATGCTGGCGTAGGTACTAGGACGTCCAATACCTTCACTTTCTAAGGTTTTTACTAAAGTAGCTTCAGTATACCTGGCTGGGGGTTGAGTTTCGTGCTTGACTGTTTCTAAGTCTTGACAGTCTGGGTGGTCCCCGACTTTGAGATCAGGCAAAATGATTTCTTGGTCTTCTAGTGCAGCTTCGGGATCGTCAGATCCTTCGACATACGCCCTTAGGTAGCCAGGAAAATCGATGCGTTTGCCAGAAGAACGGAAACCAGCGTCTTCCACTTGCAGTTGCACGGTGATTTGGGTTTGGCGAGAGTCAGCCATTTGACAGGCGACGGTACGCTTCCAAATTAAATCGTAGAGTTTGAGTTCGCGATCGCTCAAGCCTGTTTCTTGGGGAGTACGGAAGCTGCTACCCGCCGGACGAATCGCTTCGTGAGCTTCTTGTGCGCCTTTAGATTTGGTGGTGTACTGTCGGGGTTGGGGGCTAAGGTACTGCTTACCGTAAAGCTGTTCTACACAGCTACGGGCTGCTGCTATGGCCTGTTCCGACAAATGCACCGAGTCTGTACGCATGTAGGTGATATATCCCTGTTCATACAAACTTTGGGCAATCCGCATTGTATCCCGTGCCGAAAGCCGCAATTTGCGGTTAGCTTCCTGTTGCAGGGTGGAAGTAGTAAACGGCGGTGCTGGTTTGCGCGTTACTGGACGTTCTTCAATATCCGTAACTTTCCAGGTCTTATCACTTAGGCGTTGTTTGAGGGCTTCTGCTTCGGCTTGATTGAGCAGCACGACTTTGCGATCAGCGATTATCTTCCCTGTGGAAGGGTCAAAATCGCTACCAGTTGCTAGTCTAGTTCCTGCTAAGGTGACAAGTACAGCAGTAAAGGACTGCTCTTTGCTCTTTTCAGTTTGCGGTGGGGTCAAAGTAGCTTTCAAATCCCAGTAGGTCGCTTGTTTGAAAGCACGGCGTTCCCGTTCTCGGTTCACCAGCAACCGCACTGCTACCGACTGTACACGACCCGCAGATAATCCCCAAGCGATTTTTTTCCACAGCAGAGGAGACAGGGTATAACCCACAAGTCGATCCAAAATTCGCCGTGTTTCTTGGGCACGAACTAATTGCTCGTCGATACTGCGGCAGTTTTGCAGAGCTTTTTTGATGGCTTCTTGAGTAATTTCGTGAAACACCATCCGCTTAGTTGGTACTTTGGGCTTGAGCAACTGGTACAAATGCCAACTAATGCTTTCACCTTCTCGGTCTTCGTCTGTTGCCAAAATCAGTTCGGAAGCGTCTTTGAGAGCTTCTTTTAGCTGAGTGACAACTTTCTTTTTGTCCTTGGGAACGACATACAGTGGTTCAAAGTCGGCGTCTACATTTACCCCAAGCTGCGCCCATTTTTCCCCTTTGACATTGGCGGGAATTTCGCTAGCCGACTGGGGTAGGTCACGCACATGACCCATAGATGCTTCTACCCGATAGTTTTTTGGCAGGTAGTTGCGAATGGTACGAGCTTTGGTCGGAGATTCGACGATGACAAGAGTTGACATGGAAATTTCAAAAAAAGAATAGCTGCTAAGCTAAACAGTCACTAAACAGTCAAGTTGAAATAATTGGCAGGTAAATGTCAAGATTATTAGTCACTAGAGGTATGTGATTTCATCCTCACACAAACTACTCGCAAAGTAATCCCCTTAAATTCCAGCGTTAGGCATTTGCCATATCCGCAGGTAGTATTTCCCAAAGGGTGGGGTAGAACTGCGAATTTCCAGTTATTTCAATCTTTAACTTATCTGAGGCATAATTGGCGACTATTATTTGAAAAATTGCACTTTTTAGGCATTGGGTCGGTCGGTAGTAGGGGTCTTCTTAGCTTGAAGCCCGCAGTGTGCGTCTATACGCACGTCTCCCGTTACGGGATAGCATTTGAACGTGCATCTTGACATCAAACCGAAGTATTTTCATACAAATGCTACCCCGCGCTCAGTCGTAAGAAAGGACATCTATAACCTAACAGTGGTTATTTATTCCCCATACTCCTCATACTACCTCCACCTCTCCAGCTCACCCATCTCCCGATTTTTCCTACTTGATTTCTTCAGGTTGTGGCAAAATTGAATCAAATTTTGTGAGAGTCCTTAAATTCAGTGAACAGTAAACAGCTATCAGATGTATGCTGGGGATCACAGTCCGTTACACCAACCCATTCTTGTCCAATTGCTGAGAGTTATACCCATTAATGAAACTGATAACTGTCAATGGGGCTGTGTACCATTTTCTAGGAGAACAAAAGACATGCAACCAATTCGTCAAGGCGATGTGATTTTGCTGCCTGTACAGCAAACAATACAGCAAATCAAGGGACAAAAGCTACTGCACTTGATTTTAGCGGCAGGTGAAGTCACCGGACACACACATCGCATCATTGATGGACAAGCGGAATTATACGAAAAAGATGGTACTTTGTACCTGCGTGTCGTTTCAAAAGAGGCAACACTTGCTCACGAAGAGCATAAAGCTATTTCTATCCCTCAAGGTACGTGGATGGTACGAATTCAGCGGGAGTATCAGCCTCAAGGTTGGCGGTACGTGGCAGATTGAAAAGCATTGATTCTATGGTGCGCGATCGCTGTTTGATTTTTGATGATTGCCCATCTTGTATGTGCATGTATGTTGCATTGTCTGCACCGTAAATGTTTATCCTCTGACACTGTATTCTTCCATGCACTCTCATCAATTATGGTTTAAATCTAGGTAAAAATGTTAACAATTGCTTTGTATTTTCAGTTGAGTGAACATAGGGAATCTTCAGTATCCATGAACAAAAACTTATTTTTAGGTCAATACTAAATAATAGGTATTTTATTTTAGATGTTTAAAAGTCCAAGTTGAAAATATAAAATTTTGATTTTAATCAAAGTTAAATCAAGTAATAAACTCATAAAATTAAATATTTCACATCTTGCCTAAGACATAATTTGAGATTTTCACTTTAGTATATTAAGCTTAGCGATCGCTCGAAAACTTTCTATAAACAATCAAACTAATAATAATTATAAAATCTAATATTTACTATTTATTAAGACCTAGTATGGTGACAAATTATTGTGTCAGTTGAAGCATAAGCAATAATAATAGGATTAACCGTTAAAAATAATACATTTTGCTCAAAGATATGCCATAAAAAGGTAAATATAGCCTTGCTAGAATAAGATTTATGTTAAAATAAGATTGGAGAATAAAGTTCGGCGGTGGTGTTCTTGTTTTTGTTGAAAACTGCAAGTGGCTCTCCGGATGAACGGCTCTGCATATGCATAACTGAATTCTGGAGAGATTAATGTCAATTTACGTAGGCAACCTATCCTACAGTGTTAGCCAAGAAGAGCTAAGCGACGTATTTTCAGAGTATGGCACTGTGACGCGAGTTCAACTTCCCACAGATCGGGAAACGGGTCGCTCACGAGGCTTTGGTTTCGTAGAAATGGAATCAGAAGCAGCAGAAACGGCTGCCATTAATGCTTTGGATGGGGCCGAATGGAAAGGTCGCGTAATGAAAGTTAATAAAGCAAGACCTCGGGAGGAAAAAAGTGGACGCTCCGGCGGTGGTAGCTGGGGAAAAAGTAACAGCGGTGGATACTCTCGACGTTATTAAGGCTTGAATGAACTTATAGAGTTCAACACCTAAAGAGCAATTGCTAGAAGGCATAAATAATAACCATTTGCCAAGCGCAATATAATACTTAAGAACAGCAGATTCAGTGACATACTGAATCTGCTTATTGTTTGGAAATGGGTTAGTGGTTCATGGTTGATTGTTGGTAGATGGTTTTCCAATCAACAATCAACTATCTACAAATAACAAATTTAACTATAAATTAATTTGATGCTATTGATCCCGTAATACAGACAGATTTAGGAAACTTTAGTTAAAAACACAATAGAATTAACACAGTTGGTTCCTTAAATGTCTAATCGCCAAAACCTATACAGCTCATGGATTTTGCTAATGTTGCATCCCAGTTGAATGCTGGAACTATATTACCAGAGGGAATTGTAGTCTTAACCTTCTTGGGGGTTTTGATAGTGGACTTGATTTTGGGGCGCAATTCTTCACGCTGGATTGGATATCTGGCGATCGCAGGTTTGTTAGCCTCCATAGTCGCCCTCTATTTTGAATGGGATAATGCCAATCCCCTGTTTTTTGCCGGTGCTTTTAACGGTGACAACCTCAGTATTGTCTTTCGCGGTATTGTGGCTTTGTCCGCAGCTGTGACAATTTTGATGTCAATTCGCTACGTTGAACAAAGTGGCACCGCTTTAGCAGAATTCATAGCGATTTTGCTGACAGCGACCTTGGGAGGAATGTTTTTATCAGGCGCTAGTGAGTTGGTGATGATTTTCGTCTCGCTAGAAACCTTGAGTATTTCCTCTTATTTGCTGACCGGTTATACCAAACGCGATCCCCGTTCTAATGAAGCAGCACTGAAGTACCTGTTAATTGGTGCTGCAAGTACGGCGGTATTTTTGTATGGCGTTTCTCTGCTGTACGGTTTGTCTGGTGGACAAACGGAACTCAATGCGATCGCTAATGGTATTGCTAGTGCAAACCTATCTCAATCATTGGGTATAGTGATTGCTCTGGTATTTGCCATTGCAGGTATTGGCTTCAAAATCTCCGCAGCACCCTTCCACCAGTGGACACCAGACGTTTACGAAGGCGCACCTACCCCAGTCATTGCCTTTTTATCTGTTGGTTCCAAAGCTGCTGGATTTGCCCTTGCTATTCGTTTGCTGACAACTGTTTTTCCTCTTGTCGCCGAAGAGTGGAAATTCGTCTTTACCGCCTTAGCTGTGCTGAGTATGGTGTTGGGTAACGTCGTCGCCCTAGCACAAACCAGCATGAAACGGATGTTAGCTTATTCATCCATTGCCCAAGCTGGGTTTGTGATGATTGGCTTGATTGCTGACACCCAAGCCGGATATGCCAGCATGATATTTTATTTGTTGGTCTATCTATTTATGAACCTCTGCGGCTTTACCTGCGTGATTCTCTTCTCTCTGCGGACGGGAACTGACCAAATTGCCGAGTACTCTGGTTTATATCAGAAAGATCCCCTGTTGACTTTGGGATTAAGTATTTCCCTGTTGTCGTTAGGTGGTATTCCGCCCTTAGCTGGGTTCTTCGGAAAGATTTACCTATTCTGGGCTGGTTGGCAAGCAGGTCTTTACTGGTTAGTTTTGTTGGGTTTAATTACTAGTGTTGTCTCCATCTACTACTACATTCGGGTAGTGAAAATGATGGTAGTTAAAGAACCCCAAGAAATGTCCAATTCTGTGAAGAATTATCCCGCAATTAGTTGGAATTTGCCAGGGTTTAGACCTTTGCAAGTGGGTTTGATAACTACTTTAATCGCCACTTCCATTGCCGGAATTTTGTCGAATCCATTATTTACCTTGGCTAACAATTCCGTTACCGATATCCCTACTTTGCAAGCTAAAACAGTTGATAGCACACAAGTAAGTGCTATTTCTACTGAACAAACCGAGGGGCCGTAAATTTAATTGCAAATACTTGTTCTGTTTACAATTTTGCAACAAGACGCCTGGCATTTTTGTCAGGCGTTTTTGCGTGTTTAGATCCTAAAGTTCTATGGGATTTTATTGTTATGATAATTTATAGACATTTTTAACTCAATAAATTTATTGGCTAATAGCCAAAGTCAGATAAATCTGACTAACACGGACTTGTGCTATTAGCCTTGGAATTTATTCATCGGCGGGATATCGGCGGGATATGGCGTAGGTGCAAAATATCAGAAAACCTCACCCCATCCCCTCTGTGCGGGTTCACCAGAGGGGGTGCCAAAGGCGGGGTGATGTAATGTCTATGAATGCAACTTGGTATTAGTTTTAACAAGGCAAAGTGAGTGAAAAAATTTGCCAAGTAACAAATATTGTGTTGCTTGGCATTTATTTATTAGACCTCTGTATTGTTTATTAACTATCGACTCGTTTAATTAGAAAGCTCCTACTCTACCCATTAGAATATAGAAAGTTTTAGCAATCAATAACAAGTCATATAAGGGATGCCATTTCTTTTGGTATTGCAAGTCTAAATCTACAATTTGTTCAAAGTCTTTCACATGGGAGCGACCGCTAGTTTGCCACTCACCAGTTAGACCTGGTTTAACATTTAAACGTTGCCAGTGACGTTGATTGTAATGTGCTACTTCGTCAGCAGTGGGCGGGCGTGTTCCTACTAAACTCATTTCCCCAATCAGGACATTCCAAAATTGCGGAAGTTCGTCTAAGCTAGTGCTTCTTAAAAAACGTCCTACTCTGGTTACTCGGAAGTCATTCTTATTTTTAAATATAAGCCCGTTAGCTTCATTTCTAACTAAGTATTTTAACTGTTCAGCCTCAGGAACCATTGAGCGGAATTTACGAATATAAAATGGCCGTCCTTGTAATCCGTAACGTTCTTGTACGAAAAAAATAGGGCCAGGACTGTCTAGTTTGATCGCGATCGCGATCGGGATAAATACAATAGCTAGTATAAATAGCCCAATGATGCCACCCAGAATATCTAAACAACGTTTAAATTTAGACGTTACTGAGGGGTGAGGATGAAATGATAGGTTCCATGTGTTAGAAGTTGCACCTTCAACAACGGTTGTAAATGGTATTTCGTACATTGTCAAGCCGAGTGTTGAGCGAAAAAGTTATTTTACGTACCTTTATTTCGACTATAGACTCACCCTTATTATTAAGATTCAAATACAACCGTATATTCACTGAATCTTCATCTAGTAGATAGGGATCATCACTTTTTATAAATTTCACATAAAGCGTATTTAATATATCTTATGGTGGATGAAAAAACGTTTTTCATCTGGATATCACAACTAATTGTGTTAAAATTTGCTATCAACTGAGTGTTAACATTGAAACACTAAAGTCAGTTATGTTACTTAAGAATATCAGCTTGTAATCCCCACTCAAACATTGATATCTATCAAGGTTGGAGAAAAGCAAAATTGCTTTGTATAAAAAGCAAAATCATTGCAAAAACATACAGTAAATCTAGCATTTATTTTCTCCCTAAAAGTCAAAAATCGTATATGGTGGTGGCTAGAAATAACACTTTGTTTTTGTAGAGTGTTTTCCTGCTGAGATAGATGATGTTTGAGTTGAAACTTTTTGCTCCTAGAGCGTAACTTATCTTAATTGAAGTCTGGAAAAATCACAGACTAATATATAAAGTGGCAACAGCTGCTTGTATTCAACTTATTAAAAAATTAAGCAACAAAAAATTTACTGTGATGCGATCTCAAAATTAAGGAGTTGGATAAATGGTTATAGCAGGGGCGGAAATTAAAGTAGGTCGCTTAGAATCTATTGTTGAGCAAATTGGAGAAGCTGTACTAGCCACTACAGAAACTATTGAACGTTTAGCTCAAAGAGTGGATAATCTTAGCACCCAAGTTGAAGAACAAGGAAAACAGTTGCAACAGCAGGGCTATCAAATCTTAGCATTGTGTGACGCAGTACAAACTCTGGCTGAAACACAGGATCATTCACTGCAAAGAATATCGCAGCTGACAAAAACTTTAGATAGTCTGATGAAACTCATTGAAGCATCAGAAGAAGGATGAAGGCTAAATAAGTAGACATCTTGCAAAATCGTATCTTATGTATTTCAGACAATTAACGTAGAGGGACATAGCCTGCTTTTTCAACGAGCTTTTGACCTTCTTTGGATAGTAACATATTAACGTAGGCAATCCCAGCAGTTCGATCAGGTGTACCATCCCGGCGAATTACGATGAATAAACGCCTAGTAAAAGGGTAAGTGCCATCTTCTACAAAAGGTGACACGTCATTCATTTGCTGGAAAACGATAATAAGGATGTGTTTGATCTGGTGGCATTGAAGTTGAGCGATCGCACCTTCTTCTGCTAAAATTTTAATTTTAATTTTATTTAAAATCTGTTCCTCGATAGCTAAATTTGCCTTGACATCTTGAAGCTTAATTTTATTTTGTGCAAATTTTTTCTTAGTTTGTTCAATTTTACTAATTCTCTCAGCACAAATTAAAGTTAAGTGCTAAGGTTCGTCATTTTTGATTGGTAAAGTCTGAATAATATTTACTTTCTTTTAACCTAGTTCTCATTATTGGCTAGCATCAAAGTCTCATAGCAATTGTTGGCAAAAATCAGCAGATAAGATAGAGAGTAAAAATACTCTGCTTAGAGAATTAAATGTTAGGGTATATCATCCGATTTTATTTTTAGTATTTCGCTAAAATCGTACTAAGACAAATGATTGGTTAAAGCCCACAGTCTAAGAATCGAGTATTATCTTACACTAGATTATGGCTACACAATCTGACCGTCAAAAGCGAATCATGGAGCATCTAGCTCGGAGTACAAACGACTTTATAAAGCCTACGCTGAACTCCAGTTCAAATGACCGCAAACAGCGAATTCTAGAACATGTCCGTTTAACAAGAGGGTAACTACCTTCCGCTATCACTTTGTGGTCGCGATTCACCTTTTTTTAGTACAATAGTACTGTCAATGGTGAAATCGCCAAAGTCAAAACACTAATATTGGATGCTTCTTGTCTTTATTGACTCGAAGCATCTTTTTGTTTAAGTAAGATGATGTATAGCGAGAGCGGGAAGGGTGCTGTTAGGCGGGTGGAGTTATCTATTGCAAACATTTTTGGAATTGGTATGAGATGATATTTCATCAACTATGAGAATCAGTTTTTTTTTACCAACAATTGCTTGCAATACACTCCATAGTGAAAAGAAAAATGCTGCAACTAATGAGCTAACCACAAAATATATTAAGAATGTTCACATACTTGATTGTGTGATCGCTTGTTATAGCAGAATAAAAAACATAATCAAATAACATTGATCATCTTTTTAAGTAGAAAAAGCTTAATAAAAGCAAGCATCTGCTAATTACGTATGTAGTGATTTACGGCTCTTTGCATCAAGATGGAGTACAACCCTCCTTAAAACTCCTTGAGGGTGGGGTTCTTCCGTACCTTACTCAGATGAAATCTGCTGTAAATATCACTGCTGAGCAACTGAATGTGTATTGAGGCGCAATCAAAAATTGGAGGTTAGGAATTATGGCAACTCGCAATAATTCAGAAAATAGTTTATGGCAGAAAATACAACAAGATTCTGTTAGCTGGGGATCTTTAATACTTTGGGTTTGCGGTTTGGCTGTAATGTTAATTTTGGTGACAATGTTTGCTTCTGTTTGAATTAGGCAAAACTCCAAGTAATCTGTGTGGTTAATAAATTTCCGATGAAAATGTCTTGAAAATAGGGATTTGGGATTTGGGATTAGGAATTAACTTAACAGCAAACCCATGATCCATCCGTGTGTATCTGTGTGCATCGGTGTTCGTTTTATCTAGATACCCAAAGCCAATTTGCAAGTATTATTGGTGTACCCGCCCCATAATAACTCTTGTAAAATTAGCTAAATGGTTACTTGGAGCTTATCGTCATCATTTATGTACTTCAAAAACTAGGATCGTGTTCATAATCCCAACAATGACCTTCACGCCAGACTCGACTAAGATTATGTTCACAATCAGCTTTATTAGTTAGCCAAGGAATAGATGTGGGGTGAAATGATTGAGATGAACGACTCAAATTAGAAGTAATTAAAGTGAATTTCAAGGAATAAATCCCATAGATGCAAGTGGATATAACAGCAAAAAACACACTCACAAAGACTATATTTCGATAATACCAAGACACTTTATTTGCCGGAGATTGAAAAGATTGTTTTGAACTCTTTTTTTGATCTAATGAAAACATAAAAATAAAAACCTAGATACTACTTAAGTGTGTACTTAAGCAGCTTTGACTGATATGCTGTAACAGCATATCAAACTATTGATTCGGGATCAGTATATTTAGTAATGCGTTCTTCAAAAATTTACGAAATTGTGTAGTTTTTAAATGACAATGTAAATAATACTGGATTCTAATTGTAAAAAAGTTCATACAACAAAGATCCCCGACATTTCTAAAAATTTGGGTATCTAGGTTTTGCGATTCTCATAAATCATATATAGTTCCCTCCCCTTTACAAGGGGAGGGTTAGGGTGGGGTAAAAAATATTTGTGCAAGAGATCTAATTATTTCTCCCTACATTCCCCTGCGCAATTATTAAGCGACAATTAGTTCGGAGTCACTTTCCGAAGCAGCACTATCTTGTACTAAAGAACGAGTTTGTCCTTTACCTTGCAATATATTACTCGCAAACGCCAACAAAGCGTTTACTTTACGAGTACGCCACTCATCTACTAGTTTTTGCACCTCAACAGCAGACATGCGTCGCATCATTGCTTCGTAGAGATATCCAGCATGGCCAGTTTCATCCTTGGCAACACTCAACATCCCTAACTTGAGATTACGACTTTTTGGATCATCATCAGGCAACACGTTTGCCATCCGTGCAAAATCCTTACTGGCGTCTAGTTCTAGGATGTAGGTGCTACCCATGAAAACATCCCAGTCAATCACATCTGGTTTTAACTGTTCTTGAGTGTAACCATCGTAGTACGCAGCAAAAAATGGGCTACGTCTTTGTTGTGATTTGTTTTCCTCAGTTGCTTGCGGTAAGCTTTTGAAATCAATCACTTGTTTATTCAGCTGCTTTAAAGCATGGGCAAAAATTTGACCATGTCTGGTTTCATCTGCTGCATGTTTTGCCAATTTTTCTGCTAACCATGTATCGCCTTCTGCGGCGGCGCGATCGCTAAGTTTTGTCAAAAAAGGCACAGAACCAGATTCTGCTAACTGAAAACCTGCGAGAACATTAGGACGGGTTTTAGAGTCACGGATTTGTGCGGCGCTGTAGTATGCAACTGCACCCGAACCCACAAGATGCATGACGTAAGTCAAAAAGTTCATGAGAAACTTATACTTACTGTTGGGAGTTTACATTTCTTATACTAACGCTCAATATCTATTCAACTTCTGTCTACGTGATGATGCGCCGTAATTCTGATACATTTGGCAAGCAACCAGACAAGGAGGACTATGAATTTTAGCGTTGTGAAAATAAGTAAACAACCTTTACTTTGGCTTTGTACGGCTATCCTAATTTTTGGTTTGATGGGATGCGATCGCCTGTTTCCTTCAGGCGACATGGTAGAACGAGTCAGCGATGGTGATACTCTCAGAATCAAAGATACAAAAGGTAATGAATTTACCGTCCGCTTTGCTTGTGTGGATGCACCAGAAATACCTCATTCCACAAAAGAAAGACAAAGTAAAGCCGCCAGCGATCGCAACCAATTTACTTGGGGAACAAAAGCGCAAGCAAGAGTGCAAGAACTAATCAACCAAGCAGGCGATCGCGTTAATTTAACAGTTACAGATAGCGATCGCTATGGGCGCAAAGTTGCAGAAGTTAGATTACGTAATGGTACTTTTATTCAAGAATTGTTAGTACGTGAAGGGTTAGCACTAGTTTATCGTCCTTATTTAAATAAATGTCCTAGTAAAGAGATCATTCAACAAGCCGAAACCGAAGCCAAAGCAAATCAAAGAGGCGTTTGGAGCGATGCCAAATTTGTGAAACCTTGGGAATATAGAAGTTTGTATAAGTTAAAATCTCAAAGCTAAAAGGCAAAAAATATTAAATGATTACGAACACAGATGAACACAGTACAAGGCGATAAATCATCAGTGTTTATCGGTGTGTATCGGTGTTCGCCTTCCCAAAAAATATTGGACTTATGAGATAACTCACAACCAGAAAAAATCCATGAAAATCGAACACAGATGCACACAGATGCACACAGATAGTTTATCGATGTGTGTCTATTATTTTATTACCATTTGCCAACTCTTGTAATGCCAAAGGTGCAGAATCAAAACTGCGAATTTTCGCCCCTGGAATACTTTGAGCTTTCTTTGCACCAGTAGTACCAATTTGCACAGCAATTCTTTTATTCTGCAAACTTGCAAAATTAGTAATATCTTGATTGTCAGCACGAACAGCGATCGCTAACCCCGCCTTAAAATAAGGACGCGAAAAAGAAACAGCTTTCGCCCTCTCCTCCGTAATAGTGATCGAACTAATCGCTGCATCCACTGTTTTTGCTTGTAAAGCTGGGATAATCCCATCAAACGGTATACTCTGGAAATTAACATTAAAATTAGCCGCCTTAGCGATCGCCTGCGTACTTTTCTGAGTCGCCTGAATGGAGTGGTGGGGAGGTGGGGAGTGTGAGCAGTAAGAGATAACTACTAACCACTAACCACTAACTACTAACCACCAACAAATCATTTAAAGATATTCGCGCAAGAAATCAAAGGGTTCATCTTCCCAACATGGTTCTGGAACCATCAAACACAATTTACTGTTGATATCTGCTTCAATTTCATCACCATCTTTCCTGTCAAAAAGTTCTTTCAATGCCTTCCAGTCACGCTCTTTAAGGGCCGATAATGGCGGAGCATGTACTTCTTCTTGGTGTGTTTGGGAATTGAAGTGAAGAATTTTAATTAACTCCCAGGAAAGATTGTTCTTCACGATCTATAAATAAAAATTATTCTAGCTTTAACAATGGTAGTGTAACTGCACAAGCAGCATCTAGTAAGTAGTTGGACAAAATTAAATTCATTCGTGGAGACAGGCAATAGGCAGCAATAGGCAATAGGCAATAAAGAAATAATCTGTGTAATTAATTCTGTCTAAGTACTTAGCACTTACTAGATCATTACACGTTTTACACAAATAGACCGGAAATAAGTAGAAGCCAGTCCCAATAAAAAATTTTTACTCACCACCAAGCATGAATCTCATACAGCAAGCACTTTAGCTAGCTTGTTGTCCCTTCAACCTTTACCCTATTTTCAATATAGGTTTCACTAAAATGAGGCAGTGATATGGTTGTAAAAAGTAAAAGCTGCTTATTTTCTACAGGAATAACAAAGCTAGACACTCATGTGATAAATTACACAATGAGGCAATAAAAAATTGAACTCCCTCGCCCCTACACCCTTACACCCTCACGCCCATTTTCAAGACACTGATTGCCTATCGCTTAAAAATGATGGCTACTCATGGGTACAAACACAAGCTAACTGGATAAATAAACAGCTTTTAATTTATATTCACTCAAGCTTATAAGTGTTGGTTGTGAAAGAAAATCGCATAGTAAAGTGATGGGTCGATGCGATCTGTAAAGGGACGGTATAAATATCGCTCTTGGGTAGAATCTGGTCTGTCTTCTTCAAATTGATTTTCTTGCTGTACTTCTGCTGTGCGGCTGTGGATAGATTGTGTTAAGGTAGACAATTTTGACCATGCAATAGAAAAGGGATTTTGTAGATATCTTTGAACTACTGATTTGTGATTAGTCTCTACAACATCTACAAATACATGCTCGGCATTGTTCGACATATAAATTCTCCTTTATAGATTAGAGTTTATGTCAAGCTTTTTCATCACCCACACTAGTGCTTGGGAACACTTCAAAATCTCTCAAAAATTTCCTGATTTAACTATATGATGCAGTTAAATCAATTTATGCACTTTTAAGGCAAGACCCAAACAATTCTCAAAAAAACTTAAGCTTAGATAGAACTACTAGATAGCTAAATAAAATTCCAGAAATAAATATGATATGTAAATAAATATAAATTATATCTGATATGAATTAAGGCGGTAAGAAAATTTCTGTTTTAGAAAGCGAACACCGATAAACACCGATAAACACAGATTACAGATAGATTATGCGTTGATTGTTGAATGGTAATTGCTGATTGTTAATTATTCATTACTATTGAAATATTATTGCTCTTAGTAAATTGACTTTATATATCAAAATTGCACTTCTCTATACAACAAATAACTAATAACTACTACCAACAAAACACCAATTTAATGAAGGGATTATTATGGCGAAAGAAATAGAGCGTAAATTTTTAGTTAAAGGAGATGAGTGGAGAAAACTGGCTAAAGGTAGTGTATATCGTCAGGGATACATTGCTACACAAAAACAAGCTACTGTACGTGTCCGCATAGTAGGCAACCAAGGTTATTTAACGATAAAAGGCCCCAGTATTAACTACTCTAGGTCTGAGTTTGAATATTCTATTCCGATTGAAGATGCTCAAGAAATGCTGGATAAGTTGTGCGATCGCCCTTTAATAGAAAAGACTAGATATAAAATAGGCTGGGGTGGTTTAGTTTGGGAAATAGACGAATTTGAAGGTGTTAATAAAGGGCTAATATTAGCAGAAGTCGAACTCAATCAAGAAACACAAAAAATTGAATTACCTCCTTGGATTGGTGAAGAAGTTTCAGAAGACCCCAGATATTTCAACAGTAATTTAGTCAAAAACCCCTTTTCACAATGGGGTGGTTAGTGGTTGGTTGTTGGTGGTTGGTGGTTGGTTGTTAGTAGTTAGTGCTTAGTTGTTTACTCCCCACACTCCCCACACTCCCCACACTCCCCACACTCCCCACACTCCCCACACTCCTCACACTCCTCACACTCCTCACACTCCTCACACTCCCCATCTCCTATTCCCTACTCCCTTCCTCAAGACGCTTCTGCCATTCTGCGTCAATTTGATCACTACGCTCAACTTCCTGTTCTAGCAAGTCGGTTTCAGTGGAATACACTAAATCTTCTTTACCAACTATTTTTTCGGCTGCAAATTGTCCTGCATAGGCTATTTTTTGTTGCAATTGAGTATCTGCACTTGCTAATACTCTGGCTCGTGCTTGTCTAGTACGGTTGCGTTCAGTTATTTTACGATTACGCCATTGAATCCAAAAATAACGTACTAAGGGTATCCCCAAAAAACCAATACCATAAGCCAACAGCAGCCAATAAATTCCTTGGGCAAAAGCTACTAATCCGCCTAAAACAGCTGCTGCTGTACCATCTCTTAACAAGCTTCCCAGAATTAAAGCACCGACAATATTGACGACACCCAACCCAGCACTGAGGAGAATTTGTCCGGAAGAAGCTGCACTAAAACGCCAGGGTAATTCTTCTAGATAGGGTGATATTGAGCGATCGCGTTTTTTCGCAGCACTCACTTGTAAATCTGGGAAATAATAGACAATTTGCCCTTCTGGACTTACTTTTGGCTGACCATTAAATCGCGTCAAAACTGGCAGCATATAATCTTCATACTCTTGTTGATATGTTTCACCAATATCATCAAGGTAGGGAGCTATTTGTTCAGCTACCACTGCGCCTTTATTATTGCGAATTACTGCTGCAATTGTCCGCCAACGACGTTTTTCCAAGTTGGCGTTGGGGTTCCCATCACCAAACAAAAATGAAAATACTGCTTCCAGAAAGTTCAGATCGCTTTGTCTTCGTTCCTGTTGTCTTTCTGGGTAGTAGGTGTCGTAGTTGGGACTGAAATACCAAAATAAATTGGGAAAATAGAAAAAGCCTCCGCCAAAATCACTACCGCGATCGCCACTATCGCGATCAGAGTTAGCAGACATAATAATCACGAGGATAGTGATGTAAATTAAGGCGATAGAAGCTATGAGTAAAATACCAAAAGAAATCCGGATTATATAAAATAGGACACTCCAGATTTTTCTCCACCACTCCTGCAACTGCAACCGCAAGTATTTGTTACGCAAAATATCTCGAAAATTGCGCGGAAACAGGTAAACAATATCGCCTGATTCTGCTACCTGCATATGTCCACTAGCGTCTGATGCGAGTGCTAATAGTCCAGCACTTGCGAGTTCGACATTTAATCCTGCCTGGGATGCCACATCGCCCACTGTGACACGATAACCCAACCGTTCTACAGCTTGCATGATGGCGGGATTGGGAGCCATTGCTCTCCCCTCCTGTTGAAAACTACTCTTTCTTCTTCAAGTATAAAGTTTTATTTTTCGCGGCTTGGCAGTAGGGGAAAAGGTTAAAGGGTAAGGGGAAAGGAAATTCATCAAAGTCACTTTAACCTCAAACCTTTTGCTTTTGACATGGTTTGATCACAATGTACCTTTGGATAGTTATGTCAATAATTTAAAATATTTATTAATATAGTTATACAGAAATTAATAGTAGTCAGGAAAAACGCACATGTAATCAATATCACATCGGTATTTCACTGGTAGCCAAGACAGCTACTGGTGGTTTTTCGTCATATCTAGGTTCTTTGCGTATTTTTTTAACTAACGGAGACAAAAAAGCATGAATAACCAGCAACCTTCTGAATCCAAGGAATTTGTTGGCTATCTGAAGAATGGAATTTGGCTGTTTGGCATCTCTTCTTGGTTATTTGGCATTACAGATAGAAGTATTGCTTCGTTTGCAGATGGATATCTATCTGCATTGGATTTAACGCAATTGTTCACAGCAGCCACATTTTTTGTCGCATGGCTATTTCTAAAGCCTACAACTAATCAATAAAAACAGCTAGGCTAAAGCAATTTCTCAAGCAACGGGGGGTATGCCAAAATGTGTAATTACTTTTATTGCATTGGCAATTAAATACGCATTACCCATAACTGTGTGTAGCTCTGAAAACCATCACAAGCTTTTATGTTTTTCTATTAACTAAAAGCCATGATGGGAAAAAAGACCTGCATGGGAATTAAAGCATTATGTATCTTAACTTTTTTCTCAGTTCTAGTATTGGAATTGTAGTTTCCGTATTGCTAATTTTTAGTATATTTCAATGGTTTCATTTACCCTCTGGTAACTTTTTGGATTGGGTGATTGGTGGTGCAAGTTTTTGGTGGTTGTTAGTGATTGTGACAGTGCCTTGGAATGTCTATTTTAAAGCCAAAGAAGTATTAGCAGAGGCAGAGCAATCAAAAGAAAAAGAAATCCCTGTTGATGATAAACAAGTGGATTATGTGAAGATTTTGGCCAAGCGATCGCTCCTAATTGCCATTACTTTACACTTAATCTCAGCAGCTGGTCTTTATATTCTCGCTCTTAAAGGTATTAGTGCTGTCGGATATTTCGGTTCTGGCGCGGCTTTACTCTTAACAGGTTTACGTCCAGCGATCAGTGCTTATGAATATTTATATACACGCTTAACTGCGATTGGGAATGAATGGAAATATCCCCGCCAAGACATTGTTGAACTCCGTAACCGCTTTGATGTCAACGAAGACAGGATTAAACGCATAGAAGAACAACTAGACCCCGAAAATTCCTACTCGCTAGTAGCAAATCAACAACGTTACACAGAAGAAACACGCAAAGAATTGGCTCGTCTTTCTGCTTATTTAGAAGAATTACGCGCGACAAATCAAACAGAACACGAACGCCTAGCAAGAGAAGCAAGGGCTGCGATCGCTCAACTTTCCACCGACGGGCAATTTCTCGACCATGTTCGTGAGATTATTAGATTTTTTAAAACAGCCTAGAATCGGGAGTATGGGGAGTGTGTAGACGCGTAGCGGCTTAAGGTAAGGGTGGAGTGGGGGAAGTGTGAGGAGTAAAAAAAATTTTCTATCCTTGTACTTCTCACACCCCACACACCCCTCATACCCCTGTCATCACCCCATCTCCCCAAAACCCTAATCTCCTTTTTCCTGATCAGCCGATCGCATCTGTTTTGGTATAACCAGGACTTTATCCACGCGATTACCATCCATATCCATGACTTCAAAACGCATACCTTGCCATTCAAAGTGATCAGCGGCTGCGGGAATTCGGCCGAGATGGGTAATCACAAAACCACCCAATGTTTGGTAATTACCTTGATGAATTCGTAGATATTCCTCAAGGTCGAACATTTCAAAAAATTCTTCTACAGATAACATTCCATCTAATAACCAAGATCCATCTTCCCGTTGTACAGCTTGGGGATTTTCCAGTTCATCGGCTGTGGGAACATCACCAACAATTTCAATCATCACGTCGTTGAGAGTGACTAATCCCTGAATCACACCGTATTCATCTACCACCAAAGCCATGTGAGTGACAGTTTGTTTGAACAACTCCAAAACTTTCAAGCCACGGGTGCTTTCTGGGACAAATTCAGCCTTTCGCAAGGCTGCAGTTAAATCTAGCTGTTCTCCACACAAACTCCGAGCCAACAAGTCAGTCACAGCAATTATACCAAGGACATTATCTAGTCCTCCTTGACAAACCGGATACCGAGAATAACCATTTTCAATTATCTTTTGACGATTTTCTGTGGGAGAATCATCCAAGTCTAGCCAGACAATATCCGGACGCGGTGTCATAAAAGAACTGACAGGGCGATCACCTAAGCGAAATACTCGCTCTACCATATCTTGTTCCGCTTCCTCAAAAGTCCCCTCTTCAGTACCTTGCTCGATTAAAACCCGGATTTCTTCTTCTGTGATTTGTGGTTCTGTGGATGGTCTAATTCCTAATATACGCAGCACTGCATCAGTAGAAATACTTAATAAAGAAACAATTGGTGAGCCAATTGTTGACAACATCCGCATCGGAATAGCAACTATAGAGGCAATTGGTTCTGGGTGGTTCAATGCCAATCGCTTGGGAACCAATTCGCCAAGAATCAACGTCAGGTAAGTGATAATCAAAACAGCAATGACAGTGGCGATCGCATCAGCATAGCGTTGCAACCAAGGGACAAAACCTAAAATAGGCTCTAGTCTTCTGGCTATGGTCGATTCAGCAAAAGCACCGGATAAAATACCAAGCAGAGTAATGCCTACCTGAACAGTAGCCAAAAATTTGTTGGGAGAGGAAGCCAGTTCCAAAGCAACACGAGCCTTCTGATCCCCGCGTTCGGCAAGCTGTTGCAGACGCACTTTTCGAGCTGAGACGATCGCCAACTCAGACATGACAAACAGGCTGTTGGCGAAGATTAGTAGAAGAATAATTAGAATTTCGATAGTTGGTGACATTCTTTAAAATTACCGATGCTATCGGCAACCACATTTTAAACTTTAATCTGAATTAGTATCCGGTATCTAACACTTACTTAGCTATCCTGTCGGAAGCCGAAGAAGGCGCGTCTGTGTTCAGTTAGGTCAAAAATCAATCGTCAATCGTAAAATAAATCTTTACTATGGACAATTGACCCTGGATACCTGACTATAGACACCTCAAAGAGTTATGTAGACAAACCCAGCCATTAGTCATTATTCATTAAGTGATTAATCAGTCAAGAAAGACTGTTAAAGACTGTTTCGGTATATTAGCTATTGTCCAGTCGTAATTGTACTAGGGACTAACATATTTTCAAGTAAGCCATTCATGAATGTTGGTACACAACCAAACATGAAAATTCTTACCCCATCTACCCTCTGTTATTTTCAAATAAGGCTCGATTATCGTTGACATTTCTAAAATAGTTAAAGTAAACGCTATGATTGTGCATTGCTGGTCAGAACGACTCCCACCTATTTAAAAAGTTATGGCATTTTCTTCCATTGTGCGCGCTCTAGGGCGATCGCCGCTCACCACAGAATTTATCTCCAAGCTGGATCGGCAACAAGATTTACATTTAAATGGCATTCCTCGCTTGCCAAAAGGCTTGCTAGCTTCGGCATTAGCTCAAACTAAGGGACAGAATTTATTTGTGGTCTGTGCCACTTTGGAGGAAGCTGGACGCTGGACAGCACAACTGGAGGCGATGGGATGGCAAACTATACATTTTTATCCCACATCCGAAGCATCCCCCTACGAACCTTTTGACCCTGAAACCGAAATGACTTGGGGACAGATGCAGGTATTGGCAGATTTGGTCAAGTATCAATGGGAAGGCAAAGACAAGGAAGAAAATTCCTCCTTGTCCCCCTTGTCCCCATCTCCTAAGTTCGCCATCGTCGCCACCCACGCCGCCTTACAACCCCACCTACCACCGCCAACAAGCTTTGCTCCTTTCTGTTTTACCCTCAAACAAGGGATGGAATTGGATTTAAATAGTTTCAGTGAAAAATTAGCGAGTCTGGGGTACGAACGGGTTGCATTAGTAGAAACAGAAGGGCAGTGGAGTCGCCGGGGTGATATTGTTGATGTGTTTCCTGTGTCCTCTGAACTGCCAGTCCGCTTAGAGTGGTTTGGTGACAAAATCGAGCAAATCCGAGAATTTGATCCGGCAACTCAACGTTCAGCTTTAGATAAAATCGACCAATTAATTCTCACTCCCACTAGCTTTGCGCCTGTGGTAATGGCAGCTTTGAGTGGGGAAAGGCTAGAAAATGTCAAAACCTATCTTTGCGCAGTCGAAAAAGAACAGTTTGAAGCAGGTACATCTTTAGAAGGTAGCCGTCGCTTTTTAGGCTTGGCTTTCACAAAACCAGCTTCATTATTAGATTATTTACCAGCAAATACTTTAATTGCTATTGATGAACCAGAACAGTGTCATGCTCATAGCGATCGCTGGGTAGAAAATGCCGAGGAACAGTGGCTACTTTTAGGCAGCAAGGGAGCAGATGAGGACGAAGGTGATCGAGCTTTAGAAGCAGCTTTAATTGCCTTACCAAAAATTCATTGTTGGTTTGATGATTGTTTGGCTGCTTCCCAAGCATTTAAGAAAGTATATTTATCAGAAATTGCTGAAGAAAATCAAGGTATAAATCTTGCTTGTCGTGGACTACCAACGACGCCCCACGCTTATGCCAAAATTGCTGAAACCCTTAGACAAGAGCGCGATCGCCATTTCTCGATTTGGTTAATTTCGGCACAACCTAGCCGTTCCGTCTCGCTGTTGCAAGAACACGATTGTCCTGCCCAGTTTATCCCGAATCCCCGCGACTACCAGGCGATCGACAAGTTACAAATTAATCACGTACCAGTTGCTCTGAAATATTCCGGTTTGGCAGAGTTGGAAGGTTTTATCCTGCCGACTTTTCGCACAGTGATTGTCACTGACCGGGAATTTTACGGACAACATACTCTGGCAACTTTCGGTTATATCCGTAAGCGTCGTCAAGCTGCTTCTAAGCAAGTAGACCCCAACAAACTCCGTCCCGGTGATTATGTAGTTCACAGAAATCACGGTATCGGTAAATTCCTCAAGCTGGAAAGTCTCACGGTTAACAATGAAACCCGTGATTATTTAGTCGTGCAATACGCAGATGGTTTGTTACGGGTAGCAGCCGATCAAGTCAATGCTTTATCACGCTTTCGTACCACCAGCGATAAGCCACCAGAACTAAATAAAATGACTGGTAAGGCTTGGGAAAATACCAAGAACAAAGTCCGCAAAGCCATAAAGAAACTGGCGGTGGACTTGCTGAAATTATATGCAGCGCGATCGCAACAAAAAGGTTTTGCCTTTCCGGCAGATATGCCTTGGCAGCAAGAACTAGAAGATTCGTTCCCTTACCAACCCACAACCGATCAGCTCAAAGCTGTACAAGATGTGAAGCGGGACATGGAAAGCGATCGCCCAATGGATCGCTTAGTGTGTGGCGATGTCGGTTTCGGTAAAACTGAGGTGGCTATCCGCGCTATCTTTAAAGCAGTCACCGCCGGCAAACAAGTGGCACTCCTTGCACCTACTACTATCCTAACGCAGCAACACTATCACACTCTTAAAGAACGCTTTGCGCCTTACCCGATTAACATTGGTTTACTTAACCGCTTCCGCAGTCCCCAAGAACGCCGCGATATTCAAAAACGCTTGACAACGGGTGAATTAGATGTAGTAGTGGGTACACACCAACTATTGAGTAAAGACGTACATTTCAAAGATTTGGGAATGTTGGTGGTGGATGAAGAACAGCGCTTTGGGGTGAACCAAAAAGAAAAAATTAAAACTTTGAAAACTCAGGTGGATGTACTGACTCTCTCAGCCACACCCATCCCCCGTACCTTATATATGTCTTTATCGGGTATCCGGGAAATGAGTTTGATTACTACACCGCCACCATCCCGCCGTCCGATCAAAACTCATCTTGCACCAATGAACCCAGAAACAGTCCGCAGTGCCATTCGGCAAGAACTCGACAGAGGCGGACAGGTGTTCTATGTCGTACCCCGTGTCGAAGGTATCGAAAAAAGAACAGAGGAGCTGCGGGAAATGATCCCAGGGGCGAGAATAGCGATCGCTCACGGACAAATGGAAGCAGGCGAATTAGAATCGATTATGCTTTCCTTCAGTAGTGCGGAAGCAGATATCTTGGTTTGTACCACAATTATTGAATCTGGTTTAGATATCCCCCGCGTCAATACAATTTTGATAGAAGATGCCCATCGTTTTGGTTTAGCACAGTTGTATCAGTTGCGGGGAAGGGTAGGACGTGCAGGGATTCAGGCTCACGCTTGGCTATTTTACCCGAAACAACGCACATTATCTGATGCTGCCCGCCAACGCCTACGAGCCATCCAGGAATTTACACAATTGGGTTCCGGGTATCAATTAGCCGTGCGGGATATGGAAATTCGCGGTGTTGGTAACTTATTGGGTGCAGAACAATCAGGGCAAATGGAAGCAATTGGTTTCGATTTATACATGGAAATGTTGGAAGAAGCCATTCGGGAAATCCGGGGACAAGAAATACCCAAAGTTGAGGACACCCAAATTGATCTCAACCTCACAGCCTTTGTTCCTGCTGATTACATCCCCGATATCGATCAAAAGATGAGTGCTTACCGTGCGGTAGCTGCTGCCAAATCTAAAGAAGAACTAACACAAATTGCTGCTGAGTGGAGCGATCGCTACGGTACGATTCCCAAACCTGCTAGTCAACTATTGCGGGTGATGGAATTGAAACAATTAGCTAAAAAACTAGGCTTTAGTCGCATTAAACCAGAAGCAAAACAACACGTTGTTTTAGAAACACCAATGGAAGAACCTGCTTGGAATTTGTTAGCAGGAAATTTACCAGAAAATCTCAAATCTCGTTTTGTTTATTCACCAGGAAAAGTCACAGTACGCGGCTTGGGAGTGTTCAAGGCAGATCAGCAATTGCAAACCTTAATAGATGCGTTTGAGAAAATGCAGGGTGCAGTTGTGGAAGCGGCGGTTATTTAACTCAAATCTTGATTTACAAGGCTGGTAATCGGTAATGACGCAGATGATCGCTCATTACCAATTACCAACAGTATGATATTAAGTGATAATACCCACACTACCTGTATCTAAATCATAACGACCACCGACGATTTTCAATTTTCCAGATTGTAAACGTTCAGATAAAAGGGGCGATCGCTTTAACCGTTGAATTTGATAATGCACATTGGCAATTACAGCATTATCAACTGTATCGCCTGGCTGATATTTGACCTTGGCTACGACTGGTTTAATTGCCTTGACAAAAGTGCTGATATCACCAGGTAATCGTTCGTTTTGCACTGCGGCGGTGACTGCTCCACATCGCTCATGACCTAATACCATCAGCAAAGGAGTATTTAACAAAGCAACTGCATATTCAATACTACCGATCGCTTCTGGGGTAGCAATATTTCCGGCAATGCGAACATCAAAAATATCACCGATGCCTTGGTCAAAAATAATTTCCGCAGGCACTCGCGAATCTGCACAACTTAAAATAGTGGCAAATGGATGTTGAGCTTGAGCTACTTCCTGCAATCGAGCCTGAGATTGATCGGGATATTGGGGTTGATGCTGAACAAAACGCTGATTTCCCTCCATCAGCCTTTGTAGTGCAGCATCTGGACTAAGAGAAAGACTAGCCGTCACGGGTAATTCAGCGGCTTGAACTTGTTTAATCTGCCAGAGTAAATCGCTAGCAGTTACCACCAAACCCAGTCCCCCAAAGGCTCCCCACTTTAAAAAGTCACGACGTTCCATGAAAAGCTTCCTTGCATGTAAGGTTTTTACTCAATAAAGGCAGAGGGCAGGAGGCAAAAGGCAGTTGTGTTGAAAATATACTTATCAAAAGAAAAGGGTAAAAGGATCTTTTAATCTTCCTTGAAGCCTCTTTCCATCTACGAAACTTCCAAAGTGGAGACAAAAGGTGTCCTTGCTTGAAATCCCTCAATTTATTAATGGAATTACCTTCTGCTTTCTGTCTTCTCATAGTGACGCGACACATTTTAATGAACGGATTTCCATCACATCGGAAACGTAACAAGTTCCCCCAAATTTATTGAGTACGGGTCTGATATTTTCCACCGCTGACTTGAGTTGTTCTGGCATACAGAAAGCGATGATGTAAACATTATCAAGCATCGTCATGTCCAAATCTTCAGCCGTTCCTCGTAATCCTTTACCAGCGACATTACGAATGACGATATGTCCATGTACACCTGATTTGTCTAAACTCTCCAAAATTTTAGCCAGTTCAAAAGAGTTGGCAAT
>NZ_MRCA01000007.1:93549-243149 GCF_001904645.1 Fischerella major NIES-592 | reverse complement strand
CTAAAAAAACGTTTTTTACCAGGCGCAAGGAATATTGCGTCTCCATATTCAATTTACATCAGGCGTAAATTTTTATTCCCACTAACAAAATAGGGTGAGCAGCGCCCACCCAAATTTAACTATGGAGTACGTAACGTACCAGCCGGAATACCCAAAATATCCTCAATCTTAGGCATATCTTCCAGCGCAATCACCCTACCCTCATCCTCAAAACCAGCAATTTGATCAAAGTTCAAATACCGATACAATTCCCCAGCAAAAGGATGAATCTTAGTCGCCACAATGTCCATGTATTCCTGCACTGTGGGAACACGTCCTAACAACGCACAAACTGCTGCTAATTCTGCTGAACCAAGATATACTCGCGCATCTTTACCCATGCGGTTGTTGAAGTTGCGGGTAGAGGTAGAAAACACTGTTGCACCATCAGCAACCCGCGCTTGGTTCCCCATGCACAAGCTGCAACCAGGTAACTCCATCCGCGCACCCGCTGCACCAAAAATACCATACACACCTTCTTCTTTTAATTGGTGTTCATCCATGCGGGTTGGTGGACAAATCCACAAACGGGTTTTGACTGCGCCTGCACCTTCCAAAACTTTGGCAGTGGCGCGATAATGACCGATATTCGTCATACAAGAACCAACGAATACTTCATCAACGCGATCGCCTGCAACTTCCGATAATAATTTCACATTATCAGGATCATTCGGCGCTGCCACAATTGGTTCTTTGATTTCGTTCAAATCAATTTCAAGAATTTCGGCATATTCCGCATCCGCATCTGCTTCCATTAATACAGGATTTGCCAACCATTGTTCCATTTTGGCAACGCGGCGTAGGATAGTTTTAGCATCGCCATAACCGCGTGCTACCATGTTTTTCAACAAAGCAACATTAGAACGCAAATATTCGGAAACTGTCTCAATACTCAATTTAATCGTGCAACCAGCACAGGAACGTTCGGCGGTAGCATCGGTCAGTTCAAAAGCCTGCTCAACTTTCAAATCTGGCAAGCCTTCGATTTCCATTATCCGCCCAGCAAAGACATTTTTTTTGTTCTGCTTCTCTACTGTTAGCAAACCTTTTTGAATAGCTACGTAAGGAATAGCATTCACAATATCCCGTAGAGTCACACCTGGTTGTAATTCCCCTTTGAAACGTACCAAAACTGATTCTGGCATATCCAGAGGCATTACACCCAAAGCCGCTGCAAAGGCTACTAACCCGGAACCAGCAGGGAAGGAAATACCCAAGGGGAAGCGGGTGTGAGAGTCACCGCCAGTTCCCACGGTATCTGGTAACAGCATCCGGTTTAACCATGAGTGAATGATTCCATCACCAGGACGCAAGGCGACGCCACCACGAGAAGCGAAAAAGTCGGGTAGTTCGTGTTGAGTTTTGATATCAACTGGTTTGGGATAGGCGGCGGTATGACAGAAACTCTGCATTACTAAGTCTGCACTGAAACCTAGACAAGCGAGTTCTTTCAATTCATCCCGCGTCATAGGTCCGGTGGTATCTTGGGAACCAACAGTAGTCATCATTGGTTCGCAATAAGTACCGGGACGGACACCGGCTAAACCGCAGGCTTTACCTACCATTTTTTGAGCGAGGGTGTAGCCTTTACCTGTGTCAACTGGTTGTTGCGGACGGGTGAAAATCGGGCTGGGTTCTAAACCTAATGCAAGTCTGGTTTTATCTGTGAGAGTGCGTCCAATTAATAAGGGAATGCGTCCGCCGGCGCGCACTTCGTCCAAAATAGTATCAGGTTTGAGGGTGAAGGTGGAAATTACTTCCTCAGACGTGCCATGGCACGTCTCTACATGTGTGGTGATTTCGCCTTTGTAAGGATGAATAGTAATTACCATCCCTGTTTCCATCTTGCTGACATCGCACTGGATGGGGAAAGCACCAGCATCTTCAGCTGTGTTGAAGAAAATAGGGGCGATCGTACCACCTAAAATATATCCACCCGATCGCTTGTTAGGAACATAGGGAATATCATCGCCAATGTGCCACAATACCGAGTTAATGGCTGATTTGCGGGAGGAACCAGTACCTACGACATCTCCCACATAGGCGACTGGGTATCCTTTTTTCTTCAATTCGGCGATGGTATCCAACGCTCCAGGCATCCGCGATTCTAGCATTGCCAAGGCGTGTAAAGGAATATCCGGGCGAGTAGTAGCTTGGGTAGCGGGCGATAAATCGTCAGTGTTAGTTTCGCCTGGAACTTTGAAGACAGTAACAGTGATCGTTTCGGGTACTTCGGGACGACTAGTAAACCACTCTGCCTCTTTCCAAGAATCAATTACCTGTTTGGCATAGGGGTTGACTTTGGATAATTCCAAAATATCATTGAAAGCATCGTACACTAACAGGGTTTTGCTCAAAGCGGCGGCGGCGTAGGCTGCGATCGGTTCTTTACCTTCTCCTCCCATGACTAAAGGTGTTTCGGAAGAATCGGAAAAGGATACAGTGGCAGTTTGCAGCAGTTCGATTAAAGATTGGACATTATAACCACCTACCATTGTCCCTAGCAATTGTACTGCTGCGATCGGTGAAATCAGGGGACTGGTGATTTCTTGTTTGGCAATAGCAGTGAGAAATCCGGCTTTGACGTAAGCTGCTGGATCGACTCCGGGAGGAACGCGATCGCGCAATAAATGTAATAATGTTTCTCTCTTGGAAAGCTCCGATTGGAGGAAACCTCCGCTGGAACTTTCCGCTTCTTCTTCCGCAGGTGGATTTTTCAGTAATTCACACAGTTCTAATGTTTGCTTTGCATCTAAAGGTAGCGGGGGAATTCCTAAAGCAGCGCGTTCAGCAACATGTTGGTAGTATGATTCCAGCATTTTACTCTCCAAAGGTTCAACCCAAAAATTTCGCTCGTATTTGTGATCACTTCCCTATTTTCAGAGATGGAAAGGTGGGGAGAATCATCACCCCATCCCCCACCAATTCCTCAAAGTCGAGGTGACAAACTCTAGTTTTTGTCCAGGATTTATAATTATCCCCTACAGTTACTATTGCATATATAACTCTGACAAGAGAATATTTATTTAATTTGCACTTATAAATTTGGTTATTTGTCTATTTTTAAGATAAAATATTAGATTTGTTTGCTGCATTACTCTCGGAATTTGTATATGTCCAATATTTATACGGTTGAAATTAACCATCAAGGCAAAACTTATACTTTACAAGTCCCCGAAAATGAAACAATCTTATCAGTTGCAGATGCAGCGGGATTAGAATTACCTAGTTCCTGTCATGCAGGCGTTTGTACAACTTGTGCTGGTCAAATTATTTCCGGTACAGTAGATCAAACTGATGGCATGGGCGTAAGTCCCGAACTCCAAGAACAAGGTTACGTCTTACTTTGTGTTGCCTATCCTCGTTCTGATTTAAAAATTGCCACAGAAAAAGAAGATACCGTTTATCAATTACAATTTGGGAAATAATATAGATTAGGTGTTTGTTGCTCGTTGTTTGTTGATTGGGAAAATCATCAACAATCAACCACCAACTACCAACAATCAACCATCAACCACCAACTACCAAAAAATACTATGACAACTCATTTCATCACCGCAGAAATTAATCTCCAAGAAACTCCTACAGAATTACAAAAAGCAATTGAAGCAGAATTGAAAAAGCAAGGCGAACCTCTTCGTTGGGCAATTACTTCTGTGGATGTTTCCCAACAAAAAGCAACCATCGAAGCTGTCGTCACCAAGCAAGAAAATCAGTAAACGACGAATCAGGAATTATGAATTAAAAAGTTTATAATTCATAATTCATAATTCATAGTTTTTCATGCGTCCATACACTTCTATTTTAATTGTACCAACTGGCATTGGGGCTGCCATTGGTGGTTATGCAGGTGATGCATTACCAGTGGCAAAAACTATCGCCCAGGTTTGCGATCGCCTGATCACCCACCCCAATGTCACGAATGGTGCGACTTTATATTGGAATCTCCCCAATGCTTTCTACGTTGAAGGTTATGGGCTTGACAAATTTGCCTCTGGGTGCTGGGGATTACGCCCCGTCCATCAAAATCGCATTGGTTTACTTTTAGACCAAGGAATAGAGCCAGAACTGCGAGTGCGACACCTACAAGCAGCGGACGCGGCAAGGGCAACTTTAGGATTGTCTTTAACAGATTATGTAATTACAGATGCGCCATTGAACGTAGAATTACGTACATCTGCCTCTGGTATCAGTTGGGGAACTATAGGTAATCCAGATAGCTTATTACGCTCAGCAGAAATATTAATTAACAAAGCTGGTGCAGAAGCGATCGCAGTTGTGGCTCGTTTCCCCGACAATATTGATGAACAAGCAGACCAAAACTACCGTCACGGCAAAGGTGTAGATCCGATCGCAGGTGCTGAAGCTGTGATCAGCCATCTACTAGTACGACAGTTTCACATTCCTTGCGCCCATTCTCCAGCCTTTTTACCTCCATCCCTAGATCCGGATTTATCTCCTCGTTCAGCTGCCGAAGAATTGGGTTATACTTTTCTGCCAAGCGTTCTTGTTGGTCTAAGCCGCGCACCCCAATTTATTATGAGGAAGACTGAGCAAATACCTGAACCAACAGATATTTGGGCTAATCAAATAGATGCCGTGATTGTGCCAGCAAGCGCATGTGGCAGTAGTGCTTTACTGAATCTCAGCCAAACTCAATCCCTCATAGTTACAGTTCAGGAAAATCATACTCTGCTTCAAGTTCCTCCCCAACCTTTGGGGATAAAATCAGTAGAGGTAAACTCATATTTAGAAGCAGTGGGTGTATTAGTTGCCCACAAAGCTGGCATTAACCCATATGCCCTTAATCCTGAAATCTCGCAATTACGCTGTTTAAATAATTAGTTAATGGTTAGTGGTTAGTAGTTAGTGGTTGGTTTATTACTCCCTACACTTCCCACACTCCCTTGTCCTCCCAATCCCAATCCCCAACTCCGTGACTCAACCAGAAAAACAAGAGCCAGAAATACCCTATCTGACACGCACCCAAGTGCTGGTGGCGATGGCAGTAACTGCTGTAGTTTTATGGACGATTGCCAAACTATGGTTGTATTTTGGCAATTTTACCCTGATGCCCTTAACCTGGAATTCCAGGGATTTGCTTTTAGGCGTGGGTTTAGGCTTAAGTATTACTGGTTTGAGTGGTTTAGCTTATCAACTTTGTCCCCCTTACCGTAAAAGCGCCAATTATTACTTAGAAATAGTTCTCAAACCCCTAGCTTTACCTGATTTAATTTGGTTGGGGTTATTACCAGGATTAAGTGAAGAATTATTGTTTCGTGGTGTAATGTTGCCAGCTTTTGGATTAGATGATGCTGCTGTGATCGTATCTGGTCTTTGTTTTGGTGTTTTGCATCTGAGTGGTTCGCAACAATGGCCTTATGTAATTTGGGCAACTATTGTTGGACTAATCTTAGGATATAGCGCTCTTTTCAGTGGTAATTTGTTAGTGCCAATTATTGCTCATGTGTTTACAAATATTGTTTCTAGTTATTTGTGGAAAGTAGGAAGGTATTAACAAGGGTGAAATGGTATGAATATGAGATTTAAAAACTCAAATTGTTCCAACATACATTCATAAAGCTTGTTTTGCCGCTAATGCGATCGCTTGTGGTAATATCCTGTGTTCCTGCACCTGAATTCTGGCGTGGAGAGTTTCGGGCGTATCACCCTGTAAGACGGGAACCGCTGCTTGCATTAAAATCGGACCGCTATCCATTTCCAAAGAAACTAAATGTACCGTACAGCCAGTAATTTTTACACCACTAGCTAGGGCTTGCTCCACGGCACGAGAACCTTTAAAACTAGGTAATAAGCTGGGATGAATATTAATAATCTTATTTGTAAAAGCATCAATTAATACCTCTGTCACTAGTCGCATCCAACCAGCCATAATTACCCAATCCACATTATACTGCCGTAAAGTTTGGACAATTTGCCGATCAAACTCCTGGCGGCTGCTGTAGTCACGGTGGTTGAGAAGTACAGCAGGTATATTCCAATTACTAGCCCGGACTGCGGCATAGGCATCTGGGTTATTGTAAATTAACACTTGAATTTGGGCGTTGAGTTGCCCGTCTTTGATGGCTTGAGCAACTGCTTCAAAGTTACTACCATTTCCCGAAGCCATGATTCCCAATTGCAAAGGAGTGCTTTGATTAAGTACGTTTGGAATTTGAGGAGAAATCAGGCTAGCGGTAGAATCAGGGCTAAGGGTCATAACGACAGGTTAATTTTATAAATGCCAAAAATATATAGTAAATCTAGTCAGGCGTGGTTGGATAATGATGCTGTTGCTGCTTGGATTTTTCTCGCTCCAGCACTGATTTTATTGAGTCTTTTTATCCTTTGGCCAATCGCTTATTTGTTTTATCTCAGTTTCACTAGTGGTATGTTCACATCTGACGGCATACACTGGATAGGCTTAAACAATTACTGGCGCTTGCTATCTAACTCGGATTTTTGGCAAGTTATTTTTAATACTATTTATTTCACTCTTGCTACGGTTATTCCTAGTTTAGTCATCCCTTTGGGACTAGCCATACTGTTAAACCAGACTTTGCCTTTGCGTGGTTTGTTGCGGAGTGTATATTTTTTACCATCGATTATCTCTTTAGTTGCGGCTGGATTGGGATTTCGTTGGTTATTTCAAAACGATGGTGCTGTGAATACGTTATTAGATGTCATAGGTATTAAAGCCATTCCCTGGTTAAGTAGTACTGTTTGGGCAATGCCAGTACTAATTATCTTAGGTATTTGGAAACAACTCGGCTTTAACATGGTGGTATTTTTAGCAGGGTTACAAACAATTCCTCCAAGTCGATACGAAGCTGCGGAACTAGATGGCGCTAATGCTTGGCAAAAGTTTTGGCACATTACCCTACCTGGATTGCAGTCAACTTTAATCTTTGCGGTCATTACCACTATGATTTTCACACTGCGGAGTTTTGAGCAAGTATACGTAATGACTGGTGGTGGGCCTTTGAATTCTACTAATTTAATGGTTTACTACATTTACCAAGAGGCTTTTGCTCAATTTGATTTTGGTTATGCAGCAGCCGCTGCAACAGTATTATTTGCGGTGACACTTATACTAGTGTATTTGCAATTACAAATTTGGAAAGAGGAAAGTTAAAATTGATTGAGCGATCGTATCGCTGGCGTTGTCCAATATAAGCATGATTACTTATGATTCTCGTTTAACCTCACACAAACAGCCCCTCTGCGAAGAGGGTCTTTTATTATAAGCGTATATTTATCACTTCCCAAGCCTTAAAAATATTCTACCCGTGCATCAAAACCGCGATCGCGTAACTGACTTGAACGTCTTTCGGCTTCGGGGCGAGTGCCAAAAGCGCCAGCATTGACATAATCTCCCAGCCTTGATTTTACTGCAAAAGCCTGGGGTACAAACTGACGAACTTGCTCCAGAGTATTGGCATCGCGAATTGGTACAATTACCACATAGCGGTTTTCAATATTGGGGTTTTCTCCTCCTGTAGAGTTGTTATTAGTTAATCCCAATGCTTGCCAGGTTTGAAAATCTACAAATCCAGTGGGATTGAGTCCAGCAGTTTGCTGAAATTTGGCAACAGCATCTCTTGTTTCTGTACCGTAGTAACCCGTAATTTCACGATTAAAGAATCCCTGTTGACGTAAACTTTGTTGCACGGCGACAACGCGCGGACTATTTTCACCTAAACAGATAAAACCACTTGTTGGTGAACAAGCAGAATTGTTGTTATTGGCATAGTTTGCATTGGTGGATATTGCTGTCCAAGTTTGTCCATCAACAATACCATTAGCAGTGAGTCCGTAATCACGCTGAAAACGTACTACAGCATCTTTGGTGACAGAGCCAAAATTACCGGTAGGATTCGCTTGAAAATAACCCAACTGCGCCAAATTTCTTTGTAATTGTAATACTTGCGGCCCTGCATCACCTTCGTTTAAGGCATTGGGGTATTTATCTGTTCCACCACCGACACTGTGATTATTTGGTCTTGATGCTAAATTAGTACGTATTACTTGCAATGTGTTTGCACCCACAACACCATCAGCTTGCAATTTTTTAGATTGCTGGAACCGAATCACAGCTTGCTCTGTTTCTTGACCAAAATAACCTGTCACCGGGCCTTTATAGTAACCCAAGGTTCGTAAAGATTGTTGTAGTTGTGTTACTGCTGCTCCCCTACTACCTACTTTGATAACATTACTACTGCTACTCTTAGATTGCCGAGGTTGACATGCAGCTTGTAATGCTCGTTGAGTTTGTGGACCTACCTGCCCAATTGCAGGAATCTTCTTTGCTCGCTGGAATGTTTTGACCGCATTTTCTGTTAAGGGGCCAAAATTGCCATTGATTGGGCCATTGTAGTAGCCTAACCTTTGCAAACATCTCTGGACACTGGTGACTTGGGGACCGCTATTTCCTCTTTCTAGTGCTAATGCTTGCCCTGCTGTATTGAGAAATGCCAAAGTCAATGCTACAGATAAAAGCCGCATTTTTGCACTAATAGATGACTCCTGCCTATTCCAGTCACTCATAATTATTAAATAGCAAATATTGGAGTTTTCGTTACGGATGACTCCGTGTATATTTATTACCCAAATATTTTTAATTAACCTACAGTAGCATTAGCAATGATATATTTTAATTTATATTTACGAAAAAATATACCATTTTTCATGGAGATTCCATGAAAATTAGTTCACCTAAGTAGAAATATTTAAAGTTTTTTATACGAGATTCATACAGTTTCATTCATCGGATTTTTATGTATAAATATATACTTAATACTTTTCAGGTGGCGATCGCTCTGGGTAAAACTAAGGTAAAGGTAGTAAAGGCTGCTGTACTTTCGACACGAATTGAGCCTTTTAAAAGTTTTGCCAGCTTCTGAACTAGTGCCAATCCGAGTCCAGTACCACCATATTGCCAAGAATTATGTTTAGGAAGGCGGTAAAATGGGTCGAAAATACGTAGTTGCTCATTGGTCGCAATTTCAACACCAGAATTGCTAATGCTGATTTCTACAGTTTTCTCTGTTGCATATGCAGCAACGGTAATCGATTCTCCCACAGGTGTATATTTACATGCATTGCTGAGTAATTCGGTAACAATACGTTCTAAGTGACTGATATCTGTTTCCAACAGTGGCAGTTCCGCAGCTAGATGCAAAAATAACTGTTGTTGCTGACAAATAGTCACTTCTCGAAAAGATTCCACAATCGGAGGAAGCCAACTGTTGAGATCAATCATGATTACGGTTAAAACGTCAGCTTCTGCTTCTAAATATGTAAGCGAGAGCAAATCGTTAATCAGTTTGCTTTCTCGCTGACACTCGTTCTGTAAAATCTGCAATAGTTGTGATACTATGTCTGTATCTAATACTGTTTCTTGCTTGATAATTGCTTCTAGAGTTTGTACGGCTAGGCTAATACTGGTGATTGGTGTTCGCAATTCATGAGACAGGGATCTGAGAAATTCGTGTTTGAGGTTTTCAAGTTTTTCGAGTTGGTTTACTTGTGTCTGGGCTAGCTGATAAAGTCTAGCTTGACGAAGCGCGATCACACATTGATTGGCTACTTGCTGTACCAGTTTAATTTCCCATTCTGCAAACAGTTCTGGAGTGACTTTTGTCAGCCAAATATTTCCCATTACTGTTTCGGCGTCAAAAATGGGACAAGCTAGCTGTGTCACTACAACTAACTGCGGATTCCAATCTCGTAAAACTTCACTAAATTGCAATGACTGTTTTTGTAATAGTGACTGATACAGTTCGGGAAAGTCTCTCACCCATCGTTTCATCCCTTGGTACACAGGAGGGATGGTAGTGTACTCGTGGGCAATAGTAGTGAAAGTCTGGTTGGTATCATATAATTCGATGTGACAACGCTCGACCTGCAACACTTTTGCTAATTGAGTAATAGCAGTTTCTAAAACCTTGTCTGCATCTATACAATCACGGATTTGTTCAGTTAGATTTTGCATCAAGAATTGATGCTGCTGCAACTTGATTTTGGTTTGCAGATCCTGCACCTGTTGACGGAGTTCTGTTTGTTGGATGGCAATATTGATTTGGATTGCTAATTGCTTGAGTAAATCAATTTCTACTTGTTGCCATTGCCGTGGTTCACAACAATTTTGAGCAATTAACAACCCCCAAAGATCCTGCTGGCATAAAATTGGTACTACCAGATTAGCTCTGATCTGCAAGGAGGATAGAAAATCTATTTGACAAGGATGCAAGCCAGCGGCGTAAATATCTTCTACAATCTGGATACAACCCCGCTTGTAACGTTCTGCGTGTTTTTCGTGAAAGCAAGTGTCTGTGATCTTCATTCCCAACAATGGCTTACCCGCAACAATAGTAGATTCTGCAACTATAGTCCCGCCACCATCAGAATTAAGACGGTAAATCAGTACGCGATCGCTTAATAAGAACCTGCGTAATTCTGTAACTGTGAGATTCACAATCGTATTTAAATCAAAAGATTGGCAAATTCGTTGAGCGATCGCGCTCAATATTTGATTAGGATTGCTCCCATCTTCTAAATCTGTACCTATTTGGAATTTTTGACACGCTGCTTGTGTCAACTCTGCAGTGGATTCCGATGGATTGATGTTCATGCGAGAGTCCCTGGTTGGGTTTACTGACTCTACTAGGCTTTATTCCCGTAACATATATGTAATTGTAATAGATGCCTTAAACTGCTTTAGACAAAGCATTTTCAGTCTGTGTTGACCGAAATTGTATCGTATGCACTGCTGATGAAAAAGTTAGTAAAGCTTAATACTTGCTTGCTCAAGCTGTATATTTCCTGCTTATCCAAATCCAAAATTTATTTGCAGGCAAATTTCAAAATATACTTACTTAATATTTATCATAGTATTATTGCACACATTCACCTTGCTATAATTTTTCACTGATTAAATTTTACAAATCTTTATACGAATATTTATATGATTGCGTAGACCGTTAATTGGATTCTTATATCAAGTTCGGCTAATTGCTTACGATATTATGCTTCGCTTTTGGTCATTGGTTTTTCCCCATTACCCTTCGGGTTAGCTACTTTGCCATCTCGGCATAAGCCAAGACGGCAAGTAGTCTCAGCAATTACCTATTACCGATTACCAGCCTACGCGACAGTATAAGTATTCAACAGAACATGATATTACCTAATAGCTGTAGTTGCAGTAAAAATATAAAGTGATAGTCTACTAAAGTAAACTTTAACTATTAGCCCTGGAATGAACTCCAAGGCAGCATGTTAACTGATAACTGATAACTGTTAAAAACGTTCCACCCCTTCTATTGCCTCAAACTTCTTACCACTCTCACCCATAGCCCTTGCAGCTTCTCCACAGGTGCGCGGCGTCGGAAAAATCTTCTCTGGATTCGCCAAACCTTTGGGATCAAAAACTTGCCTTACCCATTGCATAGTTTCTAAATCAGCTTGTGTAAACATCTGTGGCATATAACATTTTTTATCTGCACCAATGCCATGTTCACCAGAAATACTACCGCCTACTCTCACACATAACTTGAGAATTTCTCCCCCCACTTCTTCGACTATTTCTAATGCACCAGGAACAGAATTATCAAAAAGAATCAAGGGGTGAAGATTCCCATCACCAGCGTGAAATACATTCGCAATTTTATAACCATATTTTTGACTCAATGCCTCAATTTCTTGTAACACATAAGCTAATTGAGTCCGGGGAATTACCCCATCCTGTACATAATAATCTGGACTCAAATGCCCAGCAGCAGCAAATGCAGCTTTACGTCCTTTCCATAATTTGAGGCGTTGTTCTGGATCACTCGCAGAAGTAACATTACGCGCACCATTTTGTTTACAAATCTCGGCAACTTTTTGTTTATTTGCTGCAACTTCTACCGCCAACCCATCAATTTCTACTAACAAAATTGCCGTTGCATCACGGGGGTAACAATTTGTTTTTACTACATCTTCCACTGCATTGATGCTGAGGTTATCCATAATTTCCATCCCACCAGGAATAATCCCCGCACTGATAATATCAGAAACACTCGCCCCCGCCGCTTCAATACTCGTAAAATCTGCTAGTAAAACACAGATTGATTCTGCACTTTTAAGAATTCGCAGCGTAATTTCCGTAGCGATACCTAAAGTTCCTTCCGATCCAACAAATATACCCGTTAAATCATAACCAGGCATTTCGGGGATTTCTCCACCTAAGTCTAAAATTTCGCCTTCAGGAGTGACTATTTTTAACCCCAAAACGTGGTTGGTTGTCACACCATACTTGAGACAATGCACACCCCCAGAGTTTTCCGCAACATTACCACCAATAGAGCAGATAATTTGACTAGAGGGATCGGGAGCATAGTAAAAACCAGCACCACTTACTGTTTGCGTCACCCAGTTATTAATCACCCCTGGTTGCACCACAACAAGCTGATTCTCTAAATCTACATCAAGTATTTGCCGCATCAAGGATGTGACAATCAAAACACTATTTTCAACAGGCAAAGCCCCACCTGATAAACCAGTACCAGAACCACGGGCAATAAAGGGGACAACATATTTATTGCATATCTTGACTACCGCCGCCACCTGTTGACTAGTTCTGGGTAATACCACCACCGCCGGGCGTTGGCGATAGCTGGTGAGTCCATCGCATTCATAAGTAATCAGTTCTTCTCGGCGTTGTACTACACCATTTTTGCCAACTGCTGCTTCAAATTCTTTAATGATGGGTTGCCAGTTGGGTTGTTGTTTGTCTTGGGTGAGCATAGGTTTTGTGGAAAGATGTGATCGCTCGTGTGAGTTGGTCTAATTAATATTGTTACAGGTGTTTTATACAATCAACTAACCTAGAAATATCGCTCTCAAGTGGTGGGTAAACTCATGGTTGAGCAACTTTTAATCAATAATGATGATTACTACGTGCCAGATGCTAGCCAGCTAGTTACTGAAGATGATACGCTACTAGCAACTGGAGATGAACGTGCAAAAGTTGCTGAACAACGCGCTGCACAATTAGCCGAAAGACTGCGATCGCTCGGCATAGATCCAGATACTCTATAGAGTAATCGAATAAATAAAATTTCATTCAACTATCTTGCCAAATATTTCTTGTCGCTTTAATATATAACTAACGTTCGATATAAAACAATATAAATGCCGAAGATAGTTGATCATGAACAATACCGTAAAGAATTGTTGATGAAATCATTTGATTTATTTGCCCAAAAAGGTTATGCCGCAATTACGATGCGTGAGATAGCCAAAGAATTAGGAGTTTCTACGGGAACTTTATATCATTACTTTCCTAACAAAGAAGCATTATTTTTACAGTTAGTAGAAGAGCAAACACGACAAGACATTCTCAACTTTTTTGCTGAGGCAGGAGATGCCAAAAATTTAGCAGAACGCATCAAAGCTTTGATGAATTTTGTTGCAAAGAACGAAGATTATTTCTCTAAACAAGCCCTGTTAGGGTTTGATTTTTATCAGCAGCAAGGGCGAGATGAAATCTTAAATAACCCAACTATGAAAAGAGCTTGGGAAGACACAAAACAAGCACTCGCAGATTATCTAGAAATCAAAGACCAAGCAATAATCAACTTCATTTATTGCTTCTTGAATGGCATAATTTCATCACGAATGTTTGAGGGTGATACATTTTCTTACACCGAACAAAGCGAACTACTGGCAAACATATTAACCGCTTATTTGCAAAACCCAAAAAAACATTAAAACTCCGCTTTCCTCTGCGCCATCCTCTGCGTTCCTCCGCGTTAAAAAAAGAAAACATGACTCAACAATTTATCTCAAAACCTTCCACTCAAAAACTGCTCGGATTAGTCATAACAGCCACAGCTTTAACTGGTGCGATCGCCTTCTATGGTATCTCCCAAGCTGGCTTACTCAGCAAATCCGAACCTCCACCCGTAGAAACCCCTCCTGCTGTCAAAAAAGTCACCGCCCTCGGACGCCTGCAACCAGAAGGAGAAGTAATTAGCTTATCTGCACCTTTAGCGCTGGATGGTGATCGCTTAGATAAATGGCTTGTCAAAGAAGGCGATCGCGTCACAACAGGACAAATTCTGGCAATTTTAGATTCTCAAAAACCCTTGCAAGATGCTGTCACACAAGCAAAAGAACAAGTGAAAATCGCTCAAGCTAAACTAGCACAGGTGAAAGCAGGTGCAAAAACCGGAGAAATTCAAGCACAGCAAGCAAATATTAATCGAATTCAGACAGAACAACTAACAGAAATTCAGGCACAAACAGCAACCATTGCCCGTTTGAAGGCACAACAACAGACAGAAACCCAAGCCCAGAAAGCCAACATCGGGCGTTTCACAGCAGAATTAGCAAACGCCAAATTAGAATTCCAACGCTATCAAACACTATATCAACAGGGGGCAATTTCTGCATCTTTACTAGATAGCAAACGCTTAGCATTCCAAACCGCACAACAGCAACTAGCCGAAGCCCAAGCCAACCTCAAACGTATTCAAACATCCCGACAACAAGAACTAGCCGAAGCCCAAGCCAACCTCAAACGTATTCAAACATCCCGACAAGAAGAATTAAAATCAGCAAAAGCAACTCTTAACCAAATTGCCGAAGTTCGTCCTGTTGATGTACAAACAGCACAAGCAGAGGTAGACAATGCGATCGCCACACTCAAACAAGCACAAACTAACCTAGAACAAGCTTATATTCGCGCCCCATTTCCGGGACAAATTCTCAAGATTCACACCCACGTCGGCGAAAAAATTGCTGATGCTGGCGTTGCAGAACTTGGACAAACTAACCAAATGCTAGTAGTAGCAGAAATTTATCAAACTGATATTGGCAAAATTCAACTTGGGCAGCAAGCAGTAATTACCGGACAGGCTTTTTCTGGAGAGTTGCGCGGAAAAGTATCACACATCGGCTTGCAGGTGAACAAACAAAACGTCTTCAGTAACCAACCAGGAGAAAACTTAGATCGCCGCGTAGTTGAAGTCAAAATTCGCCTCAACCCGGAAGATAGTAAGCAAGTGGGTAGTTTGACTAACTTGCAGGTGCAGACAGCAATTGAGTTGTAGAGTTTTGTCCTGATTTATAACGAATGTTTGATATTAAGTGCAATCGAGAAATGAAGATTATCTTTTTCATCACCAAGGTACCAAGACACCAAGAAAAATTCATTTCAAGACTGACTGATAAATTCTTCCACAGGGATATAAAGGAGACTTAGTATGTTTCGAGTTACCGGATATATTTTGATTGCTATTAGCATCATTCATGTTGTAGTTGGTGTCTGGATTTTTGCGGAACCGCTTACAGACATAATTCAGAACGGCATATTCAATACAGTTGCTCCTGATCCATTTGCTCCTTACTTTGATCGAGAAGATGCCTTCTGGTCTATGATGATAGCTGCCCCACTACTTTTGACTTTAGGACAGCTATGCTGCTGGGCGGAAGTTCAGGGAATCACCCTACCAGCTTTTCTCGGTTGGAATCTTCTGGCAATTTCTTTGGTTGCTGTATTTCTTGAGCCGATTTCAGGTTTTTGGCTGTTGATACCACCAGCTTTTCTCATACTCATAGCATCACGAAGAGCTACCACCAAACTCACTAAATCTACAGAATATGAATATTCAGTCTTATAGAACTTCCCTTGTTTGGTGGCGACTATTCCGCAGAAAAATTCATCCTTGGATAACTTTAGTTACAGCCGGTTGCAAAATCATTTACTCCTGTGGAATTGAACAGGATCAAGAAAAAGTCCGCTTCCTGCTAGCAATTACAAAAATCGACTTCGTAGGTGTTTACCAACTTTTAAATGATCTACTCTGGTGAAACCATAATGACTACCGATATTAAGCTACTGCAATGAAGCGAGAGTCTTTAAGCGTAGCTTAAAACATAACGAAAATCGAATCACCCATCCGTGTGCATCTGTGTGCATCGGTGTTCGTCTATTAAAAAAATTTGTCACCCCCTTAACTCACCTCAAACAAAAACTTAAACTATCACCATGCTTCCCAAATTCTTTCGCCGCATTCCTTTGGCATGGCTGCAATTAAAAAAAGAAAAAACACGCTTAATGGTAGCCCTTGCAGGTATAGCCTTTGCCGATATGCTGATGTTTGTACAACTAGGACTTTTAGACGCCCTCTTTGATAGTGCCACAAAACCTCACCAAAATTTACAAGCAGACTTAGTCTTAATTAATCCTCAATTTCAAACATTGTTCTACGTCAAAAGCTTTCCCAGAGAGAGATTACAGCAAATCTTAGCCTATGACGGAGTAAAATCTGTTCGACCCTTATATGCTGATATTGCCCAATGGCGTAACCCAAAAAATCGACTGAGTCGGGGAATTTTGGTATGGGGAATTGATCCAGCCAACCCACCCTTTGATCTACCTGAGGTGAACCAGCATCTAGATCAACTGAAACTACTAGATCGGGTATTATTTGATCGCGCTTCACGCCCAGAATACGGCCCCATCCCAGACTTAGTAAAACAGCATGGTAGCGTAGAAGCAGAGGTGAATCGGCAAACAGTACAAACAGTAGGTTTATTTCAGCTAGGCGCTTCTTTTGGTGCTGACGGTAACATAGTAGCCAGTGATTCTACGTTTCTCAAACTTTTTCCCAACTACCAGCCCAATCAAATAGCAGTTGGACTAATTAACCTCAAACCAGATGCAGATGTGCAAAAAGTGCGATCGCAGTTACAAGCAAGTTTACCAAACGATATAAAAGTAGTGACTCCCCAAGAATTTGCCCAGATAGAAATTAATTATTGGGGTAATCAAGGAATTGGATTTATTTTTGGTATGGGAGTTGCAGTAGGGTTCATCGTCGGGATTGTAATTGTTTATCAAATTCTCTACTCTGACGTTTCCGATCACCTGCCAGAATACGCCACCCTCAAAGCAATGGGATATAGCGATCGCTATCTCATGACCATGTTAATGCAAGAAGCTTTATTGTTAGCAGCATTAGGATTTATACCCGGATTAGCACTTTCGATAGGACTGTATCAGATCACCTACGCTGCAACTTTACTCCCCATTGCCATAAAACTCAATCGCGCCATATTTGTACTGACATTAACAATAATTATGTGCAGTGTTTCCGGTGCAATTGCTATGCGGAAACTCCGCGCCGCCGATCCCGCAGATATGTTTTAAAAATTGGTTAGTAGTTAGTAGTTAGTAGTTAGTAGTAAATAGTAATCAATTAACAACTATTATGCAACCTGTTATTTCAATTCAAAACCTAAATCATTACTTTGGGCAAGGTAATCTCCGCAAGCAAGTATTATTTGACATTAACTTAGATATATATGCAGGAGAAATCGTGATTATGACTGGGCCATCTGGTTCAGGTAAAACTACATTATTAACATTGATGGGTGGCTTACGTTCTGCACAAGAAGGAAGCTTAAAAATATTAGGTCAAGAAATGTGCGGAACTAGTAAAAAACAGCTAACACAAATTCGCCGTCAAATTGGGTATATTTTTCAAGCCCATAACCTGATGACATTTTTAACAGCAAAACAAAATGTCCGCATGTCCCTAGAATTACATGAAGAGATGCTAAATCAAGATTTAGACACCAAAGCAACTGCAATTTTAGAACAAGTTGGTTTAGGAAATCGCGTTGATTATTATGCCGAAAACTTATCAGGAGGACAAAGACAAAGAGTAGCGATCGCTAGGGCATTAGTCAGTCATCCTAAAATAGTTTTAGCAGATGAACCCACCGCCTCACTTGATAAAAAATCAGGGCGAGATGTAGTAGAATTGATGCACAAATTAGCCAAAGAACAAGGTTGTACAATTTTACTTGTTACCCACGATAACCGGATTTTAGATATAGGCGATCGCATCATTTATATGGAAGATGGTTATCTCAAAAATGATGGTGCAGATACACTTGTTTCAAGTCAAGTCAAAAATGAGTAAATTTTTCTTGACTCTGGAGTTAAAGATATGTTTTAATTAATGATTTATAAACTAGATATGCTTCTCCATTAAAATGTAAACCATTTTTTGTATATCTACTATCCAATTGATTTTCTGAATCTAATAAATGAGAGAACAAATCTATATATTGATAATGCGTTTTCAGCGGTTCAGAAAAAACATCATATTTACATTCAATTGCTTATTCAGAAGTACGTATAAAACTCTCAACTCGCTGCCAGACTTTTTCCAGCAAATCTGGACATTCAGCATCAAACCACTCAATTTGAGGAGAAGCACGAAACCAAGTGCGTTGACGCTTGGCGAATTGTCGAGTATGTAAAATAGTTAATTCTTTTGCCTTGTCTAAAGAAATATCCCCAGCCAAATATTGCTTGATTTCTTGATATCCCAAAGTATTTAGTAAAGGCAAGTCCACACCGTATTTTTGACAAAGATACTCCACTTCTGCAACCAAACCATCCGCAATCATTTTCTCAGTACGTCGTGCAATGCGATCGCCCAAATGAGCAGCATCACAATCTAAACCGATTTGCAAAATTGGATAACTTGGGGGATTTTCTCCCTGTTGCTCAGAAATCGGACGACCAGTAACGTAAAATACCTCTAATCCTCTTAAAGTCCTGACAGAATCATTGGGATGAATCTTGGCTGCCGCAACTGGATCAACTTGTTGTAGCATAGCGTAGAGTTGCATTTGACCAACAGATGCCAACTGCGATCGCAACTCCTGTTGTGGTGCTACCCTGGGAATCTTCATTCCTTGGGTAATCGAACGAATGTACAAGCCAGTACCACCCACGAGGAGGGGATGGGGTGGTGGGGTGTAGACGCGCAAGCGGCTTCCCGTAGGGTAGGGGTGGTGGGGTGATGGGGAGTGTGGGGAGTGTGGGGAGTGAAGATGTTCTCCCTTGTCCTCCGTGTCTCCCTTGTCTCCTCCCAAGATTAAGGCTTGCGCTTGCACCTGGTAATCTGCTAGATTCATTGTTTCTGTGGGATCACATATATCTATCAAATAGTGCGGTACTAATTTCTGTTCATCCACAGTTGGTTTTGCTGTACCAATATTAAATTCCCGGTATACTTGACGGGAGTCTGCACTCAGAATTACAGTATCTAATCGCATAGCTAAAGCTAATGCTAAACCTGACTTACCTGTTGCCGTCGCACCACAAATCACAATTAATTTAGTCATTGGTCAATTGTCAATGGTCACTTGTCAAAAGTTAGTGGTTAGTGGTTAGTGGTTATTAGTTTACTACTCCCCCTTGTCTGGTTTGTCTCCCCTGTCCCCTTCCCCCACTCCCCCACTCCTCATACTCTCCTTCCCAGCATGGGGTTGGAACCCCTGCTTGAATTTCTCAGCAAATAGCTCTACAGTCGCCTATAAGGCTTTTGTGTTAGAATTTTGGAGTGTTTTTTAATTTTTCGCCTTTTGGCGATTTCACCCCCACATATCAGGAGAACTTTCATGACGAGCAGTTACAGTGCCGAACAGATTCAAGTTCTGGAAGGTCTGGAAGCCGTCCGCAAGCGACCGGGGATGTACATCGGTTCCACTGGTCCGCGAGGACTTCACCATTTAGTTTACGAGGTGGTGGACAACTCGATTGATGAGGCTTTAGCAGGCTACTGCACCCATGTGGAGGTGGATCTCAATGCCGATGGTTCCGTTACTGTCACAGATGATGGTCGCGGTATTCCTACTGGAATTGTTGCCAAAACAGGAAAATCGGGTTTAGAAACTGTGTTGACGGTACTGCACGCCGGGGGAAAATTTGGCGGCGGCGGTTACAAGGTTTCCGGAGGATTACACGGAGTAGGTATTTCTGTTGTTAATGCCTTATCTGAATGGGTAGAAGTGACGGTTTGGCGAGATAAAAAGGTTCATACCCAGCGTTATGAACGGGGTATTCCCGTCACTGAACTAATTGTCAAGCCTTACAAAGATCATCGCACCGGAACCTCCGTCAGCTTTTTGCCAGATTCGCAAATCTTCACTACAGGTACAGAGTTTGACTTCACTACTTTAGCAAGCCGTCTACGGGAGTTAGCGTATCTCAATGCGGGTGTCAAAATTACTTTTACCGACCACCGTCTGCAATTACTTAAAAGTGATCAGCCTAAGGTAGAAACTTATGAGCACAAGGGCGGTATTCGTGAATATATTACCTACATCAATGCTGATAAGCAGCCGCTACATGAAGAGGTGATCTACGTTCAGGGAGAACGAAATAATGTTCAAGTAGAGGTAGCCTTGCAATGGTGTACTGATGCTTATACAGATAATATCTTGGGCTTTGCCAACAATATTCGTACTGTTGACGGCGGTACGCATTTGGAAGGCTTAAAGGCAGTTCTCACCAGGACACTGAATGCGATCGCCCGCAAGCGTAATAAACTCAAAGACAGTGAACCCAACCTCAGCGGCGAACATGTCCGTGAAGGTTTGACAGGCGTAATTTCTGTCAAAGTCCCAGATCCAGAATTTGAAGGACAAACAAAAACCAAACTTGGAAACACAGAAGTCCGGGGAATCGTTGATTCCTTGGTGGGTGAAACTCTCACCGAATACCTAGAATTCCATCCCAGCGTCGCTGATGCAATTTTAGATAAAGCGATCCAAGCTTTTAAAGCGGCGGAAGCAGCCCGTCACGCACGCGAGTTAGTACGCCGCAAGTCGGTGTTGGAATCTTCGCCCTTACCTGGTAAACTAGCAGACTGTTCTTCTCGTGATCCTAGAGAATCGGAAATCTACCTCGTAGAAGGAGACTCCGCAGGTGGTTCCGCTAAACAAGGACGCGATCGCCGCTTCCAAGCGATCCTACCGTTGCGCGGTAAAATCCTCAACATTGAAAAAACCGACGACGCTAAAATCTATAAAAATAATGAAATTCAATCGTTAATTACAGCCCTCGGTTTGGGTGTCAAAGGTGAAGAATTCGACGCTTCCCAGTTGCGGTATCATCGCATTGTGATTATGACCGACGCTGATGTCGATGGCGCACACATCCGGACACTGCTATTAACTTTCTTCTATCGTTATCAACGGGCATTAATTGAACAGGGTTATGTCTATATTGCTTGTCCTCCACTCTATAAAATAGAGCGGGGAAAAAATTACAAGTATTGCTACAGCGATCGCGAAAAAGACCAATACATAAGTCAACTTCCAGAAAACGCCAACTATACCATCCAACGCTTCAAAGGTTTGGGTGAAATGATGCCTGAACAACTTTGGTCAACCACCATGAACCCAGAAACTCGCACCCTCAAACAAGTGGAAATAGAAGATGCAGCTGAAGCCGATCGCATTTTCACAATTTTAATGGGCGATCGCGTCGCACCTCGTCGTGAATTTATTGAAACCTATGGTTCTAAGCTTAACCTCAAGGATTTAGATATCTGAACAAGCATGACAAAACCTCACCTCAGCCCCTCTCCTCGGTAAGAAGAGGGGTGTCCGACAGGACGGGGTGAGGTTACTTTCAAGCCAGTCATTCACACCAGATTTTGGCATAAACCTTGCCATGAAAATTTAAGTCCCCGCGTCAATTGCGTCTATTTTCAAGTCAGAGGGCTTTTTCCCTTCTGCCCTGTGCCCTCTGCCTACCCTACTTCCTTCAAAATTGCTATATATTAGAAAAATTCAACATTGTTTAACAATTGTGTCCAACGAAAAATAAACATTGTTTTTTGAAAAGTGGTTATAATATCAAATTTTTAAATAATCCATGTCGTTATCTTGTTACAAGTTTTTAGCTTGCTCACTAGTTGATTTACATGACACCCAGATTGTTAATACAAAAGTTATACAAGCTTTTAGTTCACCTCAGCTACGTAACTGTATGACAAATCATCAAGGCGATCGCACAAAATATGAAAAATTTTTAAAATTTGCCAAAATTTGGATGGTCAGTTACTCCCTTAATACTGATAACCAGACAGTGTATGAGTGTATAATGCGCATTCATACTATGCAGTTTTGTTCTCAGTAAGCAAAAATCGATTGTCTTGGCTGTCAAATCTTTTCTGAATTGATTAAAATATCGGTGTGTACAATAAGAAGAGTTTGTCAAGTTGCAAAGGGTTGAATTTTTACTAATGCGCTAACCTGTGATTAAGATTGAATTAGTCATATCTGAAAATTTTCGGTCTTTTGGCTGATTCTGCCAAAGCCTCAACTCCTCAGTTAGGGTGATTGGCTCTTTTGTAGGTCGAGTGCTTTCATCAAAGCGTAACGACCCTAAATTGGGGAACTAAGTCTGTAGCCTCACACTGACTCTAACAAATATGAGAGTGGCTGTTACCAAAAGACAAATGTAAATCCTAAATCAGTAACTTATTAAGGAAGTGTAAAAATGAATGCGCTTTAGCGTTTCAATAGAGTTAAACTCAAAGCTACTGTTCCTGTTAATGTTGTCAATCACACATGGGATCTGCTACAAGTAGGTTTACCTAATTTTTAAGGTAATGATGATGCTACAAAAATTCCAAAAAGTTTTGGAGAAAATTCAAGTATATGGGTGTCATTTTCAACGTCTTTTTGGTACAACAGGCTTTACATTACCTCCCTTTACCTTACTTAATTAGTTCATGGATGCCACACAAAGAGAGTGCAATTTCTGTGAAACAGGCTACAATCGGAACAGTCTTTACAAAAAAAATCTTCCAAGAGTCATAATTATTTTGTATGGAGTGGTAATTTTTTTTAGCAACATGAGTCTTTTTTAGACTAGTCAGTAAACACTTGTGTTGCCCGGCGACACATATCTAAAGTTTACTAAGAACAAGGAAATTTACCTTTGGGAGTACTGCTGTGGTAGAAACAAATACAGAGTTTAGAACTTCCAACTTGAGCTGGAGATCTATAATAGTGTCCTCTCGACAGAAGGTAAAACTTCCGAAATTATCTTTCAGCCAAATTAGCTAACAACCCTCTTAATTACAAGGCAATATAGCTGATCAAATTTAAGAGTGGTAAAAAGATCTTGAGTAATTGATTCTGCAAGGAGCATGAGGAACGCGGCATGAACCAGGCTAACAACGTACTCGATACCATTGATTATCAGCCTGACCTAGAAATTGAGATCAATCAGCCTGAGCTGGAGTTAGAAGAACTCTTGTTGGAAGACGAAGAGGACTTGCTGATCGGTGAAGAAGGCGAACTCGATGAAGAATTTTTAGAACCTCAGTCTGATGAGGACGACGCAAAGTCTGGGAAAGCCGCAAAATCGCGTCGTCGGTCACAAAACAAGAAAAAGCACTACACCGAGGATTCAATTCGCCTTTACTTGCAAGAAATAGGTCGAATTCGTTTGCTTCGGGCTGACGAAGAAATTGAACTAGCACGTAAGATTGCAGATTTGCTGGAATTAGAGCGAGTGCGTGATAGACTGCAACAGCAGTTAGAACGCGAACCTCAATACAGTGAATGGGCAGAAGCAGTACAATTGCCCTTGCCACAATTTCGTCATCGCCTGCATGTTGGTCGTCGGGCGAAAGACAAAATGGTACAATCTAACCTACGTCTTGTAGTTTCAATTGCCAAGAAGTACATGAATCGTGGTTTGTCTTTCCAAGATTTGATTCAAGAAGGCAGTCTTGGTTTGATTCGTGCTGCTGAAAAGTTTGACCACGAAAAAGGTTACAAGTTTTCTACTTACGCTACATGGTGGATTCGTCAGGCGATCACCAGAGCGATCGCTGATCAATCCCGGACAATTCGTTTACCTGTCCATCTCTACGAAACTATCTCTCGCATCAAAAAGACTACTAAGTTGCTTTCTCAAGAAATGGGCCGTAAACCTACAGAGGAAGAAATTGCCACAAGAATGGAGATGACTATTGAAAAGCTGAGGTTTATTGCCAAGTCTGCCCAGTTGCCAATCTCTTTAGAAACCCCCATCGGTAAAGAAGAAGATTCCCGACTAGGTGATTTTATTGAATCTGATGGCGAAACTCCAGAAGATCAAGTTTCTAAGAACCTCCTGCGCGAAGACTTAGAAAAAGTGCTCGATAGTCTCAGTCCTCGTGAACGCGATGTTCTGCGATTGCGCTATGGTTTAGACGACGGTCGGATGAAGACTTTGGAAGAAATTGGCCAAATTTTCAATGTCACTCGCGAACGTATTCGGCAAATAGAGGCGAAAGCACTTCGGAAGTTACGCCATCCCAACCGTAACAGTGTTCTCAAAGAATATATTCGGTAGTTGTCATATGCCTTAATTATTAGTCATTTGTGCAAAACCAATAACAAATGAAAAAACAAAAAACCTGGGAGTGTTAATTCAGCCCAGGTTTTAATTTATCTATCTAGTGATGTCCGATAAAAGCTTCTGGTTTTAAATGTTACAGAATCCCCCAAAAGTGTAAAAAGCCTTGACCAGAAAATAATTCAATCAGAGCAGCAGCTAAAAATCCGATCATCGCCAAGCGACCGTTCCAAATCTCTGCTTGGGGAGTAAAGCCCCAACGCCAGGAGTTGCGGTCTTCCATTACAGGAGCAGTGATTTTTGTTGTATCTTGCATGATTGGCACTCCAAACTGAATTTGTTAATGTTTACTAGCCTTTGTTAACTAATATAACAACTATTTTAAGAAATGCAACGTTTATAAATGTTTCTCCTATTACATTGACTTATGGTACACATAGTTGTAATAACTTATCTCAAACTTTTAATCTCTAGTAAGGCATTGTGGCAATATATGCCGACAGAAGATTAGTAATTTGATTTTTCGATTTTTCGGCATTTACCAACGGCAGATAATAACTGACACAAAACCGTATAGAACAAATCAAAGTTGGAAGGCTTATTACCAAAGGCTGCGATTTCAGCAAGCTTAAGAGATGTATTGTTGTAAAGCTAAATATGCTTCAGTCCCATTATATCTTGTTTTTGAGAATTATTAGCAATTATTTTGAGAAAAATTTTGAAATTTTTGTATATTTTACTACATATTTAGTAGTCAATAAATTATTTCTCGTAAGTAAAATTTTCATTGGTGTAGCGGAGCTTAATTAAGACTTGAACATAGATATTGCCCATACATTGCGTAATCCTACTGTGCCTAACTAATTCCTCATATGAAGTTCCAGTAAAAAAAGATTTGTATCAAGAATATTGTGAAATGATATTAGACAGTGCGATCGCTGATTTGATTTTTACAATAGCAACTACTAGACTCAAAAAATCTGAGTGAATCGAGGCGTAGTCGGACTAGCGCCTCTCAACCATATAGTGTAGCTAATCTGAAGTTTCAACATCAGCTGATTTCTGTTGCGACTTCGGCAACTGCGGTAATTTTTTCATCTCGGCTAAGTTGAACGATGCTCTCACCAGTAGTATCTTTAGCTGAGTTCGTTACAGTATCTACTTGGAGACGCACCACTCGTTGATGATTAGTCACTAAAGCTACTTCAGATCCTGGCTTAGCCAATACCATTCCTGCTAAGTAATCAGTTTTAATAGCAAATTTGAAAGTTTGAGTACCAATATCACCCCGATTAGCTAGTCGCACAACACTAGTTGGCAGACGTTTGGCATATCCTAGTTGGGTTACTAGCAAAATGTTTTCTTCTGTATCAAAGGTTGCGCCACCAACCATAGTTTCTTGTTGACGCAGGCGCATAGCCTGTAGACCCATCGCAGTACGACCCATAATAGGTAGTTGTTCGTCGTTTACTTTAAACCGCAACAATCGCCCACCAGAACTAGCGAGAATGATTTGTTGATTGGTAGTGACGAACTGAGTTAATAATAATTCGTCATCGTCTTTGAGTTTCAAAATAGTAATGCCGCGACGCGTCAAATTAGTAAATTCTGTCAAGGATAGACGCTTGATCCTTCCCTGTTTAGTCAACAGAATCATCTCGCCATTTTCTGGCTTTTCTGGGAGCAAAAAGCGACTGACAACAGCTTCAGAAGCTTCTTGAGCAGTATTAGTCAGCAAGGTGATTAATGGTGTTCCCCGTGGCGATCGCCCAGTAGTTGGAGGAATGTCGCCCACCTTCACCGGATAAACCTTACCACCGCTAGTCAGTACCAGCAAATCTTTATCTGTATCAGTCAAGGTTGTTTGCATGACAAAATCATTATCAGCCAAACCGTTATCAACCTTCGGCTTTTTGCCATTCACCTGAAGGCGACGCACATATCCCCGTTGCGTCAATTCTAAAGTAACTTCTTCTGGAGGGGACTTTGGTTTAAAACTTGTAGATAAAGATTTGGAATTGTCCTCTGTACCTCTTGGTGTCAGAGACTCTTTGCGCTGTTTCTCCTCACTCACAGTCACTATTTTGGTACGACGTTCATCACCATATTTGCGCTTGAGGGTACGTAGGTCTTTTTTCAGGCTTTTGAGTAATTCCCGGCGATCGCCCAGTAATTTTCGTAACGTCGTAATTTCCTCTTGTAACTGCTCGTATTCTTTCTGTAAATTCTGTTGTTCCAAACTTGTCAGGCGTCTGAGTGGCATTGCTAAAATTGCATCTGCCTGTACATCACTCAATTGCAAGCGACTTTGCAGGTTGATTTTTGCAGTACTACCATCAGCAGCCCGTCGCAAAATCTCAATCACCTCATCCAGATGAGACAGGGCTTTCAACAAGCCTGCTAGCAAATGCAAACGATTTTCCGCTTTACTTAACTCGTAGGTGTAGCGGCTGGAAAGGGTCTGTTCCCGGAAATGTAAAAACTCCTGCAATAATTGGCGTAAAGATAGCTGACGTGGTTGTCCATCTACCAAAGCTAATAAAATCGCCCCAAAATTAGTTTGCAAAGCGGTTTGGTGGTAGAGTTGCTGGAGAATATCTTGGGGGTTGGTATCGCGTTTGAGTTCTATGACTACACGCATTCCCTGGCGATCGCTTTCATCTCGGATATCAGCAATTCCCTGCAAGCGACCTTGATTTACTAGATCTGCAACTTTTTCAATCCAACCTGCCTTATTGACCTGAAAAGGTAATTCTGTCACCACAATTGCTGTCCGCCGTTTGCTTGTGCGCCCACCGACCACTTCCTCGATCTGTGCAACACCCCGCAGCACAATACCACCTTTACCTGTGGTGTAAGCTTCCCGAATTCCTGCATCACCAACAATTTCCCCACCTGTAGGAAAATCCGGCCCAGGAATTAACTCAAATAACTTGTCATCCGGTAAATCAGGGTTATCAATTAAAGCAATTAACCCATCTACTACTTCCCCTAAATTGTGCGGTGGAATATTTGTTGCCATACCCACAGCAATGCCAGTACAACCATTGAGCAACAAAAATGGTAACTGTGCTGGTAATACAGTAGGCTCTTGCTGAGAATTATCGAAGTTACCTATAAATTCTACTGTTTCTTCGCCAATTTCAGCCAGCATTCCCTCGTGGCTAATCGGTGCGAGGCGCGTTTCTGTGTAGCGCATCGCCGCTGCTGGGTCATTATCTACACTGCCGAAGTTACCATGTCCTGCCAATAAGGGATAGCGGCTAGTAAATTCCTGTACTAACCTCACCAAAGCATCGTAAACAGCCTGGTCTCCGTGGGGGTGGTATTTACCCAATACGTCCCCAACAACACGGGCACACTTGCGATAAGGGCGGTCAGGTGTCAAACCAAGTTCATGCATCGCATATAAAATCCGTCGATGCACTGGCTTTAAACCATCACGCACATCTGGTAATGCCCGTCCGACTATCACACTCATGGCATATTCAAGGTAAGACCGTTGCATTTCGGTATGCAAGGCTGTGGTGATGACCTGTCCCGTAGAGAGAAGGTTTAACTGTTTTGCCATGAGTTTGTCCCTAAGTTTTCACTACACAAAATATGCCGTTACTGAACATTACAGCAACCACAGCATAGCGGATGTAATGCTCATCATTACAAAATCTTGATAGTTATACGATAAAAAGCAGTAGTATTATCCTTGATGTCGGGGATACACATTGATTACTCACAAGGAGATACATACAATTTTGGATTACTGTTATCCCCTCACTCCTAAAAGTCAAATTCTCATGAAAACCGTTTTGATTGTCGAAGACGATCTGATTAATGCTCGCGTTTTTTCTAAAATTTTGACCAAACGCGGCGGACTGCAAGTAAAACATACTGAAAATGTAGAAGAGGTAATGAAAATTGCCCAAGGGGGAGAGGCAGACATTATTTTAATGGATGTTTCTCTCTCAAGAAGTGTTTACCAAGGTAAGTCCGTTGATGGTATCAAGATTACACAACTGCTCAAATCCGATCCGCAAACTGCTGCTTTACCAATTATTCTCGTGACAGCACATGCAATGGAAGGCGATCGCGAGAATTTTCTCAAGCAAAGTGGTGCTGATGGCTACATCTCTAAGCCTGTTGTTGATCATCAACTTTTCGTTGACCAGATCATGGCACTGCTGCCTAAAGATGATTAGTGATGATACACCCCCTCAACTAAGACGGTTGCCCATTCAGTCTATCGGGCTACCGTTTTTTTGGCTTATTAATATATATGTACTATTAAATAGCACTGATAGTACTTTTGAGCAAGTAGTAACAGGAATTGTTAGGGGTTAGGGGTTAGGGGTTAGTGGTTAGTCGTTGGTAGTTTACTACTTCACCCTACGGGAAGCCTATGAGCGCGTCTACACACTCCTCATACTCCACCCTTACGGGAAGCCTATGAGCGCGTCTACACACTCCTCACACCGCCCCATCTCCCCACCTCCCCATTACTTACTGCGTCGGCTGTGGTGTGGGAGCAGCTGTATTCTCCCCTCTCTGCTGTAAAGCTGCTTGAATGCGGGGCAATTCTAAGAATTTTTTGGTGTCCGCCAGTAAGCGATCGCCCCAGAGATTTTCTTTGAGAAAATCTATATCAGCATAACGGTCATCAATGCGGAGTGCTGTTTCACCCATCGCTAGACCTTTTTGCCGTTCGCCTTGATTGTATAGTGCCACAGCTAAAGCCAATAAAGGTTCTGCGGCTTGCTTTTCAATTGTGACAGCAGATTGCCATTGTTGGATAGCTCCTGCAACATCACCTTGTTCGTACTTAATTAAACCAATGTTGTTAATTGCGGGCCAGAATTTTTTATCTTGGGAGATTGCTTGATCGTACTGAGCGATCGCATCTGAGTATCGACGCTGCATATAGTAGGCATTGCCCAAATCAAATAACCCTTCTGGGTCATTGGGTTTTAACTTTAGACCTTGTTGGAAATAGTTAACAGCAACATCATACTTTTGTTGCTGAAAGCTGGCTGAACCCAAAGCGAAAAGAACATCACCATTTTTGGGATTCAGAGACTGGGCTTTTTTTAAAGCAGTGATCGCAGAATCTAATTCTTTGGTTTGCAAATACAAACCGCCTAAGAGAAACCAAACTTTATCACTTTTCGGAGCTAATTGAGATGCTAGCCTTGCTCTGGGCATAGCCATTTCGTACTGTTGAAACTGTGCTAATTGTGCTGCCTCTTGTGCCAGACTCAACCCCTGCTGCTCTAACTTGGCAGCATCAAGTTGTAATGTATGGGGTATTAATGCCTGTGCATAAGCAGCTTTAGGCAGACTCCACAAACTACAGACAAAAATCAGAGAAATTAAACCAATTCGTTTAGGCACACTACCGCCTCTCTGCCACTAATGAAGGAATCTTTCAGATAGCTTAAACGATCTCCGCTCCTGTGTGAAAGAAAAAACAGTAGTTAAGGGTTAGTGGTTAGTTGTTTACTCGTCACACTCCCCACACTCCCCACACTTCCCACACTCCCCAGCAGCCCATCTCCCCCAATCAGCATCCATGACTTTAGTCATGTACTAGTTTGTGACCTTTGCATCATGTAATTGCTCACAGCAATTTATACGATAATATTCCCAATGACCCATTACCCATTACCAATTACCCCGACTTTAATTGACTGTGCAAATATTTACCCCATTCTGTTGCTAAAGGAACTTCTGTAAAGGGAACTCGCACAGATTTAGCAGCAGGAAATACAAATTCTAATTCTATTGTCCGACCTTTTTCTGGAGGCTTATTTGTATCTACTGCTTTTTCATCCACCAAAAGGCGTATTTCTTGAACATCATCCAAAGAAAATGTTTCTAGTTTAATCGGGCCTTGAGGTGTTGGTTTACCCCAAGTAATAGAGTTACCTTTTTTCCCTAGTACCGCATAAATGTCATACTTCGCCTTATCAAATTGCTCTGCCCAAGTACGATAGGCTTCAATTTTTTGATATTCTTGAGAGCCTTGCCAAGCTAACCAGAAAAACGCTGCTAACAGAGGTAGCCACAATAGACCGTGTTCCATACAATTTTAAATTTTTGAACTAATTTGAAAATAACAGTTGAAAGAGAGTATGAGGAGTATGAGAAGTCTCGGAAAAAATATTTTTTATTTTCCTCCACTTTTTATATTTCCCTATTTTCTAATGTGTAGCTATGATGCGAAATACAACCACTTGGGAACTATATAAGTTATGGTAATGAGCATACTGGCAAAAAGCGGTGATGACTTGATATGAGAAGGGTTTTATTTTTGTGCCTGTTTGTCATCGGGCTTAGTGCTGCGATATTTGGTTTCCTGAATTTTCAGGGACTAGCAGCAAAAGGCGAATTTGAGACGATTGTGCTAGATTTTCGAGAAAATATTCCCAAAGAAGAATTGCAAAGAGAATTGCAAGCGATCGCTCAACAGTACAATGTTACACCCCGATTAGATAATCAATTCTCTGCCAAGGATAATGTCTATATTATCGAAGGTGATAAAAAGCGACTCAAAGAACTGCGAAAGTCTAAAATCGCCTTAATGACGGAATTTATTGAGCCTAACTATATTTATAGAATTCCCGTATTGGATAAAGACACAGTTGCAGATGAGCGCTTCATACCCAGTGCTAACGATCCTAATGACCCGATGTATAGCAAGCAATGGCATTTGCACAACATTGGTGTTGTCGGTGCGTGGAAGGAAACTAAAGGTAGTGGAATTACAGTAGCAGTTATAGACACTGGTGTTACCCAGGTGCGTGACTTAGCAGAAACGAAGTTTGTCAAAGGCTACGACTTTGTCAATGACACAGAAGAAGTCAAAGACGACAACGGACACGGTACTCACGTTGCTGGTACGATCGCTCAAGCTACTAATAACAATTATGGTGTAGCGGGAGTAGCCTACGAGGCTAATATTATGCCTTTAAAAGTACTTAGTAGCTATGGCGGTGGTACAGTTGCTGACATTGCCGAAGCAATTAAGTTTGCTGCTGATAACGGTGCAAAGGTTATAAATATGAGCTTGGGTGGTGGTGGTGAAAGCCATCTGATGAAAGATGCGATCGAATACGCTCATAACAAAGGTGTAGTAATAGTAGCGGCGGCGGGGAACGAAAACCAAAATTCTGCTGCCTATCCAGCCCGTTATCCCCGCGTCATCGGCGTGTCAGCCCTAGGACCAGACGGTGAAAAAGCCCCCTATTCTAACTTTGGCGCTGGGGTGGATATTTCTGCTCCTGGTGGTAGTGATGCAGGTAAAGTTTTGCAACAAACTATTGACCCCGAAACTGGTGAAGGCGTGTTTCTCGGTTTACAGGGTACAAGTATGGCTTCTCCCCACGTTGCGGGTGTAGCTGCGCTCATCGAAGCTGCTGGTGTTCAAGAACCAGATGAAGTTTTGCAAGTCCTCAAAGAATCAGCCAGAGCTATAGAGGAAGATAGCTTAAACTACTACGGTGCTGGACAACTAAATGCCGAAGCAGCAGTACAACGTGCCGTACGCGGGCAAATCAGTTTCCAAGACTTTTTCCGTTGGTTGCGGGATAATGGCTATCTCAACCCCGGTTTTTGGATTGATGGCGGTGCGGTAGCATTATTACCCAAAATTTTGATGGTACTGGGTTCTTATCTGTTGGCTTGGTTTTTACGGGTTTATTTCCCGTTTTCCTGGAGTTGGAGTTTACTGAGTGGTTTAGTGGCTGGTAGTTCTGGATTGTTTTTCCTCAAAACAATCTACATTTTTGACTTACCCCAGTGGCCTTTCCGCTTATTGGGTAGTTCCATACCAGAACTGGGTAATACACTGCAAGGAAGCAGCGCCTTAAACCCCTTATTTGCTAGCGTACTCATTCCCCTTGTATTAGTAGTACTACTGCTAGGACATCCACAATGGAAATGGTTTGCGATCGGTTCATCCTTGGGCGTCGCCGCCTGCTTAGGAGTCAGTGCAGTATTAGATCCTGCCGTTTGGGGTTTGGGAAGTGGAATGTTAGCTCGTAGCTTCCTAATAGTTAATGCCCTACTTTGTTTTGCTTTAGCTCGTTTAGCCGTGAAAAACGAGGAACAATCAGCCTAAAATTCAGAGGAACAAAGGGGAACTCACCGGTTCCCTCTGGGGATTAGGGTCCAAAGGGGGACAAGGAAGTAATTTTTCTCCCTATCACCCCATCACCCCACCTTCCTATCACTCTACTTTAAATTCAGGAGCTTTATTGAAAATGAGCATCACAGTCACAGGAACCGTAGAACACCGTGATATTGGCACTGGTGCTTGGGCATTAGTAAGTAATGATGGTACTACTTACGAAATTCTCAGAGGTGCTGATAAAAGCTTACTCAAAGCTGGACAAAAAGCTAAAGTCATAGGCGAAGTGCGAGAAGATGTCATGACGATCGCTATGATTGGCCCTGTCTTGGAAGTCAAATCTTTTGATCTGCTGAAGTAGAACCTAAAACTGCTTGCAAACGACTTCTAAATTCACCTTTGGGATGACCACCTTTTACCTCGCCGACAATTTGAAATTCTCCTTCTGGAGAATCACAGATAATATAGGTAGGCCATCCCATCTGTGACTTATCTGGATACTGCGTCAATAAAATGTGACGATATTTACGGTAAGTAGCCGTATCCTGCATTTTGACATCAATAAATTCTAAAGCTAGTTCCTCTGCCACTTTTTTGTCGTAAAATGACATCTTGTGGCAAATACCGCAGTCTTCACTAGAAAATTTGATTACAGCTAGAGGCATGTGGCTGTGTAATTACTTGACTCAGATTAAAAATTATCACATCAATACAACAATTTACAGAAAAAGTAATAAATTGTGGCCAAAATAGTTGTTTTTAGAAATCGACCACCGATAAACACAGATGCACACCGATGGACACAGATAGATTATCCCTTGGCAACTGAGTAGTGGTTGTAGAAGAGGTGATTGATTAATTGCGATATTTTCCTGTTTGATTACCTGAGACCTTGTACCAGCTTTTTCGTTTTCTAATCAATAAATTCTGATTATTATTATGCTTAGTAATTTAAACCCAAAGCACACAGATAACCCATCCGTGTTCCATAAGTGTGCATCGGTGTTCGTTCTCACAATTAAATAAACGGCGTTACTGAATCAAAATATGAATTTACAAATTACAGGTGTGACCAGATGTAGCAATGCTACGTCTCTACAAAATGTACACAAACACAATTTATGACCCAATTCAGCAACGCCAAATAAACTTTGGTAAAAAGTTTAGCATTGGTGTACAGTCACAAATTAAATATCCCTTTCCACAAGTAGATTGTTGTAGGACTTACGCAAAAGTTGCCAAAAAGCTTAATTGATCGAACCGCCAAGACGCCAAGAATTCGTAGAGTGTGCGTAAGTCCTGTGTTGTTCGCAAAGCTGTATGTATTAAGTCGATGTGGAGTGTTAGAAGCAACAAAATGGAATCAGCGACAAACTCTGGCTGTGCGCGATCGCCTGCGTGATGTCCTCGATGCAGTAGCAGCAGAGGTAGGTTCTCTGGCTGAGGGTCGTCCTTTGGTAGATTTGGTTTTGAATGGTCACGCTCAATGTTTAGAATACCTACAAACAATGGATACAGGTCACGCTGATAGTAATATTAACTGGATTGTTTGCGGTGGTAGTGGCTACAGTTTGCGGCGTCAACGGGCTGAGGGAACAGATTTATTAGAAGACCAAAAGTTAGTAGCGCGATCGCATTTATTTGTAGGTCGCACAGGACAAGGTTCTCAAAAACACCGACCCTATTCGTGTTTGCGTATCGATGTTAAAGACGGTTGTCCCCCCAAATTTATTATTCGTCCTTTGGTAGTCGAACATTAGCAGCGTCAGTGGCGCGATCGCGAAGTTCAAGCTTTTACTATTTGAGTACAACAAAAAGCGATGATTGAGAAAATTCCCAGTCATCGCAACGTACCTTCTGAAAAATTGGCATTGCTGAATCAAAATATGAATTTACAATTTACGGGCGTGACCAGACGTAGTGACCAGACGTAGTGACCAGACGTAGCAATGCTACGTCTGGTCTAAACCACACCAGGGCCTTTACCGCGTTTGTCGCCCTCCATTGTTAATTCACCTTGCTTATCTTCGTTAATTTCTGTTAATTCTTCTACGCGATGTGCTGTATCCTCTTCTGCTTGTTGACGCGCATCTCCTGGTACTTCATAGTACATTTCTGGTTCAACGGCGTAGTTGTTTAACAAACCTTCTTTGTCTACAGTGTAGCCATCTGTAGTGCGTATGCTGTCACCAGGATGAGTTTGGTCATCAGTGGTAGCATTGGCTTCTCTGTTTTCTGTAGGTAGTGTTTTAAATAAATCTCCTTCTCTTTCTTTACGTGCTGCGGTTTCAGCAGGGACAATATGTGGATCGTATTTATTTTCACGAACGCGATCAGATGTATCTGCTCCTTTTTTATAAGCTTCATTATTAGCCATAATTTATGTTCCCCTTAAATTTATGTGTTTTAATCATTCAATCCAAGGACTATATTAGTTTTTTAGTAAAGCCAGCCTAACTATCTAAAGAAGTGTTTGAAATATACAAATTAAGTTTTTTATCTGTCTAAGGATATATATATTTAATTGGTTGCAATTTTTAGGAATTGGTAATTGGGATATTGCTTGATAGTTATAATCGCATTCGAGGTTCCAAGAGCTATAGTAGAAGCGCGTCCGGTTTTGGGAGCAGTGAGGAAGTACGGAGAGACAATTACATCTTCCCGTTGTGTATGGGCGATTTAGGGGGTTTTAGGATTGATACAATAAGTCTATTAGTTAACTTAAAACATAAGCCAGGGAATTTATTTCCTGGCTTATCTTCACACAATGGAACATATTTTTTGGTAAGTATGGAGGCATAAATAAAACTTGTTTATAAACAAAATGAAGAATTTATTTATTGCCCACTACTAGCCATGATGCAAATTAATTTCAATTTGCATTGAACTCGTTAATTAACCCAAAATTTGCTTTCTAACAGAGTCAATTTCTGCTACTAATTCTTGCCGAGTAGAATCTTTAAGAAGATAGCGAAAAACGAACCAAGTAGTGTAACTAATTCCCACTAACTCCAATACTGGCTGTGCTAGTGGAATATCATTGATTGCATCTAGCACTGCTAGGATTACCCTAACTGCCACAACCGCTACAAACAGCCAAGCCAAGTTTATCAACAGTGGCTTGTACGCTTGAAAAAATTTATTGAAGTTTTGGGAAAATTCCTGCCAAAAGTTTGTTAGTTCTCTAGTAATGAGCTGCCATTGACTTTCAGATTCTTGGGTTGGAGGTAACTTTGGTAAGTTTTCAGAATCTGAACCTTCAATTGCTGCCACAGCTTCTGCTGAGGAAAAATCATTATATTGTTCTTGTTGCACTTCGGTTTCCATAGTTTGGTGTAATGGTTTTGCCCAGGTGGATAATTATGAACGCAGTATTTCCTAATTTAATTTGTGCAGTTTCATCTTATTTTTTCATCAAACTTTTGACATAATTGTTTTTTCTTCCATGAGAAGGAAAAATATACCATGTTCGCTTGAATACTAATACTATCCGTTGGGGTCGGTAATGGGTAATTGGTGAGCCAACGACGGGTACACAGGGGGTTGGGTTTCCCCCATGAGCGTAAGCGCGAACCCGTAAGGGTAATTGATAATGGGAAAAACCAATGGCCAATGCCCAACTGCGTCAGAATCAGATTGTAAGCAATTAGTCGGACTTGATATCATTAATTACTAGTTAAGTGTCCAGAGTTTTTTGACCATTGACCATTGACCACATTAAAAATCTACTCCCCGCTTCAGTTCCACGCCTTGATTAGCATAGTGTTTATGGCAGTAAACTTCAGAGTGAATACTAGCTAAGTCGAAATATGCTGGTTGGTTTTGGCAGCGTCCAGTGATGATAATTTCAGTATGACGAGGTTTGCGGAGTAAGGCTTGCACAATTGGTTCTACAGGCAGCAATTCTAAGTCAACAGTCGGGTTAAGCTCATCAAGAATGATGGTTTTATAAAGTCCAGAAGCGATCGCAGTCTTGGCAATTTCCCAACCTCGTTCTGCTTCCACATAGTCTAATTCCTGCCGAGAATTACGCCAAACGATCGCATCTCGCCCACAGCGTTGATGATCTATGACATGTGGATATGACTGTTGTAAAGCTGCCAATGCTGCGTCTTCAGTGTAGCCAGTACCACCTTTAAGCCACTGCATAATTAGTACACGTGTAGATCCTGGATGATTAATACCTCGACCTATAGCTTGCAGTGCTTTGCCCAAAGCACTAGTGGATTTACCTTTACCAGCACCTGTATAAATTTCAATACCTTCAATTAAGAGTGCAGTTGCAGTTGGGTGGTGATGAGGTTTCATTTCCGAGTGCAAATCCGCAATATCTAGCAACTTTCGGGGTGCAGCACGACCAGTCGCAATAATTTCTAACTCTTCTGGTTTAGATGTGAGTGTGCGTACCACTTCATCCACCGACAATAAACCCAAATCCAAGACAGGGTTAATTTCATCCAAGACAACAACCGAATACAAACCAGAAGCGATCGCGCCTTTTGCCACATCCCAACCTCGTGCAGCTTCCGATCTGTCAAAGGCTGTAATTTCATCTGGCCCAAAAAATTCTGCTCTACCAGTGCGAACTTGATCAATTAAATGAGGAAATCCCCGTTGCAAAGCTGCGATCGCGCCATCTTCATCATAGTCTCGTTCTGGTCCTTTTAAAAACCGCAGCAGCAAGACGCGGTTAGAATTACTTGGTGTATTGATCCCCAAGCCAATTGAGCGCAAAACGACTCCTAAAGCTGCTTGGGATTTACCTTTACCTGCACCATCATAAACGTGAATTTGACCTGTCACCCTTTGTTGACGCACTTGTGCTGTGCGAATTCCAATGCCGTTCCTTGTCATCTCACTCAAAGCTGTAAGTGGCAGTCTTTTATCTTACCCAAGGTCTTGCGTCAGAAGGTAGGGGAAAATTTACTAGCTTGACTGTGATTGAGGATTCCTATTTAATTTTTGAAAAAACTCCGTACACTCCCCCCACCTCCCCGCTTCCCAAAGTGTTACGCTAGACCGCAACTTACTATCATCATTTGACTAGGTTGCGGCTATACTTTCTTAAGTCATTCAACAAAGGGTATAAGAGAATGAGCAAATAAAGGAAAGAGGGAGAAAAAGGGATGTCTAAATTCTTCTTTTGCTTTTAATAAAAAATAAAGATATGAATCGACTACCAGCGTCGATTGCCACTAGCAACAGATGAAAGAAATACAATTTTTCTCCTACAACCTAACACTCCTATAGCCCCATACCTCTAAACCATAGTTAAATTTAGTAACGAACTGGTCTTATGCTTGATTTTCCTCTGCTTCCTAAAGTCTTACCTCTTGGTGCAATTTTGTTTAGTTTTTTATTTTTATTGATATCTATTCCCTTAGAGGCCTATATTTTAAATTCAGTTCTCAAATTTGATAAAAAAACTTCTAGTTTTTATGCCATTTGCATGAATTTATTTTCCAACGTTATTGGTTGGGCAATATTTTTTTTGATAGAACCATTGCTTTCTATTAGATTAAGAACTGGTTTAATAAATTTAATGTTTTTTAATCAAATATCACCTACTCTATTCAACTTGATGATTCTAATTGCTTTTATTGTTTTTTTTGGAACTTTTTTAGTTAAATCTTTAGTCTTAAGGGTTGCATTAATTTCATTGACTGATTTTTGGCAAAAACAACCTGATTCCGCTCCTCAAAAATTTTCTTCTCGTCGTGATTTTAAGAGGAAATTACAAACAAAAAATATTTTTACTAGTGTACTAATAGCTAACGCACTCAGCTATACTGTTGTTGTAATAGTCCTATTTTTGATTCTCAGAATTGTATGAAGTTAGTAATTATTCTGTTGAATTTTGTACTGAAAATAATGACTAAAACTAATAAAAAACTTACTAGGAATTTCAAGGTTGCAATATGGAGCTAATAAGAGATTTATTTGGTTTATTTGGGTTTATTGGAGAGATTTACGACAATATCAAGGATTTTTTTATTCCCAAAAGGGCTTTTGCGTGGCAAACATTAGTATATTTAAGTATTTTTTCTTGGTTAATGTCCTCTCTATCCACAGGAGTTGTTAAATCTGCGATCGCCTTTTGTGGCTGGGCATTCTTGATAGCAGGAACTGCCTGGTATACAACTGAAAATCCTGTACTTATTCCTGGCACAAATATGCCTATTGGGGCGCTAGTAACAGGATTTTTAGTGAGTGCTTTTGCTTTTAGGGAACCAGGGCAAGAAATTACAGCTAGAACAATTGTTTTCTGGCCAACAATTTCAGCACTCATCACAGCAATTCCAGAATTTTTTGAGGGAACAGGAACGGAGTTTAGCACTCAGGTTCCTAAGATAGAAGACCGCCAAAAAATTATTATTTTGGTTGGCAGTTCTATGGTAATTAGTTGTTGGTTACAACTCGGATTTGTAGCAAATAAATGGCTACAAGAATTTCCTAGTTTACAGACAGACAACTTTAGGCGGACTTTTGTGGTGAGAACAGAACCACAAATTAGTCAAACTCCCAGAAATGGAGTTTTAATTTTGAATAAACTTGAGCCAATTGTGAAAGAGCAAATAGCTAACAGACCTTGGTCAGAAGTAGAACAGTGGTTAAAAACAGCCAATAGCAGAGTCAATAGTTTAGGTAGGGAAGTAATAGACACAAGCTTACGTGAGTTTGACGAAAAGTCTTTATGGCGAACAGAAGCCCGTGTATCTAGCCTTGATCAAAAAAATCCTGACATATATAAATTAGATTTACTGAGTATCTGGAGTGGGCCTAGTTCTACTGGAAGTGAGTATTACTTGAGAAAATCTTGTCGAGTAGAACCAATTAACGGTTCTAGGAGATCAGGGGAAGTATTGAGAGTTGCAGAGATTGAATGCGGTCGCAGTAGTAACCGGATTATGGGTTCACCACCTGCACTCTGACAAGAGATGTAAGGGGTGATGTGGTGTAGACGCGCTTTGCGCGGCTTCCCGTAGGGTGGAGTAGTAAGCCATTAACCACTAACCACCAACTACTAACTACTAACTACCGACCACCAACCACTAACCATTGACTATTGACCATTAATCAATAACTAATTACAAATGACTAATGACAGGACTAATGACTAAACAAAAATGAATTTTGGCAGACTTTATGTAATCGCAACAAATGTGTTTCGAGAAGTGGTGCGCGATCGCATTTTATTCATGCTCGGCTTTTATATCATTATCCTTGCCACTGCTATCTACTTTCTCCCTGAATTTGCTGCTGCTACAGAAGACAAGATGTTTCTAGATTTTGCTCTGGCGGCGATGAATCTTCTTGGTTTGGTTGTAGCAGTATTTGTTGGTACAGGATTAATTAATAAAGAAATTGAGAAACGTACTGTTTTAGTATTAATTGCTAAACCTATCAGTCGGGCTGAGTTGCTAGTTGGAAAATATTTGGGCTTACTGTCACTTCTAGCAGTTCTGACTACTGCTATGATAGCGATTACTCTTGCATTTTTGCAAATAGGTCAAGTTCCTTATTCAATAGCTAGTATTTTAATTTCTGCATTTTTTCTATTTTTGCAGTTGTCTTTAATGACGGCTGTAGCTATTGCTTTAGGTGTTTTTACTAGTTCACTGTTAGCAACTGTTTTGACCTTTGCTGTGTATTTAATGGGTAATATAACTCAAGATATACTGCAACTTGGTCGTCTTGGTCGCAAACATGGGATTGAAACTTTGACTCAAGCTTTGTATCTTGTATTGCCCGATTTATCTAGATTAGATGTAAAAAATGATGCTATTTATGGTCTGGCTGCATTACCTAACCCTACTACACTCATTAGTAATGTTGGTTACGGCTTATTGTATACCTTGATGCTGTTAGCGATCGCCATCCTCATTTTTTCACAACGGGAGTTTTAGGTGGGGGACACAAAGGAGAAGGAAGCTCTTTTTCTTCCCCCTTTGCCTTGTCTCCCGATCCCTTATTTCCTATCTCTTAAGATCTACTCGAATTGTACCGTCAGGCATAATTGTTTCATGATATTTTGCATTCTTAAAATTGGCATTTTCTAGATTAGCTTCACTGAAGTTTGCTGCCATGAGATTAGTCCATTTTAGATCTGCGCCTGTTAAGTTAGCTTGGTTAAAATTAGCTTCTATTAAAACAGATCCACATAGCTTTGCTTTAGTGAGATTTGCTCTGACTAAATTAGCTTCTACTAGTGATGCTTCAATTAATTGGGCTGCACTTAAGTCCGCTTCCCTTAAATCAGCATTACACAGAGAAGCACCCCACAATTTACTACCACTTAATTGTACTCGCCACAAACAAGCTGCACACAAATTTGCTTGGGTTAAATCAGCTTGACTTAAATCAGCATCACAGAAATTTACTTGTTGTAAATTTGCTTCCCTGAGATTTGCACCAGTGAGTATCGCCCCACTCAAATTTGCGCTACGTAAATCTGCTCCTTTGAAGTTTATTCTGCTTAAATCAATTCCTCTGAGATCAATTCCGCTTAAGTCACATCCACTAAAGTCTCTACCTTCTATATTTTTCTCTGTAATTTGGCTTAAAACTTTCTCTTGCTTGTCAGCATGGTTTTGCATCTGATTTACCTCTAAATGTGCCTAGATGTAGTAGTAGGGGCAAAGCATTTATTGATAAATTTTTTATAAAAAATTGTCATTTCAATGCTTCGCTCGGAAATTAGCTCTGAGTTTTTACTAGTAATTAATGGTCAAAGTAAATCGTTATTCCGAACTATGAATTCCAAATTCAGGTGGTTTCATACTCGTATTCGGAACAAGTGTTAAGTTTTGCCCTGATTTGCCCTGATGATATATATGTATCTTGAGATTACACCCCAAAAGCTTACAAGCTGCGTAGCAAATCGAGAAAAAATAGAAAAAAATCTTTTACTGATTGTGAAAGCCATAATAGTACGTTCTCAATGTAATTCTTTTGTCAGAATACCCTGATAAGCATCAGGAAACTTTTATAAAAGAGAACTTCTACTACCAACGCGATCGCTACTATTGCTACAGCCTTATGGGGTTCGCATTGGTAATGGCTGCCAGTTAGAATAGTCTGCAAGATGATTCCAGTATGGAAGATAACCAACAAAAGCAAAAATTAGAGCAGCAATTACTAGTAATATTGCACCAAATAACTGCCATTTACGATTTGTTTTCAGATACAGCGTTGGTGCAGCACAAACTCCGTACTGGCCAGGTAAAAGTCATGTGTAAACCAGTAACTAGGGCGATCGCCCCTGTCATTCCAAATCCGGGAATCCAACGTTTTTGATAAGCGTGATCTAAACCAAAATACACATAGCCAGCTAGAATCTGGAATCAGAGTGTTCTACCATCAACTTGTAATTGATCATAACCGCTGTTGCCACCAACGGAAAATCTATCTGTGTCCATCGGTGTCCATCGGTGTCCATCGGTGTTCGATCTACAAAAAATGATTTTTGCTCTCTGTTAAGAATTCTCTCTTCACAATTAAGCTTATAAATCAAACCGGATTCCTATAGACACATTTGCTATTAAAATAACTTGGCACAGCAAAAAGCTAGAGGCTAAAAATAATGACAGAAGCTCAGATTGGAATTATTGGTGGCAGCGGTTTATACAAAATGGATGCCCTCAAAGACGTAGAAGAAGTGAAAGTTGATACGCCTTTCGGCTCACCTTCTGATGCAATAATCTTAGGAACTTTAGATGGTATACGCGTAGCATTTTTAGCTCGTCATGGTCGTAACCACACGCTTTTACCTTCAGAGTTGCCATTCCGCGCCAACATCTATGCGATGAAGCAATTGGGTGTGGAGTATTTAATTTCAGCAAGTGCTGTGGGTTCTTTGAAGGAAGAAGCGAAGCCATTAGATATGGTAGTTCCTGATCAATTTATTGATAGAACTAAAAATCGGGTTTCTACGTTTTTCGGAGAAGGAATAGTTGCTCACATTGCTTTTGGTGATCCAGTTTGTCATAATTTAGCTGGAGTATTAGCAGATGCGATCGCTTGTTTGAACCTACCAGATGTTACCCTGCATCGTGGCGGTACTTATGTATGTATGGAAGGGCCAGCATTTTCTACTAAAGCAGAATCAAATCTTTACCGCAGTTGGGGTGCAACAGTAATTGGAATGACAAATTTACCAGAGGCGAAATTAGCAAGGGAGGCGGAAATTGCCTATGCAACTTTAGCACTCGTAACTGATTATGACTGTTGGCATCCAGACCATGATAGTGTGACAGTAGAAATGGTAGTAAATAATTTACAACGCAATGCTGTTAACGCCCAAAAAGTAATTCAAGAAACAGTGCGGCGCTTGAGTGATAATCCACCACCTAGTGTTGCTCATTCAGCATTAAAATATGCAATTTTGACACCATTGGATAAAGTGTCAACAGCAACAAAAGAAAAATTAGGATTGTTGTTGAAAAAGTATATTTAATTGGGCGTTGCTGAATCAAAATATGAATTTACAATTTACTGGCGTGTAGAGTAGAGACGTAGCAATGCTACGTCTCTGATAATATTAATCAAATTCAAGCTATGTCTCTGATAATATTAATCAAATTCAAGCTACGTCTCTGATAATATTAATCAAATTCAAGTTAGTTTAAAAGCCTAAATGTTACCAACAGATTTACTCCATCATCGCCAAAATGGAGAAGAAATTATTCCCAAAAGATTAAAACTGGATTCTAAAAATATAGAGTTAGCCAACGAATTAATTAGTTCTTTTCAAGAAGCAGTTGGAAAGACTCAAGGTACGCTAGAACGTCAATTATTAGAATTAGAAGGTGATACCACTGACTATAAAGTGAAACGGGGTTTAGCTTATCTACTTAAAAGTGGTTTTTGTACGTTTGAAGTCATCAGTCCCCTAGAACCCCAAATGTTAAGAGAAAGGGTGTTTGCTTTAGCAGCTAAATCTGTTCCCAGTCCAGAATTAACACAAGTGAAATTAAAAAATATAGCTGATAATTTAACTCAAGAACTCGGACGAGAAATCTTACCAGAACAAGTCCGTGATGGATTGTATGCTGACTTATCAGAAAATAGGATTCTCACGAATTTTGAGCCACCAAAACCAGAAGAATTGTTACACAGGTATAATTTATCACAAGTGCAAGGTGTATTTTATAGAGCCAGTCAATTAGTATTAAATGCTCATCGGAATGTTCCTGGGGAATACAAGCTTTTATTTCGCTATTTAAAATTATTTCAATTGATGGCATATATAGAAGGTGATGCCGACCACGGATTTACAATCACGATTGATGGACCGACGAGTTTATTTAATCCTAGTACAAGATATGGTTTAGCGATCGCGAAACTTATTCCAGCTTTATTGCATGTCACCAAATGGAGTCTTTCTGCAACACTCCAAGTCCGCGATTTTTATACAGAAACCTGGAAGACTGGACGTTTCACCCTCAATTCTGAGTGTGGCTTAGTGACTCATTACCCACCGGGTAAACCTTACGATAGTATGATTGAAGCATCCTTTGCTGATAAATGGAATGCACTTAAAAGTTCTTGGGCATTAGAGCGAGAAGTCGATTTAATTCCTATTCCTGGTAGTGTGATGATTCCTGATTTTCGGTTAGTGCATCCCGATGGACGCAGTTTTCTCTTAGAAATTATCGGTTATTGGCGACCGGAATATTTACAAAAAAAGTTTGCCCAAGTCCGGCGCGCTCAATGTGATAATTTAATTTTGGCAATTTCTGAACGCTTGAATTTGGATAAAGTCGGCGTCAAATTAAACGATGTTCCGGCTAGGATAGTTTGGTTTAAAGATAAATTGTTACCAAAATCAATATTAGGTGTTATTGAGTAAAATCCACAGTTCGTAGTAAGCACTTTGGTGCTTAATAAAACATTAGCTGATGTAAATTGAAGCCATGTCCAAAATCGTTTTTGTTATCGAACACCGATGGACACGGATGAACACTGATAGATTATTGGTGTGTATTTTATAGTTTTACATCTGATGTCAATTAATCATTGCTTATAGAGAAGCGATACAAATAATCCATCTGTGTGCATCGCCTTGCACTGTGTTCGTTTTCCAAATATCTAGCGCTTTGCGATTAACTCTAGTAGAAGAGGTAACGACGTTGGTATTAGTGCAGGCGCGAAGGTATTAGGCAATATCCAACTTTCTTAAAAATAAAGAATTCATAATATTAGAGCTCGTACTGAGCTAAAAAATGTCACTATAAATGAGACACTCAAATGTAGCAGTCAATTGATTTACAATCAGGGAAACTAACCTATGGATTGCAAAACTGCAACTTTAGTCTACCAAGGTGAAAATCATCTGGAAAAAATCCAGGAAATTTTTCCAGAAGCTTGGAAATTCTTAGAAGAAGTATCTTTTGCTTACGTTCAGAAAAAGCCAGATAAATTTGATGCTGCTGTCAAGGAAATAGTTGGCGAAACACCTTTCCAGTTTAGAATGGTTCACCGTGACGACAGAGACCAACTCACAAAAGACCTTTCTGATTTATTAGGAGATATTACCTCAAGATTACTGCTAGAAAAACATTTTTCAGAAGTAGTTGGGCAGCCAGTATTTTTTAGTACTATTTGTTGTAACAGTCATCTTACTTCTGACCATGAATTAACTTTGGAAGAAGTTTTACCTCTACAGCGGGCAGCGGTGAAGTTACAATAAATGTTGTTGATTAGTGGTTAGTAGTTAGTAGTTCACCACTAACTACTAACTACTAACTACTAACTACTAACTAATTAGCGAATTTTCCTACCAGTTAGTACTTCCCGTACATCCAGCATGGCTGTGTAGGTAGGTAAGATGTGCAAGGTTTCATGATCTGGGGTATGTTCCAAAGCTGTGTTGATAGCTTGTTGCAAATTTTCTTGGACAATCAACTTACAAGTATTTTGAGGTGCGGGATCGCTGTAGCGGAGACGGAGAGCCATATCATAAGCGCGATCGCCACTCACTATAAGAGTTCCTCCCCGTTGGACTAGTTTCTCTGTATCTACATCCCAAATCCAGGATACATCCTCGCCATCTTGAATGCGATCATTCAATACTAATAGTGTTGTTTTATGATGACTTTGAGTCACAACTCGAATAGTTTCATTCGTTCCTACAGGATTTTTTGATAATAAAATTCGTACTTGTTTGCCATTAATATTTAATTCTTCCGCACGCCCAAAAGCAGGTTGAAAGTTAGGTATAGCATCACGAATAGTCGCTTCCTCAATCCCCAATTCCATGGCAGCAGTAGCAGCTGCTAAAGTATTATATTTATTGTATAAACCAATGAGAATTTGCGGCCATCGGCTACTATCAATCGTTGGTTGGTTTCTAGTAAAACCACAACTGGGACAAGTATATTCACCCATATGAGACAAATAAACACCTTTATAGTCTAAGGCGTGTCCGCAACTGGGACAATAGATAGAATCAACAGCATGGGGAATCGATTCTAGATAATTTTCTGGTTCGTTTAAACCAAAAAATGCAACTCGTTGCTGAGATAACTGCTGACCAAGATAGCAAATCGTTGGGTCGTCAGCATTAGCAACAATAATAGTTTCAGGAGGTAAAGTGGCGATCGCACTCCCCCAGCGTTTACTAATTGTGTCTACTTCTCCATATCTATCCAGTTGATCACGAAACAAGTTTAAACAGACAATCACTTTTGGTTGAATCGGGGCTAAAACCTTGGGTAGGATATTTTCATCCACTTCTAAAATGGCGTAATCTACATCTAGCGAACCTACCAAATTCGCACTTTCCATTAACGCTGTCATCAAGCCATTTTCTAAATTTGCACCCGTGGAATTATGAGCAACACGAAAACCTTGACGTTCTAAAATATCCCGTAAAAACAGCGATGTGGTAGTTTTGCCATTCGTACCAGCAACCAGAATCACCCCATTTTTCACCTGCTGACTCAACAATGGTAACAAACGGGGTTCAATGCGACGTGCGATCGCACCAGGTAGAACAGACGCCGCACCCAAATTTAGCGATCGCACCATTAAAGTCACGCTTTTAGCTATGGAGACAGCCAAACCCAGCCGCAGTTTATCTTTGAATTGAATTTTGTTTCCCACAACCATATCCTAATCGGCAATTTAATATGCGTGAGTTTAGCGAATCCTGGGTAAAAATACCAGATAATTCATATCATGTCCGCTTGAGGACTCAACATTATCCGTTAGGGTCGATAATTGGTAATTGGTGATAGTTAGTTATTTGCTTTGCGCCCTTATAGTAGATGGTGGTGAGTTATACCCAAAATCTAAAATCCTCTTAGCAAATGAGTAATGCTTTTTTTCACGAACAATTGCAGCGCACGCCAGCACTAATGTATAAACTGCGGGACTTTTCCATTACCATTTGTGGTGCTGGGGCTTTGGGTGCAAATATCACTGAAAATTTAGCCCGTTCCGGTTTTGGCAAGTTACGGGTAATAGACAGAGACAGAGTTGAGGAACGTAACCTTTCTACTCAACCTTACTACCGTTCTGATGTTGGCGCATACAAAGCTAAAATCCTCACCAATAATCTTTACCGTGCTTTGGGTGTCACAGTCGATGGACGTCCGAAAGAATTAACATCAGCCAATGTAGGACAATTGTTAGCAGATAGTGCTTTGATTATTGACACCTTTGATAACAGCAGCAGCCGACAAGCTGTGTTTGATTACTCTACTAATTCTCAGATACCTTGTCTGCATGTAGGTTTAGCTTCAGATTATGCAGAAATTATCTGGAACCAAATTTATCGTGTACCTTCACCTGCTAATGATGATATCTGCGACTACCCCCTAGCACGCAACTTGGTTATCCTCGCAGTTGCAGTTGCTTGTGAAGTTATCGTTAACTTTGTAGCTACAGGAAAGCAGCAGAGTTTTACTCTTACCTTAGCTGATTTTGCCGTTCAGCCTTTTAACGTATAAAGTTAGTACAGATTGGGAATTAAATTATGGAGCAAAATCAGCATGAACAGCGCCGCGTCGCTGATCAAGAGTTTCAAAAATCCCTAGACCAACTGCAACAAATTTTACAAGATGATTCCACACAAACAGAAGAGACACCCCAATCCCCCAGTGATCATGAAGGCGATCGCCAAATAGCCGAAACTTCCTCAATCATTGATTTAGATGTGTGGGAAGACGCAGTTGCTGATATCGACCAATATTTGCAGCAAAAAGGAAAAAGTTGATTGTCAATTGTCATTGGTTAGTAGTTAGTGGTTAGTAGTTAATTGTTGGTTGCTTACTACTCCACCCTAGGGGAAGCCGCGCAAAGCGCACCGCAGGTGCTTCATCCCGGGAAACCCGTCCACCGCACTGTCTTGTCTACACAACCTTCACACCCCACCCTTACCTTAAGCCGCGCAGAGCGCATCTACACACCCCTCATACCCCTCATACCCTTTTCCTAAATTTTGAATTTTGAATTGTTTTCCCCCATCTCCTACCCCCTTCTCTGTCTTCGCGCCTCGTACAACATCAACGCAGCTGCGATCGCTACATTCAGTGACTCTACCCCAGGATTGAGAGGAATGTTTACGCTTGTATCTGCCATTGCTGCTAATTCTGGCGACAAACCAGCACCTTCGTTACCCAATAAAATCAAACTTGGTTGATGCCAGTCTACCTCCCAGTAAGTTAAATGTGCACTCGGCAGGGTTGCGATCACTTGCATTCCCGCCTGTTTAGCTTGCATAACTGTCGCTTTTAAATCTGGACTCACTGTCATAGGCAAACGAAACCATTGTCCGGCGGTGGCTCGTAATACCTTAGGATTATCTAAATCTACACTATCTCCACTCAGCCACAATCCACTCGCCCCAGCTGCTGCCGCAGTGCGAATAATTGTACCCAAATTACCAGGATCTTGCACTGTTTCTAAAGCTAGTACCACGCCAGTAAATGGTATGGCAGTTGGAGAAATATTCCGTTTCGCCAGCGCCACAACTCCGTCTGGTTGCACTGTGGTAGCGATCGCCGCCATCACTTCTTCACTGACAATTTCTGTGCGATCGCTCTTTTGACAAGCCTCTTCCCATAACATTGGATGGGATATTTGCCACTGTTGGGTACAACACACCACTGCAAGCGGATAATTTACTGCACAAGCTTCCTCCAACAAGTGTGTTCCCTCCAGTAGAAACAATTGCTGCTTATGCCGTTCTTTGGCAGCATGGAGTTTTCTAATTTGCTTAACTAGAGAATTTTGTAAACTTGTCAACACAATTTTAGATTTTGGGTTTTAGATTTTAGATTAATCGAAAATCGCAAATCTAAAATCTCAGATGCGGAACCCGGGACTTGAACCCGGAAGCCTTGTGGGCACTAGAACCTGAATCTAGCGCGTCTGCCAATTCCGCCAGTTCCGCTTGCGAAGTTGTCTAATGACCGTTTTCTATTATTACTACATTTTTCATAGGTGTCAACTAAGAATTTTTGTTAGTGGTCGATGGTTAGTAGTTAGTAGTTGTACCAGACGTGCCATGGCACGTCTCTACATTGGTTAGTGGTTGATAGTTGGCTATTCTTCACACTCCTCACACTCCCCACACTCCCCACACTCCCTTCCCCCAATTTGTGCGAGAAATCTACTTGCAGATGTAATGCAAGAATGTGGATAAATTCAATCTTTCCTGTAGAATCAAAACCAACTTAAAATTTGTAAAATTTATAGTTTTTTGGAGGGTAGGCTTATTAATCCTTCTAGCAGCTTACCAGATGCTAAATTGTCATCTGTTGCAGACTCCTCAGTCTTGCAGATCTGTGGTGGGTATCCGTTGCAAGGCCATGTCAAAATCAGTGGGGCGAAAAATTCAGCACTAGTAATTATGGCTGGAGCCTTGTTGTGTTCGGGAGACTGTCACATCCGTAATGTACCTTTGTTAGCGGATGTAGAGCGGATGGGTCAAGTATTGTCGGCTTTGGGTGTTCGCTTGCAGCGAAATGGTGATCTTTTAGACATCAACGCTAGTGAAATTACTTCATCCAAAGCTCCTTACGAACTAGTTACCCAGTTGCGAGCCAGTTTTTTTGCGATCGGTCCTATCCTAGCGCGCTTAGGAGTAGCGCAGATGCCATTACCAGGGGGTTGTGCCATTGGGGCCAGACCAGTGGATCTCCATGTGCGCGGACTACAAGCAATGGGAGCCGAGGTACAAATTGAGCATGGTATTTGTAATGCCTATGTCCCTGGCAAAAGCCGCCGCCTGAAGGGAGCAAAAATCTACCTAGATATTCCCAGTGTGGGAGCCACAGAAACGCTGATGATGGCAGCGACTCTGGCAGAAGGTGAAACAATCATCGAAAACGCTGCCCGTGAACCAGAAGTCGTGGATTTGGCAAATTTCTGTATTGCCATGGGGGCAAAAATTCAAGGTGCAGGAACGAGTACGATTACAATTGACGGTGTTCCCAAATTACATTCTACGGAGTACAGTATTATACCAGATCGCATTGAAGCAGGAACTTTTCTAGTGGCGGGGGCAATTACCCGTTCCGAACTGCTCCTCTCACCAGTAGCCCCAGATCATCTAGTGCCAGTGATTTCCAAATTGCGGGAAATTGGCGTGAGTGTGGTTCAAGAAACACCAAACTGCTTACGTGTCCTCAAATCCGAAAGACTGATAGCAGCAGACATTGAAACCATGCCCCATCCTGGCTTTCCTACGGACATGCAAGCGCCGTTCATGGCTTTATTAGCGATCGCAGAAGGCGATAGCCTGATTAATGAAACCGTATTTGAAAACCGTCTGCGTCATGCCTCAGAGTTAAACCGCTTAGGGGCAGACATTCGTGTTAAGGGTAACACTGCCTTTGTACGGGGAGTACCGTTGTTATCTGGCGCACCTGTAATTGGTACTGATTTACGAGCCGCAGCAGCTTTAGTTGTTGCTGGTTTGGCAGCAGATGGTAAAACTACTATTCAAGGACTGCGCTACCTTGATCGCGGCTATGATCGCCTTGATCTCAAATTACAGGAGTTAGGAGCAAAAATCCAACGTTTACCTGGTTCAGAGGTAAAAACAGAAATTGCCCCTAGCAGTATCAATCCTTTGGTTAATAGTTAGTAGTTGGTAGTTGGTAGTTGGTAGTTGGTTGCTAAATTGTTAACCATTCCCCACTAACCACTAACTACTAAATACTAATCACTAACCACTAACAAACAACTAATAATCTTCTCGCTATACTAGGCTTTGTAGGGCTGGTATCAAACCAGCTCCATTACAAACCTCACAACTTCCAACTGGCTTTGCTATGTTATCCTCCAAAACTCAGCTAATTGGTCTGAAAGCAGACTCATTTCGTCACCCGCTAGATCTAGAAGCAACCAAAGCGCTGAAGCAGATTCCCGGTATAGATATGATGGTGCGGAATTTCTTGGGGCCAGTGGCTGAGCAGTTATTTTATGTGGAAAACATAGCATCTAGTATTTTGGTAGGTGAAAACCAATTACCACATTTACACAAACTACTATTAGAAGCTTGTCATATTTTAGATATGGAGCCACCACAGTTGTATATCAGACAACATCCGGCTCCGAACGCTTATACTTTTGCGATGCGGGGGAAGCAGCCTTTTGTAGTGCTGCACACTTCCTTAATTGACATGCTTACACCAGAGGAGACGCAAGCAGTCATTGCCCATGAACTGGGACATCTCAAGTGTGACCATAGTGTTTACCTGACACCAGTAAATATATTAATTTTGGCGGCAGCAACTTTACCTAATATTGGTGCGGTTATTGCCCAGGCAATCCAGGCACAACTTTTAGAATGGGTACGCTGTGCTGAATTTACATGCGATCGCGCTGCATTATTAGCAACCCAAAACCCTAAAGCTGTGATGTCTGTGTTAATGAAATTAAGTGGTGGTTCACCGACTCTCGCACCACAGCTGAACCTAGATGCTTTTATTGACCAAGCCCGCGCCTACGATGATATCAGTAAAACTGAACTGGGCGAAATGGTCAAAGCCACTCGGACAGCACAACTAACCCACCCAGTACCAGTACTGCGGGCGCGAGAAATAGATCGTTGGGCAAGCAGCAAAGAATATGAAAGTTTGTTGCAAAATCCGAAACTAGAGTATGGTAATGAGTCCAAAACAGTCGGCAGATGGCGTAACTGGTAGATACTGATTCAGACCTCGCGGATCTGAAGCGAGTTGGGTGTGTAAAGCTATGACGTACTACTTTTGGGTGGCGCGTCTAGCTTGGGCCATAACGCATCCTACAGAAGATTTGCTAAATGTGCGATCGCCACTCATGTCATAGTTGGAATTTCAGAGATAGGATTGTACAATCCTAATCTTGAGAGAAAAGCAATTAAAGGCAATGAAAAAACTTTTGTTCTCTGGATTATTACTAATTTTACTCCCGTTAACAGCTTGTTCTGAAGCTTTCCAAACCAGTGCTGTAAAACAAGTCCAGCCCTTAGTCACAGGTGCAATACCCGACCAAGATCCAGAGAAGTTGCAGCGCCAGTATACAAAGCTAGCAGCGTATTTGCAGAAAGAATTAGGCGTACCTGTCGAATACAAACCTGTGACTGATTATACTGCAACTGTGACAGCCTTTAAGGTGGGAGACTTAGATTTAGTATGGTTTGGCGGATTGACTGGTGTACAAGCAAGATTGCAAGTACCAGGTGCAGAAGCGATCGCCCAAAGGGATGTAGATGAAAAATTCCATAGTGTTTTCATCGCCAACAAAAAAACAGGTTTACAACCATTCAAAAATACTAATGACCTCCAAAAACTCAAAGGCAAAACCTTTACCTTTGGCAGCGAATCTTCTACCTCCGGGCGGTTAATGCCTCAATATTTTCTGGAACAAGCAGGCGTCAAACTTACAGATTTTAAAGGGCAACCAGGCTTTTCTGGGGATCATGATAAAACTATCAAATTAGTAGAAGCAGGAACCTATGAAGTCGGTGCTGTAAATGAAAAAGTGTGGTCAAAACGTGTCGATTCCAAAGAAGTAGATTTAAATAAAGTAGAAGTTATTTGGCGCACTCCTGCTTATTATGACTACCATTGGGTAATTAACCCCCAGGTCAAACAACGCTACGGCGAAGATTTTGTCAATAAAGTTCAAGCTGCTTTCTTGAAACTAGATCCCAAAGTGCCAGAACACAAAGAAATTCTCGACCTATTACAAGCAAGTAAGTTTATTCCTACGAAGAATGAAAACTACAAACAAATTGAAGAAATTGGTCGGCAAATTGGGAAAATAAAATAAGATTAATGTCAATAGCGAACAAATATTTCTGGAAACAAGAGTTTAACAATTGAATTTACTTATTAGTAGTGAAACCCAATTGTACAAAATTGGGGAAATTGATCATATGGAAAAAGGTTTGAAGAAATTGCTGCAAGATATAAATTTGAAACAATTTGCTTTTACAAAAAGGTTATACCTGCTATTACTACTGTTAATAAGTGTACTGGTACAAAGCTGTGAATCCAAACCAACAGCCAAGTTAAGCGTCAATTTAAATGTGAATGGATGTTCAACTCAATACCAAACAAACCTCTGGACTGGTAGCCCAGTTACAGACTTACCAACCCTTGACCGCGTAAGTAGTGAAACCACAGAAATTACTGGATGCGGAATAGATGAGTTAGAGTACTCATTTAATGTTTCACCCATAGTCGCAAAGATAGAGTTTGAAATCGATGGAGAGGAAGTGACAGCTTTTGTACCAATGCAAAAAGGTGTCACTACTCCTCAACCCTTTATCGATGGCAATATATCTCTAGAAAGTATTAACGTCAAGGTAGATTTTCCTAACGGAAATCCGCCTGCTGTTGAGGGTTTCTATCGCGTTTCCAAGTAACAAGATTCAAGTTTTTACCCATGAATCCACCTGCACCAATTTTTGCACTCAAAAACGTCAGCAAAAAATTTGGTCAAATTCCATCTCTGGTTGACATCAACTTGGAAATTTATCCTGGTGAAAGAGTTGCTTTTGTTGGTTCTAGTGGTGCAGGTAAAAGTACGCTGCTTAGCTTACTTAATGGTTCCTCCCAGCCTACCCAAGGGGAAGTTTGGATACTTGGTCGCAACATAGCACGTCTGCGTCCGAAATCGCTGCGACAAGTGCAACGGCAAATTGGTACAATCTACCAGCAATTACATTTGGTGGATAACTTACGAGTAATTCATAATGTCAACGCTGGACATTTGGGAAGATGGTCATTTTGGCAAGCAGCTGTTTCTTTGATTTACCCACAGGAAGTAGAAACAGCAACCAAAGCTTTAATCCAGGTGGGAATCCCAGAAAAATTGTACGATCGCACTGATCGCCTTTCGGGAGGACAGCAACAACGAGTAGCGATCGCCCGTGTGTTAGTGCAAGATCCTTTGGCGATTCTGGCTGATGAACCAATTTCTGGTCTTGACCCAGAACGCAGTCGTGAGATTATGAATTTGTTGCGGGATTTGAGTGAGGAAACAGGAAAAACATTGATTTGTAGTTTACATGCGATTGAGTATGCCCGCAGTCATTTTCAACGAGTGATTGGGTTACGTCAAGGTAGGATTTTGTTTGATGCGCCTGCTGGGGAGGTGTCGGCGGCGATGGTGGAGCAGTTGTATAGAATTGAACCGCCAAGATGCCAAGGACGCCAAGGGTGATGAGATTAGCATATAAGAGGCTATCTCTATCTCCCTATTTTTTTTGGGGTTTGGTGTGGTTGGTGGCGGTAATTTGGTCGCTACGTGTTGCTGGGGTGTTTCAAGGGGATTTGGTGAATGAGGGTGGGTGGAGTCTGGTTGTTGCTTTTGTGGTTGCTGTGGTTTCACCGGATTTGAGTCCGGAATTTTTGTTGCTAACTTTCGATGCAATGTTGAAGACTCTGGCTTATGCGGTGTGTGGGACGTTTTTTTGTGTGGTGATTGGATCGGTGGGTGGTGTTTTATCTAGTGAGGTGTGGTGGCAATCTCTAGGTAAGGCTTACAATTCTGCTTGGTTGGTGGTACGAGCAATCCTAGCAATCCCAAGAGCGATTCATGAATTAATTTGGGGATTGTTTTTCGTGAATATTTTTGGACTTGATCCATTGGTGGCGGTGTTGGCGATCGCTATTCCTTTTGGGGCAATTACTGCTAAGGTATTTTCGGAAATTTTAGATGAGACGCCTCGTGAAGCGTTGTTTGCATTACTCAATAGTGGCGTACCTCCTGGAAGTGCATTTTTTTACACTCTTATTCCTCAAGCTTTTCCCAATCTACTTTCTTATAGTTTTTATCGCTTTGAGTGTTCAATTCGTTCAGCAACGGTATTAGGTATTATCGGTGCCGGCGGATTGGGTTATCAAATTTATCTGAGTCTCCAGTCTTTGCGTTATCAGCAAGTATGGACTTTGATATTTGCATTGCTGTTATTGAGTGGTTGTACAGATTTTTTGAGTGGATGGTTACGTCAACAATTGCAATTACCTAGTCGTTTGGATTTAAATGTTCTGAAACTCAAACAACATTCTCACAATCACCCCATCACCTCATCCCCCAATCTGTTCTTACTAGGTGCATTTGTTTTATTAATTTTTTCCTTTTGGTACGTTAAAGCTGATTTTGCCAAGCTGTGGGAACCGCGTAGTGCGGAACGTTTAGCGGAAATTATTCAAGATGTTTTTCCACCACAATGGATTGATCTAAATCAGTTATTTGTTCTCTCTACTCAAACTCTGGCTATGTCGATTTTGGCCATGACTGGTGCGGGTTTGGCTGGGATATTGCTTTCTTTTTTGGCAGCAAGGAGGGAGAGAGAGATGGGGAGAAATTTGTTTATTCCTCTATTAACACGATTTTTATTACTTTTTGCCCGGGCTGTACCGGAACCAATTTGGGCGTTAATTTTTTTATTTGTGTTATTTCCAGGACTTTTACCAGGTGCGATCGCTCTTGCTATCCACAATTTTGGTATTTTAGGACGATTGATGGCAGAGGTGATTGAAAATTTAGATCAACGTCCTTTACATTCTTTAACAGCTTTGGGTGCTAGTAACTCCCAAGTCTTTATCTACGGCGTTTTACCTGCCACTATTCCCCGCTTTCTTGCTTACATTCTCTACCGTTGGGAAGTCTGCATTCGGGCGACGGTGATTGTGGGTTTGGTGGGTGCTGGTGGCTTGGGGCGTTTGTTGACCGAACAACTGAGCAACTTTGATTACCAAGGTCTACTGACAACTTTGATTATTTTTATTGGTTTAACTTTTGTAGTAGATGTGATTAGCACTTCAGTGAGAAGGTTGTTGAGATAAGCCCTGAATTTTTCTTAGTGTCTTGGCGTCTTTGTGGTGAAAAAGATGATCTTTGAAACACAAAGACACTAAGACACAAAGAATTGAATCATGTTTTTTTGCGCTTGATGTAAGTTCGTCCTGCACTCACTTTTATCTTGTAGCACTCAAATAAGCTGCCAAAGCTTCAGAACCACCAATGTGTTGACCATCGATAAATACTTGGGGAACGGTTGTTGCACCTGTGATCGCTTTTAAGGAGTGGGTTGTTGCATCTTGACCCAAGACAATTTCTTCGTAATCTAGGTTATTTTGCTTGAGCATGTCTTTAGCACGCGCACAGAAAGGACAACCAGGTTTTGTGAACAGGGAAACCAATTTAGGTTTTACTGCCTGTGGGTTAATATATGCCAGCATAGTCTCAGCATCAGATACCTTGAAGGGATCGCCTGGTTCTTCTGGTTCAATGAACATTTTTTCTACTACGCCATCTTTGACTAACATCGAATAGCGCCAAGACCGCTTGCCAAAACCCAAATCGGATTTATCGACTAGCATACCCATACCTTCAGTAAATTCACCGTTGCCATCAGGTATAAAAGTTATGTTGTCAGCTTTCTGAGCCTTTGCCCATTCATTCATCACAAAGGTATCGTTGACAGATATGCAGACAATTTCATCTACACCATTTTCTTTGAAAGTTTTTGCCAACTGATTGTATCCCGGAACATGAGTCGATGAACAAGTAGGTGTAAAGGCGCCCGGCAGAGAAAAAACCACAACGGTCTTACTTTTAAATAAATCATCGGTTGTTACATTCACCCATTGATCATTCTGACGCAGGCGGAAGGTGACATTGGGAACTTTTCTTCCTTCACGGTATGGCAGCATTTTATTTACTCCTGGAAAACTTGCTAAATAAAGCGTAGTCGTTATGAGTATGTTTGTTTTGTAACTTCACCGTAATGGTGATGCCAATGTTCTTGATCATCATTATTGATCCCTTGGCTATTGTCAGGATCACCGTCGTAAAAGCAATCAACAACAATGAAATAAATCGTTTATTGACGAAATTCAACATATCTAGTGTACAGAAATTCTAAATCAATTTCTGTATCTGATGGTGGTGTTTTGACAATTGCTTCGACTTCTGCGGTTGGGTTTTCTACTGTGTATTGAGTATCTGAAATTTGAGATGTCAAAAAAGATTCTATTTTTGCTTAATTTATGCTGATTTTCATAAATTACTCGCTAAATAACTGTATGAGATCTGTTTGGTTCATATTTTTTTGTTAAAACTAAAAACCAGCTTTACAGTAAGACATATTTATAGAACTATATTTATCTAACTACAGATAGTTTTTCATCTTGGCTAAGATAGACAAAATTAGCTATCGTTTAGTTAATGTATTATGCTATCAAAATAATCATATATGAATCAAATTTTAAATACTATAGGACTCATATTTAATTTTTGAAAAAATCAGTACACCTCTAACTTCCTTCTTGCCTATTGCCTGTTGCCTCCTTACACAAGTATTTTCAGTAATCAAAATGGATACTAGATATCATATTCCTTGTATAAGTAAACAGTAAAATAGTTGAGCGATTATTTGGATCGTAGAAATATTGAAATATTAAGAGGGTAAAAATTTGCTATTACAAAGTCCAATTATTGCATTCACAATTCTGCTATTAGTCATTTTTACTGTACCACCTATTTTTGAAAAAATACGACTACCCGGCTTGGTTGGCTTATTGATAGCAGGTGTAGTACTGGGTGAAAATGGACTCAATCTACTTAACTCTGAATCTGAAACAATTAAATTGCTATCGGAGATTGGTAAAGTTTATTTAATGTTCGTAGCAGGCTTAGAAATTGACCTTGGGCAGTTTCGTAAAACTAAAAATCGCTCAATTGGTTTTGGTAGCTTAACATTTTTAGTACCCTTAATTGCTGGAGTGATTGTTGGTAGATTATTTAATTTTAGTTGGAATACTTCTGTATTAATTGGTTCTTTACTTGCTTCACACACTCTGTTGGCGTATCCAATTGTTAGCCGCTTGGGAGTTGTGACAAATGAGGCTGTAACAGTCACAATTGGAGCTACAATTTTTACGGATACAGGTGCTTTGTTAGTGTTAGCAGTTTGTGTTGGCATTCACGGCGGAGAATTTACAGCCCTGAGTTTAATAACACTTTTAATTGGATTAGTAATTTACTCTGCTGTTGTTTTATTTGGTTTTGATTGGGCAGGAAAAGAATTCTTTCGACGTTCTGGTGATGAGCAAGGTAATCAGTTTTTATTTATCTTGCTGGCATTATTTATAGCATCTGTAGGAGCGCAGGTAATTGGAGTTGAAAAAATAGTTGGTGCATTCCTAGCAGGTTTGGCTGTTAATGATGTGTTGGGACGTAGCCCTGTTAGAGAAAAAGTTGAGTTTATTGGTAGTGTTTTGTTTATCCCTTGTTTTTTTGTGGACATGGGATTATTAATTGATATTCCTGCCTTTATCAAAACCCTTAGTTCTATTTGGTTAGCTGCAGCAATTGTAGTAGCATTGATTGGCAGCAAATTCATAGCAGCATTTCTAGCCAAACTATTGTACCGCTATAACACCGCAGAATTATTGACAATGTGGTCGCTATCACTACCTCAAGTAGCAGCGACACTCGCAGCAGCTTTAGTTGCCTATAAAACAGTTAACCCTGCGGGTGAACGATTAATCAATGAGGGTGTGTTGAATAGTGTCATTGTGTTGATGCTGGTAACTTCAATAATAGGTCCAGTAATCACAGCACGGTTTGCCAGCGCACTTATAGTTCCGCAGACAGACTGGGCAAAAGATAAATTATCTACGTGGTGGCAAGGAGATAGTTGTAATGTGGATGGAGAAACGTACCATCCATTCACTGTTGTTGTTCCCTTATATAATCCTCAAACTCAGCGCTATTTGATCGAAATGGCTGCATTACTGGCGCGTCACGAATCAGGGAAGATTGTACCATTGGCGATCGCCAGAGGTCATGTGCAGATGGATGATCCGCGCTTAACAACAGCACTTGAGCAAAGCCAGCAACGCTTGCAGGGTGTTTTAGAAATTAGCCAAGAATTTGGTGTGGAAGTATCACCAGCTGTTCGGATTGATGATGATGTCGCTTTGGGAATTTGCCGTACTAGTCGCGAACAAAACGCCAATTTAGTTGTCATGGGTTGGTCGCGTAACACAGGTATTCGCGCCCGCTTATTTGGTACTGTGATTGATAGCGTGTTTTGGTCTTCTCATTGTCCAGTAGCAGTGACAAGATTATTGAGTAGTCCGACAACTATCCAGCGCATTCTTGTACCAGTGGGAGATTTAACCCGGCAAACAGTTGGTGCTTTGCGATTTGCCCAAATTTTAGCAGATGGGAATCAAGCAGAAGTAGTACTATTGCATGTGGGCGATCGCAGAACACCCCCTACTCAGCTTGATAAGTTCAAATCCCAACTCTCTGATATCGCTGCTCAAAGTAAGTTACAAGTAAATACTGCGATCCAAACAGTTATCGGTGATGACGTGGCTAGAGTCATCATTCATGAAGCCAAAAACTTTGACTTAGTGGTGTTGCGATCAACTCGTTATCGTACCGCCGGTGGATTAGCTGTGAGTGAAGTGACAACCGAGGTGATTAAAGAGTTAACTTGTTCAATTGTATTGCTGGGGGAACCTCATTCTTGATGAGTTTACTCCTTTAAAAAGACATCATTCCTGCGCCTCTCTAAGGAGCTGATTCCAGGCTGCAACTACAACCTGTAAATTTTGTGGTAAGCGATTCTGAGAAATATCGTTGTATTGAACAGTACCATTACTACTAGTGAGAGTATAGCCGATGTAATCAGCCGCACCAGAAGGCGCAGGATAACTGAGATTCTGAAATTCGTTTGCTCCTTTTGCTGCGAGCAATTGCTGAAACTGCCGTAACTTCTGTAAACAAACGCGGTGAACGCTACGTTCAGAATCATTAGCATCACCTATGCGAGTCCGAATCAAAAGTCCATCAGCTAATAAAACAGTTTCGTAGGTTCTACCCACAAAACCACCACTAGAAATTTGGCGGAAAACTACACTACTATCTAAAAGCGGTGGTAACTCGCTAGTAGGAATTGGCAGAGGTTTAAGGCTATTATTAACAGTTATTTTACTAGCCTGTTTATCCAGCTTAATTGTATCTGGCTCACCAACTCGGTAAACTAAACGCTGTTGTCCATCGCTAACAGTTACCCGCCAACCAAATACAAAACTCGGCGCACATAAAATCAGGGGTTCGCTAATACCCAAACAACGATCTGGCCATTCTCGCCTTTCTATACCAACTATCCGCAGTCGGGAAGCGGGTAATCCTAACTCTTCTTCTGCATCTGCCAAAATAGCATCAGCGATGGATTTTGGTAAAACGCTTTTACTTGTAGTTTGATTGAGTCTGACTTGAGAACCGTCACGATTGGCGCGATAAACTAAACGTTGTTTTCCTGCTTGTACGTTTACTTCCCAAGCCTGTTGGGCAATCTCAATACAAGTCTCCCCAGGACGTGCCAAACCTAAACAGCCATCTGTGGTAATTTGTTTAAAGTTAACAATGCGTACTCGAGAAGTGGGTAATCCTGTAAGTTCGGATGCAGCAGCTAAAACAGCATTTTTCACAGAAGTAGGTAAATTTTTTGATTGGTTATTTACAGGAGTTGCAGAATTAGCTAAGCGTAAAGAACGACCGTTACTATTAGTGTGATAAATCCAGTTCTGACTGCCATTAGATACAATTACCCGCCAACCCGGAACTAAAGCTTGGGTGCAGAATTCATCTGGTTTAGGTAATCCCAAACAACCATCGCGCCAAGTTTGTTGATTATATGCAACTATTTTCAATTTGCTGGGCAAAACTCCTTGGTTGCGGGATACATCTCGTAGTACAGCCCTTACCACTGGTAAAGGTAAGCCGTTATTTTTATTAGTTACTTCTAAAATTTCGTTTGCTGTGTCTGGCAAAATATTTCTGGGATTAGCGCTAGCATTTTTGATGAATGCAAGGTCGTTACCAACAGACAAAATGCCAGTTAATATCAAAGCGGTGAAAATTTTTACTTGTTTAGTGGTAGGATTATTTTTTGAGGTGGTTTTCATGAGAATATTGCCAAATAAAAAAAATAATAATTAGCTATAGTCATTAGTTGAATTTTAACTAACGACAGAAGCACAGAAGTATCCAAAGATAAATCTATATTTCGTCTCATTCCTAAATCAATCAGGATGTTTCTTGGTGTTTTTGAACACAGATATACAACTGGACGTAAATGGATTTACCTTTTGTTCCTTCTATGGGAAATAGTAGCAACTTTAAACGCAGAGGGAGGCAAAGGGAAGGGCAAAGGAACGCAGAGTTTTTCAAAGATAATTTGCCAGGAATTGATAAAATGCTGTAGTTAGTGTGTTGGTGGTTGATGAGTTTTATTTTTGAAACGCATGGATGGCAAAACGGACAATGCGTCGCCTGCGATTCAAACTAAAACATAGTCGGGCAAATCAATTCTAATGGTCGTAGCCGCCCAGTCTTTGAGATCCGGAGCTAACAAGAGGAGTTTGCGTAGGATTTCATCGTTTACCCACAATACCAAGGGAAACTGAAACTGTTTACGAAACTCATCGCGCATTAAATTTGTGGAAATGATGAGTTGATTAATTGCGACTACGGACTCTAAACCATCTACTATTAGTGCTTCGGGATGATTAGAGCCAATGGCACTGCTAATAGTGGTATAAAGGGTTTGTGCAGAAGCAGGCAGAGATAATTGTGCGATCGCTATCGGTAAAAATTCATTTAACAAACTCATTAACTGCTGTTTATTGCTAGAGTTACAGCAGACCAAAAGTAGGGAAAATTGACCTTGGGAAAGAGTTATCGCCCTTGCCAACCTCGCAATAGCAGCTGTAGTGCTTGTATCATACTCTTGTGTATTAATTAAGTTGATCATTAATTTGACCTAAGTATATTTTTTATAGTTTTCTAAATAACCAGCAATACTATGCGTCTACTGAGAAACAAGGCGATAACTAGGTAAAACTAAGGACATCATTGAGTTTTGACATGATAATTATACTCATAGTAATTTTAACAAAGAGTGTGGTGTATCACCCCAAAATTACGCATAAATTTACGTAATTTTGCTCAAGATGAACTTTTGGACAAAAATTAGGTTGATGTTGCACGTAAGTGGGGATAGAGAGGTGAGGAGATGGAGGGCTGCTAGGGGTCCCCACTTTGTGAGGAGATGGGGGGAGTGGGGAATAATCACTAACTATTGACAAATGACTATTGACCATTGACAAACTTACGCAACTTCTTGGAGATCTACGCAGTCATAGGTGATGATTTGTTGAAGGCTATGTGAAATTTTGTACCCAATCAATGATGAAAAAGTTTGTTAGATATTGTCGGCAGTTGTTTGTGTGGAACATTCGTCAAAGTAGTCACCGCAACCTAGCGTTTTTTGCTGTGGTGGTTACTTTGTCAATGATTGCTACAGTGATGCTATCTTTTCCCCTATCGGCTCAAATACCTACGCGCCCGCAAATAGCAGAGTTACGGGGGGTGTGGTTAACTAATATTGATAGCAATGTGCTGTTTGAACGCGATCGCCTCAAGAGTGCATTACAAAATCTCAAACAGCTGAATTTTAACGTTGTCTATCCGACCGTGTGGAATTGGGGTTGGACGCTGTATCCTAGCAAAGTTGCCCAAAAGGTGATTGGGCGATCGCTTGATCCAGAACCAGGTCTACAAGGGCGAGATATGCTTAAAGAAGTGGTCAACGTTGGGCATCAACAAGGGTTAACAATCATTCCCTGGTTTGAATTTGGCTTTATGGCCCCTGCCGACTCCCAACTAGCAAAACGTCGCCCACAATGGTTAACTAGTCGTAGAGATGGTAGTAAAATTTGGAAAGAAGGTACTCATGATCGAGTGTGGCTAAATCCCTTCCGACCGGAAGTGCAACAATTCATCGAAGATTTAATAGTAGAAATAGTTAGGAACTATGACATTGATGGCATCCAATTTGATGATCATTTTGGCTTACCATCAGAGTTAGGATACGACGCTTATACAGTTGCACTATACAAAAAAGAACACGGCGGTAAAGCGCCTCCTGCCAACTCTAAAGATCCAGAATGGGTACAGTGGCGCGCCAACAAAATTACCAACTATATGAAGCGGGTATTTACAGCGATCAAAGCCGCAAAGAAGAACTGTATTGTCTCCGTAGCACCTAATCCGCAACGCTTCTCTTACGAATTCTTTTTAGCAGACTGGCAAAAATGGGAAAGAATGGGACTTGTGGAAGACTTAGTTATACAAGTTTATCGAGACGACCTGAATGTTTTCACGAGTGAATTAGAATACCCAGAAGTCAAAGCTGCTAAAAGTCACATACCCGTAAGTATCGGTATTATCACAGGGTTAAAACGCAAATTTGTACCGATGACACAGATTAACCAACAAGTGCAACAAGTACGCGATCGCAACTTTGCTGGCGTCTCCTTCTTTTTCTACGAAAGTTTGTGGAACATGACTAAAGAAGCACCACAACAACGTCAAACAGGTTTTAAAAATCTTTTCCCCACAGGAACATCTTACCCAAATCTGCTAGCCGGGTGGAAGCCGTGAATTAGTTGGTGGTTGGCAGGCAGTTGATGGTTGCTCGGAAATTATATCATGTCCGTTTAAAGACTTATCACATCTGTGAAGACCGGTAATTGGTAATTGGTAATGGGTAATGGGAAAAATCAATGCCCAATGCCCAACTGCATCAAAATAATATCGTAAGTAATTAGCCGGACTTGATATTACTAACTACTAACCACTAACTACTAACAACCAACAACCAACAACCAACTATTCATTATCCAATTCCCAATCGCCCAGCTAAACCGGGAGTCAGGGGTAAAAGAGTTGCAACCATTAAGAATAAAGCCAACAAACCTAAAGCGGCGCGTGCATCGTCTGGTTCGCTGATTTCATTCAAGCTGGGGCGTTCTAAGTCGCGTTGTAAAAACAGAATGACGATCGCCCAGTACATCGCTAAAGGATTACCTAAAGCTACTAATCCCAGCAAAATTAAAGTTGCAAAGGTCGTTCTACCAGCAATTTTGCGCCCGTAGATGGCTTGGACAATCCGCCCACCATCAAGTTGTCCAGCAGGCATCAAGTTTAAAGCTGTGATTACCAATCCCAGCCAACCAATAACTACCAAGGGATGCACATCTACCAATGGTGACTGCAAAGCCGAACCCAGCACAACCCGTGCTAAACTGCCTACCAAAATTGAACCTTGGAAAAACTGATTGGGTAATTGAAACATACTCCCTGGATGGGAAAGCAGCAATCCAGCAATCAGCATCAACACAGATACAATTCCTCCAGCAGCTGGGCCAGCCAAGGCGATATCAAATAATACTTTACGGTTAGGTAACAAAGACTCAAAGCGAGTAATTGCTCCAAAAGAGCCGATTTGTACTGCCGGTAAAAAGTAGGGCCAGCTGAGGCGGATGTTGTGACGGCGGGCAAGTAACCAATGACCGATTTCATGGGCCAGTAAAATTACTAAAATCCCCAAACCAATAGGTAAAGTTTCTGGTAAGCGTGCAATATTGGCAAACAAATCAAAACCTTGCAGGATGCCCGACGCTTCTAAACTTGTGGCAACTGTTGATACCAGCAGAATTATGGCAAATACTTTTTGCGATACGCTCATCGGACGCGGGTCATTGCGGCTGGGTAGGACAATCACCACCGGTTTACCATCAGTATTTTCAACTAAATAAAGGCGATATTTATCACCTAGAGCCTCCTGTAACTTCGCAGTTAGACGGTTGTGAACCATCTCTGCTTCTCCTCGCAGATTACCTTTAAAGATGGCTCCTTCTTGATAAGCAATAGTTTCTGTGGCAAAAAACGTATCCAGACCGAAAATACTTTTGATAGCATTCAAATCAGTTTCTGGGATTGGCAGAACCTCCAATTTTACCTGTGCAGGTTCCACCGTCGGTGTTGTTTCTGGTGTCGGAGCGGATTCTTGCTCAGCTAGCTTTTGTGTGGCTCGCTGTCTGAGAATTACATCTTGTCCAGCTGCCCTTAACTGTCTACCCAAATAGATGTAAATTGCCGTAGAAACTACCAGTAACAAGAGAATGGCGACAATATTGATGTAAATCCCGGCTGCAAATAAGCCAAAAAACACTAGCCAGGGAGCCATTAAAACCACTGACTGTAACCAGGCAAAGATTCCCAGCTTGCCATAGGGTCTGGCACGATAAAAGCCCCAACCCAAGATTCCGAAAGCGACTAATAAAATTGTCGCAATAATAGGAGTCTCTGATGCAGTAAACATTTCCAAACCCTTCGCTTTGCAAAATCAAGCCTGAATTTAGTCAGGTGTTCACATACATTAATAATTTATCAATAATATGTGATGGGATTGCGATCGCTTTTCATCTTCGATTTTGACGTTGCACAGAAAGCGAGATACATAATCATTATCTAGCTTTTGCTTACTTTACACGTGATCGCAAAGGATTAAGGGGATTTTCAGTCCTCTCTCAAATTTTCGTCTGTGGCACGAGCCTAATGGGCAATTGCATCTGGCAGTTCATCCTCCAGTTGTCGTAGGGGTGGATATAGATAGCCAAGGGCGATCGCTAGTATAGTCAGCATCCCCATCACGACAAACAACAAAGCAAATATTTTTATCCCTTCTTAACCCTCATTTGTCACTTTGGGAGAATCCAATCGCTCAAATAGTTACGGGGCTTTAGTTTGCACTTTTCGTCTATAAATTTTAGTTTCTGTTAGAAAATAAAGCCTCAAACCCTGATTAAATCAAAGTCTCAGAAGTTGGCTGAGATTATTGTTTTCCGAGAGTGACACAACAGGGTTAAGGGGTATAACTAAATTATCGGAGGGTTGAAAGGAGCGCTGCGATCGAACAAACATCTAAGTCAGTAGTTAAGCATAATCAACAGTTTAACGACATTAATGTGTTAACAGTTGAGTAAAGCTAATCGAAGACACTAATTTGTTAATAACGACAAGAATCTGTTAACGACGACAAATAATTAGTTATTCGACAGTTGAATGGAGAATAGGAGACTCGAACCCCTGACCTCTGCGGTGCGATCGCAGCGCTCTACCAGCTGAGCTAATTCCCCAGATTGGTTGTTTGTTGTTTGTTGATTGTTGTTTGGAAATAATGAAAAAATACCCAACAACCAACTATCAACTACCAACAACTTCCTATGTTAGCATTCACCTGCTGTAGGTTGGCACTGACGCTGTGAGTAAACTTCTTGTACCCGTTCTAGTTCCAAGTCAGTTAAATAATCTACAGTCCAGTTTGCCTGACGCTGAAGCATATGAAAAGGGTAAGTATTCGCTACACCCACTACTTGCATCCCAGCCTGTTTTGCTGCTTTGATGCCAGCGGGAGTATCTTCTATTACCAAACATTCATTTGGTTGAAGATTTAGTTCGGGATATGCTTGATTAAGCTGTTCCACAGCTAATAAATAACCCTCTGGCTCTGGTTTGGTAGCAATAGTATCATCTCCAGCCACAATTACACAAAAGTGTTGAGCTAATTTAGCGCGTTCCAGCACAACTTCTATTTCTTTACGGATGGCGCCACTCACTAAAGCTAACTTTAAGTTGCGCGATCGCACTTGAAATATCAAATCCTCTAAACCAGGATATAAAGGCAGTTTTTCCAGTTTTTCTAATTCCTGTACGTACAGTTGTGCCTTCTTTTGCAACAACCGAGTTAAATAGTCTTCACTCACCACCCGACCGCGATTTTTGAGTATATCCCGCACACAGGTGCGATCGCTGCGTCCGAGGCAAATTTCTTTGTACTCACCTGGCTTAAGAGCAAGATTTTCTTCGATGAGAATTTGCTTAATCAGTTGTTCGTGGATCGATTCATCATTAATGATGATGCCATTAAAATCAAACAGAACTGCCTTTAAAGTCATGCCGTTGTATTGAAAGCTGGAGAGGGAAAGCCCTGCAAATCGTTGTTGTCTAATGTTTTGTTGGTTGGTGTAGCAGTGTAGTGCTGCATATTCACTTCAGCAATTTCTTCTGCTGTTGGTATCGGTTTTATGCCGCTAGACACTTGATGTATCCACCATACATCCTGGGTTCGCACTGTTTCAAATCCTGCTGCACCCATCCATGCATCCATATTGCCAGCTGCATAATCACGGATATATGGCTCCTCAAACACATTATTGAGCCATTCTAACTGACTCAGGGCCTTTTGATTACCATCGAGAATCAGTACTTGTCCACCTACCCTCAGCAATCGGAAGCTTTCTTGCAGAATTGCCTGTGATACTCTTGACGGTGTTTCATGAAATAACAAAGCAGCCGTCACTAAGTCAAAAGAATCGCTAGCAAAACCTGTCTTTTCGGCATTACCATGTCGCCAGTGAATATTCAAAGCTGCACTTTCGGCTTTATGGCTAGCTCTTACTAGCATATAGGGCGACAAATCTAAACCAATAACTTCTGCTTCTGGGAAAGTTTGCTTGAGCATTAATGTTGTCGAGCCAGTACCGCACCCCAAATCCAAAATCCGCCGTGGCTGTACTTTGACAGCATCAATTAAAGCTTGGCGTACCCAAGCTTCATTTGGTGGTAGCACATACTGAGTAACAGCGTCATAGGTAACCGCCGCACCAGACTTTAGATATCCGCCCTGAATGCCGTGAAAGTTTTGAGTGCTGTAGTAGGCAGGAATTGTAACGTCGGCACGTCGGAAGCGATCGCTTTGTTTCTCCCAATCCACGCTCTCGGCGTAGCGCCGCAACCCTTCTTCATCGATGAAATAACGTACTACAGGAGACAAAAAACGCTCCCAAATTGTATCTTGACGAACTGCCATAGGATTTTTTCAGAATTGATGACTGTTTCAACTCCAGTCATTCTCTTTACAGATTTTAATATATCTGTGCAAAAGATACTTTCCTCCTTTAGGGATAGGATTGACATTTGTTATTTTTGTATTATAAATATATTACATGCGCCATACATAAATTACAGCTTCTCAAAAGTAGCTATTCATCTACTCAAAAATAAGCAAGCAATTTAAATTTTTAATTGTGTTTTTATTAGTAGTCGATCGCCAAAATCTAAAATATGCCTTACGAACAGTTAGAAATTTCTACACCATCTCCAGTTTTATCTTGGGCAAATCACCCTTTAGGCTCAGAAGAAATTAAGATGGCAAAAAATGTAGCATCCCTGCCATTTGTGTTTAAACACGTGGCATTAATGCCAGATGTTCACTTAGGAAAAGGTGCTTTAGTTGGTTCTGTCATTGCCACTAAGGAAGCAATTATCCCTGCGGCTGTGGGTGTAGATATTGGTTGTGGAATGGCTGCGATCAAAACACCATTTAAAAGTGAGCAATTAGAAAGTAAACTCAAGAAAATTCGCTTAGATATAGAATCTGCAATTCCTACAGGTTTTAACGAAAATAAAGAAGTAGAAAAATCTGTAACTAACTGGCAAAGATGGCGAGATTTTAAAGACTTGCATCCAGGGGTGCAAAACTTGCAAGAAAAAGCGATGCGACAAATGGGTTCTCTAGGCGGAGGTAATCATTTTATTGAAGTTTGTCTCGATACAGAAAACCGAGTTTGGCTGATGTTGCATTCTGGTTCTCGCAACATCGGTAATATGCTTGCTCAGTGCCACATTAGCACAGCTAAGGAATTGGCAAAGATGGCAGGTAATAAATTAACCGATCCGGACTTAGCCTATTTTATCGCTGGTACGCCAGAATTCCAGGCGTATTGGCATGATTTACAGTGGGCGCAAGCATATGCACGTTTCAACCGCGATGTAATGATGGCACGTTTTAAACAAATTATCGAAAAGCATTTAGCAGGTGGGAAAGTGACGAAACCTTTACTACAAGTAAATTGCCATCATAATTACGCTGAAAAAGAAGTACATTTTGGTGAGGAAGTGTACGTAACTCGTAAAGGTGCGGTGCGTGCTCAAACAGAAGATTATGGGATTATACCTGGTTCGATGGGGGCAAAATCCTTCATTGTCAAAGGTAAAGGTTGTGCTAGTAGCTTTTGTTCTTGTAGTCATGGTGCTGGTCGTTTACTATCAAGAAATAAGGCAAAAAATGTCTATACTCTTGATGATTTAATTGAACAAACAAAAGGGGTAGAATGTCGCAAAGACACAGGTGTTTTGGATGAAATTCCCGGCGCTTATAAACCTATAGATCAAGTAATGGCAAATCAATCTGATTTAGTGGAAGTTGTAGCTACACTTAAACAAGTTATTTGCGTAAAAGGTTAAATCGATTAGTATGCGTCTATTTAGAAACCTGGTTTATTCCAGAAACCAGGTTTTTTTATTTATAATTATAATTTCCAGGTGACTCATAAGATCTCTGCTTCCTCTGGGTTTAAAAGTAATTTATTTAACCACATAGGTACAGAAGACACAGACTAGTAGGTAGAATTTAAGTATTGACAGAATAAACAAAATGTGGGTTTGCAAGCTTGAGTAAGGAAACAGACGAACGCTATCAGACGATCGCTAATCACTAAGTACTTCTTTTACTTGACCTGAACTTACCAGGAACAGATGAGCGAGAATTATTAGAACAAATTAAGCAGGATCAAAACCTCAAAGATATTCCTGTTATAGTATTTACTACCTCTGCCAATCCCAGAGATATCGAAATATATTACCGCAATAATGTAGCTAGTTATATTCTCAAACCAATTGACATTAATAAATTAAAACAAACGCTACAAAACTTTCTTGCTTATTGTTTGGATATTGTGGTTCTTCCCGATAATATCGGCAGGTAGTCATGGTGCAACAACAGTTGATCATTTTAATTACTCCGGAAGGGGGACGAGTGGAAGTACGGTTAGAGCGAGTAGTAAACGATACAAATATAAGAGATGGGGATCAGGGAATAGGGGAGACACGGGGAAGTGTGGATAATAAGAGTATGAGCAATAGATTCTCTACATCTAACTTCTATGTTCAAATCACGGTTACTGACACAGGTATCGGTATCAATCCCAATTTTTTACCTCATATTTTTGAACGTTACCGTCAGGTAGAATCCTACAAAGAAGGTGGTTTAGGATTGGGTTTAGCGATCGCCCGCCATTTAGTAGAATTGCATGGCGGAACTATCGAAGCAAAAAGCGAAGGCGAAGGTAAGGGTGCGACTTTCACCATCTTGTTGCCATTTAGGGGTTAGTTGGTAGTTGGTAGTTGGTAGGGGCGAAGCATTTGTATGAGTATCTTTGCTGAAAACTAAATATCTTGGTACAAATGCACGCGGCCTACAGTAGTTGGTAGTTAGTAGTTGGTAGTTGGTAGTTAGTTGCTAAATTTTTTATCACTAACTATTTTCCACTAACCACTAACCACTAACTTTACTCCCACTCAATAGTTCCAGGTGGTTTGGAGGTAATATCGTAAACTACCCGGTTAACTCCTTTAACTTCGTTGACAATCCGGTTGGAAATCACCTCTAGTACTTCGTATGGCACACGTGCCCAATCTGCTGTCATACCATCTTCACTCGTGACGATGCGTAAGACAATGGGATAGGCGTAGGTACGTTGATCACCCATTACGCCCACGCTCTTGATTGGCAACAACACAGCAAAAGCTTGCCAGTAGTCATGGTACAAGCCTCTTTGATTAATCTCTTGTCTTACAATCAAATCGGCATCCCGCAAAATCTTTAAGCGTTCGGCAGTGATTTCGCCCAAAATCCGAATCGCTAAACCTGGACCAGGGAAGGGGTGACGCTGGACGATTTCTTCTGGTAACCCAATAGAACGACCGACTTTACGGACTTCATCTTTGAATAGTTTCCGCAGTGGTTCTACTAGTTTAAATCGTAGATCTTTGGGTAAACCACCCACATTGTGATGGCTCTTGATTTTCACTGCGACTCGTTCGCCTGTTTGTGGATCAACATTGGTGTCAGCAGATTCAATCACGTCTGGATATAGCGTACCTTGCGCCAAATAATCAAAGGGCCCAAGGCGTCTTGATTCCTCTTCAAAGACTTTAATAAATTCGTGTCCAATAATACGACGTTTTTCTTCTGGATCAGTAACGCCACTGAGGGCTTTTAAGAAGCGATCGCGAGCATTAACGTACTCTACAGGGATATGGAACTGCTCTTGAAATAGCTTCAACAACCGCTCTGGTTCATACTTCCGCATGAATCCTTGGTCAATAAAAACACAAGTTAATTGCTCACCGATCGCTTTATGCAACAAAAAGGCGAGGGTAGAGGAATCAACACCACCAGACAGGGCTAACAGCACTCGCTTATTGCCGACTTTAGCGCGAATTTCGCGAATTGATTGTTCGACAAAAGCGGCGGTGGTCCAAGTCGGTTCACACTCGCAAATATGGTAAACAAAATTACGAATTAATGCCAAGCCACCAATAGAATGTACTACCTCTGGGTGGAACTGGACACCATAGAGTTTGCGATTGTGATCTGCGATCGCAGCACAAGGAGTATTTTCTGTATGTGCTAATAATTCAAATCCCGATGGCATTGATGTAACTGAGTCACCATGACTCATCCACATAGTTGTGCCATCTTCGACGTTGGTCAGTAAGTCTGTGGGATCATCTATATATAATGATGCTTTACCATACTCAGCTCGGTCAGCTCTGGCTACTTCCCCACCCAACTGCTGCACCATCAATTGCATACCGTAGCAAACACCCAGGATGGGAATTCCTAAATGCCAAATCTCTGGGTCGCATTTAGGAGCGCCTTGGTCATAAACTGAACTAGGACCACCAGAGAGGATAATTCCCTTAGGATTCAGCTTTCGCAGTTGTTCAATAGTGGTGCGATAAGAAAGAACTTCAGAATAAACTTGAGTTTCTCGAATTCGACGGGCTATCAGTTCAGAATACTGAGAACCAAAATCGAGAATAACAATCATTTGGCGATTGATTTGTCCCAAATCTTCTACTATTTGAGACGCTTGTTCTGTTGGTAGGGTCACCGCTGTAGTCATGATCAGGAGAGGTGTGTAATGTAAATAGAAAAATTGTCGCTCTACGGCTTTGCTAACACTATGTATTCGTCAGCTTTCCCAAGCTTTTAGGGTTAAACTAATCCCATACAAACGCTACTAAACTGCGTTTGTCTTGCCCACGTATTTGTTAATGGTATTAAGAAGAAAAAGTTACCCTAGAGTGGTTAGTGAAAAATATATTTATTGGGGATTGTTATGATTATTCATAATAAATTAACATAATTTTGCAATTCGTGAACAAACTGTTTCGCTTTTTATGAGTATGGAGATGGAGGGATGGGGAGATGGAGGGATGGGGAGGTGGGGTGATGGGGTGGTGTGAGGGGTATGTAGACGCGTAGCGGCTTCCCGTAAGGGTGGGGTATGAGGAGTATGAGGAGTATTAAGCCACTAACTACTAACTACCAACAATCAACCAACCAATACTCATATCCGAAGTTGGGACAACAGAGATTCCATATCTTTCCAGGTCAGTCCTTGTTGAATATAGCGGGGTGCTTCTGGGTTATAAGGACTCGCAACTATGTCAATTCTGAGAATATTTGCTTCTTCTGGCAAAACAGGCACATCGGGATCAAAGGCGGTAGGACGCATTAGAGAACTTGAAAAGCCTTTAAATATAGCAATTTGGTCTTCCTCTCCGGCAATTTCTACTGTTACTAATAGGACTTCTTGGGGACGTTTAATAGTGTATTGTTCCAGTCTTTTACCTGTATAATTTTCCATTATGTCGAATGTGAGTGAAAGCTGCGACAAAAACAATATATATCGACCACTCTCTTGGAAAGCTGCGAGGTTTCTTTTTAGCACCCCAAATGTCATAGATTTGGCGACCAGGCAGGACAAGCCAGACAAGGAAAAATGCTTATGGCTTCGTGCTAATAGACCTCTTGCATGAAAAACCTATCCTTGAAAGCCAGAAAAAATTATTGAAATAAGTTCGTAGTAAGCGACTCTAACCTTTTTTTGAGGACAAAAGTCTTCACCACGAACTTTGAATGATTTTTTACGCCGTTCTACTTAATTACACATTAAATCTGAACAGCATCACGTCACCTTCCTTGACAACGTAATCTTTTCCTTCACTGCGAACTAAGCCTTTTTCTTTGGCAGCAGCCATAGAACCAGCTGCTACTAAATCATCGTAAGCAACAGTTTCCGCACGAATAAATCCACGTTCAAAATCGCTGTGAATTACACCTGCTGCTTGGGGTGCTAACATTCCAGCTTTAATTGTCCAAGCACGGGTTTCTTTTTCCCCAGAGGTGAAATAAGTACGCAATCCTAAGAGTGTGTAAGTGGCACGAATTAATGATTTTAAACCACCTTCTTCTACACCCAAAGAAGCAAGAAAATCTGCTCTTTCTTCCTCTGATAATTCGATTAATTCTGCTTCTACTTGGGCGGAAACGACGACAACTTGAGCATTTTCTGTTGCGGCAATTTGTCTGACTTTTTCGACAAACTCATTTCCTGTTGCCAATTCATGTTCAGATACGTTGGCAGCATAAATTATTGGTTTTGATGTCAGTAAACCTAATAGTTTAATAACTGCTCCTTCTTCTTCTGTTAAACTAACTTGCCGTACTGATTTGCCTTCATTTAATGCCGCAGCTAATTTTTCCAATACTGTTAGTTCAAATTGTGCTTCTTTGCTGGTACGGGCTTGTTTTTTAGTGCGTTCAATGCGGCGTTCGATTTGGGCTAAGTCAGCTAAACCTAGTTCCAAATTAATTGTCTCAATATCCCGCGCGGGGTCTACGGAACCAGCAACGTGAATAATGTCATCATTTTCAAAACAACGCACTACATGGACAATGGCATCTACTTCGCGGATATGAGACAAAAATTGATTCCCGAGTCCCTCACCCTGACTTGCACCTTTGACTAAACCGGCAATATCCACGAACTCAACACGGGCCGGGATAATTTGTACCGACTTGGAAATCTTACCTAAAACATTTAACCGTTCGTCTGGCACTGCCACAACGCCGACATTCGGTTCTATTGTACAAAATGGGAAGTTAGCAGCTTCTGCCTTGGCATTAGCAATTAAAGCGTTAAATAACGTAGATTTTCCAACGTTGGGAAGTCCGACAATCCCGGCTCTCAGCATGTTAGATTTTGGATTTGAAATTAAAACTAGACGAAATTAATTTTAAACAGGTTAGGGGATTGTTTGCGGTATTGTTCCTGGAACTGTTTGAGGAATGGGACCAGGTACGGTTTGTGGTATGGGTGCTGGTACGGTTTCAGGAACTGGATCTGGTATGGGTTGGGGAACTGTTGGCCCTGGTGTAGGTTCAGTTGGGGGTACAGGATTTGGTTCTGGGTTAGGAATTGGTGTTTCATTGGGTTGAGGTTCAGAAATAAGATAAATCATGTAATTCTTTTCGCAAGATTCAACTTTTCCAACCTAAATAAAAATCAACCCTACTGACATCTTCCTAAATGTCTATACACCTGTTGAAAGTGCGTAAAATTTGGGAATTATAGAGCTAATTGACGAAGTGAATTAAATCTTCAAATACTGTCTATTTTAATTCATACTGTATAACTGCGGACACACTAAGAACACAAATCATCGCTGGAAGTATGCTGGTGTCGGTAGCGCTTGCCATTTTTCTAGTTATTTCCACTAGTCGAACGATCACACGCCCAATTCAAACCCTGACTCAAGTAGCACAACGAACGGTCAGTTCAAGAGTCGAATTTTGACTTACAAGCGCCTGTAAATACTCAAGATGAAGTTGGAATTCTTGCTGTTTCTTTTAATCAACTTATTTGTGCAGATGAACACCTCCTCCAGCAGCAACAGGAAGTGAACAAACAACTAGAATCCTATAGCCTAACCCTGGAAGAGAAAGTAGAAGCAAGAATACGGGAATTACGTGAGAAAAATAACTACCTGAAACAACTCCTCGATGAACTCCACTGCACCCAAACTCAAATGGTTCAGAGTGAAAAGATGTCTGCTTTGGGACAAATGGTCGCTGGTGTAGCGACCAAGCCTGTGGGGAAAGGTACTGGATTGGGTTTATCAATAAGTTATCAGATTGTGACCGAAAAACATCATGGTAGGCTTTACTGTAATACAACGCCAGGACAAGGTACAAAGTTTGTGATTGAAATTCCAGTTCGGCAATTCAGCCATGATACTGCTGCTTGATGATAAAAATGCTCGATCAACATCAAACACCTTTATTAGACACCTTAAAAGTTTGTGCTGAACATCCCCATGCACCTTTTTATACTCCAGGACATAAACGAGGTGTGGGAATTTCCCAGAAAATAGCTGATGTTTTTGGTAAAACTGTATTTCGCCACGATTTACCAGAATTAACAGAGTTGGATAATCTGTTTGCACCAGCAGGCGTGATTCAACAAGCACAAGAATTAGCAGCAGAAGTCTTTGGTGCTTCACAAACATGGTTTCTTGTCAATGGTTCTACTTGTGGAATTCAGGCAGCAATTCTTGCTACTTGCGGCGCTGGCGATAAAATTATTCTGCCACGCAATGTTCATTCCTCTGCGATCGCAGGATTAATTCTCTCTGGAGCCATACCAATTTTTGTCAATCCAGAATACGACCCTGTTTTAGATATTGCTCACAGTATCACTCCCAACGCAGTAGCAGCAGCACTCTTGGAGCATCCCGACGCCAAAGCCGTGTTCATGGTTTATCCTACATACTACGGTGTTTGTGGAGATGTACAAGCGATCGCCCAAATTACCCACCAATACAATATTCCTTTACTGGTAGACGAAGCCCATGGCGCACATTTTGCTTTTCATCCCCAACTACCTACCCCGGCTTTAAAAGCAGGTGCAGATTTATCTGTACAATCGATTCATAAAACCCTGGGTGCGATGACTCAAGCATCAATGTTACATATCCAAGGTGAGAGGATAGATCGCGATCGCCTCAACAAAGCTTTGCAGCTAGTACAATCTACTAGTCCTAGTTATTTACTCTTAGCTTCCTTGGATGCCGCCCGTCAACAAATGGCGCTGCACGGGAAAGAGTTAATGTCTCACACACTGCAACTTGCCGAGGAGGCGAGAACTAGAATTACACAAATTCCCGGATTGTCGATTTTACAAAGCCCCCCTTTGCAAGGGAAGTTGGGGAAATCCCCTGGTTTTATAACATTAGATCAAACACGCTTGAGTATAAATGTTTCCGGTTTAGGTATAACAGGCTTTACTGCCGAAGAAATTCTCAATGAACAGCTCAGTGTAACTGCGGAATTTGCTTCTTTGCAACATCTCACATTTATTATCAGTTTGGGCAACACCCAAGAAGACATTGAGCAGTTGGTACAAGCTTTTACTCAACTTACTGAGATCACCTCACCCTCCAGCCCCCTCTCCCATAAAGTAGAGGGGGAGAAAATATGGGATGATGTTTTTACTATGGGGGATTTTGCGCGTATCTCGCCTCGTGAAGCTTTTTTTGCTGCGACAGAAGTATTACCAATACTAGAAACTACTGGACGTATTTGTGCTGAAATGCTCTGTCCTTATCCCCCCGGTATTCCTGTGTTAATGCCAGGAGAAGTTATTACTAAACATGCGTTGGAATATTTGCAACAAATCCAGGCTATGGGAGGATTTATTACCGGATGTGCGGATAATAGTTTAAGTACAATTACAGTTGTCAAGAGTAAATTTTGATTGCACTGAATTTAGGAGTTTTTATCTAAGAACTTTTGATGGCTTGGCTTAGATCTTGCACCTAATTTTTTCCGCCAATAAATAAATCTCCAGAGTATTGAAGCTCAAGTAATATCAAGTTCGGCTAATTGCTTACAATATTATGCTTCGCTGTTGGATATCGGGCATTGGGCATTGGAAAATTATCAGTATCTTAATTACCCATTACCAGCCCACGGCAGAGTATAGGTATGTAAGCGAACATGATATTAGCTAATCAAAATCTTGCCCAATCTGTGCCTTTCCAAAAACCAAAAAATAGAAATGCAGATACTAAAGCACCAAGAATCCATTTCGTAGAGGTCTTAATTAAGCTTAGACCACGCAAAGATTGGGTAGCTTCTGCTTGCTCCTTAATTTGTACTTTTGCTCTAGAAACTTGAGACAAAAGTTGATCCTTTAGTTCTTCTGGTTTTTTACCATATAGGGAACCACCCCGGCTTTTTAAAAGATCATCTAATTGTTCAGGAGTCGCTTGACTAAGTTGCTTTTGTAACTGTTCAGCACGAGAAATTTGCTGTGTAGATATATTATTGATTTGCGCGATATTTTCTTTATTAAGCCGAATAGTATTAACAATTCCTAAAGGTATCATTAATATAAACAACGCTGAAAACAATATAGTCAGCCAAGACAATAATTTTAAAACGGGAAATTCCCATCTATTTCGTGAATGCAATTCACCATAAAAAATTAGTGCCAACCCAATTAAAGGTACAGGTACACGTTCAACTATTGCTCCTATAGTTTGTAATTCCCAAGCAGGGTTGAAAAAGTTTGATGGCAGAAAAATTGCTACCCAATCAAACACAGATAATATCAATAGGCCATAGCCTAGCGATCGCACAATAGTTAATGAACTTTCCTGCGTTAAAACAAATTGGTGGGAAGCAGATGTTTCAATTTTTGATTTAGTCATAAGTTATTGTAAAAAATCACAACAATTCCAAAAGACAAAACTTTAAGGTTTCTGCAAACGAGAATGCCAGTATTGATGCCAGGAAAACCAGGCAGATTCCAGGACTTGATAGGTAGCTTCTGGGGAAGAATTTTTTAAGGGAATCGACAAATGTGACCAAAGACAGTGCTTGTCTTTTATTACCTGTTTTTGAGCAAATAACCAAGACAATAAAAGTTCCCAATATAGGTTGTTTGGTCGTTGACTTTGGTTAAATTCGGTATTCGTAAAAGTGCTATAACCTTGCAGGTTAATACAAGCACTTAGGAAGGCTGTTTGTTGTTCAACTCCTAATCCGTAATAGCCTACACCTTCTCTTTTTCGTACGATGACAGATGATGAAATCTGAGTATATTTTTTAATCAGTTGATTAACATCTCCTATTTTTACATAACGCATTTCAATTTCTAAAGGTAAATCTCTATGAATATATTGATAGTTCCTTTGAGCTAACAATTCAGAATTATTTTGTATATGCTGAGATAAATCTCTGCTAGATTTTAGTTGCCACTGGGGTAAAGTTACAACTTCTGGAAAAACAAAATTATCGACTGTGCTTTTGTCTCGTTTGGGCAGCAGTGTAACTTGTCCCAATACAAATAACACGTTACTAACGCATAATATTAACAATAAAATACGAAATTTTTTCCAATTCATCATATCTTAATTATGACAACTTAGAATCTTGATTTTTAGATTCATTGTGTCCAATTAAAAACCAACAGAATAAACCAAACATTAGTACAGAAATTATTGAAAATAAAAGAGAGCCATTTCCACTATGCCAGTAATCAAAAGCATTCATATTATCTTTTGCTACGATGACAGTCATCAGTGCCACTCGTCCAGCATTCATCATAAATCCCACCGTAGCAGCGACAATTGGAACCAATACTTTGTACTGCCAACTCTGAGGAAAGACTAGCAGAAAAAGTATTGCCAAACCCAACATTTGGGAAATTAATTCTACACCAGAACAACCACGAAGTACTTCTACACTGCCATTTGGTAGATAAATATTGATTCCAGTAAGAGTGACATCAAAACCTATGTACCAAAGTATAAAAGCTGATGATTTGGCAGTGAGTAATGTAATCTTATAAATCGCCCATTCTGGTAATAGCTTGGGTATACTGAGAAAAAGCAGGGTTATTAACTCACCGATGTATTGCTTTAGTCCTTGAAAACCAGAAGCTATTAAAGCAAGACCTAAGCCAAAAATAAAGGGTGAAGCATACAAAAAACCTCCAAAGCTGTTCATAGATGCACTTCTGATCAGTGCTATCCAGATGAAAGCTAAACCCAAAAAACAAGATAAAATGTCACTTTCAAGACTTAGATTGTCTCGTTTTTCCCAAACTATAAAAGATACAGCCGCCCAAGACAAAAAACTAGTACCGAATAGGTTAGTATTTTCCGCTTTCCAAACCAGGGTTAGATGAATTGCAATTAAACCTGAACCTATTGTTAATAGCCAGAACTGTGGATGAGCCAGTCGTGTGACTGTAGCCAGTTTATTAGTTTTCATTATCTAATTTTAGTGGCAGCTTTCCGAGCAATTTTGTAAAACTTGGATTTTTCAGGTAATATTTTTAGATTGAGCTAAACAACTTCTAAAAATAACTTATTGTTTTATATTTTTTTGTTGCTTGAATTTTCGATGTAAAGCCAAACCCATTCCACCTGCTGCTAACGAACTAAACATAGTTATAGGTTCAGGGACAGGTTTAGTTTTTTTATTAAAAGAAAAGTTATCCATTGCAAAATGCGTACCTTTTCCGTTGTAGCCAGCGTTATTACCACCAGAAGATGTAAACCTTAAATAGTCTATTCCCAAAAAATCAAATGTAAATAGTGTAGGAGCTTGGGTATTTAAAAGAACTGTCTGTGAATACTTTCTTTGCCCTGATTCTCCTCCTATAAAACCTTCTACTAACACAGTCAAATTCTCATTCCAAGCAGCTGTTAAATAAGCACTATTAAAATCGAAAATATCATCAACTGTACTTATAGCAACAGTTTTTTCAAAGCCATTGTAGGCTACGTTTTCTGGTGATACTGTTCCATTAACATAGCCAGAAGGAGTAAAAGAGGTTGTATTGAGGTAATAAAAGTTTTCCCAATTCAATCCAGCATAGCCGTTAGCAATTGGATTTTGAGATCCAGGTAAATCGTCAAAGGTGATAGTAACAGCTTGAGCTTGTTTTGTATGAGCGATCGCAACTGCAATACCAAAAGATACAGCTATTGTTGCAGTCTTCAGCAACTTCTTTGTTGACTGAAATTTGCTCAGTGTTATACCTGAACTAGCTTTGTCTCGCGTCTTTGCGAATTGAAACCCTATCATTAAACTCACTCCCACAACATGACAAAAAGTGATGGTAGACTTTCCCTGGAGTGAGATTTGTAATTACCCTTGAACTGCTGCAATTTCAAAATTACAGCGACAGCGCTTAACTCTCCTGTTGGGTTCTATACAGAAGGACTTAATATAATATATACTGTGAAGCCTACAGATTGCTTAACTTGTTAATTTTTCCAAGAATTTAAGTAATAAGCGATACTAATCATATAGTATAAATAAAACTTCACTACTAAAGTTTACAAAAACTTTACAGTTAAAACTTGTTAATTTGTGTCGGACGTAAGATTTGACAAGCTCCTTGCAAATATAACTTGCCTAGACAGCTAGATAAATTTTTTATAAAGCGAAAATAATTGCTGACAGTGGAGTATGCGATCGCAAGCAATGGGGAGATGATTCCAATTTGGGTAGAAATGTAGCTGAAGACAAAATTTCTACAGCCTGTTTTTGTTTTGTAAAAATTTTATGAAGACAAAGAGGACAAGGTGAAATGGTATAACGTGTAAATCTGCTTAAAAATCTACTTGATTTGTAATTTGATCAAGCAAAAAAAGAGGGTGGTAATACACACCCTCGTTTCATGTATATATTATTGACATTCCCAATTTACTTGTTACGACCACCCAACCACTTAGCAGCAGCAAGTCCGACAATGGCTCCCACAATCGGGTTACTGAGGAAGTTGATGATAGCTGGCTGTTCTGCTAATACTTGCCGGAAAATGTCGGGATGGTTGTGATATGCAAAAGAAGCGAGTCTGCTGACATCATCCGCACTCATACGGTTGGGGTTGCGGGTAGAAAGTCCTAGTTGTTGCTCAAGATGACGCTCATCCAATCCTCTTTGCTTGAGGTGTTTGAAAAAGGCGCGTGCGACATCATCTCTTTCGTTGGGTTTAATATTAGCGATCGCCTTTTGTAATTCTGGCTCCATTTGGCTAGGAGGAATGCTGCTGGAATTAAAAGAGCGTTCAAACATTTGGCGACGCTGGGAGGGCGTTGTACGCTGAGCAAAATCATCAAAGCTTTGATACTCTTGTGATACATCACCCCTGGGAGCATCATCAAGAGATTCTACATTACCCTGAGCCAAATCTCTCATGATTTGGCGTTTATACTCTTCAGTGCTACTCACTTTATCAATCTCCTTTTCTTATCCTTGTTGGTAGTTGGTGGTTGATTGTTGGTTGTTAGGACACCAAACAACAAACAACAATCCCTAGCTGTACTGAACTTGACTGCTTTGGACGTCGTATCGAGCTGTCAAAATCAGCTGCTTGTCGGGTGCGTATACCAAAACCGTTAAATCTTGATTAGGAAAATTTTTCCGAAAACCTTCAACTAGAGATCTTGTCAAGGTGCGCACTTCGTTAGGACGAACTTGTGGAGAAATAACGACACCTAACTTGTTGTTATCACGAACATAAGCATCTGTGACTAATCCCCGAGATGTTTGCACAACCCAGTTACCAAAAGATTGTCCAGCTGCGGTGTTTCCCCGCTCTAATTGTGCGTAAGCTACATCTCGACCAACTACTGGTGGATTTGTGGTACGGTCAACTTGGGCAAAGTTACCACCACAAGCAGTAGTAATAGTTAAAACTAAAATTAAAACAACAGCCGTGACAAGTTTACGACTCTGCTGTAGCAGACTCATTTTTGTTTCCTCCTCAATAAATACTGTTAGAGAACTAACAATATGTTTTATTTATTTTTATTAGCAGCTTGTAATCCATACATTTGGCTCTGAATAATAAGTCCGCTTCAGCGGACTTATTATCTCAATCAACATCTTTTTAGAATCTGAGCCAGTTTAGCTAATCGCTCTTTATATACAAAGAGAATGCACCCTGTTTGTTTAATTCTGCACTGTGAATTGCATGATTAGTCAACTCAGTACGCCTTGAACTAAACTTCAAGGCTCATAGCCAAAGTCCGTTAAAACGGACTGAAATATATTTTCAGTAAGGTAAAGCTCACTTGAACTTTTAGTTACGAAATTTATTTCTTGGCAGACTCAAAAGCTAGTCCGAAATCTTAGTCAAGATTTTTCTTGATATTATCTTTGACATCTTCTACAGAGTGACGTACTTCACTTTCTGCTTGCTTGGCTTTTCCTTCTGCTTTATCTTCTGGATCGCCAGTAACATTTCCCAATGCTTCTTGAGCTTTACCTTCTACATTTTTAGCTGTAGCTTTTGCTCTATCTTCTAAACTCATTTCTTTCTCCTGGTTTTATATAATTATTCAATTTCAAAGCTGTTGGAAAGTTGATAATTAACTTTGATTTTTTTAGCTTTGATGTTTATAAATTAGCGAATGATTTTGACTTTAGCCTTCTTTCCACAGGTATATTAGTTTCTATACTCCAGGAGAGATAAGTAAATTATTAGTGAGATATTAACAATCAATCAAGAACTCAAAATATTTCATAAAAAACCCGCCTTTTCTAGAAAAGCGGGTTAGAAATTATATAAAATATAATTATTTTCACTAATCAAGATAACCCATCAAAAATTCGGAATCATCAATAACATTTGATGCTACTGGACGATTACCCATCACAGAGTAGGTTTCAGAAATTACCAGAGAGCTGGAGGCGATAGGGCGAATTCCAGATAAATTGATGGTATCAACTACATGGATTGTGTTTGCGGTAATAGGACGCACACCCATAATGTTCATTGTTTCTACAACTTGTAAGCTACTGGTGCTAATAGGACGTACACCAGCAATTGAAACCGTCTCTGCTACTTGCAAATCGCTAGCAGCGATCGGACGTACTCCAGAAATAGCAAGTGTATCAGTTACTTCTAATTTACCGGACGCATCTGCCTGAGTTACGAGATTACTATCTTGTTCATTTGAGCTTTGCGCTTTGTTATTTTCGACTTCCACTGTATTTTCCCCCTTTGATTTGGCACGCTGGCGAGGACTTACTGCCTTACCATTACTGCTAACGGCCATATGCTCATACCTCTAGATTGTTAAGTATTTTTTACAAAAATTCAACAGAAGTGAAGTTTTTCCTATAAATTAAAGTTTAACTTTAAAAAATATTGTATATGTATAGGGTTGTTTAAAATCTACACATAAGTAAAAATCAACAAGTTAGGGATGAGGGATGGGGAGTGTGTAGACGCAGAGCGGTGAGACAGCGCACAGAACAGGGCATTCTCCCCCAATCCCCAGTCTCTATTCGCTACTATGAGATAGGTATTTAGGGTATTTAGAGCAAAACTACATGACAAAATTTTGTCTTCAAGCACCCTTCAGTCCAACAGGCGATCAGCCACAAGCGATCGCACAGCTAGTTAGTAGTATCCAAGCTCACAATCGTTATCAGACATTGCTAGGAGCAACTGGAACCGGAAAGACATTTACAGTTGCATCAGTGATAGAAAAAGTCGGTAAACCGACTCTGGTACTGGCGCACAATAAAACCCTTGCAGCCCAGCTTTGTAACGAGTTACGAGAATTTTTTCCCAACAACGCTGTTGAGTACTTCGTCAGTTACTACGATTATTATCAACCAGAAGCCTACATTCCGGTTACCGATACCTATATTGAAAAAACAGCCTCTATCAACGATGAGATAGACATGTTGCGACACTCAGCCACGCGATCGCTCTTTGAACGTCGTGATGTCATCGTTGTTGCATCCATTAGTTGTATTTACGGTTTGGGAATTCCCTCAGAATACCTCAAAGCTGCCATTCCCTTAGTCGTCGGAATGGAAGTAAATCAAAGGCAGATTTTGCGAGATTTGGCATCAGTACAATATAGCCGCAATGATACAGAAATTGGTCGGGGACGTTTTCGTGTCCGGGGTGACGTACTCGAAATTGGCCCAGCCTACGAAGATCGGATTATTCGCATCGAGTTCTTTGGTGATGAAATTGACGCCATTCGTTACGTCGATCCGGTGACGGGTGAAATTCTTCAAAGTTTACAAGCAGTGAATCTTTATCCGGCGCGTCACTTCGTGACACCAGAAGAAAGATTAGAAGAAGCCTGTGATGCGATCGCCCAAGAATTAAAAGAGCGCAAAGCAGAATTAGAGTCAGCCGGGAAATTACTCGAAGCGCAAAGAATAGATCAACGTACCCGTTACGATTTAGAAATGTTGCGCCAAGTGGGTTACTGCAACGGTGTAGAAAACTATTCTCGCCATTTAGCAGGGAGACAAGCCGGAGAACCACCAGAATGTTTAATTGATTATTTCCCCAAAGATTGGCTATTAGTTATTGATGAATCTCACGTTACCGTACCTCAAATTCGCGGTATGTATAACGGCGATCAAGCTAGAAAAAAAGTGTTAATTGAGCATGGTTTTCGCTTACCTAGCGCTGCTGATAACCGACCTTTAAAAGCAGAAGAATTTTGGTCAAAAGTTAACCAGTGTATTTTTGTTTCTGCGACTCCAGGAGAATGGGAATTAGAAGTTTCCGAGGGACACATAGCAGAGCAAATCATTCGACCAACCGGCGTCCTTGATCCAGAAATTATCGTCCGTCCTACAGAGGGACAAATTGATGATTTACTAGGTGAAATTAAAGATAGAGTAGACCGCCACGAACGAGTGTTAATTACCACATTAACTAAAAGAATGGCGGAAGATTTAACAGAATATCTGCAAGAAAATAGTATTCGAGTCAGGTATTTACATTCAGAAATTAACTCGATTGAAAGAATAGAAATTATCCAAAACTTGCGCGATGCTAACTTTGATGTCTTAGTTGGTGTCAACTTATTACGTGAAGGTTTAGATTTGCCAGAAGTTTCTCTGGTGGCAATTTTGGATGCAGACAAAGAAGGTTTTTTACGTGCAGAACGATCCTTAATTCAAACTATCGGAAGAGCAGCGCGTCACGTCCGGGGACAAGCGATTATGTATGCAGATAATCTCACCGATAGCATGATTAAAGCCATTGAAGAAACCGAACGCCGTCGGGGAATTCAAATGGCGTATAACAAGATGCACGGAATTACACCACAACCAATAGTAAAAAAATCGAGTAACGCAATTTTGTCTTTTTTAGAAGTATCAAGAAGGTTAAATGCTCAAGAATTAGAAACAGTCGATCAACATCTAGACGAATTACCGTTAGAAAATATTCCAGAATTAATTACTCAATTAGAAGCACAAATGAAAGAAGCGGCGAAGAAACTAGAGTTTGAAGAAGCGGCAAAGTTACGCGATCGCATTAAGCATCTGCGGGATAAATTGGTAGGACGTTAAATGATAAATTTTGAACACTGCATTTTTCTTCTCTAAATCTGATGAATCCTCGCTTTGCTGCTAAACCACACTGCATATTTCGATCCACTTAAGTGGACTTAGGCTATTAGCCCAGAACTTTAATTATAGGCAGTATTGTATTGTAACAGCGATAAATCATCTGTGTTTATCTGTGTGCATCTGTGTTCGCTTAATCATCAAACCCATTACCCTAACGCCGAAACCAAGAACGAAGCCAACAGCAAAATTCGGGACTAGACATCATAACTGGTGCTTGCGGTTGTGAAAGACACTCAATCCTATTTTTGCAACGTTGAACCATTGATCAAGCCCCATTGCTTAGTAAAGTTCACAACCGTTACGATAAGCACCGATCCCATCTGATTGGCGGTTGACGTTTTCTAAAGTCAGACCTAAATTAAACCAAGCAATAGCTTGTCCGGTTTTATTATTTGTTTGTATAGCTGCGAATCCAAGGTGAAGTAACATTAGTATTACCGTCATAACTCAAGCTGGTAGTATTCCCCCTAGAGTTTGCAGCTTGCGTTGTGCTATTTCCTGATGTTTCTGCTAGAATTTGACGCACTTGAGCATCACTCAAGCTAGGATTGGCGCTAAGCATCAAAGCAACTACACCCGCGACGTGGGGAGTCGCCATTGATGTACCGCTATAGGATGCATATTCATTACCTGGAAGTGTAGAATAGACATTGACACCAGGAGCTGTAACGTAAGTAAGTTGATCTGCTCCCGCACGATTAGAGAAGTCTGCAAGATTTTTATTTTGATCCACTGCACCAACAGCAAGCCCGTAGTTTTTCGCATAACGGGCAGGATAAGCTGGTTGTGAACCACCGTCATTTCCAGCTGCCATGACAACAATAACACCTTTGCTGCTGGCATATTCAATCGCTTTTTGCAGTGTATCGTTAGAACGCCCGCCGCCTAAACTCAAGTTAATCACATCAGCGCCATTATCTACAGCGTAATAAATACCATTAGCGATCGCACTATAAGAACCTGAGCCTTCATCATCTAAAACTTTCACTGGCATAATTTTGGAATTATAGGCAATACCAGTGACACCATAGCTATTGTTAACTCCTGCAATAGTACCAGAGACGTGAGTACCATGACCATTAACATCTAAAGTACTATTGTTGTTGCCGTCAAAATTCCAACCATAGTAATCATCAATATAGCCGTTGCCGTCATCATCTTTGCCGTTACCAGGAATTTCCTTGCTGTTCGTCCAGATATTAGAACTTAAGTCTTGGTGGTTATAGTCTACCCCAGTATCTAAAACAGCCACAACCACACCTTGACCAGTGTATCCCTTCGCCCAAGTTTCTGGTGCTTTTACTAAATCAGCCCCCCAGTTGTTTCCACCCAAATCAGGAACATCTACAAAAGGTTTTTCACCAATAGCTTTAGCCACTGCTGCGGAAGCGTTAATTAAACCATAGCCAGAGTTGGGATTATATCCTCCACTTGCTGTATTAGTAATCGTAATTTCCCGCGCCAAAACATTATTTGTATTACTAATTTCTAGGACATTATCCAAAGCATCCGCTCTGTACAATATATAGTAGTTTCCAGCAGCAAGATTGCTATCGATAGTCACATTTTGAGATTGAGAGGTAGAACTACCAGCCCCAAGACTACCAAGCCAGCTCCAACCTAAAAGAGAGTCATCACTACTAATGTTTTTGTCTTTAGAAATATAAAAATCTGTATAGTTAAATCCAGAAGTATTTTTACCTTTATTTTTCACCTGATAAGAAATTTGAATAGTGCTGCCGGCAGCAGCTACACTAGGAGCAAATGCATTTTGTACTACTAAATCTGCTTTGGTTGCTTGAGATGATACAGATTTTTTTGATTTGCGATCTTTTCGTCGCTGTTCACTAACATCTGGTTCTAGAGTATTTTCTGTTGTATAAAAGCTACTACGACTACTGTAAAAGTAGCGTTCATTTGGAGAACTAAAATTATCTACTGAATATTTAGGAGTAATATTTAGCCCTTGATCATCAAACAAGTTCTGATTATGATTTTGAATGGGCATAAGTATTTTCTCCTTGGGAAAATTTTTAAAGCATTGAATTATCTCCCTCCTTGACAATAATTACTATATAAATATGATGTAAAATGCTAATGATTTTACAAATAATGTTGTTTTCATGCATTAATTCAAGAGATGCAAATAAAAACTTAAAAATTGTATATTGAATAACTCAAATAATGTAGCGATCGCTTGAGTTTTTATTCATTTCAAATTTAGAATAATAGATATAATAGTCCAAGTATTTTTGAGAAAACGAACACAGATGAACACAGATGCACACGGATAATTCCATCTGTGTTTATCGGTGTTTATCGGTGTTCGACTTTTGCAAAAGATTGTGGCTGAGTTGAGGGGTTGATAAGTATCGAACACAGATGAACACAGATGCACACGGATAATTCCATCTGTATTTATCGGTGTGTATCGATGTTCGACTTATAAAATATCATGTTTGTACCAAGACTGTGATTTACATCAAAAAATCACACAATATTATTAATTGTCGCATCCCAATAACTAAAATTTGCCTCAATCTGATTCCAGGAAAGCTCGATAATACCTGGTTTAGAAGTGCCATTATCGATACCCCAAGGATTAAATAGTGTAAACATCTGAGTAGCAGAATTGTAACCTATTAATGCGTAAGCATGACTAGCAATAATATTTGCATCTACCACTGTTGATTTTGTCGTCAAACCAATCATTTGACCAAAATTGAAAGCATTGACGACTGAGTTAAAATTGAGAACATTGGCGAGAGAAGTGTTTAATCCTGTGATGTTTGCGAGGGCATCACTAACATAACCACCATTACCAATGCCATTATAAGAATTGGTATTATCTTGATAAATCCATCCAGATTCATTTAGTTGAGCGTAAGCTTTCTCAGCCAAAGCTACCCATAATTCATTGGTAGAGTTTCCGTAGTAATTGTCTTTGCTAGCGTAAACAAAATATCCTTCTTGATTGGTGGGTAAATATCTATCTACCGTCACATAATCAGCAATGCCATTGTTGTAAAAACGCACGGTGAAAGTTTGATCACCGTTATCGATAAACATATTCTCAATCATGCTAAATGAACGCAAAGCAGTTGCTGCTAAACCTGTGAGAAAAAAGCAGTCATTAATACTACCTTGTTTAATATCTTGATAAGTAATACCATTTTGAAACAGAGAACCATGAGCGTATTGATAATTATAAGAAGTTGTGGGGCGATCGCTACCTAAAAACCACTTACTAATTAAGTTCTCAATGTGAATATCACTGCTACCTGCATACAAGTTACCTAGCGCCTTACCTTGATAATTTTGATTAGCTAGGTCATAATTAATGACTTTATGAGATAAAACGCGTACATACTCTGGCATTCCTAAGAAAGAGGAATTATTGACTAGTGTACGCAAGTCTGTTAGTTCAGTACCATCAACTACACTGCTGTCTTTTGCTTCCCGGAAGATAGCAATCATATCGTTGCGATCGAGGATATGATCTGTAAAGTGCCACCTTGCAGCCTCACGTATACCTGCATCTTGAATGTTAAGGTCAAACCAGTCTTGAGTAAGAATAGGTACAATACTAAAATTGGTTTGGATACTTTCCGTACTAGCACCAGATTTATCGTAGGCTTTTGCAGATAATAAATAGTTGCCAGCACTAAGACCAGATAAACTGTATTCAAAACTGGCGTAGCGGTTATCATTACTGTTGGCAATGAAATTAACTGCATCGCCGATATTTTGCCATTCACCACCGTCTTTTTGCAACCAAAAATCTACCCGTGCTAAATCAGCTGCACCATTACCATCAAAGATGCTAGTGTTCGTCAGGCTGACTGTTTCACCTCGTTGGTAACTGGTTTTACTGGTGCTTAATTGTAAAGATTGTGGTGCTTCGTTACCAGAAACTTTTAAGTTGTAGTAAGTACTCTTTTTCTTATTGACTCGGTAAACTCTAATATAGTAAGTGCCAGCATCTAGAGTTGCGCTAATTGTCTCTGACTTCTTTTTACGGTTGTAAGAACCCGCGATCACAGAACCATTACTATTTAGCAATTGTAAATTAGCATCGGCTGACAGACCATCAACAACTAGATTCAAGCTACTACGACTACTTACATTGAAGCTGTAATAATCGTTTTTATCACGCTTTCCTACCCAATCTGTAAAGGTTTGATTGATATAATTGATATTTAAATTTCTAGAATTATTTAAATTGTTACCTGCAAAATCTGCTGGCATAATTCTTCTTTATGTAGGTTAATTTTCATCAAATTTGGCAGCAGCAAATTTCAAATCCTTGCCGTCGAAGGATTTGGATTTGTTAGATTTGACAGCTACATTTATATGCTGCTGTCGAGCTCAGTAAAATCGGTATGTAAAAATTACGTATTTTTTAAAACTTTAATCTTCAATTACTTAAGTAATAATATTGTTTGAAGTTAGTAAAAAATCAGACCGCAAAATGTGACCAAAAACCTTATTCTTGAGTAGCGGTAATTCATCAATTACCGTTACTTTGGTTCTGTTCTGCGTAAGTCCTGTGAAAATAATCTTTCATACCTGTTCAGGAAGATGACGCCTCTACTTTTGGAATATTTAATAAATATATAGGTGTTTGCACCATTGATGCTTTATATTTAGCCAGAGAGTCTCATATCAAGTTCGGCTAATTACTTAAAGTATTATAAGTATTATGCTTCCACAGTTGGTAATTGAGGAAAAGGTAAGGTTTACTCTGAAATCCCAAACAGCTAAGTGGAGAAGCTGAACAAGAGGTATAGCAGTCTAGCCAAATAAACGTTGTTTATATTCCTTGCTCAACTGGTACACATAAACATTAAACTTAATATTCCAGCGATCGCATTACCTCTAGCTTAAAAACCAACTATCATGTCTAAGGTTCTCGTCTCCGATCCAATTGACCAAGCCGGGATTGACATCTTATCCCAAGTTGCCACTGTTGATGTCAAAACAGGCTTAAAACCAGAAGAATTAGTTAAAATCATTGGTGAATATGATGCCCTGATGATTCGTTCTGGAACACGCGTCACCAAAGAAATCATCGAAGCTGGGACGCAGCTAAAAATTATTGGACGCGCTGGTGTAGGCGTAGATAATGTCGATGTAGCCGCCGCCACTCGTCAGGGGATTGTAGTTGTCAACTCTCCAGAAGGAAACACCATCGCTGCTGCTGAACACGCATTGGCGATGATGTTGTCTTTGTCTCGTCATATTCCTGACGCCAACGCTTCTGTAAAACGCGGCGAATGGGATCGTAAAAGCTTTGTGGGTGCTGAAGTCTACAAAAAAACTATCGGCATTGTTGGTTTGGGTAAAATAGGTTCCCATGTAGCTGCTGTTGCCAAAGCAATGGGAATGAAATTGCTGGCTTATGATCCGTTTATTTCCACAGAAAGAGCCGAACAGCTTGGCTGTCAGCTAGTGGATATGGATTTATTGGTGCAGCAAGCAGACTACATTACCCTACACATCCCCAAAACTCCACAAACCACCCATTTAATTAATGCCACTATGTTGGCAAAAATGAAACCCACCACCAGAATTATCAACTGCGCTCGTGGTGGCATCATTGATGAAGAAGCTCTCGCAGCTGCCATTAAAGAGGGTAAAATTGCTGGTGCTGCCCTTGATGTCTTTGAGTCTGAACCACTAGGAGAATCTAGTTTAAGGTCTTTAGGTAAAGAAGTCATCCTTACTCCCCACTTAGGTGCTTCCACAACAGAGGCGCAAGTGAACGTAGCTATTGATGTTGCGGAACAAATTCGGGATGTACTGTTGGGTTTACCAGCGCGATCGGCGGTGAATATTCCGGGATTAGGACCAGATGTCTTAGAAGAACTCAAACCCTACATGCAGTTAGCCGAAACCTTGGGTAATCTCGTCGGACAATTAGCAGGCGGTAGAGTAGAATTGCTCAACGTCAGATTGCAAGGCGAACTAGCCACCAATAAAAGTCAGCCGTTGGTAGTAGCATCCCTCAAAGGACTACTTTTCCAAGCACTGCGAGAACGGGTAAACTATGTTAATGCCAGCATCGAAGCCAAAGAACGGGGAATCCGCGTCATTGAAACCCGGGATGCAGCAATCAAAGACTATGCTGGTTCAATACATTTAGAGGCTACTGGTTCATTGGGTACTCATGCTGTTACAGGCGCTTTGTTAGGCGACGGAGAAATCCGTCTCACCAACCTAGACGGTTTCCCCATCAACGTCCCCCCCAGCCATCACATGCTGTTCACCGTACACCGAGATATGCCAGGAATCATTGGTAAACTTGGTTCCCTACTAGGTAGCTTTAATGTCAATATTGCCAGTATGCAGGTAGGGCGTAAAATCGTTCGCGGTGATGCGGTGATGGTTCTCAGTCTTGATGATCCCTTACCCGATGGCATTTTGAGCGAGATTACCAAAGTACCTGGAATCCGGGATGCGTATACAGTAACACTCTAATCAATTTTGGATTTTGGATTTTGGATTAGGGATTGTTAGTAGTTAGTTGTAGCCCTTTGGTGGTGTAATGTATTTTTCTTGGTGTCTTGGTGTCTTTGTGGTGAAAAAATTAAGTTTTGAACCACCAAGGCTCTAAGACACAAAGGTGAAAATACGAAAATTCAGGAAATTAGTTGAGGATTTTTACCCACCTTGAATTAGTTGCGGAATTTTCTATCACCTGCTAATTGCTATTCACTACTTACTAACTAATAACTAGTCTCTTGCAATCTAAAATCTAAAATCTAAAATCTAAAATCGTATGGTTAAGACTTGGTGGGAATTACAAATTCTTTGTGAACCAGAATTAGAAGATAGTGTCTTTTGGCGGCTGGGAAGTTTTGGCTGTCGTGGTACAGCAAGTGAAAAAAAAGGAAATCAAATTCTGGTGAGGGGTTATTTGCCGGTATTTCAAGCGCAGCTATTGGATTTAGCTGCGCTATCGTTGTGGTTACGCCAAGACGCTTTGTGTATGGAAATGGCTCCCCCGACAATACATTGGCAGTTAATTGACGAACAAGATTGGGCAAGTAGTTGGAAACAATACTGGCTACCACAGGAAATAGGCGATCGCTTTTTGATTAATCCCGCTTGGTATCCCACGCCAGAAAATAGCGATCGCATAATTATCCGCCTCGATCCTGGTATGGCTTTTGGTACGGGGAACCATGCCACAACTCAATTGTGTTTGGAATCCTTGGAAATGCGGCTAAGTGATTCCCTATTATCCCCTCCAACAGGAGAACAGGGAGGTGCGGTAATTGCAGATATTGGTTGTGGTTCTGGTATCCTTTCAATCGGGGCGCTATTACTAGGAGCAAAGCAAGTCTATGCGGTAGATACTGACCCTTTAGCAGTGCAATCAACCCAAGAAAATCTCTTACTCAATGGCATTGATAAAGAACGCTTGGTTGTGGCACAAGGTAGTGTAGACGTTGCAGCAAAACTACTCACTGCACCAGTAGATGGTATAGTATGCAACATCTTAGCTGATGTAATTATCGAACTGGTTCCCCAAATGAGTGCGATCGCTAAACCTAGCAGTTGGGGTATCTTCAGTGGTATCTTAGTCGAGCAATCGAAAGCCGTTGCCGATACTTTAGAAAAAAATGGTTGGGTGGTGGCTACTTTGTGGAAACGCAAAGAATGGTGTTGCTTGAACGTGCGCCGTTCTTAAACTGGAGATAGGAGTAGTGATCGCTCCTAATTGGAGGCTTGGTAGATCATGGTACAACAACTCACGCCCGATACAACACCAGAGCTAGTCTACCCGGAAAGCGACGGGAAGCCAATGGCTGATAATACAAAACAATTTCGTTGGATTGTCACGATTAAAGAAAATTTAGAAATTTTATTTGCATCACAAAGTGATGTATTTATTGCTGGAGACTTGCTGTGGTATCCAGTAGAGGGAAATAATAAACTTTGCCAAGCACCTGATGTTATGGTCGTTTTTGGTAGACCAAAAGCAGATAGAGGTTCTTATTTACAGTGGAAAGAAAATAATATTGCTCCCCAAGTAGTGTTTGAAATTCTCTCACCCAGCAATACAACCAAAGAGATGACAAATAAGCTTCTGTTTTATCAACGTTATGGTGTTGAAGAATATTATATTTACAATCCAGACACTTTGGAATTAACTGGTTTGTTACGTTCTGGAGATGACTTAGAAATTATTGAAGAGATGAATGGTTGGGTGAGTCCCCGATTGGCAGTGCGGTTTGTACTGACACCTGAAACTTTAGAAATTTATCGTCCCGATGGACAAAGATTTCTCACACCCGTAGAATTAGACCAAGTCCGGGAAAAGGAACGCCAACGTGCCGAACAGGAACGCCAACAGAAAGAAGCAGCACTACAGCAACTTGAACAAGAACAACAGCGTTATCAAGAATTGTTGGCGAGATTACGAGAAAAGGGGATTGATCCAGAAAAGTTGTAATTAGTTGAAGAATAAGCGATCGCATCACATCTTCTCACTCTTCCTCAAAGTGTTCCAAATTTTATCATTAATTTTTATTAAAAGTGTACCAATTGGTTCTTCAAACAAAACTATTTGAACAGATTTAGGCTATGAGGGTTGAACTTCAGTTCAAGGCATACTCAGGGCGAGGTAAAAGATATGGGTTGAGGCATGAAGTGAGATTATGATTTTATTCCTGAAAAATTCCTTCTAGTTTTTGTCTGCCAACTTCTACTTTTTCTATGGATATTTTGCCGCTTTTAACGTACAGAATTTGAGAAGAATTCAACCATTGGGAATCAAAAGCACCCAAATGAGTAGTAGTAATTATTGTCTGAAAACGGTCTTGAATTGTATCAAGTAATTGATTTTGACGAGAAGGATCTAGTTCCGCTAAAACATCATCAAGAAGTAGCAGTGGTGGTTCTCCTACAACCTCTTCAATTAATTGCAATTCAGCTAATTTTAAAGCTAGTACGAGGGTTCGTTGCTGACCTTGAGAACCGTATTGACGAGCTGGTGTTTGATTAATTGTTAATTCTATTTCGTCTCGATGTGGTCCAACGAGAGTAGTGCCTTGGTGTAATTCCGCAATAGTTCTTTGCTGAAGCTTTTCTAGAAAGGCTTGCTGCACCTTTTCTGAGTGATTTTGCTCTAAAGGAACGTTAGGCAAGTATTTGATTTGCAAAATTTCTTTTCTGCCACTAATGCTAGCGTGCCACTTTTTGGCTATGGGAGCAAGTCGCTGTATAGCTCTTTCCCGACGCCTAATCACCCGTGTACCTGCTGTCGCTAGCTGTGCATCCCATATAGCTAATTCAGATTGTAGAGACGTTGTGTACAACGTCTCTGCATTGCGTTTCAAAAAGGCGTTACGCTGACGTAATATTTGGTGATATTGTTGTAGGATATGGGCGTATATTGGTTCTAGTTGAATCAATAAAGTATCTAGCCAGTGACGCCGACCTTCTGGGCCGCCACGTACCAGGTCTAAGTCCAAGCTAGAAAATTGTACGGCATTCAGGACACCGAGAAAGTCCATTTGTCGCCGGAGATTTTCACCATTGAGGTTAACAGTACGGCGACCATTACGACGCAAAATTAAATTGAGAGTGCTTATGCCAGTCTCTCGTTTGAGAGAAGCACTAATTTGAGCAAGTTCTTCTGCTTCTTGTACTAAATCGCGATCGCGAAAAGTACGATGCGATCGCAATGTTGCTAATAACTCCACCGCCTCCAGCAAATTAGATTTTCCCTGAGCATTATTGCCCACCAAAATCGTTTTGGGAGCAGTAAACTCAACCTGCTGCTCTTGATAGTTGCGAAAGTGTCGGAGGTGGAGGGTTTTTAAATACATAGGGGAGTGTGGAGAGTATGAGGAGTAGGGGGAGTATGGGGAGCATGAGGAGTAGGGGGAGTATATGGAGTATGAGGAGTATGGGAAGAAAATAGTACTATAACTTCTCACACCTCTCACACCCCACCCTGCGGGAAGCCTATGAGCGCACGGCAGATGACGCCACGTGCTTTATGCCGGGAGACCCGTCCACCGCAGTGGCTCCTTTATGCCGGGAGATCCGTCCACCGCACTGCCTCGTCTACACACCCCTCACACAGTCTTCTTGCCCATCAACCGGAAGACAATCTTTTCAAGTTCAATCCACACAAACATTAAGGCGCTGAAACCAAGACAAATCCCCAACTCTGGCAAAGAAATATAGTCAGTCCCGAAGAAATTACGGAGGGGAGGAACGTAAACCAACATCAGTTGTAAAATCGTGGTTAACACAACTGCTCCCAACACATAGGGATTTGACAAAGGATTCATTTCGATTGTCAGTCGGCTGTTAGAGCGAATTGCGATCGCATGACCCATTTGGGCAAGACACAGCGAAGTAAATACCATTGTCTTCCATCGATCTGGACTCAGCCCATTGCCTTGGATGCTGGTAGAATGATTGTACGCCCACATCATCAAAATAATGGTAATGAACGCGAAAATGATCCCGATCCGAATCATATAAGAACCCAAGCCTCTAGCAAAAATGCTTTCACGCGGACTGAACGGGGGACGCTTCATGACATCTGGTTCGGGCGGTTCTACAGCTAACGCTAAGGCTGGTAAACCGTCTGTCACTAAGTTCATCCAGAGAATTTGGAGGGGTGTGAGGGGAACTCCTCCTAATCCCAAGATGGGTGCAGCTGCGATTGTCAGAACTTCACCTATGTTACTACCGAGAATATACTTAATAAAACGGCGGATATTGGTGTAAACAACCCGACCTTCCTCAGTAGCAGCAACAATAGTAGCGAAGTTATCATCTAGTAGCACCATATCTGCTGCCTCTTTACTCACATCAGTGCCGGTGATACCCATCGCAATACCAATGTCAGCTTGTTTCAGGGCTGGAGCATCGTTGACACCATCACCAGTCATCGCGACGAATCTGCCCCGACGCTGTAAAGCTTGGACAATTCGCAGTTTGTGTTCTGGGGCGACTCGAGCATAAATACTTACCAAGTCAACATTTTGCTCTAGGTCTTGGTCGCTCATCCGTTGCAGTTCTTGACCAGTCAGGGCCCGATCGCCTGGTTGGGCAATTCCTAAATCAGTAGCGATCGCCCGGGCTGTTAACTGGTGATCACCAGTAATCATAATCGGTCGAATGCCTGCTTCACGGCACTCTTGTACCGCCGCCCTCACTTCTGGGCGGGGTGCATCCAGCATCCCCACTAATCCCAACCAGACTAATTCTTGTTCGGATGCTTCATCTGAGCCTTCACTTGGAATTTCTGCCAGGGGTTTATAAGCAAAACCCAACACTCGCAAACCATTAGAAGCCATGCGATCGTTTTCGGCTAATATCTCATCTCGCTGGTTTTGAGTTAAGGGAATAGTCCTATTACCTACATAAAGTTGAGTGCAACGAGCCAAAATTAATTCTGGTGAGCCTTTGGTAAACATTAAATAGCCATGGGAGTTCACCAAATCGCTGATGATCGGATCAACATCACTTAAAGGCGAAATACCTGTTTCTACTTGTTCAACCCTACAAATTACACTCATCCGCTTTCTTTCTGAAGAAAACGGAAACTCACCCACCCGAGGCAATTTACTATCCCATTGATCTTTTTCAATTCCTCCTTTGGCTGCTAGTGTCACCAAAGCCCCTTCTGTCGGGTCTCCTAAAATAGTCCATTGTCCTTGTTGCTGTTGTAAGACAGAATCATTACAAACAGCACAGGCTACTAATAAAGCTTGTAGTTCTCGGTAATCTTGTACCTCAACTTTATTATTTTGCAGTTGAAACTCGCCTGTAGGAGCGTAACCTTCTCCTGTAACGCGGAATTCTTGATGATTGGAAGTTTTTTCACTCGGATTAGAGGTAGAAGCGTTTGTGTAGACAGATTGCACTACCATCTTGTTCTGAGTCAAAGTCCCGGTTTTATCAGAACAGATTGTAGTTACAGAACCGAGAGTTTCTACTGCTGGCAGTTTGCGAATTAAAGCATTGCGTCGTACCATGCGTTGAGTTCCCAAAGCTAGGGTAACGGTGATCACAGCAGGTAGACCTTCTGGCACGACCGCCACTGCCATACTTAAAGAAACTTCCAATAGTTCTGTTAAGTTACCACCACGCAGCAACCCTATAATTACAACAATGGCTACCAAAACCAAAGAACCTGTCACCAGGACATTACCTAGCTGAGTCATCCGTTGTTGTAACGGTGTAGGTTCACTTTCCACCGACTGCAACATGGCAGCAATTTTGCCGAGTTCGGTTTTCATCCCAGTGTTGGTGACTAGAACTTTGCCCCGTCCTTGGACAACTTCTGTACCTTGAAAAACCGAATTGATGCGATCGCCTATTCCTGTCTCTTCAGGTAATGTGGTTTCTGCCTGTTTGTTAACCGCTTGGGCTTCACCTGTGAGTGCCGATTCTCGGATTTGCAAGTTTGATCCTTCCAACAAGCGTCCATCTGCTGCTACTTGCATCCCTGCTTCTATGAGCATCACATCCCCCGGTACTAAATCCTTAGCTGCCACCTCTAATGGTTTACCATCACGAATGACACGGACGTTGGGAGAAGAGAGTTTTTTCAGCGCGGCGAGGGCTTTTTCGGCACGGCTTTCTTGAACATAGCCAAGGATACCATTGAGGACTACAATTGCTAAGATCGCGATCGTGTCTTTAAATGGTACTTCCCCCGCTTTTAACTCGTTGTTTTGCAGAGCCAGCAAGTCTAAAATCCCGGAAACAATTGCTACAGCGATCAGCATCAACAACATGATGTTTTTGAACTGATCGACCAAAATTTCCCAGGCACTGCGACCACCAGTTTCCTCAAGTTCGTTCGGGCCGTATTGTTCCAATCGCTGTTGCGCTTCTTGAGGTGATAAGCCAGTGTCTGCATTCGTGGAGAGCAGTTCTATTGCTTTATCAACTTCTAAACTATGCCAAACGGTAGTTGAATCAGGCAGAGAATGAGCAGACATCGTGTAGGTTACAGGAAATGGTTACAAAATTCGATCATAATTTAGTGATAGCCAGAAAAACCATCAACTAAAGTTACATTAGGGATATTGCTAACAAGCGTTAACATCAGGTGTGATTTTTCACATTTCCCTACTTTTTTTACGGCATTATCTAAGTGTTATTGCTAAAGTAACTGCTTTTTATAGCACATATTTTTGATAGTTGTGAGTAATAGAAGTTGGGAGTGGAATTGCACAAAACATATCAAAATACATCCTAGTCGTGCTAAATCTTTAGGTACATTAGTTTAATATGAATTTTGCTCTTCCCAGTTTGACCGCTAGCCAGATGTTCGGGCAAAAAACAATTCGACCAATTGGTGCTGCCATTTTGAGTGGCATTGCTTTCTTCCAGGATACTCTGATTGCTATTGATTCTCCTAAAGGGTATCTGCTGCAAATAGATCCTGCCACTGACAACACAAAAATCCTCAATCCTCACCAAAGCAAGGAATTTACAGATGTCACTGGTTTGGCAATTTGGGAAGATACTCTCTGGGTGACAAGGGGTAACAGTGTTTATTTATGTAAATGGAATTCTTGGGGGCTAGAACATTTTGTCACTTTGCCTTACCCTGCTAATGGCATTGCTGTCTGGGAATCAACTGTTTATGTCAGTTGCCAAAAATTGGGAGATATTGTAATTTTTAACCGCGATACCCGCAAAGAAATTACCAGATTTTATGCTCCTGGTGTGGGCGTAGAAAATTTGACTGTGACTGATGAAATTCTTTGGGCTTGCGATGCAACAGAACAAAGCGTTTACTGCATGGATAGAGCTACAGGGGAAGTTCAATTTAGTGTACTAACACCATTTGAATCTCCTACAGGTATAGCAGTACAAACAGAGAAAAATACAGGTCAACAAACTCTCTATGTCGCCTACGCTTCTGAAGAACCTTATGTGCGCGATAACCCGAATGCTGACCCAAATCACGAACTAGCATATCGCGATCGCACGTTTATTCACCCACTCTACTATCGTTATTTCCCAGAAAAGCGCTACGCTCTTTCTAATGGCTATCTAATTGAAATGTTCTATGTGGAGGAAATAGCGCCGATTGAAGAGGTTTACTTACAAGACCTAGAATGGCGTATTGCCCTACCAAGCGACACAGATCGTCAAAAGGTCAAACATGTTGAACCTGTGGGACTGCCTTTTACAGAAGAAATTATAGATGGGCAACGGGTGGCTGTGTTTAAATTCGATGCTCTGACCCCCGGTGAACGGCACATGTTTGGCTGGAAGGCGGTCTTAGAAGTCCGAGGTATTAAATATCGTCTCACTCCAACCGATGTAGAAGATATTCCTGAACTATCGCCAGAATACCAAACTCGCTATCTCGTAGATAATGATGAATTGGCAATGGATACTACCATTGTCCGCCGTGCTGCCCAAGAAGCAATTGGTACAGAAACCAATTTGCTAAGGAAAATGTACAGCATCCGTAATTATGTTTATGACCAGTTGTCTTATGGTATTAAACCTCACATAGACACTCCAGATCGAGTTTTAGAAAGAGGTGTAGGTTCTTGCGGTGAGTACGTAGGTGTCTTACTGGCTTTGTGTCGTTTAAATGGCATAGCTTGTCGTACCGTCGGACGCTACAAATGTCCTACTTATGCAGAACATCAACATGTGCCTCTGCAACCAGATTACAATCATGTATGGTTAGAATTCTACATCCCTGGTTTTGGCTGGTTGCCAATGGAATCTAACCCTGATGATATTGGTAACAATGGGCCCTATCCCACACGGTTTTTTATGGGTTTGTGCTGGTATCACATTGAAATCGGTAAAGGTATTCCTTTTGAAACTATAACTAGTAAAGGTGTAAGGCTGACAAAAGAAGAAATTTCCATTGGTGAGTTGGCCATTAATCATATTCGCTTCACCATTTTGGGAGAGTTACCAGCGTTTTAGCTAACTCCGGGTTTCATATAGCAATCCTATTTGATTCGTGAACAATCAGATCGCCCAGATCCCCGACTTTTCTAAAAAGTCGGTGATCTTGTTTTCACTTATACTGTCGGGTCGGCTGATAATTAAGGTGAGTTCGCTGAGGGGGTGACAAGGGGGATGTAATACCAATTCAATTAATGATTGCAACACATCCCTTGGATAAAGACGCGATTCATCGCGTCTCTAAAAGGTGGCCTATCTGTCGCATTCTTTTGGCGAATTGGTATAACTTAGGCTTGGCTTGCCTTTCACTTTAATCACTGCTGAAAAGATGAGAATTAATTGAGCGCGATCGCGCTTTGTGAAAATAGGAGTTTTGAGTGCTGATGAATAAGAAAAATCTTGCTGTTGCTTTTTATCTTTGAGGGTGTCCGTCACCTGAAAGGCTTGCCCTGCCAAAAGTTGACTGCGGTTGTCACCCCCTCAGGTGAGTTCGATAAACTTCATTAACCCAACATCCCACCTTTTGCCTTCTGAGTTGAAAGTAACCTCACCCCGGCCTGTCGGACACCCCTCTCCTTAGTAAGGAGAGGGGAACTCGGGGCCCCCACTCCCCCAAGGGAGTGGAGATTAGGGGCAGGGGGTGAGGTTTTTTCATGGCAAGGTTCGTGAAACTTGTTTCATGGGGATGCCCTCTTCCCTCTGCCTTTTTTTGTAAGCTATTTCATCTATATTCATATATATACGCTAATTTTACTGATATATGTAAAGCATCATCGGAAATACTGCAATTTTAGTTTGTAGCTGATTCTATTCCCGCAAAAGTGCGCTCTACTCTTTTTTGATTAAATTTACATTTATGAAACTGGAGATATCTGATCAATCTTTGACATGGGGTGTGAGAGTTTTCGGCATAGCTGCACTAACTACATTTGCCACAATAGCTATCCTCAATCAACCAAGCTACGCTGGAGACACAACTTTTTACTGTGATCAAAGCAACGGTGTACCGACAACATTTGTTCGTACCCAAAATGGCAAGAGACTACTAATGATTCGTTGGGTTTCCCAGTATTTTAGTGGTAAAGGGTTGACACCTCTGCAACGCTGTCAGCAGGTAACTTACAGATTTCAAAGAAGTTATGACAACGGTACGCTGAGATATATCAAGGCAGGTATTCTCAACAAACAGCCTGTCGTGTGTGCCGCTATTCAAAAAAACGCTGCTTGTACAGATACGACTTTATTATTCACTCTCAAACCAGGTAGCAATCCTGATGTTACTTTACGTCAAATAATGGATCGGCGTGCCTTGGCTGCTGGAAACGCCACAAATCAAAGTGGGGGCAACACAAGCAACGATCCAGTGAATATTGATGTTGAAGCGTATCTGTATTTCGGAAAATAAATAATGAAATTCTATTATCAACTTGCACCAGCGCTAATAGGGGTAACAATCGCTCTTGTACAAACACAAGCGGCTGTGGCGCTATCATCAACAGAAGTTAATAATATTGCCAAACAAATCACAGTACTGATTCAAAGTAAAAAGCCAAAGTACGGTTCCGGGGTGATTATCAAGAAAGAGGGTAATACTTACACCGTCCTCACGGCTGCTCATGTGGTAGAAGTCAAAGACAATTATGAAATTATTACCCCTGATGGAAAAAGTTATGCACTCAACTCCAGCAGTGTCAAACAACTGCCAGGAGTAGACTTAGCTGTGGTGCAATTTAGCAGCAGTCAAAATTACACTGTAGCGAAAATAGGTAACTCTGACGCTAGCACAGAAGGCACTACTGCTTATGTGGCTGGGTTCCCTGCACCAACATTTGCGATTAATCAGTCAATTTATATTTTCAGTGATGGCAAGATTGCTGCTAATGCCTCGAAACCTTTACGTGATGGCTATGCCTTAGTCTACGACAATAATACATCAGAGGGAATGAGCGGCGGTGCGGTATTGAATGAAAAGGGTGAACTCATCGGAGTTCACGGTAGAGCAGATTTAGATACTAAAGAAGACAAAACAGGCTTTAATTTGGGCATTCCCATTAATACGTTTTTGCGAGTGTCAGCAAAATCTGGGATAGATGTGGGAGTCTCTGTTCCTAATACTCAAGTAGCTACAGCACCCAAAGCTGACGACTTTTTCATTCAGTCTTTGGATAAGTATCAAAAGGGAGACGTACAAGGAGCAGTTGCTGATTATAATGAAGCAATTCGCCTCAATGCCATGTATGAAGGTTACAGGATGTGGAGTCGAGTCTTAAGGTCGGCGGCACAGAAGTTGAATGAAATTCCGTAGTAAATAGGTGAGGAAACAGCAAAGTGGAGGAATTAACTCTCACAAATAGTGTAGGTTCAAGCTTGAAATGAGAAATTCCAACTTCAGAACCTCACACTCCAGGTTTGAAATGAGAAATTCCGAGTTCTGAACTTCAAACTTCAGGTTTGAAATAAGAAATTCCGAGTTCTGAACTTGAAACTTGATGAAAAACAAGATCGCCGACTTTTTGAAAAAGTCGGCGATCTATGGGGAATCTATGGGCGATCGCCATTCACACTGATCAAAAAAGCGATGTCTGACGATAAGCCGGTAGCACGTCTACGCACTCTTGTAAATAAAATCTACACTGTTACTGGGTCAACTACTACAATCCCTTCTACTACATAGCTAGCGAAATCTCTAGTATTAAATGTCAATATGTGAGTTACACCGTTTGCTTTCATGCTAGCAACAAGGCGAGCATCATGCACTTGCACACCTGATACACTGTATGTAACCACAAGCCGACGCCACTCAGAATAAATAGCAGGTGTATCAGGCAATAATGGAAACAGACGTTCAATTATTTGCAATAGTCGATTTGCATATGTTGGCGTTAACCCTAATCCGTTTTTTGCTGCTGGTCTTGTAGCGACGTTCCAAAATTCGGCGTTGCTGAATCTGGTCATGAATTATGTTTGTATACATTTTTGTAGAGACGTAGCATTGCTACGTCTCTACATATCCGTGAATTGTAAATTCATATCTTGATTCAGCAATGCCCAAAATTCTATACAGTTTTGCGATGTAATTGTCAGTTGCTCTCCTTTGTCTATGAGTTTTTTTGTAACATTTCTAACAATTGGATTTAGGTTAGAGTTGGGATCCACAAAGCGCAGTAAGAAGTTAGTGTCTACAAGGTGTATCACAGCTAGGGATGATCCTCATAAATACCTTCACGACTGACTGCATAATCTGAAAGTGTTGGTAAATTTGACCCAGTGTATAATTCAAACTCTTCTAATAAATTATCTATACTTGCCTCTAATTCATCATCTCCCAATTCCTCATCGTTAAATTGAGTAGGTATTTGTCCTAGTAATACTTCTACCGTTGGCGCAAACGCATCAGCTAATAGCTGTCGAATGCTTTCGGCGTCGTGACGTGCGATACTTTCTCGTAGTTTTTGCTCTAATTCAGGTGATAATTGCAGGGTTATGGTTGTCATAGTTCGGTTGGGATGAACTTTGTTACACATCGATATTATTGATCATAAGCTTTGGATTCAACACGACGGTACAGAAGAGGGCGTTGCTGTAGATTTAGTGGCTGCGGGAATTCCTAAAGAGCAGATTGTTTTGGGCTTTAGAACCCTTGAACAGCGAAAACATACGGAATTTGCAGTCTCGTGACAGATTGTGAGCGATCGCCAGCCTAATTTTTCCTCATTCAAACTAGACTCTTTGCGAAGCCTTAAAAGCAGAAAATTCACAGATAGAATTAAATGGGCAAAATCGACAGTGATACCCAGGATTGGGCGGAAATATTTGACTAAATTTCTGAGTCTGCTGCTGATATTTTTGCAAATCTTGTTGGTGCTTCTGAGCAATACTAGCTAACTCAAGCTCAATCAAATCTAATTCACTTTTGGTAACACTAATTAACTCCGATTTTTTGGAAAATTCTAAATTATAAAAGGAAGCTATAGCTTTGTGTCTGGGGTAAAGATAACGAGCCGCTAAAAGATAAACTAACGCCTGACGACGGTCAAAAGCAGATTTACCAGTTTTAAAATCTAAAATATGTAAATTGCCTGAAGATTCAATGAAAATACAGTCCATCGCCGCATAGAGGCGGAAACAATAATGCTTTTGATCAATTAATATTGGTTTGGGGAATCCCTCATCACCACGGGTTAACAAAACAATACGTTTCCCTGAAAGCAATGGTTTGTCGTGATATTTCTTCAAGATTTGCAACACACGCTGTTGCACTTCACTAGGTGAATTGCTCAATCTCAGTAGCTCAGCAACTTTTTCTACACCGTCTGATTGATTTAGTAGATATCTGTGGTGATGAAATTCATAAACACCTTTTTGTGCTAGCAAGCCTATGCGCTGGGATGATGTAACTTTTGTCAGCAATGCTCTAACTTGGGGTTCATGTTGCCGTGCTTTAATATACCCCCGCCTCATTTGACAATGCCAACGTTGTTGCCCAGATGCTGGGGCAATTAGAGACCAAAGATGATAACTGGCAAAAGGTCGCTCGGGGGTTGACATTACTTAGTAACTGTGAGAGAAAAGACGGGGAATAATATTCGCTTACATAGGCTTTACTCATTTGCTAGCCAATTGGCTAATCTTACTGCCATTTGTCACGGCAGATTGCTTATAGGATAAAAATTGCTGAGCATCATTTATGCAATGCTAGTAGTAAGTGACAAAGCTCCTTACTGAAATCCAGTTTCGAGCATTGAAATTTACTACTGATAGCCATCACCCAGCACCTGAGTATGGGATTAAATATATTCTTGACCGTATTTTTGTTGCCACTCTAGAAATTACTAACTACCATTGTAAGCTTACCTCCAGTTAGAAAGGCAGGAGCTTTTGCAACATGGGTATCTATAGTAAATGTTTCTACTAGCCTTTTTTGACAAAGTTTTGCAACAGTAATTTGAACCAATACCTTACGAATAGTTAAATTTTTTGTCTAAATATTAATTGTGACTTAATAATTACCACTTTTCTATAATCGTGTGGAGAAAGTCTTTGCTTTAGCAATTCGCCGCAAATCATCATGAAAACTTTTACTGCTCTACTGACAATAATAGTTCTTGTTTTTTGGACAATGGCTGTTGCCCTTCTGTCAGTACAAAACGCTACGCCAGTATCCTTACAATTTTTAGGCTTTCGATCCATTCAACTTCCTGTAGGCTTATTACTGGCTTTCTGTGCTAGTGTGGGCATGATTGCCATGGCACTGCTACAACCATTGTGGAGGTTAACTGGTTCTGGACAAAGTTATTCCCCGGGACAAGATGACGCAGAATTTTTTGTCGATGAGGAAGATTTTTAAATCAGTTATCAGGTATCAGTTATCAGTGAATACTTTAGCGTCCTTGTGTGTGTAATGCATTAATTGCTGTAGCACACTTTTGTGTTATTGTTTCTAACTCTTCTTTATCTGTAGAACTGGGGGAAGCAATCAACTCACCAATTCTCACTGTTATGGGAACTGCACGAGGGATCACTACACCTTTTTCTTCTATTGCTTGTGTACCCCACAAACAAACTGGTAACAATGGTGCTTTGGCTTTGGCAGCGATCAACGCCGCACCTCGTTTTGGATCTGTGATGCGTCCGTCAGGAGTGCGAGTACCTTGTAAGAAAATACCGACAGCCCAGCCTTCATTCAGATATTTTAAGGCTGCACGAATAGCAGTGCGATCGCTTGTTCCTCGACTGACTGGATAAGCACCATATAACTCAATGGCTTGTTTTAATACTGGAATTTTAAAAAGTTCTTCCTTAGCCATGTATGCTACAGGACGACGGACACAGTTGGAAACAATGGGTGGGTCATAATTACTAGCATGATTGCTTACCACAACTAAAGGTCCACTTAAGGGGACATTTTCTGCACCATAAATCTTGCCCCGAAAGTAAACATGTAGCATGGGGCTAACAACAGACCACTTAAAGGCTTGATAGAGTAAGAGACTGGCTAACGGTTCGCGGTTTTTGCCCACAGAAGATAATTGAAATCAGACAAAATTAAGGATAAGCGATCGCCACTACTTTTACTACTTTTGATCGTTAAACTTAGTTACTGGATAAATTACTAATTTCTCGACTCAAGCCTCAGGCTGTGACAACTGCAATTACCTTATGCTGATGCGAAAAGTTTCTCAACCGATACTTCAATATCTGAAAATGCTAATGGTATGATTTTTCCTTCACTGATTGTCTGCTCTTTCAAATACTTGCCGTCTTGAGGTTCTCGAAACACAATCACTTTTTTAGTGGATAAGCTTAAAATCCAGTACTCTTGAATTCCAGCCCTTGCGTAGACAGATGCTTTAACCTCTAAATCCTTCTTCAAGCTGGTTTTTGCAACTTCTATAATCCAGAAAATATCTATAGGGGCAGGATGACGATCAGTATAGGCAGACTCTGGAAGACGCACAATCGCTATGTCAGGTTCAGGTTCAGAATCAGATAGCGTCACAGGGCCATTGAAGCGAACATCAGCCCTACCTGATAGTAACTCCTCTAGGTATTTTGCACCACGTTTTGCAGTGATGTAGTGAATTGGAGTTTCTGGACTCATTTCGACAATTTCACCCTCTAGCAATTCTACATGACGACCATGCAGAATGCCTGCCTCAATCATGCGATGATAGTCGTCCACAGACCACTTAGCTAGAGTTTTCATAGCACAATTGTGTACATTCTTGTGATCAATCTAGCTCAATTTTATAGTTTCTTGGTTGGGAAGTGCCTAACCTAGATGAAACTCTTGAATTGTAAAAAATTTACGTTAATTGTGTGATCGCCAAATTGCTCAACTCAGGACATAAGGCTATACAAGAGATGATTACAGTTGTGTGATTGCCTGTACCCAGACTGGCTGCCTTAGCGCCGTGAGATAATTCAGACAAAATTTAAACATAAGCGATCGCTAATACTTTTTTCTCGCTAAAGATTAGTTGCTCACTAAATTACTAACTATAAGCCTTGTTTTATCTGTGGCGAAGTTGCATAACCCAAAAATGCTTTAACTGCATCGTTAGGAGGATTTTTATAGACGTAAAATAGCCGATGCTGGTAAGGATTTTGTGATGCACCTGGGTTTGTATTGTTAACCGCCACAATACGCGCTGTACTTTCTGAGTTTGTATGTTCATATGTTGCGTAGCCAATACCATCTTTTTTCAGTTCTCGAATTAAACCTGTGGTTTCATCAGACAGCAAAAGTTAAGGAAGGGTTAAGTAGGTAATTCCGCAAGATTACGCATATTCTCTAAAATTAAATCCGAGCAAGTACGTTTAATCAAACCAGTCAATACGTTACCAGGGCCAATTTCCACCACTCGCTCAATCCCATTTTCTGGTAGCGCCAGTGCAATTTCTCGCCAGCGTACTCCCCCTGTCATTTGTTGGATGAGGCGTTGCTTTAAAATTTCTGCTTCTGTGGCTGGAGTTGGTTCAATATTAGATAAAACAGGCACTTTTGCTTTGTGAAATTCTACTGAGGCTAATATTTCTTGAAACTGTGTTGAAGCTTCTGCCATTAAAGGTGAATGAAACGCACCAGAGACTTTTAAAGGAACTGCACGTTTTGCCTTAACTTGAGATATGACTGCTTGTACGGCTGTGGATGTGCCAGAAATTACAACTTGAGCAGGGCTATTATCATTTGCCACAACTACATCAGGGGTTTCGGCAATCACTTTTTCTAGTTGTTCGCGGTCAAAATTCATCAAAGCGGCCATCATTCCACCAACAGCGCTGTCCATCAGTTCGGCACGGCGTTTTACCAAGCGTAACCCCGCAGACCATTCAAACACGCCAGCAACATACAGAGCAATGTATTCTCCCAAACTGTGGCCAGCAACTAAATCTGGTTGTTGTTTTTCCTGTAGGAGATCAGCCAGAATGCTTTCTACTACATATAAACAAGGCTGAGTGTAGATAGTATGCGATAGCTTGTCGGCATCATTTTGACAAATTTCAATCACCGACCAGCCTAAGATTTCTTCGGCTTGAGCAAATTTATCTTTTGCTAAAGGTATATTGATCAAATCCATTCCCATTCCCAATGATTGGGAACCTTGTCCGGGAAACACCCATGCAGTTTTGGTCATTAGTCAAGTGTCAACAGTCAAGTGTTAATAAATTTTGTTGGTATTTGGTAGTTGCTGGTTGTCTGGAAAATGCAACAAACAACAACCAACAAACAAAAAACAACTACTATCTATCTTCCCCATTGAAAAATTGCAGCCCCCCATGTTAAGCCAGCACCAAAACCTGAGGCGGCAATAATGTCATTAGGCTTAATTTTGTTCTGTCGTATTGCTTCATCCAAAGCCAGGGGGATAGAGGCGGCAGAAGTATTGCCATAATAAGCCAGATTACTAATCACTTTTTGTTCGGGGATGTTCAAGCGTTGAGCAACAGCATCTAGAATGCGCTGATTAGCTTGATGCAATAGGAGCCAGTCTATTTCCTCTACACTGAGGTTGGCACGAAACAAAGCTTTATCAATAACTTCTGGCACTTGTTGGACGGCGAAGCGGTAAACTTCTTTACCATTCATGGTGATCGGCTGAAAGTTGCCTCTACCAACAACGACACCTGGGAGTAATTCTGTGGCGTCAGGTGTGTAGGGAAGGTTAAGGCAATCGTTTTGAGTGCCGTCACTTCTGAGTTCAAATCCCAGTAAGCGATCGCTATCATTTGCCTGCAATACTACTGCCCCAGCACCATCACCAAATAGTACACAGGTGCGTCGGTCTTGCCAGTCTACCCAACGAGAGAGAATGTCTGCTCCAATCAGTAAAACATTTTGATATACACCAGTTCTAATAAATTGGGCTGCTGTTACTAATCCAAATACAAAACCTGAACAGGCTGCTGTCATATCAAATGCTACAGCTCTTGTTGCTCCTAGTTTGGCTTGAATTTGACAGGCGCTGCCAAATAAGTCATCGGGCGTAGAGGTTGCCAGTAAAATCAGGTCTAACTGTTGCGGTGTAATGCCAGCCATAGCGATCGCCGCCTCACCAGCGGCAGTGGCAAGATCTGTTAGAGATTCACCTACATTTGCCAAACGCCGTTGACGAATTCCTGTTCTTGTGGTGATCCATTCGTCTGATGTTTCAACCAGTTCCATCAGCCCTTGGTTATCCAGAAAAGTAGCTGGTACTGCTGAGCCACTTCCTGTAATTGCGATTCCTAATGTTTGCACTCCGGGTTCTCCCAAGCTATTGGCGATTTTGTCATTTGTTTTGTTGTTAGTTGGGTGTGGTTGGTTGTTTGTTGTTTATTCCAACCAACTAGCATCAACTAACAAAGAACAAATATGACTATTGACTGTTTTCGGGCAATAGTTGCCCGGAGGATTTACTTTGATATTTAGATTGAATTCTTTGCAGCACCTGGTTATCCACTGCTTCTTTTGCTAATCGAATGGCATTATAAATTGAAGGTGCTTGAGAACTGCCGTGGCCAATAATGCAAATGCCGTCAACACCCAAGAGCAAAGCACCTCCGTGTTCAGCGTGATCCATCCGCTGTTTAATCCGCCTTAAGTTGGGTTTTAAAATTGCTGTACCGAGTTGACCATGCAATCCCTGGGGTAATTCTTCCCTGACGATTTGCAGCATCACCTCTCCAATTGCTTCGGCAAATTTCAGCAAGACATTGCCTACGAACCCGTCACAGACAATCACATCAAATTGACCGGAGAGGACATCGCGTCCTTCAGCATTGCCGACAAAGGCTATCTGAGAATTTTCCCGCAGTAGTTGATGGGCGCGCACAGCTGCATCATTGCCTTTGCAGTCTTCCTCACCAATGTTCAATAAACCGACTTTCGGTTCCGGAACACCCAAGACATACTGACTATAAACCGACCCCATAACAGCAAACTGCTCTAAAAATTTTGGACGGCAGTCTACATTGGCGCCGACATCAAGTATCAGTACTTGTTTGCTAGCTATCATTGTGGGAAACACCGCACCAATTGCTGGACGATCAATTCCCGGCAGTCGTCCCAAGCGGAGCAATGCTGCTGCCATTGCTGCGCCTGAGTGACCGGCAGAAATCACAGCATCTGCCTGCCCCTGCTTGACTAAATCCATCGCCACGTTGATCGAAGCCTTGGGTTTGCGTCTGATAGCGCTTAAAGGCTCCTCATCCATCGCGATCGCGTCCTCAGCCGGAACGATCTGCACCTGCCCCAAATTAGTTTTTGGTGGCAGCACTGCTTCAATTTGTTGGGGATCACCCACCAACAAGACTTCCACGCCCAACTCATCCCTAGCTCGCAGTGCGCCAGCGACGATTTCACCGGGTGCGTGATCCCCTCCCATTGCGTCAATTGCGATTCGTACGCAAGTCGATCCCATTGCTCAGAGCTTCTAGAAACCTTACAAATTTTACCAGATGCCTCTGCTGAAAGTAGTAGATTGCTGGCTGCCAATTGGCATCCGTCAATTCCAGACTGAAGGGAAAAAGTATAAATTATATAATCAAACTACGGATAACCCCGATGGTTTGTATTTACTTTATCCTTCTTTTTTGTCTTTTCTGCTTTCAACAAAGCAACTAACAAGCCCAACATAGCATGAATTACTCCCCACACCCACTGAATAGACAACGTACAGTGGTTTGTTGTTGTTTGTTGGTTGTTAGTGGTTGATTGTTGGTGAGATAAAATCTTACAAAAATAATAATGAGTGCAGCTTGGCAAACAACTACGCAGTAAAAAAGAGCCACAAAGCCTAAAATATATTCTTTATAGCCTTTTTGCTTGCAGTAGCATATTTGCATAAATATGAGGAGTGAAGAATGCTGGAATTAATTGGTTCAGGTTTAGTTTCAATGTGGCTGGAAATGGCTGGAGTACAAATCAAGCCTTTGGAACCGATGGATGTTTTAGCTTGGCAAAGTAACCCCAGCTTAATTGTTGCTCCTGATCCAAATCCAGCTGGAGTCACTACAGTACAACAGTATCTCCAAGGGCTAGCAACATTAAGATTAGTCGCAGCGAACACAGTCCAAAGTCAAGGGATTTGGATACAGTCGGGGCCAATGCTGATGGCAAATCACCAAGGTACAATTCCTTTGCCTGCGGCCTCATTAACTAAAATAGCGACCTCTCTAGTTGCTTTCAAAACTTGGGGGCCAAACCATCAATTTGAGACTTTAGTCAGCGCCACTGGGCCAATACAAAACGGCGTGTTAAAAGGTGATTTAGTCATTATTGGTAGTGGTGATCCTTTGTTTGTTTGGGAAGAAGCGATCGCTGTTGGTAATACCCTCAACAAGATGGGGATCAAGCGAGTCCAAGGTAATTTAGTGATTACTGGTTATTTCGCTATGAATTTTCAACGAGATCCACTGTTAGCAGGTCAGCTACTCAAGCAAGCATTTAACCACACTACCTGGACACGTGGGATTGCTTTTCAACACGCACGGTTGCCTAAAGGCACACCTAAACCTCAAGTTGCGATCGCTGGTACTGTGAAGGTGGAAGCACAACTAAATCCACAACAAACTTTGCTGGTGCGTCATCGTTCCTTACCTTTGCACCAAATCATTAAGGAGATGAACGTTTTCAGCAATAATGATATGGCTCAGATGCTAGCAGATTTGGTAGGAGGTCATCTTGTTGTGCAGTCAACAGCTGCCCAATTAGCAAGGGTTCCTGCATCCGAAATTCAGCTAATTAATGGCTCCGGACTAGGAGTTGAAAATCGAATTTCTCCTCGAGCTGCTTGTGCGATGTTAATGGCACTGCAACAGGAAGCACTGGCACACGGCTTAAATTTAGCAGACTTGTTCCCCACCTCTGGCTTTGATAATCGGGGGACATTGCACGCTCGACACATCCCTGCTGCTACTGTGATTAAAACTGGTACTCTCAATGAAGTGAGTGCTTTAGCAGGAGTCATGCCTACGCGCGATCGCGGTTTGGTTTGGTTCGCGATCATTAACCGTGGCCCCTATGTACCTACATTCCGTGCTGAACAGGATAAATTTCTGCAACGTCTGCTCAAGCAGCTGCAAATCGCTCAAGGCGTTCCTAGTGTCCTCACTCCTCACTCTGGTATTAATTATGTACCGCAACTAGGCGCAGCTAATCGTAATGAGGTTTTGTTTAGAGGTTAGTTAATTATTAGATTGTCGGTAGTTTCTTCAGTACTACAGTACCACCTGCCACTGCTTGTATAGTTAATTCGTACCCTTCCATCAGCGACATGCCAACCAGAGGATCTGAATCGGCTTCATCGATTGGAATCCTCAGCAATTGACCATCCCAAACAATAACAGCTTCATAAACATCAAAAATGCAGTCGCTGCCATCTGCGAGGATTGCTCGTCCGCGACGTTTCCAAGTTAATCCAAGTGTGGTAATCAAGTCCGATGGTAGGGAGAGCCAGCCATTGAAACCTGTATCTACAATTGCGTTCTGCTCATATATCCTGCTCATATATCTGGCCGTTGGAATCAAGAATCTTGATACGGATGATAGGTTCAGACTCAGCGTTAACATACCCAGTAATCATGCTGTTTTTTGAGTATGACCTGCTCCAAATCGACGAACGTAGCGAGAGCCAACACGTACAATCCAAATTTGTGCGTTTGGGTTACGAGTTTCCAGACGAGCGCAAGCGGTAATTTCATCAGCATCCATTTCCCATGCACCGGTTTCAATGTCAATGGCAACAATTTGACCTATGTGATCTGGCTCAACGAGGCGACGCACCTCACGCTCATAAATTTCATCCCCTCGTTGAGCAAATTCTTCTTTGCTATAGCGTGGTTGCCGAATTACCATAATTTTCTATTTTGTTTGTTTGCTTGGGTTTATCAACCTAAAGTTTAGCAACTTGCTAATACATTAATTAGCCCTAGCGCATCGCTCATTGCTCGATCCAGTTCAGCCGTTGTCCGCTTCACCATTTCTGGTTGGTTCGCTGGTATCATGCGAAACTCTGCTAAATGCGTAATGCGATCGCCTGCAACAATTTCAACTTCTGCCGATACTGACCGACTAGCAGAAACTTCCAATTGCAACGTGGCGATCGCCTACTTCTTTTTTGCTTGACTCTTGATTATTGACTCTTGATTTTTTCCTGGGGAATAATTTCTGTCACCACTCTATTTTGAGAATTACCACCACTAACAACGATGTTTTCTGTTTGAATATTACCGACGGCTTTTTCACCACTAAATGTCATCGGTGGGTCAACTTGTTTATAAACCACATTACCTTGGGCTTCTATTAATTTATTGTCAAGATACCAAGTTGCTGTATTAGATTTGAGGGACTGGCGTTTTTGTCCTACACCGTTGACGTTACCTGTTAAATAAACTGTTTTTTGAGGAATTTTAAATTCACCTTGATTAGCAGTAACTGTGACATTTTCAGCCCGATGAAATATCTTTACAGGAGCATTTGTCGTGACAATTTCTGTATTCAAGTTCCAGGTCATGGAGTTGCTGACGATTTGCATTGGTGGTTCCAGCAACTGTATTTGAGCATTCTTTGTGACAGTCGCAATTTTAGTTTTGAGGTTTACTTCGGCTGTATCTCCTTTACCACGATCAGTAATTTGCTTATTTTTATAACGGTCGATTTGTACTGGGCGATCAGCGATGAGTTTTTCATCTTTGATTTGCCAAATTAAGTGTTCTGTCCGCATTTGCAATGGTGGATCTTGAGAGTTAGCAACTACTCCCCCAGAAAAATCTATGCGTTGAGTTCGGGTTTTGACTCGTGCTTCTTTTGCTACTGCTTGTAGTTGTTTATGGGTGCCATTAATTTGGTTGCGGACTATTAATAAGTCTTCTTGAGGACGCCATTCCAATTCATTACCGTGTAACACGATTCCATTGCTAGGATCGGTGGCTACTATTTTTCCTTTTAAAAATAATTGCTTACCATTCTGTTCAATATCTGCTTTTTCTGCTTGTACTTGGTAGACAATTTTGCCATCTTGGTATAGCTCACCATAGGGATTTTCAACCTGACCAATTTCTTTTTCTTTAGTATATTTGGCTTGTTTAGCAATAACTTTCCAAATTGGTCGTCCAACTTCGTCTGCTTGTTCTAGAGTGACGTCAAAGAAAGTTAATTTGCTATCTGCATCTTGAGGAGATTTGTTCTCAGCAGGTGATTGATTCGATGTGCGATTTTGACCGCCACAAGCAGCCAGTCCAATGACAAGCGAGAAAGTTAAAAATAAGATGCTAGGACGGACGCGCAGAAGAGAAGACAAGGGAGAGGGAAAAGACAAGGAGGAAGGATTGCTCTCATGTCCCCCGTGTCCCCTATGTCCCCTTTGTCCTTTATGTTGCTGCTTCATTCTTGAATTTCCAATTGCCCTTCAGTCTCTCTGGGTTGGTCTAAAAAATCCATACCAGTCAAGGGTCGATAGGGATAACTTTGACGTGGAGTTTTTTGGATATCTTCTTTGATGGCTTCTAGATCAATGTAGCGATCGCTGACGTTGATTAAACTATCGCTTGTCATTGAACGCAAACTGACTACTTCTACCCGCACACCACGGTAACTAACGGAATTGACTGCGTATGCTAGATCCCCATCTCCACTGACTAAAACTGCTGTATCATAGGAATCTACTAAAGCCATCATATCTACCGCAATTTCTACGTCTAGATTAGCTTTTTTGGAACCATCTGGTAGCTGGACTAAATCCTTGGCTATGACCCGATAACCGTTACGACGCATCCACAGTAAAAAGCCTTGTTGCTTCTCGTTGGTTCTATCTACTCCAGTATAAAAAAAAGCACGCAGTAGTCTAGAACCACCTGTGAGTCTACATAATAACTTGGTGTAATCAATTTCAATACCCAATTGTAGTGCTGCATAAAATAAATTTGAGCCATCAATAAATATGGCAACACGACCTCGATTTTCCAAAACTTGCTCTGGCGTGAAGATCGAGTCGTTTTCCAGATTATTCAACATTGTTGTCATACCTCATTTTTTATCAAAAAATAATTGATAGTTGATTTTTGAGATTTACAAAGAGTTTGACGAACTTATGATAAGCTCTCAGGGCCAATCGAATTAGCCCCGAGCAAGTAAACAAAATCAGAAATTGAAAGAACTAACTAATGTTATTTAGGTGGTTCTATGCGTTTAAACACTGGAGATGGTTCGCCCAATGTTTGTTTGTCGCTTAATACCCCCCATGTGCCGTGAATGGCAAAAGGAGCAGTGATGGCAGTTTGTGCTTGATTATTAAAATCGATTTCAAAGCCTAGTTGCTGGTAAATATTGTGACTGATGTTTGGGATCACTGGAGATAGGAGGTAAGCAGCCAATCTCACTGATTCCAAGACAGAATACAATACTTTTTCTGTAGCCTGTTGCTGTCCTTGTTTGTATAAAGACCAAGGAGCTTGTTCATCAATATATTTGTTGCTGGCTCGTACCAGTTTCAAGATTGCGTCACAAGCTTGATCGAACGCTAACGCTTCGTAAGCATTTTTTACCTGTTCCCCTAGACGTAAACCTATTGATTTCAAAGGACTATCATTAGGTATATCTTCACTTGTAATTGGTGGCACATTGCCAGCACAATATTTTTTCACCATCCCTAAAGTGCGATTGAGCAAATTTCCTAAGTCATTTGCCAAATCTGCATTTAGAACATCGATGAATCTACTTTCATTAAAATCGCCATCTCTACCAAATTCGATTTCCTTAAGGAAGTAATAACGAACGGCATCTGCACTATAGCTTGTAGTTAAAGCTACGGGATCAAGAGTATTACCAAGAGATTTGCCCATTTTCAGACCATCTTTGGTTAAAAAGCCGTGTCCGAAAACCTGTTTTGGTAGAGGTAAATTGGCTGACATGAGCATGGCTGGCCAGTAAACTGCATGAAAGCGTAGGATATCTTTACCAATTAAATGCAAATTTATCGGCCACCATTTTGCTAAAGCGTTTTCTAGTGTTGGTTCTGCATCTGGTTCCAACAATGCTGTTACATAACCAAGTAGTGCATCAAACCAAACATACAGAGTATGCTTCGGATCAGTTGGAACTCTAAAACCTAAGTCTACATTTACCCGTGAAATTGAAAAGTCCTGTAACCCCTGCTTGACGAAGTTGAGAACTTCATTGCGGCGGCTTTCTGGCTGAATAAAATCTGGTCGAGATTGGTAAAGTTCTTCAAGTTGGGTTTGGTATTTAGATAGGCGAAAAAAATAGTTTTGTTCGTCTCGCCACTCTGTTTCTTTGTTCGTATGAATTGGACAACGGTGTCCCTCTAGCAATTCTCGTTCTTCTTTGAACTCTTCGCAAGAGACACAATACCAACCTTTTTGCTGTCCCTGGTAGATATCACCCTTGTTCCATACTCGCTGGAAGAATTCTTTAACTATTGCTTCGTGGCGAGGATCGCTAGTCCGGATAAAGCGATCATACTTAATATTTAGCACTTGCCACAAAGAAACAAACCCACCAGACATTTCATCGCAGAACTTTTGGGGGGATATACCTTTACTTTCGGCTGTTCGCTGAATTTTCAACCCATGCTCATCTGTTCCAGTTATCAGTAGTACCGGACGCCCTAAAAGTCTCTGGAAACGTGCGACGACATCAGCTGCGATGGTTGTATATGCGCTACCAATGTGAGGCAAGTCGTTGACGTAATATAGCGGTGTTGTCAGTGCAAATGTTTTTTCTGTTTGATCCACTAGATTCATGCACAATAAAAATATAAGTTGTTAAAACTATTTTCTATCTTACTTATAGAGATAAAACCACGCCATTATATAACATAAACCTCATCTTTTCAACTTCTACTAGAATATTAACAAATTTCTTCAGTTTGGAATTAGTTTTTTATAAGTATAAATTCAGTTAATTTTTACCAAAAACAAAGAAATTCGCAGCTATTGATTTCTCGAAACTTCTTGGTTTAATTGCTTTTGTCGATAGAAACACATATATTGCCTTGAAAAGAGCCACTAGATTCCAGAGACTAGGGACTAGGGGTTGGAGAAAAATATTTTCGTATAATATTCATGAGAATTTTCTCATAGATGACTTCTATAGAAAAGAAACTTTGAGAAAAAGTAAGGTACAGAAATATTTTTATCCTTTGTGATCAACAAAGTTCATCACGGCTATGTTAAATCTGAGGTGTAAAACTGCAATAAAAAGAGTTTTCACAATTTTTTGTTGGCGATATTATAATTAGCGACTCTTGTGTAAACTATTTTCCTAATTTTATTAACTCAAACATTTCTACCTTAAGGCAGTCCCAGGCATAGTGAAGAAATGTAACGATTAAGTGCAGATAAACACCTATGTTTGTGAGATTTTTATATTAAAGAGTTATGAGTGTAAACAGCCCCCTGAATATTTCTCACTGGTTGTTAGCGGCACTCTCAACCAAGATGTTTCGCTACTATGAGGATCGCATTCCCCAAGATGCCAGTGTGTTGGTAGTGAGCAATCACCGTAGCTTTATGGATGCACCAGTCTTGATGGCAGCACTTTCGAGTCCAATCAGATTTGCTTGTCATCATTACATGGGACAAGTACCGATTATGCGAGAAATAGTAGCAGGGTTGGGATGCTTTCCCTTAGAGGCAAATCAACAACGTCAACAAAGCTTTTTTAAGCAAGCACAACTTTTGTTGAAGTCAAAGCAATTAGTTGGAGTTTTTCCCGAAGGAACAGAACCGATGGTGAAATTCACTCAGCCGAACAGTGTGGGTGAGTTTCAACGAGGATTTGCTCATCTGGCATTGCGAACAAATGTCAAAGATTTGGCAATTCTGCCAGTTGCGATCGCCTCTATTGAAGAAATTAACACATCAGCTGTTCCCCTGAAACTATTGAACTTGTTTGACCCTTCCGAACCACTATTCGATCAACCAGGCTGGCATCCTTTGGTAATATACAATCGTGTTGCGGTGTTAATAGGTCGTCCTTATTGGATTACCTCCCAACACCAACAACTATACCAAGGCAAACAAGCTAAAACTGTTGTCGCTGAACTAACAGAACATTGTCATGGCGAAATTGCTAATCTATTGTGTGAAGGATCTTATTAGAGTTAGTGGTTGGTTGTTGTTTGTTGTTTGTTGGTTGCTTGCAATGACCAATGACTAATGATCAATAACCAACGACTAATAACCAATAACCAATGACCAATGACGATTGAACATTAATCAATGACCCCAAAAGTAGCACTAAAGCCGTGTTTTTTGACTACCAAACGCCTTCAGCCAGAATATCCCTTGTTTGTATATTTACCTGGGATGGATGGAACTGGTCAACTATTACGAACGCAAACAGCAGGCTTAGAAGTTGGTTTCGATGTCCGTTGTTTGGCAATCCCACGGGAAGATTTGACTAGCTGGGAAGTATTAACTAATAATGTGTTGGACTTGATCCATGCAGAATTAGAAAAAAGTTCCCAGCGACCAGTTTATCTTTGTGGTGAATCTTTTGGGGGTTGTTTAGCTCAAAAAGTAGCTGTAGCAGCACCGCATCTATTTACAAGAATTATTCTGATTAATCCTGCTTCTAGTTTTCATCTTCGCCCATTATACGAGTGGGCATCTCAGTTTTCTTATTTAGTGCCATCATCCTGTTTTGACATTGGCGCTCTAGCTTTATTACCTTTTCTAGCAACATTATCACGTATTTCTAGAAGCGATCGCCAAGAATTGCTGAAAACAATGCGTTCTATACCTTCACAAACTGTTCTGTGGCGATTATCTCTAATTCGAGAATTCAGTGTTGACGAACAACAGTTACGTCAACTGAATCAACCAGTTTTACTAGTTGCTAGCACTCAGGATAGACTGTTACCTTCTCTTGCAGAAGCACAAAGATTAGCTAATATTTTACCCAACTCCAAAGTTGTAGTATTACCTGAAAGTGGACATGCTTGTTTATTAGAAACAGATATCAACCTTTACGAAATTATGAAGGCAAATGATTTTTTGGAAAGTGGTGCTAAAGCAACTGAGGCTATGCAAGTTGGAGGATAAATTTAGAATAATATTTAATTGTGGCAGTCCTATCTGATTTGTAAAAATGAAATTTGAGTAAAAACCACACCAGACGCAGAGAACACAGAGGAAGAGAAGGCGAATTATAATTGTAGATTTTTTTCCCACTAGGGGAGAAGTTGGGTTAGCTTCCATCAAACTCACATTCAAATAATGATTATCTTATGAATTATCAAGTTGTAGAACAACTTAGTGAAACTCAAATTTCAGATTTATTAGATTTATATAAAAATGAATTCTGGAGTCAACAACGCACCCGTGAAGAAATCGAGAAGATGCTAGCAGCATCGGATATTATCATTGGATTGGTTGATGAGTGCGATCGCTTGATTGCTTTTACTCGGATTCTCACCGATTTTATATATAGAGCCACTGTTTATGATGTCATTGTCAAACCTAGTCATAGAAATATGGGGCTTGGCTCTAAATTGATGGAATTAGTGATCAATCATCCCAAATTATATTCTGTTGAAGTGGTGGCTCTTTATTGTTTACCAGAGATGATGTCTTTTTATGAGCGTTGGGGTTTTACAGCAGATGTAGGTGAGTTGCAGTTGATGTTCCGTGTTAATAAAATTCATGCCGAAAATACCAACACCAGCAATCATTAACTCCTAAAAATTTCTGTGCAAAAAAACTCTGCATTCCTCTGCGTTTCAAATTTACCAAAGAAAAAGTTTAATTTTATTCAGTTAAAGATTTTAGTAGCGATCGCATAAACTAAAATTACAGAAGAAGCTTACCCTTTGCATTTACCCAAATCAAGTTTTACAGCAATATTACTTGCGTCTGTACCCACTTGCCTTTAAACGCAAATGTAGACGTAAATAAGAAGCGCGATCACTGGGTTTTGAGGAATCACATAAACGTAAACGTGGAGAGGTAGGAACGCGGTTGCATACTTGCATATCTTTTTCCTCACTAGTTTCTGCTACTAAATGCAGTGTGCTGTCAGAATTGCTACGACGAAGCAGCCATTTTTCCAACTCTATACACCAGAAGACCAAACTACTCACAGCCAAACAAATCACTAAATCCAGTGCTGACAGAGGTAAAGTATTAAATAGTTTCTGGAAGAACGGCACATACAGTACTGCAATTTGCAAACCTAGTGTTAAAGCTACTGAAGCTAAAAGTGCTTGATTAGACAACAAACCAATTGTAAACAGAGAGTCACGGTTGGAACGCACTGCTAAGGCGTTACCCATCTGGGAGAGAGTCAAGGTAGTAAATATTACAGTTTGCCAAGCAGGACTGCCTATTTTCCAATACAAAAATCCTGTACCCAGAGATATACAACCCATGAGGATACCAATCCAGATAATATCCCTTCCCATGCCTCGAGCAAAAATATTTTCGTTGGGAGGGTAGGGAGGACGATTCATTGTGTCTCGCTCTGCTGGTTCCACGCCCAGAGCCAGGGCTGGCAAACCATCGGTAGTCAGGTTAATCCAGAGAATTTGCAGTGGTAACAAAGGTAATGGCATTCCCAAAAAAGGAGCCAGCAACATTACCAAAAGTTCACCAACATTACTACTGAGCAGATATTTAATAAACTTGCGGATATTGTCGTAAATGACTCTTCCTTCTTTGACTGCTGCTACTAGAGTAGCAAAGTTATCATCTAGCAGTACCATATCTGCTGCCTCTTTTGCTACATCTGTACCCCGGATACCCATTGCCACACCAATGTCGGAGCCTTTGAGAGCAGGTGCGTCATTGATACCATCACCAGTCATAGCGACGATGTGTCCCTGTTGTTGCAGAGTCTGGACAATCTCAAATTTATGTTGGGGAGAAACCCGCGCATACACAGATCTATCATTTAGGGTGCATCGTAATTCCTCAACAGATAATTGCGATAACTCTTCACTGGTAATGATTTGATTATCTGTAGCAATACCTACTTCACGGGCGATAAATCTAGCTGTCAGGGGATGATCCCCTGTAATCATCACTGGGCGAATACCAGCGCGCTTACAGGTGAGTACAGCGTCTCGCACTTCTGGTCTTGCTGGGTCGTTCATACCGACCATACCAATAAAAATAAAGTCTTGGTCTACTTCCTCCGACTGATTGACAGACTGCAAAGGTCGAAAAGCTGCCCCCATTACCCGTAAACCATTTTCAGCTAGTTGACTGTGGGTGACACAGATATGTCTGTGCCAAATTTCAGTTAATGGTTTGGCCTGTCCGTTAATCCAGATGTGACTGCAAACATCTAACAAGCTATTAACCGTACCTTTGGTGAAGACAATGTAAGATATTCCCCCAATTTTTTCGCTCCAATGCCAAACTGTTTCCAAGGCGCAAGGAATTCTAGATAGAATGCTAGGGAATTTGTGAATGGTGGTCATGCGTTGACGCCGACAGTCGTAGGGAATTTCTGCGACACGAGGAATAAGATGCTCTAAGTCAGCCTTCCACAATCCTTGTTGAGCAGCTGCCATGACTAAAGCAGCTTCGGTCGGATCGCCTACAGCGCGCAAATAACGCGGCTCATCTCTGTCTGTTTCTAGCAAAGCATTGTTGCAGAGAGTACTACTAGCTAAAAGCAAAGATATGGCTGGTGGTTGACACAGCAGAAATGGTCTGTCTTGGCTTTTTTCTCCAACACAAGCGCGCATCCGGGTAGTTAAATCTATGCGTTGACCTGCAACATCAAGGACAGTAACTGTCATTCGGTTTTCGGTCAGAGTGCCTGTTTTGCCAGAGCAAATTACAGTCACCGATCCCAAGGTTTCTACAGCAGGCAAATTGCGAATCAGCGCCCGCCGTTTCAGCATTTGGCGTGCACCCAAAGCCAAAGCAATGGTAACCACTGCTGGTAATCCTTCTGGTAAAGCTGCGACTACAAGAGTGATGGCAGTCAGGAGCATGATTTTCCAGTCTTCTCCACGCAGCATTCCCAAAACGAGAATAACCGCCACTAGTCCTAGAGAAGCTATTGCTAACCCCCGTCCCAGTTCATCTAGGCGCTTCTGAAGTGGGGTTGGTTCTGCTTCCACTGCTTGCACCATAGAAGCAACTCGTCCGATCTCGGTTTTCATTCCAGTTTCTGTGACTACTGCTTGACCCTGCCCGTAGGTAATAACTGTACCCATGTAAACCATATTGTGGCGATCGCTCAGTGGCAAGTCTGCTTGAGAAAGTGTTTGTGGCTGTTTGTCTATAGGTTCTGATACACCCGTTAGACTGGTTTCTTGGACTCGCAAACCAACGCTTTCTAAAATACGGCAATCAGCTGGTACGATATCTTCTGCATCTAACTGGATAATATCTCCCGGCACTAATTCACGGGCAGAAATTTCTTTCCACCGACCATTACGCAGTACCTTGACGTTAGGTAAAGATAATTTTTTGAGAGTGGCGATCGCTTTTTGCGCTTGGTACTCCTGACTAAATCCCAGAACAGCAATCAGTACAACAATGGCGATGATCCCTAATGCATCTTTGTAGTCACCCAACACACCGGAGGCGATCGCTGCCACAATCAAAATAATCACTAAAGTTGCATTTACCTGTTCCCAGAGTATTTGCCAAGGACTTCGTAATTCTTGCTCAATTAACTCGTTGCAACCATGTTGTTGTTGGCGGCGACTGACTTCGGCTGTACTCAATCCCAAAGATAAATCGCTACCCAGTTGTTGCAGAACTTCTTGTGCATCTATTTGGTACCAATTGCTCATGTCTCGCCTCCTCTAATGTGACGGGATGTGAGGTGTAATACGATTTTGGATTTTAGATTGTGAAATTTACTGGATAAGCTTTTTAGCTATCTATCTGTCACAATCTTTTTTCCAATTAGTGTGAGAAAAAATAAGACACATACGAGGAGAATTTTTCTTTGTGTCTCCGTGTCTTTTTCTGCATTATCCATATGCTGATAAGCAGCACAAAACAAGACATACTTATCCAGCAGCAGTTGTTTACAAAAAAACTTTTAGTCAGAGCAACTGCCTTGAGAAAAGTATAGTCCGGTCAAACTCGGAATTAGGAATTTTAATTTGGTAATTGGTAATTGGTAATTGGTAATTGGTAATTGATTTTTCCCATTACTCATTACCCATTACCCACAGATACCGAATTATTTCAATATCAAGTTGCATTCAGTTGTTAAGACTAATATCGCGACGCAAACAAACGAAGATACGGTAAATTTTTTTGAGCATTCTCCACATTACCGCATCTTTTTTTGCTTGCATCAAAACTTCTCCTGTAACCGCAACTTGTATAGGTATATTTGATCTGATCAGGAGATCAGTTATGTTGTAATAAACTTTTGATTCTGATGATTTGGATCTGATAACCTTAGCAGAATTGATGATTTTCGGAACAATAACATCATGTTTGATTTATGCAAAGATTTGATTGTTTTGCTTCTTCTATTGCAGCGCGCTCTTTGCTAAACAAATATGACTTTCCTGAAAATCTATTGTCCTACCTAATTCGTCGTAAGTGTCTACTATTCTCGGCAGCAGGAAGTTCTGCTCTTGCTTCTGCGACTATATCTTTGAAGTTCTCACTCACTGCTGCGATCGCTCTTCTACTGTTTTCATAAAGAACAATTCCGCCTTTAATTGCTGTTTTAGTTAAGGATTTACCAGCAACTGCTACCACTGGTATGGCAATAGGCAGAACAATCACTGCTACAATACCGGGAATGCCAAAGTCCTCAACGACACTCCCAAAGACATTTTTTAAGTTGGGTAAAACCTTGGGTAGCATGGTATTTTCACCCCCTTTTATTTTTACAATCATATTATCTTATCATTATTAATCAAATTATAGATAAACAAAAAAGCAATTTATATGTTAATAAATATTGCTTGTTCTTATTAAGATAAGTTAATATTGTTACTGTAATTACTGCGATCGCTTCTGGTGAATTGTCTTTGTCAACACCGACTCAGAGGATGTCTGAAAAGTATTGAAGATGGGGTGTAAAGGCGCTCTGCGCGGCTTCCCGTAGGGTAGGGGTGATGGGGAAAGGAGGGGTGTGAAAGGAGGGGTGTGAAGGGTGGTAAATAATCAACCACTAACAACCACCAATCAACAAACAACAACCAACAACCAACCTTACCTGACAGAAAATGCTTCGCTGAATCTGCGAGTTACAGGTTCTAAAATGAAAGTCAATACTGACTTTTTACGGGTGACAATTTCACCATTAGCAGCCATACCAGGAGTAAAACCAACTTCTTGACCCCGCACCATCAAAGAGTGTTTTGCTAGCTTAATTCTAGTGGGGAACACTAAACCTAATTCTTTATCAACAATGGCATTGGGACTGACTTGAAGAACTTCTCCATCAACAACGCCAAATTCCTGAAACGGGAAGGTGGCCATTTTCACTTTTGCTTTCATCCCTTGGCGAATAAAACCGATATCACGGTTGAGGACTTTGACTTCCAGGAGCAATTCTTCCCCATCTGGCAGAATGGAAAGTAATTCTTCACCTGATTGTACAGGCCCTTTAGTAGCTTTGACTCTATAGACTGTTCCTGACACTGGAGCTTCTATGGTTTCTAACTGTCGCTGCTTTTGCGCTTGATCTAACTGACCTTGAACATTGGTGAGTTCTTCTTTACGTTTGTTAATTTGGGTCAAAATTTCACTTAAACGTTCTGAAGCTAAACGCTGTGCTTGAGTGCTAGCGGCTTGATAAGCTGCTTGGGCTTGGAGAATTTCTTGCTTTTGAGCATCAATATCTTTTTTTAAAGATACGACTTTATCTTGCGCCTCTGTGATTTTATTTTGAGCGTTGGTGACTTCATCATTGGCTCTGGTAATTTCTGCTTTGGCACGATTGAGTCTATCTTGTGCTTCTAGGTAATCTATTCTAGGTATGGCACCAGAATTATTGAGGGTGCGTAATCCTTGTTCTCTTTGTTGAGCGATCGCCAAATTACTAACAACTTTCTCTCGCAGACTTTTGGCATTGATAAGGTTGGTTTTGGCATTAGCAAGGCTAGTTTGGGCGTTAGCTAAGTTATCTTGCAACCGACTAAGGCGGACTTTGGCTTGTTCAATCAAGGCTTTTTGACGATTTGCTTCTGCTTCTGCTGCTGCTTGACGTGCTTTGTAATCTTGTAGGCGCGAAGTCAAAAGTTGATCTTGCAGTTGCGTACCTGTGGTTGTTGCTCCTGTGCGTTCTGCATCCAAACGTCGTAAGTCTGCTTTGATTAAATCAGCAGATTTACTGAGGCGTACAACATCAGATTGTTGTATCTCTGGGTCACGTTCAATTAAAACCTGACCTTTGTTGACGTGATCGCCTTCTTTAACTTTCACTGCTAAAATCGAGCCATTTCCCAGGGATGTAATCGGTCGTACTTGGCTAGAAGCAATTAACTCTCCGCTTGCTGTCGCCACTTCATCTACTTCGGAAAAATGTGCCCATGCGATCGCTCCAAACACGATTGCACTAATTGTTCCTGCTAATAATCTTGTATACAAAGGCGGTAATTCTTGCACCGCCTTACCCAATTCATAAGACAGTTGTTCGTCTGGTTTAGCAAATCTTTGTTTTGTTTGACGTGCTTGAGCAGCATTTGCGGCTAGGGAGTATCTCATAGAATTTTGTTAGTAGTTAGTGGTTAGTGGTTTTTTGTTGTTTGTTGGTTGTTGGTTGTTTCCCAACAACTACTAACAATCAACAACCAACTAAATTAGACTGCTAAATAACGCCGTAAAAAATGTTCTAGTGTTTCCAACTCAAAACCGAAAATCGCTTCTAAGTTGGTAATTTCTTCAGTTGTACAGAAAAATTCGTTTGCCAGCAATGTGCGAAAGGTTCCGAAATTTTTTTGTGCTTGGGGATTAATAAAACCCAACACACCACGCAAACCGTCAATCATAAATAGTGGCGGATTAATTATGATTGGCTCTTTGTTAAAGATGCGACCGAAAATTCTGGGAATATCTTCACGTAATAAAATCTCTGGTCCTCCAACAGGCAAAATTTGATTGCGAGCGCCCGCAACTATCACAGAATCTACTACCATCCTTGCTAAATCGTCTGTACTCACAATCGAAGTCCGGTTTTTGGGGTCGCCAATTAGCAAGTATACCCCTGTTTCCCGAAATCGCTCTGCCAATGGCAGCAAATTAGATGCTAATCCAGCTGGACGTAAAATAGTGTAATTTAAGCCACTGCTTTCTAAATATCTTTCTACTGCTCGTTTGGCCTTGAACACCGGAGCATCTTCATATCCTCGGTCAGCTCCTAATACGGAAATTAATACAAAATGTTGCACTCCATTGACTTTTGCTTGGTCAATAAGTTCTATGTTGGCGCGGTAATCTAAAGCTAAGGCATTACCATCAGAACTGTGAGTGCTGATAATGTACTGGACATCTTGACAAGCTTTGTGAATATCTTTTTGTTGTTCTAAATCACCAATAAAAATTTCAGCACCTCGATGTTCTAACTCTCCATAACGTGAGGTGAGACGAACAAATGCTCGAACTGACATTTCGCGATCGCGCAGAATTCGCACGACACGACGACCTATTCCTCCGGAAGCTCCTGTGACTAGAAACATAGTGATTTTGGGTTGGGTGTAGGGGGCGGGGATTGAATAAGACGCGGGGAGGGGGTGACGCAAAGACAAAGAGAGTATTTGATTAACATTCTCCCTTGTCCTCCAACTCGTCCCCCCTATCCCCGATCCCTTGTATTTTAAACTTCCAAAATTACAACAGATAGGAGGTAGTAGCGTTAACCCTCTAGCTAATGCACCATCACAGATGTGAATTTGACGGAATTAGAAAAGTTTGGCGATCGCGTTTCATGTCTACAATTCCAGAATTACAGGAACATGATCACTAGGTTGAGTTAACTTTCTTGGAACTATATCTATAGTGCAGCTTTTTGCGAGCTCGTACAAATTGGGTGTGAGATAGTGATGGTCAATTCGCCAACCCAAGTTGCGGCGAAATGATGCGGCGCGGTAATCCCACCAGCTATAGTACCCACCTTCTGATGTGAATTTGCGAAAAGCGTCAGCAAATCCCAGTGTCAAGATATCCCGCAGAGCTTGGCGCTCTGGTTCGGATGCCATAATATGATTTTCTGGATTCGCTTTTTCGTGGATGTCTTTATCTTCCAAGGCAATATTAAAGTCACCACACATACAAATGTTGGGTGTGGATGCTAGCAGAGTTTGCAAATACTCTCGCAACATTGCCAACCATCGCAATTTATATTCGTACTTTTCGCTGCCTACTGCCGAACCATTGGGTACGTAAAGATTCACTATTCTCATACCATTGATTACACCGGTAATTACTCGCTTTTGCTCGTCAAATTCTGGTGATACTTCTGGCAAGATTGATGTAAAACTGGTGCTGATATTTTGTAGAGGTTGTAGGCTGACAATGGCAACCCCATTGTAAGATTTTTGACCAGATAGATAGATATGGTAGCCTAATTCTTCAAATGGCGATCGCGGAAAATTATCATCAATTACTTTAGTTTCTTGCATACACAATACATCAATTGGATTTTGAATTAACCAATCAACAACGTGCTGCAAGCGGGTGCGAATAGAGTTAACATTCCAAGTAGCTATTTTCATTTGTCATTTGTTATTGGTTATTGGTATTTAGTACTATTTCTCCTCATAGTCCTTTGACTTGTGCCTTTGTCTATTGCTTAGCTCGGCATCCCTCTGGTGAACCCACGGAGAGGGGACAGGGGTGAGGTTGTGTATTTGATTTAGTTTGTGTTCCTTAAATTGATCTCTTTGTAGAATTTAGTATTTTTCACTACAAAACTCTTTATTGTCTATGATCCCCAAGATAGATGCAAGCAAAGTATTACTACTTTTAAATTGATCAGTATAGTTACCTGATTGCTTGTGCTGATGTTCTACAATGGCTAGTACATTGTGGCGAAGCAAAGATAATCAAAATATTAAGAATATATTAAAAGCTGATTTTCTAAGCTTTTTATGTTCTGTTATCTATCTTTTGCCCTAGCAGGCGATCGCAAAGTTCGGTTAATTGATCTTGCACTACCAAGAGTGACTCAGGTTAATCTTAAAGTCAGATAGTTAGGTAAAAATGCTCTACCTAATTGCATGTAAGTCCTACTAACTAAGGACGATATCACCTGCTGAACCAAAACAACTTATGAAAATCGCTCAAGTTGCCCCCTTGTGGGAACGAGTTCCACCTCCAACCTACGGAGGAATTGAACTAGTAGTGAGTCGCTTGACCGATGAACTAGTTCGTCGCGGTCATGAGGTCACTCTGTTCGCTTCTGGAGATTCACAGACTTTGGCTAAGCTAGAAGCAGTTTATCCCCGTGCGCTGCGCTTAGACCCCAACGTCAAAGAGTACACAGCATATGAAATGCTTGAACTCAGCCAAGTTTACCAGAAAGCAGCGGAATTCGACTTAATTCATTCCCATGTAGGAATTTCGGCTTTAGCTTTAGCGAGTTTAGTACAAACGCCTACAGTGCATACTCTGCACGGTAGCTTCACCGAAGACAATCGCAAAGTTTACAGCCATCACCAAAAGCAATCATACATCAGTATTAGCGACGCCCAGAGACAAATAAACCTGAATTACATTAGTACAGTTTACAATGGAATTGATACAAACGATTACCCTTTTGTAGACAAACCAGATGATCCACCCTATCTAGCATTTTTAGGTCGTTTTTCGCCAGAAAAAGGCCCACAGCACGCGATCGCTATTGCCAAAAAAACAGGTTGGCGGTTGAAAATGGCTGGAAAAGTAGATGCAGTGGATTTAGATTTTTTTGAAAATGAAATTGCTCCCCAAATTGATGGTCAGCAAATTCAGTTTCTTGGAGAAATAAATCACGCTGAGAAAGCAGAACTTTTTGGTAAAGCTGCAATCACTCTGTTCCCCATAACCTGGCAAGAACCTTTTGGTTTGGTAATGATTGAATCAATGGCAACTGGCACACCAGTTATTGCGATAAATTTGGGTTCTGTACCAGAAGTTATTGATCATGGTGTGACAGGTTTTGTTTGTCAAACTTTTGCAGAAATGGCGACAATGATTCCAAAAGCATTGGAATTAAATCGTCTTACCTGCCGAGAATATGTAGAAAACAAATTTAGTGTCACCCAAATGGTAAATGGGTACGAAGCGGTTTATGAACAAATTATCACTAGCCGCGCTAATTTAAATGGACGAATTCATTCTGCAAAAATCCTGTTTTAAACAAGTTTTTCTAACTACATTTTAAAATCAACAATTTTTTAAGGAGGACATTAATATGAACATGAGAAGCAACACATGTCCATGTTGCGGAGATTCTCTGTTGCGTCATGTCCGTCATGGTGAACTCTACTGGTTTTGTCAAACATGTCGACAAGAAGTGCCACTGTTAAGTACTAATATCAATCGTCTCTCAAGTGTGGTGGAAAAGAGAGTGGTTGCTAAAGATTAAGGGATGAGGAATCGGGGGTGATTGGAAGGTGTGAGGAGCGTGAGGAGTGTGTAGACGCGTAGTAGCTTCCCGTAAGGGTGGAGGAGTAACCATTCAGTAACAATCAAATAGTAAGGATAATTTGAGGTGTAGTTGATATGTATAATTACCCTGATGACTATCCTTACACAAACTGATCGCCTGATTATTCGTACTTGGGTTCCAGAACAAGACGCTGAGCAAGCATTTCAAATTTACGGTGATCATGAAGTTACACGCTTTTTGATCACCAAAGTTGATAGTGTTGAGAGTTCCAGAAATCTACTGCAACGTTGGGTGACAAACTTTGCCCAACTCAATAATGGTACTGGCTTATGGGCGATCGCTCTTAAAGATAGCAGAGAAATTGTTGGAACTATTATTTTGCTCCAACTGCGAGATGAGAAAGAAAACTTAACCCAAGATGACGAGATTGGCTGGCATTTGAAGAAATCTGCTTGGGGTAAAGGATATGCTACTGAAGCAGCAAAAGCAATTTTGGACTACGGATTTAACACTTTAAAACTACCTGTAATTTATGCGATCGCGCGTTCTGAGAATGTCAGATCACTCCACGTTATTCAAAGATTAGGCATGATTCCTCTTGGTAGTACAAATCGGTACTATAAAATGGAACTGGAAATGTTTAAGTTAGAAGCACCTAAAGAGCAGATACATGAATAGGCGCTTCTTCTGGTTTTCAGCTTCAAATGTTTTCATTACAAGTGAGAAGTTTCTCGTTTTAACCTGGAAGTTTTTTGTTTGAAGTGAGGAGTTTCTCGTTTTGACTTAGAAGTTTCTCGTCTGAAGTGAGAAATTTCTCGTTTCAATTGGGAAGATTTTCGTTTCGAGTAAGAAGTTTCTCGTTTCAAGCGAGAAATTTTATGTTCCGAACTCGGATGCTGAACCTCAAAGCTGGAAAAGTGGACTTCTGAGGTTGGATGCTGGTGTTGCGGATGCGATCGCACCTACTCTATCTATACCTGATTTTCAATTTTCACAATAGACCCCTTTCCCTTTTCGCCTTTAACTTATAGACTGTTGCTGTGCTATTTGCCTAACTGCTTCAATCTCAACTTCCAACTGTTGAGCTATTTCTTCTACACTCACTCCTGCTTTTAGCAACAGGGGAACAGCAGCTAACTTACCTTCTTTGACTCCTTCTTGTCGTCCTTCTTGTCGTCCTTCTTCGCGTCCTTCTTCCAATGCTTCTTGGTAAACTCTAGTTTGTTTTAGTTCGCTCAATTTCAGCATATCTTCCACCTCTTGGCGGCTTAATTGGGGAAATTTGTACACTATGATCGTCTCGATTAAATCTATTATCGCTTGACTAGATAAACGATCTCCTCTCTGTTGCCTTGCTTGTGCAATGAGTTGTTTAGCATAGTTAGCAGCATTTTCTTCTGGTTCTACTACTAACTTAACAACACCAATTCCCAAAGACCTGTTGGCTGAGGTTTCTAGTTCATCAAGATAGACACGCTGTACTTTGGAACTTTCTAGCAAAACCTGATAGAGTCTGTCTTCGTCTGGTTCCAGGTTGCGTTTAGGGTAAATAATCACAGTGTACCAGTCGTAGGTAGATGGATTTTGGTCTAAATACAGAAATAGTTCTGCAAATAGCCGGTGATAGAGAAATTGATCTTTTTGAAACTGGACTTCACAGAAATATACTGTTTTGTCTGAACTGTCTTCTGGTGGTAGAAATACGCCATCAATACGAAAAGCGGTTTGTTTAATTTCTACCGAGCGAAACTGATAATCTTGACTATTACTGGGGGAGCGTCCAATCAACTCAAAGAAAATACTGGGAAATTCTGCAAATAATTGGTAAAAAATACTGTCTGTTTTCACTTTTGCCGTTGCTGCAAAAATTACATCTTTGCATAGTACGCTCTAATCTACAATGCGATCGCACTACTCAAACTCAACACGTAATGCGATCGCATCTCCCTATTTACTTGCTTGTTTTCTTGAGAGCCAACAAAATCTCCATATGAGTGGTAGATTTGTCAGGACTGGTAGTAGTCAGACCAACACCATGAATAGAATTGATAATGGCGCTGGCTTCCGGTGGTAGAGATTGATTCTGGGTTGCAAAACGATTGATTAAGGATGCGGTTTTGTCCATATTCAGGTAGAAGTAACCGCCATTTGGTTTCTGTAAAGAACCTGTAACTGTTTTGAAGTTTTCGCTGTCGTTGAGAGACTTACCATTAGAATTAGTGATCGCATCGGCTATTGGTTCACCAAGAGTGACAAAAACGGTATCTTGATCTAACCAACCATGGGTGATTAAAGATCCTTGTCCTGGAATTTGCCATTCTGTAATATTCTTACCACCAATATTTCTTTGGGCGATGTTAATTTGCTGTGTTTTGGCTAAATTATCCAATTTCGTAAAGGTGGTTTCGGCTGTTTTGCGATCGCTTGTGTGAAATATAAAGGCTCCTCCAAAACCAACCTGCGCTAAAATGCCTTGATTAGATGGAATCGCCGCAGCACTAAATTCCCCATCCATCCAACCAAAAATTTCTTTATCTAAATCGAGATTCGCTAATTTTACTTGCGATCGTGCTTGTTCGAGTACTTGTTTAAATTCCGGATAATCGTTGGACTGTTCTACAAATGCTGACCACCAACTACTAATACCCTGTCCACTCACCATAGCAATTGTATCAGCAGGTAGTTGCGAGACAACTTTACCAGCAGAATTTTGATACTGAAATTTAACTAGTTCTGGATCTAAGTTGGCGATCGCCTTCATCCGCACTCCCGCATCATCAATTCCCACACCCATCACCATCGATTTCAGTTGCTTTAACTGCGCTAAAGTCTGCGGCGGTAATTGCTGGACTTGCGGATTTAAATTAATTAACTGCTGTACCATCCCTGCATAGTCAGGCACATAAATTTGTGCAACAGTATTTTCTACTACATTTTTACTCAGAATACTGTTTGTTCCTTCTTTGCTAGCAAAAGAAGGCTGTCCTTTAAAAGTGTCTATTGCTTGTTCTACAGTTTGCTTTGCGGGAGAAAACACCACATGATTATTCAATACAGCAGTATATGTAGGTTGACCTTTTCCTGAAGTTTCTGTAATTTTGAGACCTTTGTAGTCGATTTCCTTGGTGATGACATCTTTTTGACCTTTCAATTTGTTGGCAAAATTCAAAGCATTGATTTTATCCTTGATTCCCACTACCATCAGCACATTTGGTTCCTGTGTTGTTACTGGTGGCAAATTGGGATTTGCTGAAGGCAATTTTAACTGGGCAGGCTTGGTTGAAGTTGGTGGTAACATGGCAATCATGACACCACCAACCCAAGGTTTTAAGTCTTTTTCGTAAGAAATATTACTATCAGTTAATACATTCTGATTAAAGTCCTCCAGACCTTTTGCTACTATTTTTTGCGCTTCTGGAGTTCCAAATTGCTCCAACTTCGCCCATACTTTGGGGTCTGTAGAAATATAAGTTGCCATAAACGCTTCATCTGGCACAACTTTAGCACTACCAGCAGCCCCGGAAATATCTCCAGCAGGCCCACCCTTAAAATACATGTATGCAGCTACGCTTCCTGCAATAACTCCAGTAACACCAATAGCAAGTACTAGGATTTTGGTTTTAGACATGGTTATTGTTTATTTTTTATTAAATTGTCATCAATTCTGATACAAGCGTCATTGTGGAGTTTTCGTAAATTACATCATATTGACCAAATCTTCCTAGTACTCTGTCACACAAACTTTGCCGAGTAAACCAATTTCTAGTTGTATCCTCTCCTCTTCTTCCTCTGCGTCCTCTGCGCCTCTGCGGTTTTTTATTTAAACCAGATTACTAGCAACTTGTCTATTCTGCCCAATGCTTAGCCCGTTCTACTGCCTTTTGCCAAGTCATAAAATTGACCATTGCATACCCACTTCTATCACTAGGCGAGAAGTAACGATCAATTTGCCTTTGCTGTACTAGTTCCGTATAACTCTTCCAAAATCCCCCCGCTAAACCAGCCGCAAAAGCAATACCTTGAACTGTGGTATCCCGGATAACGGGACGTTCCACCGCAATACCTAACAAATCAGCCTGAAATTGCATAAGAAAATTGTTCTCACACGCACCACCGTCTACTGTTAATTTTTGTAGTGGTGTGCTGCAAGTTACACTGATTGCTGCCACTACTTCTTTAACTTGGTAGGCGATCGCTTCCAACACAGCCCTAACTAAATGCTGCGGTTGGACGGCGGCGGTAATACCAAAAAAAGCTCCCCTGGCACTCATATCCCAATGGGGTGCGCCCAGTCCGCTAAAGGCAGGTACAAAATATACACCACCGTTATCTGTAACTTGATTGGCGATCGCTTCTGTCTCCGCAGCAGTTTTGATTAATTGGATGCCATCCCGCAGCCATTGGATACATGCCCCACTCGTAAACATGCTCCCTTCAAGGGCGTAACCCACATCTAAGCTACCGTTGCGAATTTGCGTCCATGCCACTGTGGAAATCAGTTGATTTTGAGAACGGACGATTTCGGAGCCAGTGTGAGCAACTAAAAAGCTACCAGTTCCGTAAGTACATTTCATTAAACCAGGGCGATCGCATCCATGACCAAATAAAGCTGCCTGTTGATCGCCCAAAAGGGCAGTGATGGGAATTTCTGCACCTAGTAAACTGGAATCAGTAACACCAAATTTCCCTAAACTAGGTAGTATTTCCGGCAAAATATGAGCGGGAATTTGAAATAATTCCAGTAAAGTTTCATCCCATTTACAACTTGTTAAGTTCATCAGCATTGTGCGGCTAGCGTTGCTGTGATCAGTCGCGTGAACTTTGCCGCCTGTGAGTTTCCACAGAATCCAAGTATCAATTGTTCCAGCTAAAACATTTTTGAGATCAACATCTGTAACATGATCTAGCAACCACCTTAGCTTTGTAGCCGAAAAATAAGCATCAATCACTAAACCAGTGCGATCATAAATCTCTTGGGCGTAACCTTGTGCCTGTAATTTATTACACAAAGGAGCAGTGCGGCGATCTTGCCAAACTATCGCGCGATGCAGGGGTTTTCCAGTAGTTTTATCCCAAATTAAACAGGTTTCCCGCTGTACGGTTAACCCCATTGCCACAATTTCACTGGGAATAATTTTGGCATTAGCGATCGCAGTTTGCACTACCCTGTAAGTATCTTGCCAGATTTCCTCAGCATCGTGTTCTAACCATCCCGGCTGAGGATAATACTGTGTTAATTCCTGATATGCTTGTCCGACAATTTTACCAACAGCATCAAACACAAAAGCGCGGTTACCAGTCGTACCTAAATCTAATGCCAGAATGTAGCTCATGTTGAGGTTCCCGATACCTAATTCATTCTTTGTGCTTGTTGCAAGAGTTGCTCGGCTTTGTTTGCCCATTCAGGATTATTCTGAGCTTTGTACAAATCTCTAGCAAATTGTAATACTTGTACTGCATCTGCATATTGCTGCAATTGGATAAAAGCTAATCCCGCACCGTAATAAGCATTGGGATAATTAGAGTTAGCTTCAGCAGATTTTCTAAAGGCTTCTAGGGCATCTTTTGCTTTGCCTTGAGCATATAAAACTGAACCAAGACTATAATAAGCTTCTGGATATTTGGGATTTATTTGTATTGCTTTGCGGAAGGCATCTTTGGCTTTATCGAGTTTGTTTTGTTGCAGATAACATATGCCTAGATGATAAGCTGGTTCTGGTGCATTTTTGCTGTATTCCATTGCTTTTTTAAAGGATGCGATCGCTTTATCCCAATTTTGCTGCTGTTCTCTTACTAATCCTAAATTGTAATGAGCCACACCCAATTTGGGATCAAGTTCTATTGCTCTTTGTAAATAATCATTTGCCTGCTGTAAATTATTGCCTTCTAATAACGCACCGCCCAAATTCGCATAAGCTAAAGCAAACTTGGGATCGGCTTGGGTGGCTCGATAAAATGCATCCGCAGCAGATTGTAATTGTCCAGCTTGCCGCAGTGCTAAACCCAAATTGTAATGTGCTGGCGCGAGGCTGGGATCTAATTGGGCAGCTTGGCGAAAATAGGCGATCGCATCTTGTATTCTCCCTGTCTGCACAGCCTGTAATCCTTGATTTAAATAGTCTGTGGCGTTGCTAGAAGCATTCTGTACCAACAAAGATGGAGGAAGAGGGAGACTAGGGGAGGGTAAGAGAATGATTCCACTTATAAATATGAAACTTGCCCATGTCTGGCGGCGATATTGATAGAGTTTAACTGGCATATACTTTAACTATCTCGTAACTGCATTTAGTTACGTTTTATTAACAAATATTTGGTTAATTTTGCAATCTTTTTACTAAACTTTAATTTTATATAGATAAATTTGTAGATTTTAATTTTTAGTGACCCAAATCTTACAACAAAATACGATTGTTTGCCGGTTGGTTAAAGGCGAGTTAATGTCAATTTAAAGGCGGGATAATTTCCTAAATAACGGTTTTGAACTCTTCATAACTCAACTATAAGGCGGTTATGGACATAAGACCGCAAAGGAGTTTTTATGAACGAAAAAGTGAAATCGGGTTCGCGAAATGTAGCAATTGTCGGGCCTTATTTGAGTGGGAAAACAACTTTACTAGAAAGCTTGTTATTTGTAACAGGTGCTATTTCTCGCAAAGGCAGCGTTAAGGATGGTAACACAGTCGGCGATAGCTCTCAAGAAGCACGCGATCGCCAAATGAGTGTAGAAGTCAGCACAGCCAGTACTGAATACAATGACATTCGCTTCACCTTTATTGACTGCCCCGGCAGTGTAGAATTTGCTCAAGAAACTTACAACGCCTTAATTGGAGTTGATGCGGCAATTGTAGTTTGCGAACCCATCAATGATCGCGTCCTCACCCTTGCTCCTCTATTTAAATTCCTGGATGATTGGGAAATTCCCCATCTAGTCTTTGTCAACAAAATGGATCGGGCGAATATCCACGTTTTGGAAACACTGCACGCCCTCAAAGCCGTTTCTAGTCGTCCCCTCGTCGCGCACCAATACCCAATTATGGGAGGGGAACAGCTAATTGGTTTTATTGACTTGGTTACTGAACAAGCGTACCATTACCATTCCGGCGCGCCTGCTGATCCAGTCCCATTTCCCGAAGAACTAAAAGAAGAAGAACACATTGCACGAGCAGAAATGCTCGAAGCTTTAGCAAATTTTGACGACCACTTACTAGAAGAACTTTTAGAAGACATTGAACCGCCCCAAGAAGAAATTCTCAAAGATTTAAAAATGGAATTAGGGGCGGATTTAGTAGTACCAGTATTCTTTGGTGTTGCTGAACAAGATTACGGAGTTAGACCCCTACTAGAAGCCTTAGTAAGAGAAGCACCTGAACCAGCAACCACAGCTGAACGCCGCTTAAGTAACCAAAAAGACGGCACCACGATCGCCCAGGTGTTAAAGACCTATTACACTCCTCAAGGTGGAAAACTTTCCTTGGTGCGGGTTTGGCAAGGTAAATTAACTGATGGTATAGTCCTCAACGGTGTCCGGGCTGGTGGTATTTATCGTCTTATGGGACAACAGCTACAACAAGTTAATCAAGCTGGGGCTGGAGAAATTGTCGCTTTAAGCCGGATGGAGGGTATCAAGACAGGAGATACACTTTCTAACAATACTGCTAAGGAATTGCCCAAAACTGGACAACTAGAACCAGTTTATGCCCTGGCGATTATTCCCGAAAAACGCAACGATGAAGTGAAGCTAAGTGGTGCGATCACGAAGTTGTTAGAAGAAGACCCTTCTCTTGCTTGGGAACAACACGGTGATACCCATGAAGTTATCCTCTGGGGTCAAGGCGAAATTCATTTGCAAGTGGCACTAGATCGCCTGCGCCGCAAGTATAATTTGCCGATGACAACCCACTTGCCACAAATACCTTACAAAGAAACTATCCGCAAACCAGCTTCATCAGTTCACGGGCGCTACAAGCACCAAAGTGGTGGTCACGGTCAGTTTGGTGATGTTTATCTCGACATCCAACCCTTAGGACGAGGTGAAGGTTTTAGCTTCAAGGAAACCATTGTTGGTGGTGTGGTTCCCAAACAGTATATTCCTGGTGTGGAAATGGGTGTGCGGGAATTTTTAGCACATGGGCCATTGGGTTTCCCGGTTGTAGATGTGGCGGTAACGTTAACCAACGGTTCTTATCACACTGTCGATAGTTCCGAACAAGCATTTAAGCAAGCTGCCCGTGTAGCAATGCAAACCGGAATGACTCAGTGTCAACCCACCCTCCTGGAACCAATTCTGCGGGTGCAAGTTACAACCCCCAGCGAGTTCACCTCGAAAGTTATGCAGTTGGTGACTGGTAGACGGGGGCAGATTTTAGGTTACGAAGCCATTCACGATTGGCAAGGTTGGGATAGTATTACAGCTTATTTGCCCCAAGCTGAAATGCACAATTTTATCGTAGAGTTGCGATCGCAAACTCTCGGCGTTGGTTCTTTCCACTGGGAATTCGACCATCTGCAAGAAGTACCTGATAAGCTAGCTGAACGAATTCTAACTACTAACAGTGGTAATGGAGGTAATGGTAACAGTAAATAGTTTGGGTTTTTTAGACTGATTGATTTTGGGACACCCATAATGGGTGTCCTTGATTTTGTTTTTCATTCCAGCGATCGCATCCTTGCAAATCAAATCTACACTATGTATCGGGACTCAAAGGTAGCCCCCCAAAGCTATTTTGCAAAAGTTAGTTTTTTTTAAAACGAACACCGATGCACACGGATGTAGACGCGTAGCGGCTTCCGTAAGGTACACAGATAAATTCTTTTTCTGACTAATACGAAAAGCGCTATATCAGGAAAACTCTGCGTTTAGCTATCAGCAGTGATCGCAAATCACATCACAATTCCAAAATTTTTATTAAATTAATTGCCCCAAAGCCCCAAAGTTAAAAGGATGAGCTTATAGCCCACCCTTTTGTAAAGAAATATAAAAATTTATGTTGCAGCAGATAAGGAACCATGAATTTACAATAAACGTCATAACAACGAGTACTTTCAGTTTTGATGCTCTTCTACACAAAGCTAGCCGAACTGAAACTAAATTGTTGCATGTAAACGTCTGGGCGTACCTAAAGAAATAACGCGTGGGTCTGCTTCTAATTTCTGTAAATCTGTTTCTGTGACTGTTGCCGTAAATAGCTTAGGTGATATTTGAGCGCGGAGGTTGACAAAATTTGGTATGTAACCATCCTCAGCCACCTTTACCGTGACTGCAATTGGCTCGTCGGGACTTTCATTTTGTCGCGCCCAGTCCACTATGTTCGGTTCTATTTTTTTTAGTTTGTCGCCTGAACATTTAATCAAGCGTAGCTGCTTATTACTCATTTGCTTACAACCAAATCATCCATTATAACATTACAGGAAAATTTAGTTAAAATATGCCTGGAATCATAATATCATAACCGAGTAAACTTGTCTTGTACAGCTAACACAGCTGCATTGAGGTCGATCGCTCCATAACCGTAGCGCTCCGGCTGGCTGTGTATGGGAAAATTCTTTTGGGTACTAGCCGCTAAAAGCTCACGAATCTCCTCAATGGTGAGTGACTGGTTATGGGCAAGGGCTTCAGCAAATATTAAAGCGATCGCCCCAGTCACAACAGGAGCAGCCATACTAGTACCAGACATACGTACAACTTGAGTTGCTGTCCGTGAGGCAGCAGCCCATATGTGATGGCCAGGAGCAATCAAATCTGGTTTTTGCCGTCCATCGCGTGTGGGGCCGGAACTAGAAAAGAATGATAGGGGCTTATTGGTTTTAGTATTATCGTAGGAACCAACCACGATGCTTTTATATCCACAGGCGATGGTGTTCAGGGTATGGGTATTATCGTGGGGAGGCACAAAACAAGTTTGGCTGTGATCTTCACGCTCAATCCAAGCATGAAATTTCCCATTGATGACATGAATACCGTGGAGGCGTAGCGTCCAAATCCCACCTGGTAAATCAGGTTCCATAAACACGCAAATAACGTTATCTCCGTTATTGGGGTCAGAGTGGCGGTTAGTGAAAAATATGATGGTGTTGTCTTCAGTGTCTACCACTTCTCCGTTTTCTCCCAAATCTACCCGACCTAGACTACTACCATCGGGAGCAATAATTTCTAATTGGAAGCGATCGCCCCCGTCGTACCATATTTCTATTTCTTTTTGTCTGGGATTTCTGTGGAGGATTTGCCACTGGAGATCAAAATGCTGATTCTGCGACACAATTCCAGATGCATGAATACCTGTATCGTAGCTATTACCAGCAGCAATTACTATAGCTCGGTTTGGTTTTTCGGAAACTAAAGCGTCAATACCCTGTTCAACTAAAGTTGTACCGTCATGAGGGCCACCATATAGCCCCAAACTAATGTTAATTACACAAGGGCGATCGCCAGCAATATCAAAGATATATCTCATTGCTTCCAACAGCGCCACCGTATCGCCAAAACAACTTTCTACGGCTTGTTCACCATTTTCAATCAGGGGAGTATATTCATTTTGAGATAGTTGAACAAACACGATATCTGCGCCAGGGGCGACACCCGACAAACCACTCCCTTGTCCGTTACCAACGGCAATATCCATGACATGAGTGCCGTGGGCCCTTTCTTCTAGTTCGTATCCCAAAGCAGCATAAGGATCACTTGCGCTAAGGGCTTGATTGATTTCATCCCGCTTGTACTCTTGACCATATCCATAGGGACTTTTAGGATCAGAATGACCATCCTGGTTCCAAAAAGCTAACAATCTTGTAGAACCATCAGGATGACGAAAATTTTTGTGAGCAAAGTCACAACCGACATCAATAATACCAACTACAACACCACTTCCCTGTTCTTCTAGAGAATTTTGAGAACAAAGGTCTTGTTTAGCAACAGTCGCTGGAGAATTAATATTTATAGCTGGTTTTAGTGCTTGTGCTGGTTTCAAGCTGACCACGCAGTCGGACTGCTTTATATGCTCAATTCGGGAAACCGGAATTCTACCTGTGACAATTCGCTCACCATTGGGCGTACTACCCAAGTCAGCACCCGGATAGACTTCGTTCATAGATAGCCATTCCTTGAGGTTGTTTACCTTAGCAATAACTGCAACCTCTTCTTTTTCAGTGGATGTAGTAGCAGCTATAGTTATTCCTTGGCTTTTGCGTTCAAGTAGTCTTTGTAGCCGAGGGTCGATGTCAGCAAATATATCTGTTGATTCAAATTGCAATTGCATGGAAGAAGATTTTTAGCTGAAAACAATATTTTGGGTCTGTAATTACATTTACAGGCTCTTTCCAATGTATTTCAGAAAAAATCAAGTCAAATTAAATATTATCGGCTTGCATTAAAGAGGATAATATCTTCTTCTTGGCAGAGTTTATGGCTGGTATTTTACGTTTAATTATGTCTACTTGAAGTGAAATTAGGGGATGGGGTAAGGGTTGTGGCAAAAATTATATTTTGTAATATCGACCACTGATGAACGGTGTTCGATTTATCAAAAAATACTTTTTGTACCTTGCGTTTCTACTTAATTCAAAATTAGATTGTGTATTTTTGATTTTTCAAGTTAGATCCTCGCAGGCAATTGATTAAAAATAAAACGAACACAGATGTAGACGCCCGTAAGGGCGGCTTCCCGCAGGGTACACCGATGCACACCGATGCATTATCGGTTTGCTGTTAAGTTGCTCCCCAATCCCTATTTTCAAGAGAGTCAATTATGGGAAAATCCCACAACCAAACTTGAAAAATTGGCTCTTCCCACACCCCTACACCCTTTTTTTTTGCAAGCATTACTGCTGATCCAACCGCAACACTGCCATAAAAGCTTCTTGGGGAACATCAACTGTACCTACAGCTTTCATCCGCTTTTTACCCTTGGCTTGCTTCTGTAACAGTTTTTTCTTCCGGCTAATGTCACCACCGTAACACTTGGCAAGTACGTCTTTTCGTAAAGCGGGAATGTGTTCACTGGCAATTATCTTGCTACCAATAGCGGCTTGAATTGGCACTTTGAATTGATGGCGAGGAATGAGTTCTTTTAACTTCTCAGCCATTGAACGCCCAACACCATAGGCTTTATCACGGTGGACAATCATCGCCAAAGAATCAACTGGTTCGCCGTTAATCATGATATCTAGCTTCACCAAAGGATTCTCGCGGTAGCCGATCAGGTGATATTCCATACTGGCATAACCACGCGATCGCGATTTCATCTGATCAAAAAAGTCAGTGACGACTTCTGCCAAGGGTAATTCGTAAGTCAGGGTGGTACGTCCTTGGGTGAGATATTTCATATCTTTAAACACACCACGTCGGTTTTGTGATAATTCCATCAGAGTCCCGACATAAGTCTCTGGTGTAATCATTTCTACTTGGACATAGGGTTCTTCTATTTTCTCTCGTTCGTTGGGAGGGGGCAAGTGACTGGGGTTATCGATGTAGAGTACTTCGCCTTTGTTGGTGGTAACTCGATAAACTACTGAAGGGGCAGTAATAATTAAATCTAGGTTGTATTCTCGTTCCAAGCGTTCTTGCACAATTTCCATGTGCAACAATCCCAAGAAACCACAACGGAAACCAAAACCCATGGCGCTAGAAGTTTCTGGTTCATAATGCAGGGCTGCATCATTAAGTTTGAGCTTTTCTAATGCTTCCCGCAAGTCCTCAAATTGATCTGCATCGATGGGGAACATGCCACAGAACACCATTGGATTAGCTTCTTTATAACCAGATAGAGGTTCGGCAGCCTTGGCATTAGCCAGGGTGATAGTGTCGCCGACGCGCGCATCAGCCACAGCTTTAATGGCTGCTGCCAAGTAACCTACTTCTCCAGCATGTAAGTCTGTAACTTGCTTTTGGTTGGGAGAAAGTACACCTAACTCGTCAATTTCGTACTCCTTGCCAGACGCCATCAGGTAAATGCGATCGCCTTTCTTCAAAGTCCCATCCATCACCCGGAAATATACAATCACACCCCGGTAGCTGTCATAGTAGCTATCAAAAATCAATGCTCTTAAAGGTTCGTTGACTGTATTTCGTGGTGGTGGAATACGTTCTACAATCGCTTCTAAAATTTCATCAATCCCAATTCCCTCTTTGGCAGAAGCAAGAATCGCACCACTGCAATCCAAGCCAATAATTTCTTCAATTTCTCCAATGACTCTATCTGGCTCTGCTCCCGGTAAGTCAATTTTATTCAACACCGGAATAATTTCCAGGTTGTGTTCTAGTGCTAAATAAACATTGGCGAGAGTTTGTGCTTCTACACCTTGGGAAGCGTCTACTACCAACAATGCACCTTCGCAAGCTGCCAGACTGCGAGATACTTCATACGAAAAATCCACATGCCCAGGAGTATCAATTAGATTCAGTACGTATTGCTGACCATCTTTGGCGGTGTAGTTCATCCGGGCTGCTTGCAGCTTAATGGTAATGCCGCGCTCCCGTTCCAGATCCATATTGTCAAGGAACTGTTCTTTCATTAAGCGATCGTCCACCGTGCCAGTAACTTGCAGCAAGCGGTCAGCAAGAGTAGATTTGCCGTGGTCAATGTGAGCAATAATACAAAAATTCCGAATACGAACTGCGGGAACGTCAGTCATAATACTTTTTTGCTTTAGCAGCAACCAAGGTTAAACAGAAATATACTTAACGTATTTTAATGGTTTCTTAGCTCAGACGGTGTAATTGGAGGAGAAAAGGCGGAGTGGGGGGAGATGGGGAGTGTGGGGAGTGTGAGGAGTGTGTAGACGCGTAGCGGCTTCCCGTAAGGGTGGAGTGTGAGGAGTATGAGGGGTAGAGGAATTACCACTAACTACTAACAACCAACCACTAATATTGACAAAATATAAAGGTCTATCTATGGCATCTGGTATTGATCGGTTGGGAGCGTACAATAAACATCTAGAACTGCAAAATGCAGACAAATGAAGCTGATTGCAGGTGACAATTGCCTAGAACCAAAAACAAGCTCATCACAAAGCTTTTGATAAACGAATTGAGAGTTAGAAACTATGAATATGAAAGATAAGATTACCGACGTGGAAGAATCTCTAGCCGATAAGGTAGAAATTGCAATTCGTCTAGACTCTGAGTTGGTGGAGCAAATTCGCCATTTAACCAATGACCCCAGTAAAGTAATTGAAGTGGCAATTCGTCAGTGGTTACGAGGTGAAGTTCCCAGAGATGATGAACTTACACGCACTCCTAGACGTATGCCAGTACCACCACGAGGCGAATGGAATGATTAGTAACTACATGAGAGAAAAAATTAAGTGTTAAGGGAGAGTGAGGAAGTGTAGATTTTCTAAGGCTGTCAGCCAAAAATTTACTCATCAAAAGTGCTAAAGCTGTAAAAATTTATGCCAAGCTATAAACAGCTTCAGCCAAAAATATTTTTTGGGTTGCCATTTGTCTTATCCAACTCGAGTCATGAGTATTGCTGCTAATTCCCAACAGCCAAATTTTGTGTCTGAACATCTGGAAACTTTTACCAGTAACGCTAATGGCTCATCAGCCAATTTCGGAGCCGAGTTGGTGTATACGCAAGATGGGATAGGGCGATATCTTTCCTTTCATTGGCAACACTGCCAAAGGTTCGGTATTGATCCTCAGCAAGTTGTTGATGCCAATGTCGATGCGGTTTTTGCCCCAGTAGATAAGGTTGCTTACCTAGAAAGGTTGCACCGGATACTTACAACTTTAGTGCCAGAAAAGTGTCAATACTGGTTTCGCTATCAAGAGCAGTTGATAGAGTTGGAGTTAATTATTAGCCCAATTTTGCCGACGTTGGGTAATCCTGCGATCGCTGTTTTGGTGATTGGACGGCTACTACAAGCTACAGTCAACAAAACAGAAATGCAAGCGATCGCACAAAGCACCACAGAATTGGAATTAGCCTTACGTTCGCAGCAAAATCAACAATTGGTAACGCAAATTACCAGAAATATCCGCCGCACTCTAGACTTAGATATAATTTGGCAACAAACGGTTGATAGTTTAGGAGAACTGCTACAACTAAAGCGTTCAATTATTTGTCCATACCAACCGTCAAATAACAAACTCAAGGTAATAGCAGAGTATCGTCAACCAGCATTAAGTTCTGTGTTGGGTTTAGAAGTGGATATTGCTGCTGAGCCAGCATTTGCTAGAGCTTTGACTACCCTAGAACCAATTTTAGAAGAAAACCCCAAACATCCGCTATTTGGGCAAGAAACAATGTTGGTAGTAGCAACCTGCTATCAAGATCAGCCCAACGGATTGATTGCTGTGACTCTGTGCGATAAATGTTATGGTGTAACAGCCACAGAACTTGAACTAGCAAAAGAAGTGGCAGATCAATTAGGGACTGCGATCGCTCATGCGACTTTGTATAGAGAACTAGAAGCCGCACGCCAACAAGCAGAAGAAGCATCCCGCCTCAAAAGTGAGTTTCTCGCTAACGTGTCCCACGAAATTAGAACGCCGCTGAACGGGATGATCGGCTTTTTAAAATTAATTTTGGACGGAATGGCTGATGATCCAGAGGAACAAAAGCAGTTTATATTGGAGGCTCATAAATCATCACTCCATCTGCTGGATGTCATCAGTGATATTTTAGACTTTGCCAAAATCGAAGCAGACAAAATGGAACTGGAACTAGTGCCAGTCAGTATTGCAGAACTCTTCAGCGATGTAGGCAACTTTATGCGCTTGCAAGCCGAACAAAAAAACCTGAGCTTCCAGATGCATTTGCCAGATACATCGGATGATATTCTTGTCTACGGTGACTACCAACGCCTCAAGCAAGTAATGCTGAATTTAGTCGGCAACGCCATTAAATTTACCCACGAAGGTGGTGTGACTGTCAACGCCGATGTAGTTCGCAAAACAATAATATTTCAAGACCGAGAATTCCCCGGTATGGTAAAAGTACGTGTGGCAGATACTGGTATTGGCGTTTCTCTAGATCAACAAGACAAACTGTTTCAACTATTTTCACAAGTGGATGGTTCCCGCACTCGTCAATATGGTGGTACAGGTTTAGGACTAGTCATCTCTCAAAAACTTGTAGAAGCTATGGGTGGAGAAGTACATTTTTATAGCTTGGGTGAAGGGCTTGGCTCTACAGTAACTTTCAATGTACCACTGTATCAGCAACCAGTCATGGTTTCACCAAGTGAGGTCAATGCACAAGAATAGTCATTTGTCAATATGTTAATTGTCCATCGTCAATTGTTACCAGTTAAAACAATTGACAATTGACTCTGGACACTACAAAGCGGATTAAACTAAGAAAAGTGAAGTCAATGTGGTGGTATGACAACTCCAGACACAGCCCGCAAGTTATTCCAAACTGCTTACGAAAGCCGTTACACTTGGGACAAAAACTTTCCTGGTTACAGTGCAGATGTACAAGTGGTGCAGGGTGCGGAGGTTTACACAGGTCAAGTTCGCATTAACCACGACATGAGTATAGAAGTTACAAGAGTCAGTGATCAGCAAGTTGCAGAAGGTATTTACACTCAATTACAGGATATGGTCACTCACCGCCAACGTATTTCTTTTGAGGAGTCACACGGCAATCACGAATTCGTTCTCGGTGAAAGAGACAACACCGATGCAGTGGAAATTTTGGTCAAGGGTAACTCAATAGATTCTAATTACAAAATCCGGGACAAGCAAGTTTGTCAGGTAAATCGAACAATGGGTCGTATGGCTTTTGTAATTGATACTTATAAAAGTTTGGATACAGGTGAAGGCTATATTCCCATTTCCTATCAGGCTACTTTCCGCAACACCCAAACCAACAAAGTCACCAGCATTTTGAAGTTTGAAGATACCTATGAGAAAATAGGAAGCTACTATATCATGACCAAGCAAGTTGTGCAAGAGTATATAGATGACAAAAATACTACTAATACTGATTTTAATTACTCAAATATTGTTCTGAATTAGTGGTTGATTGTTGTTTGTTAGTGGTTAGTAGTTAGTGGTAATTCCTCTACCCCTCATACTCCTGATACTCTCCCCATTGCCCCTACCCTACGGGAAGCCGCGCAGAGCGCGTCTACACCCCACACTTCCCTAATCCCCACCCTTCTTGTACTAGGATGTAGTTAACAAATATAGAAATAAATATTTCTGCTCAAAATGAGGTCTGAAAAATGGAATTGACAGCTGACAACGTAGAAACTGTTTTGGATGAGATGCGCCCTTATCTGATGTCTGATGGTGGTAACGTGGAACTTGTAGAACTCGATGGCCCCATTGTTAAACTGCGGTTACAAGGCGCTTGCGGTTCTTGCCCAAGTTCCACAATGACCTTGAGAATGGGTATTGAACGTCGTCTCAAGGAAATGATTCCTGAAATTGCAGAAGTTGAGCAAGTAATTTAGGAATGGGTAATGGGTAATTGGTAATGGGTAATTGGTAATTGGGATATTACTACGCCCGATGCCCAATATCCAATGCCCAATGCCCAACACCCAATGCCCATCCTCATGTCCCATGCCCAAATAAGCCTATGTCTCATCTGCTCTACATCGCTTTTATCTGGCATCAACATCAGCCGCTGTATAAATCCCGCAGCGGCGTTTCGCTTTCTTTGTCCCAGCATTATCGCTTGCCTTGGGTCCGTCTGCACGGTACTAAGGACTATTTGGATTTAGTACTGCTTTTAGAGAGGTATCCTAAGTTACACCAAACCGTGAATTTAGTACCATCGCTGATCTTACAGTTAGAAGATTATATAGCTGGTACAGCTTTTGATCCTTACTTAGAAGTTAGTCTCACACCTACAGAACAACTCACTCAGCAACAGCGAGAATTTATTATCCAACACTTTTTTGATGCCAATCATCATACGATGATTGATCCTCATCCCCGCTACAGTGAGTTATACAGCCAAAAGCAAGAGAGAGGACAACCTTGGTGTTTGGAAAATTGGCAAGCACAAGATTATAGCGATTTATTGGCTTGGCACAACTTGGCTTGGATTGATCCCTTGTTTTGGGATGACCCAGAAATTGCTGCGTGGTTAAAACAAGGTCGAAATTTTACTTTAAGCGATCGCCAGCGTATTTATTCTAAACAACGAGACATCATTAGCCGCATTATCCCGCAACACCGGAAAATGCAACAAACAGGGCAAATTGAGGTACTCACTTCGCCCTACACTCACCCGATTTTGCCCTTACTTGCTGATACTGACTCTGGCAGAGTAGCTGTACCAAATATGACCTTGCCTCAGTATCGATTTCAGTGGCCAGAAGATATTCCCCGACATTTACAAAAAGCTTGGAATTTATACATAGATAGATTTGGACAAGAACCCCGTGGTTTATGGCCCTCGGAACAGTCAGTTAGCCCAGAAATATTACCGTATATTATCAAACAAGGATTTAAGTGGATTTGCTCAGATGAATCTGTCCTGGGATGGACATTGCGGCACTTTTTCCACCGGGACGGGGCGGGAAATGTGCAACAACCAGAGTTATTGTATCGACCATACCGTTTAGAAACCCCTGCGGGTGATTTAGCGATCGTCTTCCGTGACCATAGATTATCAGATTTAATTGGCTTTACCTATGGTTCCATGCCAGCGAAACAAGCAGCCGCGGACTTGGTAGGACACCTGCAAGCGATCGCAAAAATGCAAAGAGAACACCAAAGCGAACAACCCTGGTTAGTCACCATCGCCTTAGACGGCGAAAATTGTTGGGAATTTTATGCTCAAGATGGCAAACCCTTTTTAGAAGCCTTGTATGCAACCCTAGAACGAGAACCACATCTCAAACTCGTCACCGTCTCAGAATTCCTCGAACAGTACCCACCAACAGCAACTATTCCTGGAAAACAACTACACAGTGGTTCCTGGGTAGATGGTAGTTTTACCACTTGGATTGGTGATCCTGCCAAAAATCGTGCTTGGGATTACTTGACACAGGCACGTGCCACCTTAGCAAATCATCCAGAAGCAACCGAAGAAAACAACCCAGCAGTTTGGGAAGCATTGTACGCAGCAGAAGGTTCTGACTGGTTTTGGTGGTTTGGTGAAGGGCATTCTTCCAACCAAGACGCGATTTTCGATCAATTATTTCGCGAACATCTGTGTGGTATTTACAAAGCTTTAAATGAACCCATACCTCCCTACTTACGTCAGCCTGTAGAAGTTCATGCTGCACGCACAGATCATCGTCCAGAAAGCTTTATTCATCCCAATATAGACGGTAAAGGAGATGAACAAGACTGGGATAAAGCTGGACGTATCGAAATAGGTGGCGCACGGGGAACAATGCACAACAGTAGCGTCATCCAACGTCTGTGGTATGGGGTAGATCACTTGAATTTGTATCTGAGGCTAGACTTCAAAGCAGGTAGTCAGCCAGGACAGGATTTACCACCAGAGTTAAATTTGCTGTGGTTTTATCCTGACAAGACGATGCACAATAGCCCTATTCCCTTAGCGGAAGTGCCAGATATTGCACCAGTGAATTACCTATTCCATCATCATTTAGAAATCAATTTACTGACGCAATCGGTTCAATTTCGGGAAGCAGGGGAACATTATCAATGGCATCCTCGTACTAGTCGGGCGCAAGTTGCTTTAGACCGTTGTTTAGAGATTGCGATTCCGTGGGCTGATTTACAAGTGCCACCAGACTATACCCTGCGCTTAATTCTAGCGTTTGCAGATGAAGGGCGTTTTTGCAATTATTTGCCGGAGAATGGTTTGATTTCGATGGAAGTACCTTAATATTTGTTAGTTGTTGGTGGTTGGTGATTGATCGTTAATTGAAAAAGAGGTTTACACATCGATACCGATACACACAGATAAAAAGACAACCCAGTCATCAAATCGGTGTTTATCTGTGTTCATCTGTGTTCGATAATCATTACCCCCTGATTGCCCCATAATCTTGTTGAAAACTCGACCACCGATACACACCGATACACACAGATAAAAAGACAACCCAGTCATCAAATCGGTGTTTATCTGTG